>NZ_CP045649.1:0-600000 GCF_009557055.1 Nocardioides sp. dk884 | reverse complement strand
GCCCCCGACGCCGCGGAGCAGCTCGCGGCGCTGACGTCTCAGGAGCGGCGCGAGCTGCTCTCCCGCAAGGACTCCCCCTTCAACGCCGAGTGGGAGGACCACACCCCGTCTCGGTGAGGCTCTCCGGCGCCTGGCCCGAGCCCCTGTCGACGGCGCCCGCCCGGTGCCACACTGCCCAGATGCGTCAGGAGACACAGGCCCCGGAGATGCCGTGCGCGTCGCCGGTCCGGCTAATCTGTCCAATGTCTTGCAGATTAATCGACTAGAACGGACTACGCGACATGGCTGACCCGCGCCGCTCCCGCACCCACCGACCGACCGTCGCGATCGTGGGCGCCGGTGCCGCCGGGTCGCTCGTCGCCCTCCACCTCACCCGCACCGCCGCGCGGCGCAGCACCGGCGTCGACATCGTCCTGATCGACCCGGCCGACCACCGTGCGCGCGGCGTCGCCTTCGGCACGACCGACGACCAGCACCTGCTCAACGTGCCCGCCTCCGGCATGACGGCGCTGCCGGAGGACCCCGGCCACTTCGTGGCCTGGCGCCACCGCGAGGACCCCGACGCCACCACCGACCCCTACGACTTCGCGCCGCGGCGTCAGTGGTCGCGCTACCTGGACGACACCCTGGAGGAGGCGCTGCGGGGCGCGCTGGGCGAGGTCGGCGTACGCCACGTGCGCAAGCAGGTCGTCGGCGTGCGCCGCACCGGGACCGGGGTCGCGCTGCGCACTGCGGACGGCGCGGAGGTCGCCGCCGACGCCGCGGTGATCGCGCCCGGCCTGCCCGCGGCCGGCCACTCCTGGGCGCCGCCCTCCCTGGCGGCGTCCGCCTTCTTCGTCCCCGATCCGTGGGCGCCCGGCGCGCTCGACGTCGTACGCCGCGACCGCGCGGGCCTGCCCGAGGTGCTGCTGGTGGGCGCCGGGCTGACCATGGTCGACGTCGCGTTCTCCCTGACCGACGAGCGCAACCGCCCGGACCGGGTCGTGCACGCGATCTCGCGCAGCGGCGAGCTCCCCCGCCCGCACGCGCCGCGCCCGCTGCTCGCGGCGATCCCGGACATCTCCGACTGGGGCAGCACCCTCGAGGAGGTCCGCGTCGAGGTCGAGCGCCACGTCGCGGAGGTCGCGGCCACCACCGGTGACTGGCGCCCCGCGATCGACGGCCTGCGCTTCCGCGTGCAGGAGCTGTGGAGCCGCTTCAGCGACGAGGACAAGCTGCGCTTCCTCGCCGAGGACGCCGGACGCTGGAACATCCACCGCCACCGCATGGCCCCCACCAGCACCGCCCGGATCGCCGGCCTGCGCGAGGACCGGCGCCTGCAGCTGGCCAGCGCGCGGGTCGTCGACGCCGAGCCGCTGCCCGCCGGCGGGTTGCGGGTGACGCTGTCCGACGGCACCTGCCGCGAGGTCGGCTGGGTGGTCAACTGCACCGGGCCGCAGACCGACCTGCGGCTGCTGGGCAACCCCGTCATCGACGACCTGCTGCGCGAGCGCGGGGGCGCGTCGCTGGCCACCGCCGACGTCGGCGGGCTCGGCGTGCGCACCCGCGAGGGTCGCCTGCTCGCCTCGGACGGTGAGGTCGACGCCCCGTTGTGGACGCTGGGCGCGCTGCGGCGCGGCGAGCTGTGGGAGACCACGGCGGTGCCGGAGATCCGGGTCCAGGCGGCCGCGGTCGCCCGCGACGTGCTCGACGCCGTCGCCCCGCTCCCCCGCCGGTTGGCCGACGGGCGCCTGGTCGGCGGGCACCACCCGGTGGCCCGTCCGCGCGACCCGCTGGGCCTGCCGCTGTCGACCACCACCGAGGCGGCTGCGGCGTACAACGCCGGGCTGGAGCGGGTGATGCGCCTGCAGGACGGCGCCGAGGCCCTGCTGCGCCAGGCCACCGAGCTCGACCCCGGGTTCGCGCTGGGCCACGCGGCGCTGGCGATGCTCGGCCACGAGGCCGGCGCCGACGCCGACGTGAAGGCCTCGCTGGACGCCGCCCGCAAGGCCGTGCGCCAGCGCGGCGACGAGCGCGAGCGCAGCCTCGTCGACGTGGTCGGGCTGCGTGTCAAGGACGTGCGGCGCACCGGCGCCGAGGCGCTGATGAACCACATCGCCGCCCACCCCCGCGACGTGCTCGCGGTCTCCGCCGCCGTCCCGACCATCGCGTTCTCCGGGGTCACCGACGTGCAGCAGGAGGCGTGGGACCTCGTCGAGGGCCTGGCCCCGGCGTACGGCGACCACTGGTGGTACATCTCGCTGCTCGCCTTCACCCGCCAGGACCAGGGTCGCTTCGAGGAGGCCGGGCTGCTGGCGGAGTCCGCACTCTCGTGCGAGCCGTCCTCCGGGCACGCCGTGCACGCCCAGACCCACGTGCTCTACGAGACCGGCCAGCACGAGCCCGGCCGGGTCTGGCTGGACCACTGGGTCGCGGAGAGCGGCCGCGGCGCCAGCCACCGGGCGCACTTCTCCTGGCACGCCGCGCTGCACGAGCTCGCGATCGGCGACACCGAGGCGGTGCGCCGTCGCTACTACTCCCAGCTCGCGCCGCCGGAGGTCTGCGGTGTCCGGGCGCTGATCGACTCCGCCTCGCTGCTGTGGCGCTGGCGGGTGACCACCACCGACTGGGACGGCGCCGTGGCTGCGGCGCTGCCGGGCGCGCCGGCGGTGTTCGCCGGCGAGACCGCGCCCCCGCCGGTCGAGCCGGTGCTGGCGGCCGTCGACGCGGCACTCCTGACCCGCCCGCAGACGCCGTTCGTGGCCCTGCACGCCGCCATCGGTCTGGCCGCCGCCGGCGAGACCGCCCGGCTCGACGCGCTCGCGCGCCAGTGCCGCCGCTCCTCCGACGCGGTGCTGCGCGGCACCGTCGCGACCGTCTGCGACGCCCTCGGCGCCGCCGCCGAGGCGCAGTGGGGTCGGGCCGCGCAGCTGATCGAGGACGTGCTGCCCGCACTGGTCCGCGTCGGCGGCTCCGCCGCTCAGCGCGAGGTGGTCGAGGAGACGCTGCTGCTCTGCCTGGTCAACGACGGCCGCGCCGCCGACGCCGCCCGGATCCTGCACGAGCGGCTGGACCGCCGCCCCTCGCCGCTGGACCTGCGCCGCCAGGCCTCGCTGCGCCCCGCCCCGGACCGCGTCGGGAGCTGACGCCCACCGCGCTCAGGACACGGCGGGGAGCGCCGACGCGGGACGCGCCATCGCCTCGGGATCGACCTGTACGCCGTGCACGCCGACCTCGGCGAGCATGCCCCGGAGCGCGGACAGGCCCATCGCGAGGCGCGGCTGCCCGACACCCAGGGCCCGCTCGAGCGCGGCCACGGAGGCGAACGCCACCCCGGTGCGTACGCCGTCGGGTCGGCGCGCCAGCACCAGGGTGGCCACCCCCGATGCCGCGTGGTGGACCGGGACGAGCAGGACCGAGCGAGGAGAGCTGTTCACGTCCCTCACCCTGCCGAGGCCGGCGGGCGGCCGGTAGTGGTCGAGGCGCCAAGATGTCGCCAAGGCGCGTCAGTTCGCCGTCAAGGTTCGGTTCGCGCCCTATCGCCGCCTCGCGCGGCGCCGCAGCATCGGCGCATGACCGATGTCGAGCTCCATGACCTGCTCAGCTCCACGACCCGCGCCTTCGAGAAGACGCTGCACGCGGTGCTCGACGGGGACAAGCCCGCGGCGCGCCAGGTGCTGCGGGGGTCGCCCGGACGGCGCCGGACGCGTGCCGTCGTCACCGACCTCGTGCGCGCCCAGCCGCGCGTGCCGATGCCCCGTCTCCTGGACGAGCTGCAGTTCGTCGCTGACCTCGGCCGGGTCGGCGACCTCGTCGACCTGCTGGCGCGGCACGTGGTCGGCGGCGGGGACACGGTGCCGCTGACGCCGGCGCGACGCATGGAGGTCACGGTCCTCCTCGATGCCGGCGCCCGCCGCCTGCGCCAGCTGGGCGACGGCGCCCTTGGCCCGGACCTCGCGCCGGAGTACCGCAGCTGCGGCAACGCCCTGCGCGAGGTGGCCGCCCGCGGGTCGGGCGACCGCTCGGCCACCCTGACCCTCTGCGCCGCCCTCGCCGTCGCCCTGGCCGACGCCTCGCGCCATGCGAGCCGCGCAGCGTGACGTGGAAGCAGGGCTCCCGAGCAATTGCTAGGTTGGCGCCTCGCGAGGCGGATCCGCTGCCCGCGCCGTACGACCAGGAGAGCGCCATCACCTCGCCGACCAGCACGCCGACCAGCACCCCGGCCCTGCACTCGCTGACCTTCCGGCTGAGCTACGCCGACACCGACCCGGCGGGGATCCTCTACTTCGCGGCGTGGTTCCCCTGGATGGAGCGGGTGCAGAGCGAGTGGTTCCTGCTCAACGGCCTGCGCCAGGACCAGCTCAAGGACCGGCACGGCTTCTGGACGGTCACCTGCCACACCGAGTGTGACTACCTCGTCGCCGTCGGGTTGTTCGAGGAGATCCGTGTCGAGCTGCGGCTGGGGCGGGTCGGTCGGGGCTCCTTCGACATGGTCCACCAGATGGTGCGCACCCGTGACGACGTCGTGGTCGCCCGCGCCCTGATCACGATCGTGACCGTCACCCCCGAGGGTTCGGCCCGGGCGATCCCGCCGTTGCTGCGCGAGCACCTGGACAGCTGGGCGCAGGGAGTGCCCCTCGTCGAGCTGTCTTCGGCGACCACGGGGCAGGGGCCCGGCTGAGCGCCGGACCCCCGTCCCGCCTCCTCAGGCGTCAGGGAGGCTGTCGAAGAAGTCGCAGTTGTGCTCCTCCCGCAGCCCCGTGACCACCCGGATCCTGGGCGCCAGCTTGAGCGCCCGGTCGCCGGCCACGGTGTAGCGCGGCCAGCGAACCTCGCCTCGCGCGTTCGGTCGTCCCGTGCGCGCGAACGCCGCCCAGTAGTCCTGCATCGAGTGCGCCAGGCGCCGCTCGCGAGCGCTCAGCGGCCGGTCGCCGAGGGTGAAGTCGAACAGGTAGGCCAGCTCGGCGCTGTGCGCGCTGGACATGTCGGTGCCGGCTGGCTGGAACCCGAACAGGGTCGGGCTGGTCGGGTCGTCGAACTCGTAGCGGTAGACCGGGACCCGCTGGCCGGCGAACAGCCGCGCGTTGGTGTCCATCGTGCAGCCGGCGCCGGCGTCGGTGCGCACGGCGGCCAGGGCGTAGAACGGCTTCTCGTAGTCCTCGGCGGGGTACTCCTCGAGCACCATCCGCCCGGCCTGCTCGCCGAACTGCGCGATCACCATCGCCTCGTACTCCTCGGCGCCGATCGCGGCGTACTGCTGGTTCTGCAGCTTCTGCTCCCAGCGGGTGTTGCCCATCAGCACCGGCACCTTGTGCCAGCGACCGCCGGCGATCGCATCCCCCGGGGCTGCCGGGAGCGCCGCCGCGCCGACGTACGCCGCCGGGCGGTTCGTGGCGAACTGCTGGACCATCGCGGCCGGCCAGGCGTGGCGCAGGCACCGCAGCTGGTCCGGGCCGGCCGGGCAGCCCAGCGCTGCGGCGTACGCCTCGCTGCGCTGGTGCGCCTCCTCCGCCGTGGTGCCGCCGCCCAGGCAGGGTGAGCTCTGCATGACGGCCCGGTGGAACATCCCGCGAGTCAGCGGCGTCGCCAGGAGGTTGCAGACCGCGCGCGACCCGGCGGACTGGCCGAAGATGGTCACGTTGCGACGGTCGCCACCGAAGGCGCCGATCGACTTGCGCACCCAGCGCAGCGTCTGGACCTGGTCGAGCAGGGCGAAGTTTCCGCCGGTGGCCGGATTCTCGGCGTCGAGACCCGGCAGCGCGAGGTTGCCGGACGCGCCGAGCCGGTAGTTCGTGCTGACCACGATCACGTCGTTGCGCTCGGCCAGGGTCTGCCCGCCGTAGAGGACGCCCGATCCCTGGGTCCCGGCCCCGCCGTGGAAGAACACCATCACCGGCAGCCGCCGGCCCGCCGGGACGCGCGAGGGGCGGTAGACGTCGAGATAGAGACAGTCCAGGCTGGTCGGCTGGCTGTTCTTGACCCCGGTGGGCTCGAACTGCAGGCAGGCGGCCTCCTGCTCGGTGGCGTCGCGGACCCCGCGCCACGCAGCAGGCTCGACCGGCGCCTTCCACATGCGCCCGTAGACCGGGGGCTTGGCGAACGGCAGCCCGAGGAACGCCTGGGCGCCCCCGACGGACCTGCCCCGCACCGCGCCGTACGGCGTGCGGACGACGAGGTCGGCGGCCGCCGCGCTCGTGGCGCTGCTGCGCTCGCCGGACGCGGGTCCGGCCAGCGCGGAGAAGGTGGTCGCGACGACGGCGCCGAGCGCCAACGCCGTGACCCAGGAGCGCCGCCTCGAGCGGCCGGTGCGTGCGCGCACCACGGGTGGACGGGTCATGAGGACAGCTCCCTTGCTTCCTTCCCCGAGACCGGGGAACACCGAGACCGGACCGGCCGAGCGCCACCAGCCGGGCAGCGGGAGCCGTGGCCCGACGGTGCCAGCGAGCGCGAACCGGCGTCAAGAGTCGACAGCAATTCCGTACACCTCGCCGCACGTCCCCGAAAAACGTTCATGGGTTGAAGATTCTGTGCGCGATCTGACGTTCCTTGACACCCCTGCTACCACCTCTTAGCCTCCGCCTGTGACGTGCGTCACCTCGACGGCGGAGTCGTCGGGACCCATACGTCGGTTCTCGGGCTCCGCAGCGCTCCACCGGGAACGCCTTTCTCGGAGGAGACCAGGGTGAGAGCACAACGATGGAAGACCTGGCGGGTGGCCGTGCTCAGCGCGGCGCTCGCGACGGCCGTCACGGTGCCGGCGAGCGCGCTCGTCAGCGGTGCCCCCGGCGAGCAGCGAAGCTCCTCGTCGTCGCCTGGTCGCGAGGCGTTCCGGGGCCAACACCCCGTCGTCCGCACGGACAAGGGTCTGGTCCGGGGTGAGGCGGCAGCGATGGTGACCTCGTTCAAGGGCATCCCGTACGCCGCTCCGCCGGTGCGCGACCTGCGCTGGCGGGCGCCCCGGCCGGCGCGGGCCTGGTCGGGGGTCCGCGACGCCACCGAGTTCGGCGGGTCCTGCGTGCAGGGCACCGGCTGGGACCCCGGCTACGACCAGCCCACCCTGACCGAGGACTGCCTCTACCTCAACGTCTACCGGCCCAGCGGGAGCCGCTCGAAGAACCTGCCGGTGTTCGTGTGGAACCACGGCGGCGGCAACGTGGGCGGGGCCGGGCGCGACACCGATCCGTCGAAGTTCGTGACCCGTCGAGACGTCGTCTACGTGACCATCAACTACCGCATCGGCGCGATGGGCTGGCTGGACACGCCGGCGCTGGAGGCCGACAACCGGGACGGCTCGACCGGCAACTTCGGGCTGCTCGACCAGCAGGCCGCGCTGCGCTGGGTCCAGCGCAACATCCGGTCCTTCGGCGGCGACCCGAACAACGTCACCCTCGCCGGGCAGTCCGCCGGCGCCAGCAACACGGTGGCGCAGCTGGCCTCGCCCGGCGCCCGTGGCCTCTTCGACCGCGCCGCGCTCCACAGCGGCGGTGGCAACCCGGCGCGGACCCTCGAGGCCGCCCGGACCAGTGGCGAGCGGTTCGCTGCCGAGCTGGGCTGCACCGATCCCGCCACCCAGGTCGCCTGCCTGCGCGCTGCCTCGCCCGCCGAGGTCCTGGCCGCGCAGACCACCGTGCGCCAGTCCGGACCCGTGGCCGGCACCCGGGTGCTGCCGCGGGACCCGGTCGAGCTGATGAAGGCCCGCCGGCTCACCGATCTCCCGGTCATCGTGGGCGCGAACTCCGATGAGTCCCAGCAGAGCGTCTTCGGCGCCTACGACTACGTCGGCAACCCGATCACCCCTGAGATGTTCGACGAGCTCGTCACCACGACGTACGGCGAGCAGGCCGACCGCGTCCGCGCGGCGTACCAGGTGGAGGACTACTTCTCCCCCACCGTCGCGTGGGGCGACGTCCAGAGCGACCAGCGGGCGTGCCGCGATCAGACCCTGCGCGACCGGTTGGGCGCGGACACCAGGACCTACGCCTACGAGTTCGCCGAGCAGGACGGGCCGCCGTTCACCTCGATCTGGCTGCTCGACACCGACTACCCCTTCGGCGCGACCCACGTGAACGAGCTGGGCTACCTGTGGGACTACCTCGGCACCTCGCTGCCGCTGTCCACCGACCAGCTCGCGCTCTCCGACCAGATGATCAGCTACTGGGGCGAGTTCGCCCGCGACGGCAGCCCCGACCCGCGCTACGCGCCGCAATGGCCGCGCTACCGCCCCCAGGGTCGGATGCTGCAGTTCACCGCCCCCACGGCACGGGTCGTGACCCACGCGGCGATCGACGCGCAGCACGGCTGCGCCCTGTGGGACGAGGTCGCACCGGCGCCCTGAGCCGCGACCGCGCGGGCCCGGGCCTCGTCGCCCGGGCCCGCGCGGCCCGTCCGGTCATCCACGCCCGCGCCCCGCGCGGCACAACGGAGGAGAAGCACGTTGAGAACAGATCGGCTCAGGATCCCGCGGGCGTTCGCCCGCCACACCCTCCACATCGGACTGGGGGTCGGCCTCGCAGCCGCCCTCGCCGTACCTGCGAGCGCCCTCGCGTCCACGGCTCCCGACGAGCCGGCCGTCGGCCGGGCGGCGACGAGCACGGCAACGACGGACAAGGTCTACGCCGGCGCCACCGTGCGCACCCGCGACGGACGCCTGCGCGGAGCCGTGAAGCAGAACCACCGCGTCTTCAGCGGCATCCGGTACGCCGTCCCGGCCGCCCGTTGGGGAGCACCGAGGCCGCAGCGGCCGTGGACCGGCACGCGCACGGCGTTGAGGCCGGGGGCCGAGTGCGCCCAGCTGGCCGTCTTCTGGCGACCGGGACATGCGGCCAGCCGTGCCGAGGACTGCCTGTTCCTCAACGTCTACACGCCCCGCAGGGCCACCGGGAAGCGCCCGGTCCAGGTGTTCTTCCACGGCGGCGGCGGGATCAACGGCGCCGCGACCGACGCCGCACCGGTCCGGATGGCCGACCAGGGCGACTCCGTGGTCGTCACCGTCAACTACCGCCTCGGCGTGCTGGGCGGCCTCAACCTCCCCGGGCTCGACGTCGAGACTGCCGACGGCCGATCCGGCGGCAACTACGCCAACCTCGACAAGGTCGAGGCGCTGCGCTGGGTCCAGCGCAACATCGCCGCGTTCGGCGGTGACCGCCGGCGCGTGACGATCGCCGGCCAGTCGGCGGGCGCCGGAGCGGTGTGCTGGCTGCTCGCCTCGCCCTCGGCCGCCGGGCTCTTCTCCGCCGCCGTGGTCCAGAGCGCCGGGTCCTGCGGGAACGCCCTGACGCGCGAGGAGTCGCACGCTGCCGGACTGCGGTTCGCCGAGGCCGCCGGGTGTCCCGACGCCGACACGGCGCTGGCCTGCCTGCGCGCCACGAGCGTCGCGGACCTCCTCGACGCCCAGGCCGCGACCGGCACCGGATCGAGCACCGTCGCCGGCGGCAGCGACCTGCCGCTGCTGCCGAAGGACGCGTTCGCCAGCGGACGGTTCAACCGGGTGCCGGTGATCATCGGCAACGTCCGCAACGAGGGCCGCGCCTTCGTCTACGAGGCCAACGACATGGTCCGCCAGCCGGTGACCCCCGCGTCGTACGTCGCCCAGATCGAGAAGGCGTACGGCGAGCGGGCGGCGGAGATCCTCGCGGAGTACCCGCTCTCGGACTACCGCACTCCGGGTGTGGCGCGGGCCAAGGTGCAGACCGACGACCGGGTCTGCACGGCGCTGCCCGTCACCCGGTCGATCTCGCGGTTCACCCCGACCTGGACCTATGAGTTCCGCGACGAGACGGCGCCGCTGCGCCCGTACATGACCATCCCGCCGTCGTACCGGATCGGCTCCGGGCACTCGGCCGAGCTGCCCTACCTGTGGCAGTCCGAGATCGTCGGCTCGCTCAATCGGGCGCAGCTCCGGCTCAGCGGAGTGATGATCGGCCACTGGTCACGACTGGCCCACACCGGGCGCCCGACCGGCAGGGACGTCGGCGCCTGGCCCCGGTTCCGCACCGGGTCCGGCGAGCAGCGGCTGCTGTTCCTCGCCGGCGGGCGTACCCGGGTGATCGCGGGAGACGCGTTCGTCGCCGAGCACCACTGCGACATGTGGCTGGGCTGAGCCCGAGACGGCAGTCGTCGCAGCGGACGTACCGGGGGCGTCAGGACCAGTGCGCCAGCACGTCCTCGACGGAAGTCACCCACCCGAAGGTGAAGCCGATCGTGGTCAGCGCGTGGTCGTGGCGCGCCTTGTCGTACTCCGCGCAGGCGTCGGCGGGCACGTGCACCCGGTAGTCGCGCTGCCCCGCGTCGCGTGCGGTGGTCTCCACGCAGATGTTGGTGGTCACGCCCGCGATCACCAGCTGCCGGATCCCCTGGCTGGTGAGCACCGGCTCGAGCTGGGTGCCGTAGAACGAGCTGGGACGTGACTTGTCGATGACGACCTCCCCCGCCCGCGGTGTCAGGGCCGGGATGATCTCGGCGTCCCAGGTGCCGGTGACCAGCGCGTCGACCTCCCGCATCTGCGGGAGGAGCTCGGTGGGCAGGAGCCCACCGTCGAGGTGGCCGGGCAGGTACACGTAGCGCGTGAAGATGACCGGAATCCCGGCCGCACGGGCGCCCGCGACGAGCCGCTCGCACCCCACGATCGCGGGCAGCAGGCTCTCGTGGGGCATGCCCATCCTGGCCATGGACCCGGCGGGGTCGAGGAAGCCGTTCTGCATGTCGACCACGAGCAGGGCGGTCGTGTCGCCGGACAGGGACATCCTCACCTCACAGGAGCGGGGGCGTCGCTCGCCCGGGGAGCGCCAGTGAACCCGAGGATGTCTGACGCATCAAGGCGCCGCGTCGACCTCCGTGAGCGCCAGGAGCTCCGCTCGGGCGTCGGCCAGCTGATCGGCCGTGAGGTACGGCGTGTTGACGGCGGCCGCCAGCCCCTCCGCGGCGTACCGCACGGCGAGTGCGCGCCCGGCGGGCAGCCCGTCGGCGTCGAACGCCGCGTTCCAGGCGCGGGCGTCCTCCTCCTCGAACGGCGCGGTGAGCTCGGCGTCGAGCGAGCCCAGCGTGGCGAGCAGGCCACTGGGGCTGAAGATGCGCGTGACGTACTCGCTGCCGCCGGTGAGGGCGCGGACGTAGCCGCGGGTGAACTTGCCCGGCCGGTTCTCGCTGAGGTCGACGTGCGCGCGGACCTCCTGCCACATGCGCGCGCAGATGTGCTCGACGAGGTGAGCGGTCAGGTCGTCGCGGGTCGCGAAGTGGTGCATCAGCCCGCTCTTGGTCACCCCGGCGAGCGCGGCGATCTCCGCCAGGCTGACCTTCGTCCCCTTGTGCACGATCGCCCGCTCCGCGGCCTCGAGGATCGCGCGGCGGGTGCGCTCCCGGTCGCGGACCAGCTCTCGCTCACCCATCGCCGTGGCCCACCTTCCTCCCCACCGTGATCACGGACGGAATCATGCGCCACGCGACCACCGCGGCGAGCAGGAGGATCGCGGCCGCCACCATCGCCGTCGTCTGCATCGCGGAGGTGAAGGCCTCCTGCGCGGCCATGACCACCGCTGCGTCCTCGATGGTGACGACAGTCGTCGCCAGCGAGTCGCTCACCGTGTCGATGGCCGCCGGCTCCAGGTCCGCCGGCAGGTCGAGGCGGGCGCGGTACATCGCCATCTGCAACGACCCCAGCAGCGCGATGCCGAGCGCCGCGCCCAGCTCGTAGGCGGTCTCGGCGATGGCCGACGCTGCGCCGGCCCGGTCCTTCGGCACCGCGCTGACCACGGCGTCGGTCGACAGGGTCATCGCGATCCCGACGCCCAGACCCATGACCGCAAGGGCCAGCCCGAGGCCCCAGAAGGTGTCCCAGGTGGCCGTGGCACTGATGCCGGCCAGGCCCACCGCCGCCACCGCGAGGCCCGTGCTGATGGCACGCCCCGCACCCAGTCGTGCGAGCAGCACGCCGATCAGGGCGATCACGACGATCGAGGCCAATGTCGCGGGCAGCTCGGCCAGGCCGGCCTGGAGCGGCCCGAGGCCGCGCACCAGCTGCAGGTACTGGGAGAAGAAGAACAGCAGACCCAGGAAGGCGAAGATCGAGAGCAGGTTGGCAGCGACCGCTCCGCTGAAGGCGGGGACCCGGAACAGCGAGACGTCGAGCAGCGGTACGGCGAGCCGCGCCTGACGCCGCAGGAAGACCCACCCCGCCACCAGCCCGAGGACGAGGGCCGCGACGACCACGGCGTCGAAGCCGCTGGCGATCCAGTGCTTGACGGCGTACACGAGCGGCACGATCGCCAGGATCGACAGCACCGAGGAGGCCAGGTCGATGCGCTGCCCGGCGCGGCCGCGCGACTCCGGCAGCAGGAACCAGCCGGCGACCAGCGCGACGATCATCACCGGCACGTTGATGAGGAACACCGATCCCCACCAGAAGTGCTCCAGCAGCACGCCGCCGACCAGCGGTCCGAGGGCGGCGCCCGCCGTCGCGCCCACCGACCAGAGCGCGATCGCGCGGGTGCGCTGCGCAGCGTCGGCGAACATCGAGCGCACGATCGACAGGGTCGAGGGCATCAGGGTCGCCCCGGCGACGCCGAGCAGCGCGCGTGCCGCGATCAGGGTGCCGGCATCGGGCGAGAACGCCGCCAGCACCGAGGCGGTGCCGAACGCCGCGCTACCGATGAGCAGCAGTCGCTTGCGCCCGATCCGGTCGGCGACGTTGCCCATCGTGATCAACAGCCCGGCCAGCACGAAGGAGTAGATGTCGCCGATCCACAGCAGCTGGCTCGAGGACGGGGCGAGGTCGGCGCTCAGCGACGGGACCGCGAGGTAGAGCACGGTGCCGTCGATCGCCAGCAGCATCACCACGAGCACCAGCACGCCGAGCGCTGCCCACTCGCGTCGCCCGGCGCGCGCTGGCGCCTCGGATGCCGGAGCGGCGGTCTCCTGAGTCATGCGATGGACGCTAACCGACCATGTGGACTGTTGTGCAGTCCGGGCGGTTGTTCGTTTCGTCACCGCCCTGCGGGGCGCTCCGCGAGCGCGGTGTACCCCGAAAACCACAAGCGCCCCCGGTCCTGGTGGACCGGGGGCGCTGCTGTGGCAGGTGAAGGATTCGAACCTTCGAAGGCGTAAGCCGACGGATTTACAGTCCGCTCCCATTGGCCGCTCGGGCAACCTGCCTCATGGTGCTGCCGGCCCGGCTTGGCGGGACGACAACGAGACGAAACAATAGCGTAGGCACAACCGCAGATGAAAAATGCCGGGGTGTCCGTCCCGGTCGGGACGGCCCCGGCCCAACCGAGGAGCAGTCATGGCCGACTCGTCGTTCGACATCGTGAGCAAGATCGACCGCCAGGAGGTCGACAACGCGCTGGGCCAGACCGCGCGCGAGATCGCCACCCGCTTCGACTTCAAGGGCACCGGCGCCACCATCGAGTGGGCCGGCGAGCAGGCGATCGAGATCTCCGCCTCCGCCGACGACCGCGCCAACGCGGTCCTCGACGTCTTCAAGGGCAAGCTCGTCAAGCGCGACGTGAGCCTCAAGATCCTGGACGCCTCCGAGCCGCGTCCGTCGGGGCAGCTGTCCAAGATCTCGATCACGCTCAAGGAGGGCATCTCCTCCGAGGACGCCAAGAAGATCTCCAAGCTGATCCGCGACGAGGGCCCCAAGGGCGTCAAGGCGCAGATCCAGGGCGACGAGCTGCGGGTCAGCTCCAAGAAGCGCGACGACCTCCAGGCCGTCATCTCCCTCGTCAAGGGTCAGGACCTCGACTTCGCGGTGCAGTTCACCAACTACCGCTGAGCCGTACGCCGGGGGCACGGGGGCTTCCCCCGGGCCGAGAACAGGACCGCCCGCCTGAGAAGGGGTGCAGTCTCCTCAGGCGGGCGGCGTTCGGGGGGTGGCGGGCGTCAGCCCGCCACCGGGACCGGGGCCGTGGTGGCCCCGGCGGCAGGAGCCAGCCAGACCTGCTGGCCCTCGGCCAGGCCGAGCTGACGTACGCCGGTGCGGGTCATGAGCACGGTGACGTCGCCCTGGGCGGTGGTGACGGTGATGCGGACCTCGAAGCCCACCCGCAGCAGGCGGGTGATCGTGCCCGACGTGGACAACGGGTCCCCGGGCACCAGCGAGACGTCGATGTCGTGCGGGCGCAGCCGGAGGTTGTCCAGCACCGTCACCTCACCGAGGAAGCCCATCACGAACTCGTTGGCCGGCTCGTCGTAGAGCTGGTCGGGGGTGCCGATCTGCTCCACGCGCCCCTCGTTGATCACCACGATCTCGTCGGAGACCTCGAGGGCCTCCTCCTGGTCGTGGGTCACGAAGACCGTCGTCACGTGCACCTCGTCGTGCAGGCGCCGCAGCCAGTCGCGCAGCTCCTTGCGGACCTTGGCGTCCAGCGCACCGAACGGCTCGTCGAGCAGCAGCACGCTCGGCTCGACCGCCAGGGCCCGCGCCAGGGCCATGCGCTGGCGCTGGCCGCCGGAGAGCTGCGCGGGCAGCCGGTGGGCGAACTGCGAGAGGTGCACCAGGTCGAGGAGCTCCTCGACCCGGCGGGCCACGTCGGCCTTGGGCCGCTTGCGGATCTCCAGGCCGAACGCGACGTTCTTGGCGACGCTCATGTGCTTGAACGCCGCGTAGTGCTGGAAGACGAAGCCGACGTTGCGCTTCTGCGCGGGCAGGTTGGTCGCCTCGACGCCCTCGATGAGGATGCTGCCGGTGTCGGCCGACTCGAGGCCGGCGATGATCCGCAGCAGGGTGGACTTGCCGCCACCACTGGGGCCGAGCAGGGCGGTCAGCTGACCGCTGGGGATCGACACGCTGACGTCGTCGAGCGCGACGAAGTCACCGAACCGCTTGCTCACTCCCTTGACTTCGATGCTCATGGGTTCACGAACCTTTCGGGGTAGCCCGCAAGAGAGGGGGCGGGGCCGGGCCGGGTGCTCCTCACGCCGCTCACCTCTTCTCCTCCTTGGGACGGATGATCGCGACGATGACGATGCAGGCGACGGAGACCATCGCGAGCAGGAAGGCCACCGCGTAGGCGCCCTGCTGGTCGAAGTTGAGGTACTTCTCCTCGACCACGAGGGTGGCGGTCCGGGTCTCGCCGAGGACGTTGCCGGACACGACCTTCACCGCGCCGAACTCGCCCAGGGACCGGGCCATGCTGAGGACGACGCCGTAGACGACCGCCCACTTGATCGCCGGCAGGGTGACGCGCCAGAAGGTCTGCATCGAGCTCGCCCCGAGGCTGCGGGCGGCCTGCTCCTGCTCGGTGCCGATCTCCTCCAGCACCGGCACGACCTCGCGGATCACCAGCGGCAGCGCCACGAAGGCGGTCGCCATCACGAGGCCCGGCGTGGCGAAGATGACCTGGAACCCCGCGCTCTCCAGCGCCGGACCGAACCACCCGTCGCGCCCGCCGTACACCAGCACGAGCGAGACGCCGACCACGATCGGGGACACCGACAGCGGCAGGTCGATCAGCGCGCTCAGGAGCCGCTTGCCGGGGAACTGGTAGCGCACCAGGAGCAGGGACATCCCCACCCCGAAGACGGTGTTGATGACCACCGAGCAGACCGCGACCAGCGCGGTCAGCCGCAGCGCGGTCGTGACGTCGGGGTCCTCGAGGATCTCGCGCACCGAGGTGAGCCCGTCGTCGAAGGTGTTGGTGCCGACCAGCACCACCGGCCAGGCGACCAGCAGCACCAGGTAGGTCACGACGACGAGCCGCATCAGGTACGTCGCGGGGCTCTTCGGGCGCCAGCGTCGCCGCGGCGCGCGTGCGGGCGGGGCCGCGCGGACCGGACGCTCGGCGACGTCGATGTCAGCCACGGGACGCCACCTTCCGCTGGATGATGTCGAGGGCGACGATCACGGCGAGCGAGATCACCAGCAGCACGGTGGCCACCGAGGCCGCGCCGGCCAGGTTGTCGTTCTCGACGCTGCCGAGGATGCGCACCGAGACGACCTCGGTCTTGAACGGCAGGTTGCCCGAGAGCAGCACGAGCGAGCCGTACTCGCTCACCCCGCGCGCGAAGGAGAGCGCGGCGCCGGCCGCGATGGCCGGGGTGAGGCTGGGCAGGATGATGCGGCGAAACGTCGTGAGCCTGCTGGCGCCGAGCGAGGCCGCGGCGTCCTCGACGTCCTTCTCCAGCTCCTCGAGCACCGGCTGCACCATGCGCACCACGAACGGCAGCGTCACGAACAGGAACGCCAAGAACACCGAGGAGCGCTGGTTGGCGACGTCGACGCCCAGGGGGCTGTCGGTGCCGTAGAGGGAGAGCAGCACGAGGCCGGCCACGATCGTGGGCAGCGCGAACGGGATGTCGATGAGGACTTCGAGGGCCGCCTTGCCGGGGAACCGGTCACGGACCAGCACCCAGGCGATGAGCGTTCCCATGAAGACGTTGACCAGGGTGACGAGGGCTGAGGTCAGGACGGTCAGCCGGATCGCCGAGGCGGTCTGCTCGTTGGTGATGGTGGCCCAGAAGCTGCCCCAGCCACCCTCGGCGGCGGTGATGATCACCGCGCAGAGAGGGATGAGGACGAGCAGGCTGAACCAGATCATCGCCACACCCAGGCCCAGGCCGGAGGCCCTGGTCAGGTTGGTGGGCGTGGACGACCGGCGGGGACGCTTCCCCGCCGGTCGGCCACTCGCGATAGTGGTCGTGGCCATGACGAACGCCAGCCGAGGGACTGGTCAGTCCGCCTTGCCGGAGGCAGCGATGGCCTTGGTGATCAGGCCGTCCTCCTCGTCGAAGAACTTCGTGGAGACCGTGTCCCAGTCACCGAAGTCCTTCTCGACCGTCAGCAGGTTGGGCACGGTCGGGAACGGGTCGCTGGGGTCCTTCGCACCCTCCACCGTGCCGCCGAAGTCGACGTCGTCGCGGATCGGGCGGAAGCCGGTCAGCGCGAACTGGCGCTGGCCCTCGTCGCTGAGCACGAAGTCCAGCCAGTCCTGGGCGACCGGGTCGGCGTCCTTGAGCACGGCGCCCGGGTTCTCGATGAGCAGCGTGGTCTCCGGGATGATGTACTCGAAGCCCTCGTCGTTCTGCGCGGCCAGGATCGCCTCGTTCTCGTAGGCCATCAGCACGTCACCGGTGCCGCCGAGGAAGCTGGTGGTCGCGTCGCGACCGCTGCCGGGCAGCGACACGACGTTGGCGAAGAACTTGTCGACGTAGGTCTTGGCCTCGGCCTCGGTGCCGCCGTTGGCCACGACCTGGCCCCAGGCAGCGAGCGCGTTCCAGCGGGCCGCGCCGGAGGAGGCGGGGTTCGGGGTGACGATCTCGACGCCCGGCTTGATCAGGTCGTCCCAGTCCTGGATGTCCTCGGGGTTGCCGTCGCGGACACCGAAGACCACCACCGAGCGCGACACCACGCCCTTGTTGTCCCCCGCGTCCCAGTCGTCCTCGACCAGGCCGGCGTCGACGAGGCGGGTCACGTCGCTGGCGACGGAGAAGTGGACGTAGTCGGCGTCCAGTCCGCTCTCGACCGCGCGGCTCTGGTCGCCGGAGGCGCCGTAGGAGGTCTTGAACCGAATGCCCTCCCCCTCCTCGGTCTTGTTGAACTCCTCGCCGATCGCCTTGTTGGCCGCCTCGGGGACGGCGAAGCCGACGATGCTCAGCGTGTCGCTGTCGCCGCCGTCGGCGTCCCCACCGCACGCCGCGAGCGACAGCGCCAGGCCGCCGGCAAGGCCGCCGGCCACCCACGTCTTCAGGTTCCGCTTCATGATCTGCACCCTTTCGTCGCCACGGCGTAACCGAGGCTCAACAACTAACTCGGCCAGATTAGTCATGTTTGTGGATCTGATGCACATCGAATCGCCGAAGGGGGTCGATTTGGTCTGGACCGCAGCTGCGGGCAGCACGGCGCACCGTCGTCGCGGAGCCGTCCGGACAGGTGAGACGAATCGGTCGGCAGGCGCCGGCGAACTATCGTGGAGACGGCCGCATCGACCGGAGCGCGGGATCGTATATTCGATACGACCTACTCCTAGTACGATCGGCTGGACGTCTGGCCGACCGAGGTGTCGGCGGCCAGCAGGCGACTGAAACAGCAAGGGAAGTGGGCGCGAGGTGTCCAGCGAGACCACCAAGCCGGTCAAGCAGCTCGACCGGGTGATCATCCGTTTTGCCGGTGACTCCGGCGACGGGATGCAGCTGACGGGTGACCGGTTCACTCAGGAGTCGGCGTCGTTCGGCAACGACCTGGCGACGCTGCCGAACTTCCCGGCCGAGATCCGGGCCCCTCAGGGCACGATCCCGGGGGTGTCGTCGTTCCAGGTGCACTTCGCCGACCACGACATCCTGACCCCGGGCGACGCCCCCGACGTGCTGGTCGCGATGAACCCGGCCGCGCTGCGCGCGAACCTGGGCGACCTGCCCAAGGGCGCGACGATCATCGTGGACACCCACGACTTCACCAAGCGCAACCTGGACAAGGCCGGCTACACCGTCAACCCCCTCGACGAGGACAACGACACGCTCGCGGAGTTCGCCGTGCAGCCGGTCGACCTCACCGGGATGACGATCGAGGCGGTCAAGGAGTTCGGGCTCTCGCGCAAGGACGCCGCGCGGGCCAAGAACATGTTCGCCCTCGGCCTGGTCTCCTGGATGTACGGGCGGCCCACCGACTCCACGATCGCGTTCCTGACGCGCCGCTTCGCGAAGGTCCCCGCGATCAGGGATGCGAACATCACCGCGTTCAAGGCCGGCTGGTACTTCGGTGAGACCACCGAGGCGTTCGCGGTCTCCTACGAGGTCAAGCCGGCCCCGGTGGCCGCAGGCACCTACCGCAACATCACCGGCAACCTCGCGCTGGCCTACGGCCTGGTCGCGGCCGGTGTGCAGGCCGACCTGCCGGTGTTCCTGGGCACCTACCCCATCACCCCGGCCTCCGACATCCTGCACGAGCTGAGCAAGCACAAGTCGTTCGGGATCACCACCTTCCAGGCCGAGGACGAGATCGCCGGCATCGGTGCCGCGATCGGGGCGTCCTTCGGTGGCGCACTGGGTGTCACCTCGACCTCGGGGCCCGGTGTGGCGCTGAAGTCCGAGGCGATCGGCCTGGCGGTGATGACCGAGCTGCCGCTGGTGGTGGTCAACGTCCAGCGCGGCGGCCCGTCCACGGGCCTGCCGACCAAGACCGAGCAGTCGGACCTGCTGCAGGCGATGTTCGGGCGCAACGGTGAGTCCCCGGTCCCGGTGATCGCGCCGCAGTCGCCCGGCGACTGCTTCGCCGCCGCGATCGAGGCCGCCCGGATCGCGATCACCTACCGCACCCCGGTGATGCTGCTCTCCGACGGCATGCTGGCCAACGGCTCGGAGCCCTGGCGAGTCCCGGAGGTCGCCGAGCTGCCCCGCATCGAGCCCGGCTTCGCCACCGGCCCCAACCACGTCTCGGCCAAGAACGCCAAGGAGAACGGCCCCGACGCCGAGCCCGACGAGTTCTGGCCCTACCTGCGTGACGCCGACACCCTCGCGCGTCCGTGGGCGGTGCCCGGCACGGCCGGCATCGAGCACCGCATCGGCGGCCTGGAGAAGGCCGACGGGCACGGCAACATCTCCTACGACACCGACAACCACGACAAGATGACCCGGCTGCGCCAGGCCAAGATCGACCGGATCGCCGACTCCCTGCCCCCGCTGGTCGTCGACGACCCCTCCGGTGCCGCGAAGGTCCTGGTCATCGGGTGGGGCTCCACCTACGGCCCCATCGGCGCCGGCATCCGCCGCGTCCGCAAGGCCGGGTTCAACGTCGCCCAGGTCCACCTGCGCCACATCAACCCGTTCCCGAAGGACCTCGGGGAGATCCTCAAGCGCTACGACAAGGTGCTGGTCCCCGAGATGAACCTCGGCCAGCTCTCGCTGCTGCTGCGTGCGGAATACCTGGTCGATGCGATCGGCTACAACCAGGTCCGCGGCCTCCCGCTGAAGGCCGCCGAGCTCGCCGAGGCCATCGCCGAGCTCGTGGCGAAGGCCGAGGGCGTCCCGGTCGACCTGTCCAACACCGACACCGACGACACCGACGCCAACCCCGTCAGCACCCACACCGCTCAGATCGCGGAGGCGAAGAAGTGACGACCACCGATCCCGGCACCGACCTCGGGCTGCCCGCGCTGCGCACCGGCACCGAGCTGGTCCCCAGCACCGACGCCGCGCAGACCGGCAAGGACTACACCTCCGACCAGGAGGTCCGCTGGTGCCCCGGCTGCGGCGACTACGCCGTCCTCAAGGCCGTCCAGGGCTTCCTGCCCGGCCTCGGGCTGCGCCGCGAGAACATCGTGTTCGTCTCCGGCATCGGCTGCTCCAGCCGCTTCCCGTACTACCTCGACACCTTCGGGATGCACTCCATCCACGGCCGTGCGCCCTCGATCGCGACCGGCCTGGCCACCGCGCGCGAGGACCTCTCGGTGTGGGTCGTCACCGGCGACGGCGACGCGCTGTCCATCGGCGGCAACCACCTCATCCATGCCCTGCGCCGCAACGTCAACATGACGATCCTGCTGTTCAACAACCGGATCTACGGCCTCACCAAGGGTCAGTACTCCCCCACCTCCGAGACCGGCAAGGTCACCAAGTCCACCCCGATGGGCTCGGTGGACCACCCGTTCAACCCGGTCTCCCTGGCCCTGGGCGCCGAGGCGTCGTTCGTGGCCCGCACGATCGACTCCGACCGCAAGCACCTCACCTCGGTGCTCGCCGCCGCCGCCGCGCACCGCGGCACCAGCCTGGTCGAGATCTACCAGAACTGCCCGATCTTCAACGACGGCGCGTTCGATGCGATCAAGAACAACGACACCAAGCACGACGCGATCATCCCGCTCGTGCACGGTGAGGCGATCCGCTTCGGCGCCACCCTCGAGGACGGCCTGGGCCACAAGGGCCTGATCCGTGACCCCGCCACCGGCGGCGTCACCGTCGCCGAGGTCTCCGAGGTCGGCACCGAGGCGGTCCTCGTCCACGACGCCCACAACCCCGACCCCTCGATCGCCTTCGCGATCTCGCGGCTCACCGAGATGGGCTACCTCAACCAGACCCCCATCGGGATCTTCCGCCAGGTCGAGCGCCCCACCTACGACGACCAGGCCCGCGCCCAGATCACCACGGCCAAGGGCGACCAGGACGACGACCCCAGCAACCGCCTCGCCGCCCTCATCGGCGGCGGCGACACCTGGACAGTCGTCTGAGCGTCACCTGACCCGCAGCACAGCCACGAGGGCCCCCGCCGACCGGCGGGGGCCCTCGTGCGTCCCGGGCAGGCTGTCCGCGCTCAGCGAAGGGGGTGTCCGCGGAGGCCGCGCTCCCCTAGGCTCCCTGCGATGACCCCACCGGACGCCTCACCGGCCCCCACGACGGAGCACCGGCCCACCCGGTTCACCCTCGTCCCCGACGACTACCACGTGCCCTGGGCGGGGACCGCGGCCGACGGTCGCAGGTTCTTCCTCAGCGACGAGCTCTTCGTCCCCGGCCGGTCGGCCTACGTCGGGCTCTTCCTGTGGGACAGCAGCGGGGTCTTCGAGGAGATCCGGGTCGACGAGGTCGGGCCGGACGACGACGCCGAGCGGCTGGTCGCCTCCCGGCTGGCGGAGCTGGGCGGTCACGTCCTCGAGCCCGTCGAGGTCGAGCCGTTCACCCGAGAGATCGACGGCGTCACGTTCGGATGGCCGGTCGATCGCTACGACGACGGCACCTGGTTCATCCGCATCGAGCCCGGCGACTTCATCGCCTACTACGCTCCGTGGGACGGCCTGGAGTACGACACGTAGTCGCCGCCTATCCTGCTCGGATGCTGGAGCATCGTCGGGGTCTGCTGTTCGGCGCCGCGGCGTACCTCATGTGGGGCGCGTTCCCGCTCTACTTCCCGCTGCTCGAGCCCGCCGGCGCCGTGGAGATCCTCGCCCACCGGGTGGTGTGGTCGGCGGTCACGATGGGCGTGATCGTGCTGGTGATGCGACGCGGTGGCGCCGTGCGCGCGGTGCTGGCCGACCGGCGCAGCGCGCTGCTGCTGGGGCTCGCCGCGATCGTGATCAGCGTGAACTGGGTGACCTACATCTGGGGCGTCAACAACGACCGGGTGGTCGAGGCGTCGCTGGGCTACTTCATCAACCCGCTGGTGACGGTCCTGATGGGCGTGCTGCTCCTCGGCGAGCGACTGCGCCCGCTGCAGTGGGGAGCGATCGGCGTCGCGGCCGCCGCGGTGGCGGTGCTGACCTGGGACTACGGGCACCCGCCGTACGTCGCGCTGGTGCTGGCCTTCTCCTTCGGCAGCTACGGCCTGATCAAGAAGACCGTGGGGGTCGGCGCGATCGAGAGCCTGACCGTGGAGACGGCCCTCCTGGCGCCCCTGGCGACGGCGTACCTGGTCGTGCTCGGGGTGGGCGGCACCGCGCAGTTCGGCCAGCACGGGATCGGGCACGCGCTGCTCTTCATGAGCGCCGGGGTCGTGACCGCGGTGCCGCTGCTGTGCTTCGGCGGGGCGGCCACCCGGATCCCGATGGTCACCCTGGGGCTGTTGCAGTACCTCACGCCGGTGCTGCAGTTCGCCTGCGGCGTGCTGATCTTCGATGAGCAGATGCCGCCCGCGCGCTGGGCCGGCTTCGCGCTCGTCTGGCTCGCCCTCGCGGTGTTCACCGTCGAGGCGCTGCGCCACCGCCGGCGCCAGCTGCGCCTGGCCGTGGACGCCAGCACCGCCGCCTGACGGCCCTGACGTCAGGCGCCGCGGATCGCGACCGCGTCGGCGAACGCCTCGAGCGCGTCGCGCACCGGCCCCTCGGGGACGGCGGCCAGGCGCGCCTTGGCCTCCTGGGCGCGCGCGACGACGTAGGCCCGGGCCTGCTCCATCGCCGGGTGGCGGCGCAGCAGCTCCAGCGCCTCGGCGTGCAGGGCGTCGTCGCTG
This sequence comes from Nocardioides sp. dk884, assembly GCF_009557055.1. NCBI lineage: Bacteria > Bacillati > Actinomycetota > Actinomycetes > Propionibacteriales > Nocardioidaceae > Nocardioides > Nocardioides sp. dk884. The sequence goes on along the minus strand of NZ_CP045649.1, from coordinate 577,160 downwards.
AGGTCGGCGTCGAGCAGCTCGAGCAGGCGGGCGTCCGCGGGGTCGGTGGAGGCCTTGGCCATCAGCACCGGCAGCGTCGGCACGCCCTCGCGCAGGTCGGTGCCGGGGGTCTTGCCCGACTCCGCGGTCTCCGAGGCGATGTCGAGGATGTCGTCGGAGAGCTGGAAGGCGCTGCCGACGATCTCGCCGTACTCGGCGAGCGCCTCCTCCACCTCGCGCGGCGCGCCGCCGAAGCGGGCGCCGTAGCGCGCCGAGGTGGCGATCAGCGAGCCGGTCTTGCCGGCGACGACCTCGAGGTAGTGCTCGAGCGGGTCCTCGTCGGGGCCGGGCGCGACGGTCTCGAGGATCTGGCCCTCGACCAGGCGGGTGAAGGTCTCCGCCTGGATGCGCACCGCCTCCGAGCCGAGGGTGGCGGTGAGCTCGGAGGACTTCGCGAACAAGAAGTCGCCGGTCAGGATCGCGACCAGGTTGTCCCAGCGGGCGTTGGCCGAGTCGGCGCCGCGGCGCAGGGCCGCCTCGTCCATGACGTCGTCGTGGTAGAGCGACCCGACGTGGGTGATCTCCACGACGCAGGCCGCGGTGACCACGGCGTCGTCCGCCGGGCGCGGGCCGGTCTCGGCCGCGAGCAGCACGAGGAACGGGCGGAAGCGCTTGCCGCCCGCGTCGAGGAGGTGGCTGGCCGCCTCCGTGACGTAGGGGTAGCGGCTCTGGACGTGGGCGTAGAGGGCCTTCTCGACCACGGCGAGGCGTTCGCGCAGGCGCGCTTCCAGAGCCGGATCGGTGACGGGCAGGGCCAGTGTGGAGCTCACCTGAGGAATTGTCCCGCATGGGCCGCGAGGTCGAGCACGGGGCCGGGCACCAGGCCCAGTACGAGCGTCCCCAGCACGCCGACCGCGATCACCGCCGAGGTCGCCAGCGACGGGGTGACCACGCTGGCCACCTCCCCCTCCGGCTCGGTGAAGAACATCAGCCGGATCTGGCGGACGTAGAAGAAGATCGCGATCGCACTCGCGGCGATGGCCACCGCGACGACCGGCCAGGCCCCCGCCGACATGGCCACGGTGAAGACCGCCCACTTGCCGACGAACCCGGCGGTGAGCGGGATCCCGGCCATCGAGAGCAGCAGCAGCGCGAACGCGCCGGCGACCAGCGGCGAGCGCCGCCCGAGGCCCGCCCACCGCTCGAACGACGTCGCCTCGCCGCCGGCGTCGCGCACCAGGGTGACGATGCCGAACGCCGCGACCATCGCGAAGCCGTACGTCGCCAGGTAGAACAGCACCGCCTGCATCGAGGTGACCTCGCCGTCCGCGAGGTCGGAGGTCGCCTGGACGCCGAGCACGCCGGTGAGCAGGAACCCGGTGTGCGCGATCGAGGAGTAGGCCAGCATCCGCTTCACGTCGCGCTGGGCGACGGCGAGCACGGCGCCGACGAGCATGGTGAGGATGGCGACCACCCACAGCATCGGCTGCCAGTCCCACCGGTTCGCACCGAACGCGACCTGGAACAGCCGCATCAGCGCGCCGAACGCCGCGATCTTGGTGCACGCGGCCATGAACGCGGTGACGGCCGTGGGCGCGCCCTGGTAGACGTCGGGGGTCCAGGCGTGGAACGGCGCGGCGCCCACCTTGAACAGCAGGCCGACGGCCAGCATGCCGATGCCGATCAGCAGCAGCGGCGAGCTGCCGCCCCCGTTGCGCACGGCCTCGGCGATCCGCTCCAGCTGCATCGACCCGGCGAAGCCGTAGGTCATCGCCACGCCGTAGAGGAAGAAGGCCGAGGAGAACGCGCCGAGCAGGAAGTACTTCAGCGCGGCCTCCTGGCTCAGCAGGCGGCGACGCCGCGCCAGCCCGCACAGCAGGTACAGCGGCAGCGAGAGCACCTCGAGGGCGACGAACATCGTCAGCAGGTCGCCGGAGGCGGGGAACAGCATCATGCCGCCGACGGCGAACATCATCAGCGGGTAGACCTCGGTGTGGTCCAGGCCCTGGCTGGACGCGCGCCGCTCGGCCTCGGTGCCGGGCAGCGCCGCGGCCTGGCCGGCGAACGCCGAGAGCCCGCCCTCGAGGCGGCGCTCGGAGAACAGCATCAGCCCGCCGGCGGCGAACAGCAGGATCAGGCCCCACAAGAACACGCTCGGCCCGTCGACCACGATCGTGCCGCCCGCGGCGACCAGGCCACGCGCGGCCCCGTCGGCGACCACGTCGAGGTCGGTGGCGACCCAGACGGTGGTGGCGAAGGCGGCGACCAGGCCGACGCCGGACAGCGCGAGCTGGATCGGTCGGCGCAGCGGGCGCGGCGCGAAGGCCTCCACGAGCACCCCGACGACGGCCACGCCGAAGACGATCAGCAGCGGCGCCAGCTCGGCGTACTCGACGGTGGGCTTGACGAACTCCATCAGTGGCCTTCCTCGGTCTCGCCGACGATGGCGGCGCTCTCGTCGACCTGCGGCGGGTCGTCACTGACCCCGACGTGGCTGAGCAGGGACTCGACCGTCGGGTTGCTGACGTCGAGCAGCGGCATCGGCCAGAAGCCGAACAGCACCAGGCCGACGACCAGCGGCGCCGCGGCGACGACCTCGCGGACGCCGAGGTCGCGGGTGGTGAGCGCGGCCGGGGCCGGGCTCAGCGTGACGGCGGGTGCCGCGCCGGGCTCGGGGGCACCGGCCGGTCCGCCGACGGGGGCGCCGACCGGGACGGGGGTGCCGGGCTCGGTGCTGGGGTCGGTCTCGACCTCCACCCGGCCCGGGCCGGTCATGATCCGCTGGTAGGCCCACAGCACGTAGATCGCCGCGAGCACGATGCCGGTGACCGCGACCGCACCGGCGAGCCAGTGGTAGTCGAACGCGGCCACGATGACCAGGAACTCCGAGACGAACGGGCTCAGGCCGGGCAGGCTCAAGGTGGCCAGACCCGCGACGAGGAAGAGCCCGGCGAGCACCGGCATGGTGCGCTCGTAGCCGCCCATCTCGCTGATCAGCGTGGTGCCGCGGCGCCGGATCAGGTAGCCCGCCACCAGGAACAGCGCGGCGGTGCCGAGACCGTGGTTGACCATGTAGAGCACGGCGCCGCTGCCGCCCAGGGTGCTCATCGCGAAGATGCCCAGGGTGATGAAGCCGAAGTGGCTCAGCGAGGTCAGGCCGATCAGGCGCAGCAGGTCGTCCTGGCCGATCGCCACGAGCGCGCCGTAGACGATCGAGATCAGCGCGATCACCACCACCAGCGGGGTGGCCCACTGCGAGGCCTCGGGGAAGATGCCGAGGCAGAAGCGCAGCATGCCGAAGGTGCCGATCTTGTCGAGCACGCAGACCAGCAGGATCGAGGTGCCGGGGGTCGCCTTCTCGGTGGTGTCGGCCAGCCAGGTGTGCACCGGGAACAGCGGCGCCTTGATCGCGAAGGCGATGAAGAACCCGGCGAACAGCCAGCGGCCCGCGGTGGTGTCGATGTCCAGCGCCATCAGGTCGCTCAGGAGGTACGACGGGGTGCCGGCGTCGGCGGAGACGACGTACAGCCCGATGACGGCGGCGAGGAGCACGAGGCCGCCGACGAGCTGGAACATCAAGAACTTCACCGCGGCGGCCGAGCGACCGACCCGGCCGAAGCCGCCGATCAGGAAGTAGGCGGGGATCAGCGTGGCCTCGAAGACCACGTAGAACAAGAACACGTCGGTGGCGGTGAACACCGCCAGCGAGAGGCCCTCGAGGGCCAGGGTCCAGGCGACGAAGGCACGCGGGTCCTCCGCGCCGTCGTCCCAGGCACCGAGGAGCACCACCGGGACGAGCACCACTGTCAGCAGCACCAGCAGCAGCCCGAGGCCGTCGATGCCGAGGGCATAGTGGACGCCGAACGCCTCGATCCAGGTGTGGGTCTCGGTGAGCTGCATGCCGCCGTCGACGTCGAACTGCGCGGCGATCGCCACCGCGACCGCCGCGGTCAGCAGCGCGACCCCGATGCCCACCTGCTTGAGCAGGGTGGCGGAGCTGCGCGGCATCAGCGCCACCGCCAGCGCGCCGAGCAGCGGGACCGCGAAGAGGACGGTGAGCCAGGGAAGGTCGGACATCAGATCGTCACCGCCAGGAGGGCGACGACGACCAGCAGGCCGCCGCCGAGCACGGACAGGGCATAGGAGCGGACGTAGCCGTTCTGGGCCCGCCGCAGCCCGCGGCCGAGGCCGCCGATCGCGGCCGCGGTCCCGGTGAAGAGGCCGTCGACGACGCGGCGGTCGGCGGTGGTGAGCCCGCGGGTGAGCGCGCCGCCGGGGCGCACCACGAGGGTGTCGTTGATCGCGTCGCCGTACAGGTCGGCGCGCGCGGCCCGGGTGGCGAGCGAGACCCGCTGCGGCGGGGCCACCGGCACCTCGTGCCGCCCGACGAGGAACCAGGCCAGGGCGACGCCGACCGCGACGACGGCCACCGCCAGCGCGGTCACGGCCAGCACCGGGATCGGCGGCGAGTGGTGCTCGGCGGTCCCGACCACGGGGGCGAGCCAGTCGACGATCCAGTCGCCCAGCAGCAGCACGCCGCCGAGGACCGAGAGCGCGGCCAGCACGATCAGCGGCACCGTCATCACGGCGGGTGACTCGTGCGGGTGCGCGTCGTCGCGCCAGCGCTTGGAGGTGAAGAAGGTGAGCAGCATCAGCCGGGTCATGTAGAAGGCGGTGATGCCCGCGCCGAGGAGGGCGAGCAGGCCGACCAGCCAGCTGTCGGCGAGCGCGGTCTCGATCAGCTTGTCCTTGGACCAGAACCCGGAGAAGCCGGGGAACCCGATGATCGCGAGGTAGCCCATCGAGAAGGTGAGGAACGTGATCGGCATCGCGTGGCGCAGGGCCCCGTAGCGCCGCATGTCCACCTCGTCGTTCATGCCGTGCATGACCGAGCCGGCGCCGAGGAACATGTTGGCCTTGAAGAAGCCGTGGACCAGCAGGTGGAAGATCGCGAAGGCGTAGCCCGCGGCGCCCAGGCCGGCGCCCAGCATCATGTAGCCGATCTGGCTCATCGTCGAGCCGGCCAGCACCTTCTTGATGTCGTCCTTGGCGCAACCGATGATCGCGCCCCACAGCAGCGTGACCACGGCGACCGCCACGACCGCCGTCTGTGCGTCGGGGGCGCGCTCGAAGACGAAGTTGGAGCGGACCACCAGGTAGACGCCGGCGGTGACCATGGTGGCGGCGTGGATCAGGGCCGAGACCGGGGTCGGGCCCTCCATCGCGTCCAGGAGCCAGGCCTGGAGCGGCACCTGGGCGGACTTGCCGCAGGCGGCGAGCAGGAGCAGCAGCCCGATCGCGGTCAGCGTGGACTCCGACGCGCCGCCGGCCAGGGCGCTCACGCCGCTGAAGCTGGTGGTGCCGAAGGTGACGAAGAGCAGCGCGATCGCCAGCGCCATCCCGATGTCGCCGACACGGTTGATGACGAACGCCTTCTTCGCCGCCGCGGCCGCGCTCGGCTTGTGCTGCCAGAAGCCGATCAGCAGGTACGACGCGAGGCCGACGCCCTCCCAGCCGAGGAACAGCACCAGGTAGTTCTCCGCCAGGACCAGCACCAGCATCGCCGCGACGAAGAGGTTGAGGTAGGCGAAGAAGCGCCGGCGCCGCGGGTCGTGGCTCATGTAGCCGATCGAGTACACGTGGATCAGCGCGCCGACGCCGGTGATCAGCAGCAGGAACAGCGCCGACAGCGGGTCGTAGAGCAGGTCCATCCCGACGTCCAGCCCGCCGACCTGGATCCAGTCGTAGAGGTGGCGCACCACCTGACGGTCGTCGTCGGGACGACCGAGCAGGTCGACGAAGAGCGCCACGCTCAGGGCGAAGGAGCCGGTGATGGTCGCGGTGCCGAGCCAGTGCCCCCAGCGGTCGGTGGCGCGACCGCCGAGCAGCAGGACGACGGCGCCGGCGAGCGGCAGCGCGACGACCAGCCAGATCAGCGACTGGACGCCGTCCGCGGCGGCCGGGTCGACCAGGGGGACGCTCTCTGCGAGGGCATACATCGAGGCGGGCTCCTAGTACTTCAGCAGGCTCGCGTCGTCGACCGAGGCCGAGCGACGGGTCCGGAAGATGGTCATGATGATCGCGAGCCCGACCACCACCTCGGCGGCGGCGACGACCATCACGAAGAACGCGGCGACCTGGCCGTCGAGGTTGCCGTGCTGCTTGGCGAAGGTGACCAGCGCCAGGTTGCACGCGTTGAGCATCAGCTCCACGCACATGAAGACCACGATCGCGTTGCGGCGCACCAGCACGCCGACCGCGCCGATCGTGAAGAGGATCGCGGAGAGCGCGATGAACGGGACCGGGTCGTTCACGGCTGCTCCTCCTCGGTCGTGGCGGGCACAGGTCCCTGGCCCGCTGCGGGGACGCCGAGCGAGCGCTGGACCTCCTCGATGTCGTCGGCCAGGTCCGGCGCCGAGCGCACCGTCCCGCGCGCGATGAGCACCCGGGAGACCGACGAGGGCAGCGGCGAGCCGTCGGGCAGCAGCGCCGGGGTGTCGACGGCGTTGTGGCGGGCGTAGACGCCCGGCGCCGGCAGCGGGCCGAGCGGCGCACCGCTCTCGGCGTACTCACGCAGCCGCTGGGCGGCACGGTCGGCCTGGGTCTGCTTCGGGGTTAACCGCTCGCGGTGCGCCAGCACCATCGCGCCCATGGCCGCGGTGATCAGCAGCGCGCTGGTCACCTCGAAGGCGAAGATGTAGTGGGAGAACAGCACGTTGGCGATGCCTTGGATGTTGCCGCCGCTGTTGGCCGCCTCGAGACCGACGACGGTGCCCAGGGAGATCTGGGCGATGCCCACCAGCAGCAGCGCGCCGAGCAGGACGCCGAAGACACCGGCGGTGACCCGCTGCCCGGGGATCGTCTCGACCACCGAGTCCGAGGCGTCGACGCCGACCAGCATCAGCACGAAGAGGAACAGCATCATGATCGCGCCGGTGTAGACGATGATCTGCACCGCGAAGAGGAACGGCGCCTCGAGCACGGCGTAGAGCACCGCGAGGCTGATCATCACCACGGCCAGCAGGAGCGCGGCGTGCACCGCCTTGCGCACGAAGAGGATGCCGGTCGCCGCGACCACCATCACCGGGGCCAGGATCCAGAACGCGGTCATGCGCCGCCCTCCCCGCGGGGGGCGGCGTCGCGCGCGGCGTACGTGCCCCGGTAGTAGTCGCCCTCGTCGTCGCCGAGGCGCATCGGGTGCGGCGGCTGCTCCATGCCGGGCAGCAGCGGCGCCAGCAGGTCGGACTTCTCATAGATCAGGTCGGCGCGGTTGTCGTCGGCCAGCTCGTACTCGTTGGTCATCGTCAGCGCCCGGGTCGGGCAGGCCTCGATGCACAGCCCGCACAGGATGCAGCGCAGGTAGTTGATCTGGTAGACGCGGCCGTAGCGCTCGCCGGGGCTGTAGCGCTCGGCCTCGGTGTTGGAGCCGCCCTCGACGTAGATCGCGTCCGCCGGGCAGGCCCACGCGCACAGCTCGCAGCCGATGCACTTCTCCAGCCCGTCGGGCCAGCGGTTGAGCTGGTGGCGGCCGTGGAAGCGCGGAGCCGTGGGCTGCTTCTCGAAGGGGTACTGCTCGGTGACCACCTTCTTGAACATCGTGCGGAAGGTGACCCCGAACCCGGCGACCGGGTCCCAGAACTGCTCCTTGAGCGTGGCCATCAGGCTGTGCCTCCTTGTCCGGCCGTGCCGGTGTCACCGGCCGGGACGGTGGATCGCTGGTCGAAGGTCAGGGGTACGGCGGCGCCGCGGACGGCCCCGCCGCTCGGCATCGGCGGAACCGGGAAGGCTCCCGCCCGCGGCGGCGCGGCGACCGGCGCCGGGCCGGTCTCCTCCTCCTCGTCCTCACCGAAGAAGAAGAGCGCCAGCGAGATGACCAGCAGCACGCCGGCCCCGATCGCGGCCCAGCGCAGGTCGATGCGGTCCTCGAGGGCGCGGACGGTGGCGACGGCGATGGTCCACACCAGCGCGGCGGGGATCAGCCGCTTCCAGCCGAAGGCCATGAACTGGTCGTAGCGCAGCCGCGGCAGCGAGCCACGCAGCCAGATGAACAAGAAGATGAAGAACAGCACCTTGCCGAAGAACCACAGCACCGGCCACCAGCCCTCGTTGAACCCGGCGTACAGCTCATCGATCCAGAACGGCGCGTGCCAGCCGCCGAGGAACAGCGTCGTGGCCAGGGCCGAGACCGTGGCCATGTTGATGTACTCGGCGAGGAAGAACAGCGCGAACTTGATCGAGGAGTACTCGGTGTGGAAGCCGCCGACGAGCTCGCCCTCGGCCTCGGGCAGGTCGAACGGCGCCCGGTTGGTCTCCCCGACCATCGAGATCAGGTAGATCACGAAGGAGGGCAGCAGCACCAGGCCGAACCAGAGGTCGTCCTGGGCGGCGACGATCTCCGAGGTCGACATCGAGCCGGCGTAGAGGAACACCGCGACCAGCGCCAGGCCCATCGCGACCTCATAGGAGATCATCTGGGCGCTGGAGCGCAGGCCGCCGAGCAGCGAGTACGTCGAGCCGCTGGACCAGCCGCCGAGCACGATGCCGTAGATGCCGATCGAGGCCATCGCGAGCACGAAGAGCACCGCGACCGGCATGTCGGTGAGCTGCAGCGGGGTGACGGTGTCGGTGAACGGGATCGTGACCTCGGGCCCGAACGGCACCACCGCGAAGGTCGCGAACGCCGCGACCGCGGCGATCACCGGGGCGAGCAGGAAGACCACCTTGTCGGCGGCCGCCGGGATCAGGTCCTCCTTGAACATCAGCTTGGCGCCGTCGGCGAGCGACTGCAGCAGGCCGAAGGGTCCGTTGACGTTGGGGCCGATGCGGTGCTGCATCCGGGCCACGACCCGGCGCTCCCACCAGATGTTGAACAGCGTCAGCAGCACCAGGACCACGAAGATCAGCACGGCCTTGATCGTGATGACCCACCACGGGTCGCCCCCGAAGGCGCCGAGGCCGACGTCGCTGGGAATTTGACTGGGGATCTCGCTGGAGACCAGCTGGGTGCCGAGCATCATGCGTGCCCTCCCGTGACGCGGACCCGGGACCCGGGTGAGGCGAGACCGGCCAGGACGCCGCGGCCGAAGGAGTTGGCGGGCACCCAGACCACGTCGTCGGGCAGCTCGCGGTTGATCACCGTCGGCAGCGTCGCGCGACCGCGGTCGCCGATGACCGTCATCAGGTCGCCGACCTGGTCATAGACCGCGCGCGGCACCCGGGCGACCGGGATCCGCGCCGTCGCGCGCAGGTGGTCCTCGCCGTCGAGCAGCGAGGCGTTGTCGATCAGCTGCTTCCAGGTCGCCAGCCGCAGTCCCTCGGTCGGGCCGGCGTCGGCGGGCAGCCCGGGGTACGGCGGGGTGTCCGGCGCGGTGTCTAGCACCGGGCGGGTGCCGTCCCAGGGGCCCATCTCGGCCATCCGGGCGCGCGCCTCCTGCACGGTGCGGAACCCCAGCGGCGTACCGACGCCCAGGGCGGCGAGCTCCTCGGCGATGCCGGCGAGGATGCGCAGGTCGGGCAGCGAGGCGGGGTTGGTGAAGACCGCCTCGAAGGGGCGCGGGCGTCCCTCCCAGGTCACGAACGTGCCGGCCTTGTCGATCACCGGCGCCACCGGGAACACGACGTCGGCGGCACGGGTCACGTCGGTCTCGCGCAGCTCCAGCGCCACGACGAAGCGCGCCGCGTCGATGGCCGCGCGGGTGGCGGCCGGGTCGGCGGTGTCGTCGGGGTCCACCCCGCCGATCACCAGGCCGCCGAGCTCGCCGGTGAGCAGCGCGGCCACGATCGCGTCGGCGTCGCGGCCCGGGGTCTCGGGCACCTGGTCGACGTTCCAGGCGGCAGCGGCGTCGACCCGGGCGGCGGCGTTGGCGACCGGTCGGCCACCGGGCAGCAGGTTGGGCAGGCAGCCGGCCTCGACCGCGCCGCGGTCCCCGGCCCGACGCGGCACCCAGGCCAGCCGGGCACCGGTACGACGGGCGAGGGCCGAGGCGGCGGTGAGGGCGCCGGGCGAGCTCGCCAGCCGCTCCCCCACCAGCAGCACGGTGTCGCTGTCGACGCCGTGGTCGGCGTGCTCGGCGAGGGACTCGATGACCGCGGCCTCGTCGCCCGGACCGGCGACGAGCACCCGGCCGCGCATCTTGCGCAGGCCGCGGCTGCGGTACGGCGCCACGGCGAGCACCCGGGTGCCGGCCCGGGCGGCCTTGCGCAGCCGCAGGAAGAGCGTGCCGGCCTCCTCCTCGGGCTCCAGGCCGAGCAGCACGACGCTGCGCGCCGTCTCCAGGTCGGCGTAGGTGACCCCGCCGTTGCCGGGCGCGGTGAGCACGACCTCGGCGGCGAGGAAGTCCGCCTCCTCCGCCGAGAGCGGCCGGGCGCGGAAGTCGACGTCGTTGGTGCCGAGCGCGAGACGGGCGAAGGTGGCGTAGGCGAAGGCGTCCTCGGCGCTGACCCGGCCGCCGGGCAGCACCGCGGCGGGGCCGGCGGCCGCGAGGCCGCGCGCGGCCACCGCGAACGCCTCGGTCCACGAGGCGGGACGCAGCGCGCCGTCGCCACCGTCCTCGACCCGGTCGCGGACCAGCGGGTGGGCGAGCCGGTCGGGCCGCGTGGCGTAGGTGAACGCGAAGCGGTCCTTGTCGGTGATCCACTCCTCGTTGACCTCGGGGTCGTTGCCGGCCAGGCGGCGCATCACCCGGCCGCGGCGGTGGTCCACGCGGATCGCGGCGCCGCAGGCGTCGTGCTCCGCGACCGAGGGAGTGGAGACCAGGTCGAAGGGGCGGGCGCGGAAGCGGTACTCCGCCGAGGTGAGCGCGCCGACCGGGCAGATCTGGATGGTGTTGCCCGAGAAGTAGCTCTGCAGCGGCTCCTTCTCATAGATCCCGACCTGCTGGAGCGCGCCGCGCTCGACCAGGGCGATGAACGGGTCGCCGGCGATCTGCTCGGAGAAGCGGGTGCAGCGCGCGCACAGCACGCACCGCTCGCGGTCGAGCAGGACGTTGGCGGAGAGGTTGATCGGCTTGGGGTAGGTGCGCTTGACGCCCTCGAAGCGGGACTCGCCGCGCCCGTTGCTCATCGCCTGGTTCTGCAGCGGGCACTCCCCGCCCTTGTCGCAGACCGGGCAGTCGAGCGGGTGGTTGACCAGCAGGAACTCCATGATCCCCTGCTGCGCCTTGTCGGCGACCGGGCTGGTGGCCTGGGTGCTGACCACCATGCCGTCGGCGACCGGGAGCGTGCAGGAGGCCTGCGGCTTGGGGAACCCGCGGCCGTTGCCGGCGTCGGGGACGTCGACCAGGCACTGGCGGCACGCCCCGACCGGCTCGAGCAGCGGGTGGTCGCAGAAGCGCGGGATCTGCACCCCGACCTGCTCCGCGGCCCGGATCACCAGGGTGTCGCGCGGGACGCTGACCTCGACGCCGTCGATGGTGAGCGTGACCAGGTCGGCGTCGGCCTGGACCTTGTCCGGTGTGGTCGTCACGAGACCCCCTCGGTCGCGAAGACGGTGGAGGCCACGGGGTCGAACGGGCAGCCCCCGTGGCTGAGGTGGGCGAGGTACTCCTCGCGGAAGTGCTGCACCGAGCTGGTGATCGGGCTGGTGGCACCGTCGCCCAGGGCGCAGAACGCGCGACCCAGGATGTTGTCGCACTGGTCCAGCAGCAGGTCCAGGTCGGCCTCGGAGCCCTCGCCGCGCTCGAGCGCGGCCAGCGTCTGGACCAGCCACCAGGTGCCCTCGCGGCACGGGGTGCACTTGCCGCACGACTCGTGCTTGTAGAACTCCGTCCAGCGCAGCACCGCGCGCACCACGCAGACCGTCTCGTCGAAGATCTGCAGCGCGCGGGTGCCGAGCATCGACCCGGCGCCGGCGACCCCCTCGAAGTCGAGGGGTACGTCGAGGTGCTCGGCGGTCAGCAGCGGGGTGCTGGAGCCGCCGGGTGTCCAGAACTTCAGCTCGTGCCCGGCGCGCACGCCGCCGGCGAGGTCGAGCAGCTGGCGCAGGGTGATGCCGAGCGGCGCCTCGTACTGCCCGGGGCGCTCGACGTGCCCGGAGAGGGAGAAGATCCCGAAGCCGGCGGACTTCTCGGTGCCCATCGAGGAGAACCAGCCCGGGCCGTTGCCGACGATGCTGGGCACCGAGGAGATCGACTCGACGTTGTTGATCACCGTCGGGCTGGCGTAGAGCCCGGCGACCGCGGGGAACGGCGGGCGCAGGCGCGGTTGGCCGCGCTTGCCCTCCAGGCCCTCGAGCAGCGCGGTCTCCTCGCCGCAGATGTAGGCCCCGGCGCCGGCGTGGACGACCACGTCGAGGTCGTAGCCCGAGCCGTGGATGTCGGTGCCGAGGTGGCCGGCGAGGTAGGCCTCCTGCACGGCGCGCTGCACCCGGCGGATCACGTGCAGGACCTCGCCGCGGATGTAGATGAACGCCTGGTGGGCGCGGATGGCGTAGGAGCTGATGATCACGCCCTCGACCAGCGTGTGCGGGCTGGCCATCATCAGCGGGATGTCCTTGCAGGTGCCCGGCTCGGACTCGTCGGCGTTGACCACGAGGTACTTCGGGCGCGGGTTGTCCTGCGGGATGAACGACCACTTCATGCCGGTCGGGAAGCCCGCCCCGCCGCGGCCGCGCAGCCCGGAGTCCTTGACCGCGGCGATCACCGCGTCCGGGCCCATCTCGAAGGCCCGGTCGACGGCGGCGTACCCGCCGCGGCGTTCGTAGGCCTCGAGGGTCCAGGAGCGCTCCTGGTCCCAGTTGTCGGTGAGCACCGGGGTGAGCACGTCAGGCATCGTGGGTCTCCTCCTGGATCGTCTCGGACTCCGCACGGGAGGTGTCGGCCTCGGAGGCCGCGGCCTCCTTCTGCGCCGGCTCCTCGGGTACGTCGTGCCCGTCGAGCTCCGGGGACCCGGTCTGCGGCGCGCGCCAGCCACGCTCGCGGGCGATGCCCAGGCCGGCCAGCGACGCCGGGCCGGCCGCGGGGCCCTCGTCGGCGCGGTCGTCGGGGAAGCCCGCGAGCACCCGCTCGGCCTCGCGCCAGGTGCAGATCCGCGGGCCGCGGGTGGAGCGGACCTCGACCCCGCTGCGCAGGTCGTCGACGATGCCGACGGCAGACTCGGGGGTCTGGTTGTCCAGGAACTCCCAGTTCACCATCATCACCGGCGCGTAGTCGCAGGCCGCGTTGCACTCGATGTGCTCCAAGGTGACCGAGCCGTCCGCGGTGGTCTCGTCGTTGCCGACGTCGAGGTGCTCCTGGAGCCGCTCGAAGATCAGGTCGCCGCCCATCACCGCGCACAGGGTGTTGGTGCAGACGCCGACGAGGTAGTCGCCCACCGGCTTGCGCTTGTACATCGTGTAGAACGTTGCGACGCCGCTGACCTCGGCGGCGGAGATGCCGAGCACGTCGGCGCAGGCCTCGATGCCCTCCGGGGTGATCCGCCCGGTCACCGACTGCACCAGGTGAAGCATCGGCAGCAGCCCGGAGCGCGCCTCCGGGTAGCGCGCCGCGATCTGCTCCAGCTCGGCGTACGTCGCGTCGTCGATCTCGTGGGTGGCGCTCACCGGTCGACTCCTCCCATGACGGGGTCGATGGAGGCGACGGCGACGATGATGTCGGCGACCATGCCGCCCTCGCTCATCACGCTCGTGGCCTGCAGGTTGGTGAACGACGGGTCGCGGAAGTGCACCCGGGCCGGCCGGGTGCCGCCGTCGGAGACCACGTGGGCGCCGAGCTCGCCGCGGGGCCCTTCGATCGGGACGTAGGCCTGTCCGGCGGGGACCCGGAAGCCCTCGGTGACCAGCTTGAAGTGGTGGATGAGGGCCTCCATCGACTCGCCCATGATGTGGCGGATGTGGTCCAGGGAGTTGCCCATGCCGTCGGAGCCGATCGCCAGCTGGCTGGGCCAGGCGATCTTCTTGTCCGCGATCATCACCGGCGCCCCCTCGAGCCCGGCCAGCCGGTCGGCGGCCTGCCCGACGATGCGCAGGGACTCCCACATCTCGTTGAGCCGGATCCGGAAGCGGCCGTAGGCGTCGGCGGTGTCCCAGGTCTGCACGTCGAACTCGTAGTCCTCGTAGCCGCAGACCGGCTCGCTCTTGCGCAGGTCCCACGGGTAGCCGGTGCTGCGCAGGACCGGGCCGGTGATGCCCAGCGCCAGGCAGCCCTCGAGGTCGAGGTGCCCGACCCCCTCGAGGCGGGCCTTGAAGATCGGGTTGGCGTTGCACAGCGCGGCGTACTCGGGCAGGCGCTTCTTCATCAGCGCGATGAAGGAGCGGATCTCCTCCAGCGCCCCCACCGGGAGGTCCTGGGCGACGCCGCCGGGGCGGATGAACGCGTGGTTCATGCGCAGGCCGGTGATGAGCTCGAAGAGGTCCAGCACCAGCTCGCGCTCGCGGAAGCCCATCGTCATCACGGTCAGCGCGCCGATCTCCATGCCGCCGGTCGCGATCGCGACCAGGTGGGAGGAGATCCGGTTGAGCTCCATCAGGAGCACCCGCATGACCTGGGCCTTCTCGGGGATCTGGTCCTCGATGTCGAGCAGCCGCTCGACGCCGAGCACGTAGGTCGCCTCGTTGAACAGCGGCGCCAGGTAGTCCATCCGGGTGCAGAAGGTGACGCCCTGCACCCAGGAGCGGTACTCCATGTTCTTCTCGATGCCGGTGTGCAGGTAGCCGATGCCGCAGCGGGCCTCGGTGACCGTCTCGCCGTCGAGCTCCAGGATCAGGCGCAGCACGCCGTGGGTGGAGGGGTGCTGGGGGCCCATGTTGACCACGACGCGCTCGGCGCGCTCGCTGTCGGGGTCCTCCGCGAGGCCGGCCGCGATCTCGTCCCAGTCCTGCCCGGAGACGGTGAAGACCCGCCCCTCGGTGGTCTCGGAGGTCCCGGCGTAGATGTCGTGAGCCATTAGGTGTAGCTCCTGCGCTGGTCGGGAGGCGGCACCGAGCCGCCCTTGTACTCCACGGGGATGCCGCCGAGCGGGTAGTCCTTGCGCTGCGGGTGGCCGGGCCAGTCGTCGGGCATCAGGATCCGGGCGAGGCCGGGGTGGCCGTCGAAGATGAGGCCGAACATGTCGTAGGTCTCGCGCTCGTGCCAGTCGGCCGTGGGATAGACCGCGACGACCGACGGCAGGTGCGGGTCGGCGTCGGGGACGCCGACCTCGAGCCGGATCCGGCGGTTGTGGGTCATCGAGAGCAGGTGGTAGACCGCGTGCAGCTCGCGCGCGGTGTCGCCGGGGTAGTGCACGCCGCTGACGCCGGAGAGCAGCTCGAAGCGCAGCGCGGGGTCGTCGCGCAGCAGCTTGGCCACTGCCAGCAGGTCCTCGCGGCGCACGTGGAAGGTGATCTCGCCGCGGTGCAGGACCACCGACTCCACGGCGTGCTCGATGCCGTCGGCGCGCAGCCGCTCGGCGAGGACGTCGGCGACCTCGTCGTACCAGCCGCCGTACGGGCGCCGGGCCGGGGCGGGCAGCGTGACGGCCTGGCGCAGGCCGCCGTACCCGCTGGTGTCGGGGGTGCCGCTGACGCCGAACATGCCGTGGCGCTCACCGACCTGGTGCACCTCGCCGGGGGGCGCCGGGACGTTCTCGGGCGACTGCTCGACGGCCGGCTGCCCGGGGCCGGCGGTCTGCTCCGGCGTGCTCTCGGGATCGCTCACCGCAGCTGCCCCTTCATCTCGGAGGTCGGCAGCGCCCGCAGCGCGGCGGTCTCGAGGGTCTCGATCTCGGCGGCGCGGTGGGCGCCGAGCTTGGCGTGCTGCACCTGGTCGTGGAGCTTGAGGATCGCGTCGATCAGCATCTCCGGGCGCGGCGGGCAGCCGGGGAGGTACATGTCGACGGGGACGACGTGGTCGACGCCCTGGACGATCGCGTAGTTGTTGAACATGCCGCCGCTGGAGGCGCACACGCCCATGGCCAGCACCCACTTGGGGTTGGGCATCTGGTCGTAGATCTGGCGCAGGACCGGCGCCATCTTCTGGCTCACCCGGCCGGCGACGATCATCAGGTCGGCCTGGCGCGGGCTGGCCCGGAAGACCTCCATGCCGAAGCGGGCCAGGTCGTACTTGGGCCCGCCGGAGGTCATCATCTCGATGGCGCAGCAGGCCAGACCGAAGGTCGCCGGCCAGAACGACGCCTTGCGCATGTAGCCCGAGAGCCCCTCGACGGTGGTGAGCAGCACCCCGCTCGGCAGCTTCTCCTCGATACCCATGTCCCGCTCCTGTCCCTGCGTCAGTGCGTCTGCGTCGTACGGCGTCGCTCGGCCGCGGCTCTCAGTCCCACTCCAGTCCGCCGCGTCGCCACACGTAGGCGTAGGCGACGAAGACGGTGGCGAGGAACAGGACCATCTCGACCAGCCCGAACAGGCCCAGCGCGTCGAAGTGGACGGCCCACGGGTAGAGGAAGACGATCTCGATGTCGAAGACGATGAAGAGCATCGCGGTGATGTAGTACTTCACCGGGATGCGCCCGCCCCCGACCGGCTGCGGCGTCGGCTGGATGCCGCACTCGTAGGAGTCCAGCCGTGCGCGGTTGTAGCGGGCCGGGCCGATCACTGCCCCGGCGGCGACCGAGCCCACGGCGAACAGGGTCGCGATCGCGACCAGGACCAAGACCGGCGTGTAGAGCTCCATGCCGACGGTTCCTCCTTGCGCGTGGCGACCGGGTCCGCGTCCACTTGTGCTCTTGTGAAACGAATCACGAAGTGGCGTGGCCCACATACTGCCACCGCCCTGGGTGCCACGCACGCCGGGGGGTGAGTTTGGTCGCACGTGTTGCCATCGACCCGATCACGGGCCGGTCACGCTCCGGTCACGGCTCCCCGCGTCGGCACGTGTGGTTGCGCGAGTCGGCGCGTGTGGTTGCGCGAGTCGGCGCGTGTGGTTGCGCGAGTCGGCGCGTGTGGTTGCGCGAGTCGGCGCGTGTGGTTGCGCGAGTCGGCGCGTGTGGTTGCGCGAGTCGGCGCTAGTGGCGGAGTTCTTCACACCACCTGTGGACAGGTCCGCCACTGGCGCCGACTCGGCGCGCCATTGGCGCCGACTCGGCGAGTGGGAGGAGAGGTGTCAGGCGGTGGCGCGGTGGAGGGCGACGATGCCGCCGGAGAGGTTGCGCCACTGGGGCGCCTGCCAACCGGCGCGGGCGACCAGGTCGGCGAGGCCGCGCTGGTCGGGCCAGGCACGGATGGACTCGGCGAGGTAGACGTACGCGTCGGGGGCGGAGGAGATGGCGCGCGAGATCGTGGGGAGCGCCTTCATGAGGTACTCCAGGTAGACCAGGCGGAACGGCGCCCAGGTCGGGTGGCTGAACTCGCAGACCACCAGGCGCCCGCCGGGCTTGGTGACGCGGCGCATCTCGGCGAGGCCGGCGAGCGGGTCGACGACGTTGCGCAGGCCGAAGGAGATCGTCACCGCGTCGAAGGTGTCGTCGGCGAACGGCAGCCGCGTGGCGTCACCGGCGGTGAAGGGCAGCGCGGGACGCGCCTGCTTGCCGACCTGCAGCATGCCGAGGGAGAAGTCGCACGGCACCACCGTCGCGCCGCGGTCGGCGAACGGCTGGCTGGAGGTGCCGGTGCCGGCGGCCAAGTCGAGCACGAGCTCACCGGGCTGCGGGTCGACGGCGTCGATCACGTCCTTGCGCCAGCGCCGGTCCTGGCCGAGGGAGAGCACGTCGTTGGTGAGGTCGTACCGCTTCGCCACGGTGTCGAACATCCGCCGGACGTCGATCGGCTGCTTGTCGAGTTCTGCGCGGGCCACCTGCGAAGCCTAGGCGGTCACCCCCGGGCCCGGCCGACCCGGTCCGGAGCCGCGACGCACAGCGGCCCGGGCCCTCGTGAGAGGAGCCCGGGCCGCGGCGGCGTTCGGGTGGTCCGGTGACACCGGACCGGGCGATCAGCCGGCGAGGTCCTGCAGGATCGACACGGCCTTCTCGGCGGGGACGCCCTCGGCCTCGACCTGCCAGGTGGCGTCGGTGTCGTTGAGCTGGCAGCGCACGAAGACGGGGTCGCCCTCGGGGATCTCCTGGCCTTCGGGCACGGCCTGGGCCCACAGCACGTTGCACACCGCGTCGTCGACCTCGACCAGCTCGCTGGAGAGGCGCTCGGCGCCGACCAGCGCCGCGTCGTACGGCGGGCCGTCGGGCAGGAACGGGCCCGGGGCCTCATCGACAGCGACGATGCGCAGCTGCTGGGCGCCGCTCTTGTCGGCATACATCCGGACCGCGGCCGGGACGCCGAAGAGCGCCTCGAGCTGCTCGGCGGACGCGCCGAAGAGCTCGCCCTGGAGCTCGGGGTCGACACCCGTGCCGGCGCCCTCCTCCTCGTCACCGTCGCGGGGGACGTCGACGGCGGTGAAGCCGCCGGGCAGGGTCTCGGGCAGCTCGAGGGTGTCCTCGGAGGTGAGCTTGGGCAGCACCACCGCGAGCACCACCAGGAGCCCGAGGAGGACCGCACCGAGCACGAGGCCGCGGACGCGCAGAGCAGGAGGCGTGGAAGTCACGCACGCGACGGTAACGGCCCAGGCTGAACGACACCTGTGCGACCCCCGGTCGACCGGCGCCGGGGTGACCTGGCTCTCCCGCGTAGGCTCGGGCGGGTGACGACGAGCGCGACCCCCGGGGAAGAGGCCCGGGCCGGCACCCTCGTGGCCCGCACCAGGCCACTGGACCTGCCCACCGCCGACGCGCTGCTGGACCTGCTTCCGGCCGAGCGCCCGCTGACCTGGCTGCGCCGCGGCGACGGGCTCGTGGGCTGGGGCGTGGCCGCCGAGCTGCGCACGAGCGGCAGCACCCGCTTCGCCGACGCCGCCAAGTGGTGGACCGAGACCACCGCCCGCGCGGACATCCGCGACGAGGTGCGCGAGCCGGGCACCGGGCTGGTGTCGTTCGGTGCCTTCGCGTTCGCCGACGACCCCGGCGACTCGGTGCTGGTGGTCCCCTCGGTGGTGGTCGGCCGACGTGGCGACGTCGCCTGGCTGACCACGGTGGGCCGCGACGCTCCGCTCGAGGAACCCGCCCTCACCCGCACCGACCTGCCCGCGGCCCCGGTCGGCGTGACCTACGCCGACGGCGCCCTCAACGGCGAGCAGTGGATGTCGGTCGTCGCCGACGCGGTCGCCCGGATCAGCGCCGGCGACCTGGAGAAGGTCGTCCTGGCCCGCGACCTGCTCGCCACCGCCACCGAGCCGATCGACGTGCGCTGGCCGCTGCGCCGCCTCGCCGCCGGCTACCCGATGTGCTGGACCTTCCACGTCGACGGCATGTTCGGCGCCACCCCGGAGATGCTCGTGCGTCGCGAGCGGGGCCTGGTCACCTCCCGCGTGCTGGCCGGCACCATCCGGCGTACCGGCGACGACGAGCGCGACCTGGCGCTGGCCGCCACCCTGGCCCGCTCCTCCAAGGACCTCGAGGAGCACGAGTACGCCGTGCGCTCGGTCGCCGACGCCCTGGAGCCGCACTGCTCCTCGATGAACGTGCCCGAGGCGCCGTTCGTGCTGCACCTGCCCAACGTCATGCACCTCGCCACCGACGTGAACGGGGTCGTGCACGACGCGGCGACCGTCTCCTCGCTCCAGCTGGCCGAGGCGCTGCACCCCTCCGCCGCCGTGGGCGGCACCCCGACCCCTACCGCGACCGAGCTGATCTCGCAGATCGAGGGCATGGACCGCGGTCGGTACGCCGGCCCCGTGGGCTGGATGGACGCCAGCGGCGACGGCGAGTGGGGCATCGCCCTGCGCTCGGCCTCCCACGAGGGCGCCACCATCCGGCTCTTCGCCGGCTGCGGCATCGTCGCGGACTCCGACCCCGAGTCCGAGCTCGCCGAGTCGCAGGCCAAGTTCGTGCCGGTGCGCGACTCGCTGGTGCCCTGAGGCTGCCCGGGGCCTGCCCGGAACCGGTCGACACATGGGGGCGTCGTACCCCCATGAGCCGCATCCTGGTCGCACCCGCCGTCGCCGTCGCCGCGACCTTCCTGACTCTTCCGGTGCTCACCGCGCCCGACGCCGCCGCACTGTCCTGTGCCATGCCCGCGCCGGTGATCCGGGACGCTGACGTGCTCGTCACCGGCCGGATCGTCGACGGCGGCAGCGACCAGGACGGCAGCCGGATCCTGGTCGAGGTCGAGACGGTGCACCGGGCGCCCGCGGACGCGCAGGTGCCCGAGCGGTGGTGGCTCGACGTCACGCTGGCGGGCTGGTCGACCTGGACCGACGCCGGCGGCGCGATCCCCGCCGGCTACTCGAACCCGCGGCGCTGGGTGTTCGCCCCCGACGACGGCAGCGTCAACCCGTGCACGGCCTGGCCCGCGGGCTCCGTGCGGGTGCCGGCGGGCGAACCGGTCGGCGCTGCGGTCGCTCCGTCGGTGCTACCCGGCGACGGCAGCACCACCCGCGACACCCGCGCCGCGTGGACGTGGGTGGGCGCCGGGCTCGGCGCGAGCCTGCTGGGGCTGGGCGCGGTCGCCGCGGCGTCCGTCGTACGGCGGCGGCGCGGCCGGGCCTGAGGCGCGGGTCAGTCCAGGTCCTCGCCGTCCGCGCGTCGCAGGAACTCCTGGCCCGCTCCCAGCAGGGCGCCCATGTGCTGCTCGAGGATGCCGAGACCGAAGTCGGAGTAGACCCGGTCGTGGATCGCCAGGTTGCGCGGGGCACCGACCTCGCGGGTGAACTCGATCGCCTCCGAGCTCTTCAGCCACGGCGCCGAGGACGGCACCAGCAGCACGTCGACGTCCTGGCGCGGGGCCACGAGGGCGTCGCCGGGGTGGTAGACCGAGGTGTCCCCACCGGTGAGCACGTAGCCGCTGTTGTGGATGCGCGGCATCTCGGGGTGGATCACGGCGTGCCGCTCCCCCACCACCCGGACCCCGAGGCCGCCGAGGTCGAGCTGCTGGCCGGGGGCGACGACGGTGACCCGCTCGGCGACCTCCGGAGCGTCCTCGCGGATCTTCGCCGCGACGTCGGCGATCGTCCAGATCGCCGCGTCGGTGCCGCGCAGCAGCTCCGGGGCGTAGTGGTCGGCGTGCTCGTGGGTGATGAGCACCGCGTCGGCGCCGTCGAGGGCCTCCGGGGTGGCGAAGATGCCGGGATCGAGGACGACGGTGGTGCCGTCGTGCTCGACGCGGACGCAGGCATGTCCGAACTTCGTGATCCTCATGGGGCCACGCTAGTGGGCCCGGCGCCTCGCGAGCGCCCGCTGTCCGCGCCCGGGCCGAGGCTTCGTCGGGGCGCCCCGCCACGCACGCCTGCCTAGGCTGGCCGCCATGAGCGCTCCAGGAAGCCCCGAGTCCGAGAACGGCGCGCACGGCGCCGGCACCCTTGCCGTCACCGGTGTCACCGGCGCCCTCGGCGGCCTGGTCGTACGCCGCCTCGCCGACGACTTCCGCATCGACCTGCGCCTGCTGGCGCGCGACCCCGACCGTGCTCCCGACCTCGACACCGACATCCGCGCCTGCAGCTACGGCGACCTCGACGCGGGGGTCGCGGCGCTGCGCGGGGTCGAGACGCTGCTGATGGTGTCGGCCTCGGAGTCCGCCGACCGGCGCACCGAGCACCGCACGTTCGTGCGGGCCGCGGCCGAGGCCGGCGTGCGCCACCTCGTCTACACCTCCTTCGCGGGGGCCGCGCCGGATGCCGGCTTCACGCTCGGTCGCGACCACTACGACACCGAGCAGGCGATCCGGGAGTCCGGCATGGAGTTCACGTTCCTGCGCGACAGCTTCTACCTCGACGTGCTGCCGCAGTTCGCCGACGCCGAGGGCGTCATCCGCGGTCCCGCGGGCGAGGGTCGGGCGGCCGCGGTCGCCCGCGCCGACGTCGCGGACGTCGCCGCCGCGGTGCTCCGCGACCCGGACGCCCACCGCGGCGCGACGTACACGCTCACCGGGCCGGAGGCGCTGAGCCTGGCCGAGGTCGCCGCCCGTGCCGGTGCCGTGCTCGGCCGCGCGCTGCGCTTCGTCGATGAGAGCACCGAGGAGGCCTACGCCTGGCGGCGCGAGCAGTACGGCGCCCCCGACTGGCAGCTGGACGCCTGGGTCACCACCTACACCGCGATCCGCGACGGCGCGCTCGCCGAGATCAGCCCCGACGTCGAGCGCGTGGCCGGCCACCCGCCCCGCACCCTCGAGGACACCCTCACCGACGGTTGAGTCGAGAGTTGTGACGGTTGAGTCGAGACTTTCTCCCGTTCAGTCGAGAGCGCCGTGGTCGGAAGTCTCGACTCGACGGGAGAATCGACTCAACCCGCGGGTCAGGGGCGCAGGGCGCGGAGCGCGAGGTCGAGGTCGCGGCGGGTGTCGCGGCGGACGATGGCCTCGACCACCTCGATGCCGCCGTTCGGGCTGGCCAGGGCGTGCTCGAGCTCGGGCAGGGAGTCCACCCGCCAGTGCGGCGTGCGGGTCGCAGCGCACAGCGAGGCGAGGTCGACGCCGTGCGGGGTGGCGAAGATCTTCTCGAACGGGTCGGCGTGCGCCGGCGCGCCCTGCTCGAGCGTGGCGAAGATCGAGCCGCCGTCGTCGTTGACCACGACGATGGTGAGGTCCGGGCGGGCCTCGACCGGGCCGAGCACCAGGCCGTTGGAGTCGTGCAGGAACGTCACGTCCCCCACCAGCGCGAGGTTGCGGGTGCCGCGCGGGCGACCGAGCGCGGCCCCGATCGCGCTGGACAGCACGCCGTCGATGCCGGCCAGCCCGCGGTTGGCGAGCACCTTGCGGCGCTGTCCGACGGGGTATCGGGCGGCCATCAGGTCCAGGTCGCGGATCGGGTTCGAGGCCCCCACCCACAGCAGCCCGCCGGCCGGCAGCGCGCGGCTCACCGCCCCCGCCACGGCGTACGGCGTGAGGTCGGGCCCGGCCTGCACGAGCGCGTCGACCTGCGCGGAGAGCGCCCGGTCGGCCTCGCGCCAGGCAGCGAGCCAGCCGCCGTCGACGGCGCCCTCGCTGCCGGAGACGGCCGCGCCGCCGGCGGGAACAGCACCGATGAGGCCCGGCACCGCGTCGAGCATCGTCGCCGGCCACGGCGGGCGCGCCCAGACACCCGGGTGGCGCACCGCCAGCACCTCCACATCGGGGCGCGACAGCAGGCGGCTGACCGGTCGCGACAGCGTCGGGCGGCCGACGACCACGACCCGCTCCACCTGCTCGCCGAGCTCGGTGTCCAGCAGCAGCCGATAGCTGCGGATCGCGTGGGCGCCGGTGCGCGCCCCACTGGTCGGCTCGGCCAGCAGCGGCCACCCGGCGCGCTCGGCCAGCACCCGCGCCGCGGGCCCGGCACCGTCGCCGGCCACCACCACGGTGTGCCTCGCGCCGACCTCGAGCGTGACCTCGCCGCTCAGCTCCACCCACTCGCGGGGAGCCGGCGCCGCGGCCGCGCCGG
Source organism: Nocardioides sp. dk884 (assembly GCF_009557055.1). Lineage (NCBI taxonomy): Bacteria > Bacillati > Actinomycetota > Actinomycetes > Propionibacteriales > Nocardioidaceae > Nocardioides > Nocardioides sp. dk884. Next base: position 553,857 of record NZ_CP045649.1, on the reverse strand, counting down.
GAGGCGTCGGCAGCCACCGGTCCTCAGGGACCAGCGGCTCGTCGAGCTGGACGTTCCAGTGCGTGGGGCCGTCCACCACCAGGGCCGGGAGCCCGTCGAGCGCCCCCGCGTCGAGGTCGACCGTGGCCACCAGCGGGCCGAAGATCCCCACCTGGTCGGTGGTCTGGTTGGCGTCCGTGCCGCGCAGCCGCGCGGGCCGGTCGGCGGTGAGCACCACCAGCGGCAGCCCGGAGTGGGCGGCCTCGAGCACGGCCGGGTGCAGGTTCGCCACGGCGGTGCCGGAGGTGCACAGCACCGCGGCACGCGCGCCTACCTTGGTCAGCCCGACGGCCAGGAAGCCCGCGGAGCGCTCGTCGAGGCGGGTGTGCAGCCGCAGCCGGCCGGTCGCCGCGGCGTCGAAGGCCGCGAACGACAGCGGCGCGTTGCGCGACCCCGGCGAGAGCACGACCTCCCGCACGCCCGCCTCCAGCAGCGCCTCGACGACGGCGCGCGCGAGGGCGGTGGCGGAACGGGTCACGTGTGCCGATCCTTCCGTACGCCGTGGACCGCGGCGAGCCGGGCCTGCCAGTGCGCCACCCGGTCGGGGGCCGCGGCGAGCCGGGCGAGGGCCGCGGGGTCCACCTCGACCGGCGCGACCGGGAGCATCCCGTCGACCGGCAGCAGCGGCTCGCGGGCCACGTCGTCGGTGAGCAGCTGCACCGTGGCCAGGCCGCAGGCGTGCGGCAGCTCGGGCAGCGCGGCGGCCAGCGCGACCCCGGCCGCGATGCCGACCGACGACTCGAGTGCGGAGGAGACCACGATCGGCAGCCCGATGTCCTCGGCGATGCGCAGGCAGGCGCGCACCCCGCCCAGCGGCTGCACCTTGAGCACCGCGATGTCGGCGGCCTCCAGGTCGCGGACCCGGTAGGGGTCGGCGGCCCGGCGGATCGACTCGTCCGCGGCGATGCGCACCTCGACCCGGCGGCGTACCGCTGCCAGCTCCTCGACCTCGGCGCACGGCTGCTCGACGTACTCCAGGCCGCCGGCGGCACGGTCGAGCGCCTGGATCGCGGCGACCGCCTCGTCCACCGACCAGCCGCCGTTGGCGTCGACGCGCACCTGCCCGGTGGGCCCGATCGCGTCGCGCACCGCCTCGACCCGCGCCACGTCGTCGGCCAGGGTCTGCCCGGGCTCGGCGACCTTGACCTTCGCGGTCGCGCAGCCCCCGCGGCGCACGATCGCGTGCGACTGCTCCGGCCCGAGCGCCGGCACGGTGACGTTGACCGGCACCCGGTCGCGCACCGGCGCGGGCCAGTCGCCGGCGCCCGCCTCCTCGGCGGCGCGCAGCCACGGCTCGGCGACCTCGGGCGAGTAGTCCAGGAACGGGCTCCACTCCCCCCACCGGCCGCTCTCGGGGTCGCGCAGCAGCACCCCCTCGCGCACCGTGATGCCGCGGAACCGCGCGCGCATCGGCACCGACCACACGTGCACCTCCAGCGCGCTCACGCCTCGCCCCCGGTGTCCCCCGTGGCCAGCGCGCGCAGCCGCAGCCGGTCCGGCTTGCCGTTGGCCAGCAGCGGTACGTCGTCGAGCGCGACCAGCTGCCGCGGCGCCCAGGACCTCGGGTGCTCGGCGGCCACCCAGTCGCGCAGCTCGGCCAGTCCGGGCAGCGCCACGTCAACGACGACGAACGCGACCACCCGGTTGCCCCACTCCTCGTCGGGCACGCCGAGCACCTCGGCCGCCCGGACGCCGGGGTGCGCCCGCAGCCGCGCGGCGACCGCGGGGCCGGGCACGTTGACGCCCCCGGTGACGATCACGTCGTCGAGGCGGCCCAGCACCTGCAGCCGGCCGTCCTCGTCGAACCGTCCGGCGTCGGAGGTGAGGAACCAGCCGTCGACCAGCACCGAGGCGGTCAGCTCCGGGTCGTCCTCGTAGCCCTCGAACAGCGTCGGCCCGCTGATCCGCACCCGCCCGTCGTCGCCGATCGCGACCGCCACCCCGTCGAGAGGAAGGCCGTCGTACACGCACCCGCCCGCGGTCTCCGCCGAGCCGTACGTCGCCACCACCCGCACCCCGGCCGCCCGGGCGCGCTCGCGCAGCGCGGGGTCGATCGGGCCGCCGCCGAGCAGCACCGTGTGGAACGTCGCGAGCGCCGCCGCGGACTCCGGGTCGGTGAGCAGGCGCTGGAGCTGGGTCGGCACCAGGGAGACGAACCGGTCCCCCGCCGGCATCGCCGCGGTCGCCGCCGCGAACGACGGGTGGTCCTCCAGCAGCACCGGCTCGTGCCCGGCGACCAGCGAGCGACAGATGACCTGCACGCCGGCGACGTACGCCGCGGGGAGCGCGAGCAGCCAGCCGCCAGAAGCGCCGATGCGTCGCGCGGAGGCCTCGACCGAGGCGAGGACCGCGCGGCGCGACAGGCGCACCCGCTTGGGCCGGCCCGTCGACCCGGATGTCTCGACCACCCAGGGCGCCGGCTCGTCGTGTGACTCCAGCCACGCGCTGAGCGTGGCCACGGTGGCGGCGGTGGACGCGGACGTGAAACTCACGGGACGAACGCTATCCCCGCGTGCTCTGATCTCTCCGTGCCATCCCGTCTGGACCAGTTCACGCCACCCACCCCGCTCGCCGGCCGCCTCTCGGTCCAGTCGGTTCTCTATGCCGTCGGCGACGGCACCTTCATCACCGCCAGTGCCGTCTTCTTCACCACCGTCGTCGGTCTGACGCCCGCCCAGGTCGGTCTCGGCATCACCCTCGCCGGCGTCGCGTCGTTCCTCGTCGCCGTCCCGGCCGGCAAGCTCGCCGACCGGATCGGCCCGCAGCGCACCTGGGCGCTCGGCGCGGTCGGCACCGCGCTCACCTACGCCGCCTGGCCGTTCATCGACGGGTTCACGGCGTTCCTCGTGGTGAGCATCCTGCTCGAGGTGGTCAACAGCGCCGGCGGTGCGGCCCGCGGCGCCTACGTGCTCGACCTGGTGCCGCGCGCGGAGCGGGTCGCCTCGCAGGCCTACATGTACGCCGCGCTCAACCTCGGCTTCACCGGCGGCGCGGCGATCGGCGGCATCGCCCTGGCCTTCGACAGCGACGCGGTGGTGACCGCGCTGCCGGTGTTCACCGCCGTGCTCATGCTCGGCAACGCCTACTGGATCACCCGGCTGCCGAAGGCGCCCCACCGCGAGCGTCCCAGCGCCCTGGAGCAGGCGGTCAGCGGGGCGATCGAGGACGCCGAGGCCGAGCGCCTCGTGCCGGGCGCGCTGCGCAACCCGGGCTACCTGCTCACCTCGTTCTTCGGCGGTGTGCTGGGCACCAACCAGGTGCTGCTGCACACGGTGATCCCGCTGTGGCTGATCGCCGAGACCGACGCGCCCCGGGTGCTGCTGGCGCTGCTGTTCGGCACCAACACGGTGATGTGCATCTTCTTGCCGATGATGGTCGCGCGCACGGTGCGCGGCCTGCCCACGGCGCTGCGGGCGTCACGGATCAGCAGCGGGTTCTTCGTGGTCTCCTGCCTGATCACGCTGGTCACCCACGACACCCTCGGCTGGACCACGATCGTGCTGGTGTGGCTGGGCCACATCACCGTCACCGGCGCGGAGCTGTTCCTCTCCGCCGCCGGGTGGGCCTTCGAGTCCGAGCTCTCCGACCCCGACCGGCGCGGGGAGTACCAGGGCGCCGGCAACCTCGGCAACACCCTCGGCTACGTGTGGGCGCCGGCCGTCTACACCTACCTGGCGATGGAGTGGGGCGCGACCGGCTGGCTGCTGATCGCCGCCATCATCGTGCTCGCCACGGTGCTGATCCACCCCTCCTCGCGGATGGCCGAGCGGTTCCTGGAGCGCCACGAGCTGGACCCGGCCGCGTGAGCGGCGCCGGCGCCGGGTTGAATCAGTCCTCGTGGCTCCTTCGACTCCGACGCCGGCCCAGTGGCTCGCCGGCTCCCGCCCCCGCACCCTTCCCGCCGCGATCGCCCCGGTCCTCGTCGGGTCCGGCGTCGCGGCGTACGCCGGCGGGTTCGTGTGGTGGAAGGCGCTGCTCGCCCTCGGGGTGAGCCTGGCGCTCCAGGTCGGCGTCAACTACGCCAACGACTACTCCGACGGCATCCGCGGCACCGACGACGACCGGGTCGGGCCGATGCGCCTGGTGGGGTCCGGGGTCGCGACGCCAGGCGCGGTGAAGCGCGCCGCGTTCACCGCCTTCGGGGTCGCCGGCGTGCTGGGCCTGGTGCTCGCCGCCACGACCGCCTGGTGGCTGCTCGCCGTCGGCGTGATCTGCGTGCTGGCGGCCTGGTTCTACACCGGCGGCTCGACGCCGTACGGCTACCTCGGCTTGGGCGAGGTGATGGTCTTCGTGTTCTTCGGGCTGGTCGCGGTGGTCGGCACGACGTATGTGCAGACCGAGACCTTCGAGCTCCCCGCGCTGCTGGCCTCGATCGGCATCGGCGCGCTCGCGTGCGGGGTGCTGGTGGTCAACAACCTGCGCGACATCCCCACCGACACCGTGTCCGGCAAGCGCACCCTCGCGGTGCGGCTGGGCGACCCCGCGACCCGTGGCCTGTACGTCGCCCTGGTGGCCGTCGCGGCCGCCTCCGTCGTGGCGGTCGCGGCGGTGACGACGTGGTGGGCGTTGGTCGGGCTGCTGTTCGTGGTGCCCGCGCTGCCGGGGCTGCGCACGGTCCGCTCGACGGCGACCGGCCCGGCGCTGGTCCCGGTCATCCAGTCCACCGGCCTCGCCGAGGTCGCCTGGGCGGTCCTGGTCGCCGCCGCGCTCGTGCTGGTCTGAGCCTGCGCCGGCGCCCGGCCGCGGGCTGACGCGCGACCCGGCGCGACCTGCTCGGTCACGCCGGGTCGGTTCGAGGACGATCAGACGATCGTGCCCGTGCCGGTGCCCTCGATGCGGTCGTCGTGGAGGAGCTCGCCCTCGGCGTCGACCGGGGTGATGACCGCCTCGAAGGTGATCGGGGAGCCCTTCTGGTACTTGAAGTTCTCCGCGTAGGAGTACGTCTCTCCGGTGCCGAGGGTGTACACGGACGGGTCGCGGTAGGCCCCCGGGGCGAGCGCGTCGGTGTTGAGGCCCAGCTCCTCGAACTGGGCGTCGTCGAGGCTGGAGTCCATGCCCTGCAGCCACTTCCAGTCGTCGTAGCGAGCCGTGATGCTCACCAGGCTGGCACCGAGGTCGATCGGGTCGCCGTCGTTGGTGACCACGTAGTTGACGAACACGATCTCCTCGCCCTTGGCGAGCAGCGGCTTGTTGGTCTCGGGGTCCGCGAAGTTGCCGTCCTTGGTCGCCTTGGCGGTGCCGACCTGGAACACCTCCACGGTGACGTCGCCGGCCTCGATGGTCGAGATCAGGTCACCGGCGCTGGTGGCCGGGTTCGCCCACTCGGGCTGACCAGCGGCGGCCGTCGGCTCCGCCTCCACCTCGTCCTCGACGGGCTCGACGTCCTCGGTGGTGTCATCGGCCGGAGTCTCGCTTGTCTCGGCTGCGGTCTCCGACTCCGGCTCGGAGTCCTCGGAGCAGGCGGCCAGTGAGAGCAGGCCGGTGCACGCGACGGCGGCGACGGACAGGCGGAAGGAGCGGGAAAGGCGCATGGATGAATCCCCCGGTAGATGGAGGGCCGACCCTCGGCGGTGCCGATGACTCATCGGTCCTCCCTTTTTGCCTGCCACCTCGACGTACGGCGCAAACGCCGCCGCCCGCATAGCGGACGCGATGGCGTGGGGTCGTCGGGAGGGTCGCCGGGGAAGGCGTCAGGGCCCTACCGGCCCTCGGGTGCGCGCGATCGCGCAATCGCTGGGAAAAGCAACCCGATCTCGGCCGCGCCAGTGCTCTTCGGCGCAATTGCGCGGAAAGACACCTGCCTCGGCCTGGGCGTGGTCATGGTCTTCGTCTTCGTCTTCTTCGGGCTGGTCGCGGTGGTCGGCACGACCTACGTGCAGACCGAGACCTTCGAGCTCCCCGCGCTGCTGGCCTCGATCGGCATCGGCGCCCTCGCCTGCGGGTGCTGGTCGTCAACAACCTGCGCGACATGCTGTTCGTGGTGCCCGCGCTGCCGGTCATCCAGTCCACCGGCCTCGCCGAGGCCGCCTGGGCGGTCCTGGTCGCCGCCGCGCTCGTGCTGGTCTGACGCCGCAGCAGAGGGCCCGCCGTCCGGGGACGGCGGGCCCTCTGGCTCAGCGGATCGTCGCGGTGCCGCTGCCGTCGAGGCGCTTGCGCTGCAGCGACTCGCCCTCCGCGTCGACCGGGACGGCCTCCGCCGTGAAGGTGATCGGGGAGTTCTCCTGGTAGATGAAGTTCTCGGCGTAGGAGTAGGTCTCCCCCGCGCCGAAGGGGTACACCGCCGGCTCGCGGTAGCCGTCGGGGCCCAGGGCGCCGATGTTCACGCCCAGCTCCTCGAACTGGTCGGCGTCGAACATCGAGTCCATCCCGATGAGGTACTCCCAGTCGTCGTAGCGGGGCGTGATCTTGACCAGGCTGGGCCCGAGGTCGATGGGGTCGCCGTTGTTGGTGATCACGTAGTTCACGAACACGATCTCCTCGCCCTTCGCCAGCAGCGGCTCCTCGGTCTCGGAGTTCACGAAGGTGCCGTCCCGCTCGGCCGTGTCGGTGCCCACCTGGTGCACCTCGACGGTGATGTCACCGACGTCGAAGGTCGAGATCAGCTCACCGCCGGTGGCCAGCGGGTTGGCCCAGTCGGGCTGTCCCTCGACCGGTGTCGCCTCCACCTCCGCGGCGGCGTCCCCGGCGGGCGCCTCGCTGGACTCGGCCTCCTTCGCTTCCGGCTCAGAGTCCCCGGAGCAGGCGCTCAGCGCGAGCAGGCCGGTGCAGGCGACGGCGGCGACGGAGAGGCGGACGGAGCGGGCAAGACGCATGGAAGGGATCCCCCGGTGGCAACGGAAGTCGCCGCACGGCGGCGCCGATGACCAAGACGACCTCCCGTTACGCCTGCCTCCGGGCCGTGAGGCACAAACGTGCCCCTGGCCACAGCGGCCTGGGCGCCGCGGGCCTGGGCGCCGCGGGGCGCGGGCTGCGGCGGGGTGCGCATAACTGCGCAATTGCGCGGAAAAGCACCTGGAACCCCGCCGTACCGGTGTTTATCCGCGCAATTGCGCCGATAAACACCTACCCCCCCCCGGGCACCCGCAGCGCCAGAAGCAGCAGCGGAAGCCGACGCGGCTCAGCGCTGGTCGTCGTCCTCGCTGGCGGCGCGCTCCTGGAACTTCGCGGCCGCCCGGTCCGCGCGCTGCTGCACCCGCAGCGCGAAGGCCTCGCGGTACTTGTCGAGCAGGACCAACGAGCTGAAGCCGCTGATCAGGAACGCCACGATCACGGCGAAGAAGAGGTCGACGCCGCCGGTGATCAGCCACCACACACCCGACACGACACCCAGTGCCGCGAGGAAGAGCAGCGCCCGCAGGCCGGTGTAGATCCAGAACTCCTTCACCCCCTCAGGGTATCCGCCGGCCCGGGCACGACCGGCCCCGGCCTAGGCTGGAGGTGTGCTGAAGTTCCTTCTCGTCGTCGCCATCTTCGCCGCGGTGACCTATCTCGCCGTCCGTGCCATGCAGCGGTCCGGCCAGGCGCCGGGCCTGCCCCGCCCGCGCCGCCCGCGCCCTCAGCCGCCGCGGATCATCGCCCCCGACGACGACGAGGACTTCCTGCGCGACCTCGAGCGCAAGCGGCGGCACCCCGAGGACCCCGAGAGCCCCGCCCCCGGCTGAGCGCTCCACCCCGCCGGCGGCTCGCGGAGCCGGACCCCCCGACGTACGCAACGGGCCCCGACCACCAGTGGTGGTCGGGGCCCGTCCGCGTCTGCAGGACCGCGTGTCAGCCGGTGGCGCCCGGCGACACCGGCGCGGTCACGGCGCTCGTCGCACCCAGCTCCGGCGCGGCGTAGGAGTGCTGGCTGGTCGAGGAGAAGAAGTTGATGCCGATGAAGTTGAACCACAGGGTGGCCAGGCCGACCAGGGCCAGGATCGCGGCGTTGCGGCCCTTCCAGCCCGCGGTGGCCCGGGCGTGGAGGTAGGCGGCGTAGATGACCCAGGTGATGAAGGCCCAGACCTCCTTGGGGTCCCAGCTCCAGTACGACGCCCAGGCCTGGTGCGCCCAGATCGGTCCGCTGATCAGCGCCGCGAAGGTCCACACCGGGAACGCGAAGGCGTGCATGCGGTAGGACACCACGTCCAGGCGGGCCGGGGACGGCACCCGGGCGAGGTAGCCGCGGGTGCGGCCCTTCGCGACGGCGCGCTCCTTGAGCAGGTACAGCACCGAGGCGATGCCGCCGAGGGTGAAGGCGCCGGTGGCGATCACCGCGGAGACCACGTGGATCACCAGCCACGGCGAGTCGAGCGCCTCGGTGAGCGGGGCCACCTCGTCGTGCAGCCAGATCGCGGCCGCCATCAGCACCGACACCTCGACGCCGGCGACGATCGGGCCCATCCAGGCCAGCGAGTAGCGCCGGTAGACCAGCAGGTAGCCCAGCGAGAGCACGAAGGTCGCCGAGAGGGTGAACTCGAACATGTTGCCCCACGGCACCCGGTTGGGGTCCGCGGCCATGCCGCGCGAGACCAGCGAGACCGCGTGCACGGCGGTGGCCAGGATCAGCAGCAGCAGGCCCAGGCGCCCGAACAGGGTGGTACGGCGTACGGCGTCCTCGTCGACCGGCTCGCCCGTGTCGTCACCGGGCCCGCCGGTGGCGACGGCGACGCCACCACGGACTCGGCCGGACTCGGCCGGCGCGGTCACCGAGCCCACCGAGGCGGGCAGCTTGCGCAGCGCCGACCACTCGATGAGATGGGACAGCAGGGCCAGGAAGTACACCGCACCACAGACGACGAGCGCCTGGTTGCTGAGGGTCTCCCACGCTGCGTTGCTCACGAGTCCTCCTTGGACCGGGGGTGGTGCTGAGTCGGGTTCTGCGGGTCGTGCGGGCGCTCCCGGCCGTCGGGCGCGCCCAGCGCCTCGAGGAGCGCGTCGATCTCGGTGGACACGTCGCCGCCGCCGGAGCGGTCCAGCGCGGCGATCTCCACCAGTGTCACCCCTGCCTCGCGACGGGCTCGCACCCAGACGCGTCGGGGCCGGATGAACAGCGAGCCCAGCAGGCCGACCAGGGCCAGGACCACGCCCGTGAGCGCGACCATCTTGCCGGGGCTCTGGCTGATCTGGAGCCGGTTCCAGCGCTCGACGCCCTCGAAGCTGACCGAGCCCAGACCGTCGGGCAGCTGCACGGTGTCGCCGGGCTGCATGTCCAGGCGCAGCGGGGTGCCGTCGGGGTTGGTGACCTGCTCGGCGTCGTCCTTGGGCAGCACGTAGACCGACTGCGGAACGCCGTCGTCGAGGCCCAGGTCGCCGGTGTAGACGAGCACCGAGAGCAGCGGGTTGGCCAGGTCGCCGAAGACGTTGACCGGGTCGCCGTCCGGCGTCATCGAGAACGTCGGGTAGAAGACGCCCTCGAGGCCGACCTGCCCGGTCGGGGAGTCCGGCGCCTTGACCACGCCGAAGGAGTACAGGCTCATGTCCTGGGGCAGGAAGATCGTCGGGCCGCTGTAGGTCACGTCGCCGTTGCCGTCGCGGATCGTGATCACCGGGGCGTAGCCGTGGCCGATGAGGAAGACCTCGGTGTCGCCGATCGCCAGCGGGTGGTTGACCCGCAGGTCGTACTCCTTCTCCTCGCCGTCGCGGCCCTCCTTGTAGCGCAACGAGGCGTTGAACTTCTGGGCCATGCCGGCACGCGGGCCGGTGGTCAGCCAGTCCACGTCGAACTCGTCGACGGTGAAGGAGAACGGCTCCATCTCGTCGGGGTCGAAGAGGTCGCCGGGGACGAAGTCGTCGTACTGGGTCAGGCTGTTGGAGAACCCGTTGCCGACCACCAGCAGCACGCCGCCGCGGTAGCCGAACAGCGAGCCCGCCGCGAAGCCGACCAGCACCACGATCACCGAGACGTGGAAGAGCAGGTTGCCGACCTCGCGCAGGTAGCCCTTCTCGCTGGCCACGGCGGCCTCGCCGTCGGGGTCCATCGCCGCCGGGCGCACCCGGTAGCGCCGGCCGCGCAGGGCCCGGCGGGCCCGCTCGAGGACCTCATCGACGCTCTCATCGGTCGTGTACGACGCGTGGTCGGGCAGCCGGGAGAGGTTGCGGGGCGCGCGCGGCGGGGGCTTGCGGATCGCCTTCGCGTAGTGGAACGTCCGCGGCAGGATGCACCCGACGAGCGAGAGCATCAACAAGAGGTAGATCGCGGAGAACCACACCGTGCCGTAGACGTCGAACAGGCCCAGCCACTCATAGACCGGGGTCAGGTCGGGGTGCTCGTCCTTCCACTGCGAGGTGGCGAGGGAGTCCACGCCCTCCTGCGGGATGATCGAGCCGGGCACCGCCGCCAGCGCGAGCAGCAGCAGCAGCACGAGCGCGGTGCGCATCGAGGTGATCTGGCGCCACGCCCAGCGCAGCAGCTCACGGACGCCGAGCTCGCCGGCGCCACGGCGCGGCGTGCCGCCGCCCGGGCCACTGCCGTCGGGGGTGTCGGGGGTGTCGGGCGGGACCTCGGCGGTGCCGGGCTCGCGGGACGTGGAAGACATCAGACCGCCACTTCGAAGTCGGAGATCAGGTGGATCTGGAGCCAGCTGACGGCGTAGTCCCACCAGCCGGTGACCAGGGCGAGGCCGACCAGGATCAGCATCCCGCCGCCCAGTCGGGTGATCAGGGCCTGGTGGCGACGCAGCACCGCGAGGGCGCCGAGCGCGCGGTCCCAGAAGATGCCGGCGACGATGAACGGCAGCCCGATGCCCAGCGAGTAGGCGCCCAGCAGCAGCGCGCCACGGCTCGCGGTGCCCTCGGCGTAGGCCAGCGTCGTGATCACGCCGAGCGTCGGGCCGGCGCACGGCGTCCAGCCCAGGCCGAACAGGAAGCCGATGACCGGGGCCGCGGCCAGGCCGACCGAGGGGATCTTGTGCACCCGGACGTCACGCTGGAGCAGCGGCACCAGGCCCATGAACGCCAGACCCATCAGGATCGCGATGACGCCCAGGACGATGTTGAGGGTGTCCTGGTTGACCTGGAACCAGCGCGCCACCCCGCCGCTGGCGAGGCCGAGCATCACGAACACGGCACTGAAGCCGAGCACGAACAGCAGCGAGCCCAGCGCCATCCGGCCGCGGCGCACCTGGCCGGTGGCCAGGTCCGCGCCGGAGAGCCCGGTGGAGTAGGAGAGGTACGCCGGCAGCAGCGGGATCACGCAGGGCGAGAGGAACGCCACCAGCCCGGCGAGGACCGCCACCGGCACGGCCAGGATCAACGACCCCGACCCGGCGGTCGAGGTGAACCAGTCGACCATGGCTCAGGCCTCCTCGGCCGCGATCTCCTCGACGACGTCGGTCAGGGTGACCTTGCCGGGGATCGGCCCGCTGATGAGCGCGGCGACGCGGCCCTCGCGGTCCAGCACGATCGTGGTGGGGACGCTGCGCAGGTTGGTGACGTGGGAGAAGGCGAGCAGCGCCTCCCCGTCCACGGCGTACACCGAGGGGTAGTCGACGCCGAAGGAGCGCTCGAAGGCCTGACCCTGGGCGGGGCTGTTGTCGCGGATGTTGATCCCGACGAAGGAGACCCCGTCCTTCGCCAGCTCCTTCTCGGCCTCGACGAGCATCGGCATCTCGGTGCGGCACGGCGGGCAGCCCGACCACCAGGTGTTGACCACGACCACGTCGCCGCGCAGGTCGGCGAGGTCGAGGTCCTCGCCCTGCAGGGTCTCCCCGGCGAACTCGACGGCCTCGGTGCGGTCCTCGGGGTCGTACTGCACCACCGCACCGTCGCCGGTGATGTAGCCGCCGGAGTTGGTGCCGCCGACGGAGGTGCACGCGGTGAGCGTCACCAGGGCAACGGCGAGGAGGGCGCCCAGCAGGGCGCGGGGGTGGGGCACGGGGTGGGACTGGGTCACGGCCTGCGTTCCTCGGGGGCGCCGCCCGCGGAGAACGGCGCCTTCTTGTCTGCGATGGGGATGAGGTCGCCCGCGGGCTCGGAGTAGCTGACCTGGGCCAGGCGGTCGCCCACGAAGTGGAAGGAGGTCAGCGAGCACAGCGTGCACTGGCGGCTGCGCGGGTCGTGCAGGAACGAGCGCTTCTCCGCGGCCAGCCGGGTGGTCCAGATCGGCAGCTGGTGGGAGACCACCACCGCCTCGTGGCCGGCTGCCGCGACCCGGGCGTCGTGGATCGCCGACATCATCCGGTTCACGATCTCGGTGTAGGGCTCGCCCCACGAGGGACGGAACGGGTTCCACAGGTGGCGCCACAGCTTCGGGCGCTTGACCAGCGTCATCGGCCCCTCGCCGAAGCTGATCCCCTCGAAGGCGTTGCTCGACTCGATCACCCGCGGGTCGAGGGTGACCTCGAGGCCGCGCGCGGCCGCCAGCGGCGCCGCGGTCTCCTGGGCGCGCTCGAGCGGCGAGGAGACCAGGTGGGTGATGTCGCGGTCCTTGATGGTGTCCGCGACCCGCTGGGCCATGGTGCGCCCGAGCTCGGAGAGGTGGAAGCCGTCGCGGCGCCCGTAGAGCACGCCGCCGGGGTTGTGGACCTCCCCGTGGCGCAGCAGGTGGACGATCGTGTCGGGGGTGGCGCTCATCGCTGCTCCTCCTGTTCCTGCGCGCGGGCGGCCGCGCGGGCCGCGCCCGGGAGCGCGTCGAGCACCGTCTGCACGGCGCGGTCGTCGTGGGCGGCCGAAAGGAACCAGGTCTCGTACGCCGAGGGCGGCAGGTAGACCCCCGCCTCGAGCATCGAGTGGAAGAACGCGGCGTACGCGCGGTCGTCGGTGCGTGAGGCATCGGTGAAGTCGCGCACCGGGCCCTCGCAGAAGAAGACCGAGAACATCGTGCCGGTGCGCTGCACCGTGTGGGTCACGCCCGCGACGCTCAGCGCGGCCGCGGCGGCCTCGCGGACGGTGGTCGCGGCGGCGTCGATGTGGTCGTAGACCTCGGGGGTGGCCAGGCGCAGCGTGGTGAGGCCGGCGGTGGTCGCCACCGGGTTACCCGAGAGGGTCCCGGCCTGGTAGACCGGCCCCTCCGGCGCGAGGTGGGCCATCACGTCGGCGCGACCGCCGAACGCCGCGGCAGGGAAGCCGCCGCCCATCACCTTGCCGAAGGTGGTCAGGTCGGGCGCCCAGCCCTCGACGGCGCCGTCCAGGCCCCACTGGCCCTGGCGCGAGGCGCGGAAGCCGGTCATCACCTCGTCGCTGACGAACAGCGCGCCGTGGCGCGCGCAGGTCTCGGCGAGGAAGGCGTTGAAGCCGGGCTCGGGCGGGACGATGCCCATGTTGCCCGGGGCGGCCTCGGTGATCAGGCAGGCGATCCGCTCGCCGTGCTCGGCGAACGCCGCCTCGACCGCGGCCCGGTCGTTGTAGGGCAGCACCAAGGTGAGCTCGGTCGAGGAGACCGGCACGCCGGGGGTGCCCGGGACGGCGAAGGTGGCCAGCCCGGAACCGGCGGAGGCGAGCAGCGAGTCGACGTGGCCGTGGTAGCAGCCGGCGAACTTCACGACCACGTCACGGCCGGTGAAGCCGCGCGCCAGCCGGATCGCCGACATCGTGGCCTCGGTGCCGGAGGAGACGAAGCGGACCCGCTCGACCGACGTGCGGGCGACGATCTCCTCGGCCAGCTCGACCTCGGGCTCGGTGGGGGTGCCGTACGACGTGCCGCGCGCGACCGCCTCCTGCACCTTGGCGATGACCTCGGGGTGGGCGTGGCCGAGCAGCATCGGGCCCCACGAGCCGATCAGGTCGACGTAGTCGTTGCCGTCGACGTCGGTGAGCCGGGCGCCGGCTGCGGAGCGGATGAACCGCGGGGTGCCGCCGACCGCGTTGAACGCACGGACCGGGGAGTTCACCCCGCCGGGGGTCACCGCGCGGGCGCGGGCGAAGAGATCGGCCGACGTGGTGGTGAGGAGGGGACTGCTCGGCGTGATCGCCTGAGGCGTGGAGGCAGGCACCGGATCATTGTCGCCCAACGAGCCAACCGCTCCCAGCCGGGTGGCGTCCGGCCGTCGTCGCAGTTCCTTCGAAGGTCGCGGGCCCCAGGGGGTTTGCATGACGTGGATCACGCGGAAGGATGGCCCGCAGGCACCCCCGGGGCCGTCGGGCGCCGGGGCGGACCGCTGGACGACACATTCGCGTAACCCTCGGTGGCATTTATCGTTACCAACATCACACGGGCGTGCCACCCACCAGCGGTCGCGCCAGCACCACCAGCACCGCCGACCCCAGCACTACCGAGCACAGCTGCACACCGATCATCGACCGAGGGCCAGGAGAGCGCATGTCCGCCACACGACTCAGCCGGGTTCAGAAGGCCACCGCACTGGTGCCGCTGGCCCTGCTCTCGGCCGCTTGGACGGCGAGCCTCGCGGGTGCCGGAGCCGGCGCGACGCTGGCCTCCTCGAGCTCCGACCCGGGCTCGCCCGCCCGGCTCCCGGACGGCACCAGCGTGCCCGGTCGCGCGATCGAGGCGCCGGCCAGCGTCTCGGCGCCCGAGACCATCGTCCCGGGCTCCGCGCGCCGCGGTGCCGCTCGGGTCTCCGACGCCTCCACCTCCGCCATCCCGGCGGCCGCCCTGTCCGCCTACCAGCGCGCCGAGACCGTGATCAACTCCGCCGACACCGCGTGCAACCTGCGCTGGCAGCTGGTCGCCGCGATCGGACGCATCGAGTCCGACCACGGCCGCTACGGCGGCAACCAGCTCGACGCCGACGGGGTCACGGTGCCGGGCGTCTACGGCATCGCCCTCGACGGCACCCGCAACACCGCCCGGATCTCCGACACCGACGCCGGGCAGTTCGACAACGACGACGTGTGGGACCGCGCGGTCGGGCCGATGCAGTTCATCCCCTCGACCTGGTCGGTCGTGGGCGTGGACGCCGACGGCGACGGCCAGCGCAACCCGCAGGACATCGACGACGCGGCCCTGGCCAGCGCGGTCTACCTCTGCTCCGGCGACGAGGACCTCTCCACGGTCGCGGGCCAGCGCTCCGCGGTGCACCGCTACAACCACAGCGACGCCTACGTCGACGCCGTGCTGTCGGTGATGAACTCCTACCTCGCCGGCGACTTCACCTCGGCGCCGAACAGCACCACCACCGCCGGCTACCTGGTCCCCTCCACCGACCCCCAGCCGGGCCAGCCCGGCACCGGGGGCGGCGGCAACGCCAAGGACGACGGCCCCGACGGCCCGCGCCCGGCCGAGGACGAGGCGGTGATCGCGGCGCCGCAGCCCACCAAGCCCCCGCAGCCCACCGCCGCACCCACCCAGACCGACGGCGGGACCGGCGGTGGCCAGGACGGCGGCAACGGCGGGAACAGCGGGACCGGCGACAGCAAGGGCGGGCTCGGCATCCCGGGCGCCCCCACGATCTCCCTGCCGGCCCTGCCCTCGACCGGGGTCACGCCCCTCGACGGCCTGCTCTCCCACGCCCAGGCCGTGGCGCAGTGCACCCTCGACGGCTACTTCGACAACATCTTCAAGAAGGACGACCCGTTCGACCAGTGCGTGAAGCGGTACACGTCGCCCTGATCCGCGAGCTGTAACGGGGCGGGACTGCTCACACCACCACCTGCACCACGTACACCCCGGCCAGCGCGAGGGCGAGCACGCCCAGCAGGCGGCGCAGGGCGATCTCGGGCAGCCGCGGCTGCAGCGAGGCCCCGAGCCAGCCGCCGACGAGTCCCCCGAGCCCGGCCGCCACTCCCAGGCTCCAGTCGGGGCCGACCGGCCCGGTGACGTCGCCAGAGGACACTGCGAGCACGGCATACGTCGCGACTCCGACCAGCGAGGCCACCCAGGTGGCCAGCAGCGCGGCCGGGGCCACGGCGGCGACCGCCATCCCCGCACCGACCAGGATCGGACCGATGAGCGAGCCGCCGCCGATGCCGTAGATCCCCCCGACCACCCCGGTGACGAACGCCAGCGCCCGGACGGTACGCCGACCCGGCGGGCGCCGCGGCGGCCCGGCAGCCGGCCGGCGCAGGATCACCAGCCCGACCGGGGCGAGCACCGCCGCGGCGAGCAGCCGGAACGCGTCGGGATCGGTGACCAGGTGCACCCTCAGCAGCGCCCCGACGACCACCCCGGGCACCGAGCCGAGGACCAGCGAGCGGGCCAGATCACGGTCCAGCTGGCCGCGGCGCCGGTAGCGCAGCATCCCGGCCGGGGCCGAGACGACGTTGAACAGCAGGTTGGTGGGCGTCACCCGGGGGCTCGGCACGTCCAGCACCGAGAGCTGCACCGGCAGCAGGAACACCGCCCCCGAGACCCCGACCGGCGTGGTCACGGTGGCGACGACGAACCCGACGAGCAGCGCGAGGAGGTCCCGCTGCCAGTCCATGGTCCCGCATCCTGACGCCTCCGGGGGCCCGGCGCGGCCGGACCCGCCCCGACACGCCGGGGCGGCGTACCGGGCGGGATCAGCGGCGCGCGAGCAGCCGGGCGGCCTCGCTGGCCCAGTAGGTCAGCACCACGTCGGCGCCGGCGCGCCGGATCGAGAGCAGCGTCTCCAGGATCGCCGGCTCCCGGTCGATCCAGCCCTTCGCGGCCGCGGCCTCGACCATGGCGTACTCCCCCGAGATGTTGTACGCCGCGACCGGGACGTCCACCGCGTCGCGCACCTGGCGCAGCACGTCGAGGTAGGCCAGCGCCGGCTTGACCATCACCAGGTCCGCGCCCTCGGCGACGTCGAGCAGCGCCTCGCGCACGCCCTCGCGGGCGTTGGCGGGGTCCTGCTGATAGGTGCGCCGGTCCCCCTCGAGCGCCGAGCCCACGGCCTCGCGGAACGGGCCGTAGAACGCCGAGGCGTACTTCGCGGAGTAGGCCAGCACCGAGACGTCGCTGTGCCCGGCGGCGTCCAGCGCGGCCCGGATCACCGCGACCTGGCCGTCCATCATCCCGCTGGGCCCGACCATGTGGACGCCGGCGGCCGCCTGGGCGCGCGCCATCTCGGCGTACGCCGCGAGCGTGCGGTCGTTGTCGACGCGCCCGTCGTCGCTGAGCAGGCCGCAGTGCCCGTGGTCGGTGAACTCATCGAGGCACAGGTCGCTCATCACCGTGAGCGCGTCGCCCACCTCGGCGACCACGTCGGCGATCGCGACGTTGAGGATCCCGTCGGGGTCCAGCGCCCCGGAGCCGGTGGCGTCGCGCTGCGCGGGCACCCCGAAGAGCATCACGCCGCCCAGGCCCAGCTCGGCGGCCTCGGCGACCGCCGCGCGCAGGGTGTCGCGGGTGTGCTGGACGACCCCGGGCATCGAGGAGATCTGCACCGGGGCGTCGATGCCCTCGCGCACGAAGACCGGCAGCACCAGCTGACGGGCCTCCAGCGAGGTCTCGGCGACGGTACGCCGCAGCGCGGCGGTGGTGCGCAGCCGGCGCGGGCGGATGACGGGGGTCAGGGCGGGGTCGACGGGGGCGTGCTCCATGGCCCCCATCCTTGCGCGGGCCTGGTCGGGCCGGACAGCGCGGGCCCGCACGCACGAGACCCCGCAGGCGCCGGGGCGCGTGCGGGGTCTCGAGACGGTGCGGTGGTGCGGGGTCCTACTCGGCGCGCACCTTGCGCGAGCGCGCCGAGGGCTTGCGGTCCGACGGCTTCGTGACCGGCTGGCCGGCCTCGACGAGCGCGGCCCGACGTGCCGCGCCGAAGTCGGCGAGCGCGTCGGCGAGCAGCTCGACGTCCGGGCGCGGGGCCAGGACGTCCACGCGCAGGCCGTGCTCCTCGGCGGTCTTGGCCGTGGCCGGGCCGATCACGGCGATGATCGTCGAGGGGTGCGGCTTGCCGGCGATGCCGACCAGGTTGCGCACCGTCGAGGACGAGGTGAACACCACCGCGTCGAACTTGCCGGACTTGATCGCGTCGCGGGTCGGCGCCGGCGGCGGCGTCGCCCGCACGGTGCGGTACGCCGTGACGTCGTCGCACTCCCAGCCCAGGTCGATCAGGCCGGCGACCAGGTTCTCGGTGGCGATGTCGGCGCGGGGCAGGAAGACCCGGTTGATCGGGTCCAGCACCTCGTCGTACTCGGGCCAGTCCTCGAGCAGCCCGGCCGCGGACTGCTCGCCGGAGGGCATCAGGTCCGCACGCAGGCCCCAGGCAGCGATCGCCTGCGCGGTCTTGTCGCCGACCGCGGCGATCTTGAGCCCGGAGAACGCGCGGGCGTCCAGGCCGTACTCCTCGAACTTCTCGCGCACCGCGCGGACGGCGTTGACCGAGGTGAACGCGATCCACTCATAGCGGCCCTCGACCAGGCCGCGCACGGCCTTGTCCATCTGCTGGGGGTTGCGGGGCGGCTCGACCGAGATGGTCGGGACCTCCTCGGGCACCGCGCCGTAGCCGCGCAGGCGGGTGGTGAGCGGACCGGCCTGGTCCTTGGTCCGCGGCACCAGCACGCGCCAGCCGAAGAGCGGCTTGGTCTCGAACCACGACAGGCTCTCGCGCAGGTCGACGACGTCGCCGACGACCGTGACGGCCGGCGGGGCCATCCGGGCCGCGCGGGCGTCCTCGGCGATGTTGGCGAGGGTCGAGGTGACGGTCGCCTGGGTGGTCGTGGTGCCGACCCGGGTCATCGCGACCGGGGTGCTCGCCTTGCGCCCGGCCGCCAGCAGCGCCTTGCTGATCTCGCCGATCTGGCCGACCGCGGACAGCAGCACCAGGGTGCGGTTGTCGGCGTACTGGCTCCAGTCGATGGTGCCGTCACAGGTCACCACCGCCACCTCGCGGTGGTCCTTGGTCGTGAGCGGGATGCCGGCGTACGCCGGGACCGCGTTGACCGAGGAGATGCCGGGGACGATCTCGAAGCCGATGCCGGCCTTCACGCACGCCTGGGCCTCCTCAGGCCCGGAGGCGTACACGAACGGGTCGCCGGTCATGAGGCGCAGCACGCGCAGCCCCTTCTTGGCGTGCTTGAGCACCACCTTGGCCCGCGCCGCGTGGGTCAGCGGCTGGCCGTCCTCGCCGAAGCCGCCGTCGACGATCATCGGTCCCACCGGCTCGGCGGGCTGCTCGGCGTCCTCGGCCGAGGGCTCGGGCAGCCCGAGGACCACCCGGACCATCTCGGCGTGCTCGGGAGCCTCGGTGACGACCACGTCGGCCTGTCGGAGCAGTTCCACGGCACGGACGGTGAGCAGGTCCGGGTCGCCCGGCCCGCTCCCCACGAAGGACACCCAGGCTCGGGTCGGCGCCTCGGACGTACTGGTCTTGCCTCGCGTCATGCGTTTCGCACCTTGTCTGACTCTCGGACTGCTTCGTCTTCTGTCTGCGCCGCAGTGAGCCCACCGGCCCCGTCTGCAAGCATTTCCTGGCCCAACCGGGTCCCGACACCCGTGGCATCACCGGGCGCCCCGGTCGCGGATCTCCGCACCGCGAGCGCACCGTCGGGTGAGAGCGCTACCGCTCGCACCCAGAGCTCCTCCCCGTCCTCGCCCTCCACGACCTCGGCGAGGGTGCCGATCGGCGCCGAGCACCCGCCCTCGAGCGTGGCCAGGACCGCACGTTCGGCGTCCACCGCCGCCCGGGTGTGGGGGTCCTGGACCGCGGCGAGCTCGGCGGCCAGCGGGTCGTCGCTGCGGCACTCGATGCCCAGCGCGCCCTGCCCGGGGGCGGGCAGCAGCTGGAGCGGGTCGAGCACCTCGGTGATCACCTCGAGCCGGTCGATCCGCGCCAGCCCGGCCCGGGCCAGCAGGATCGCGTCGTACTCGCCGTCGCGCAGCTTGCGCAGCCGGGTGTCGATGTTGCCGCGGATCCCGGCGATCTCCAGCCCGAGACCCAGGGCGTGCAGCTGGGCGGCTCGCCGCGGCGAGCCGGTGCCGACCCGGGCGCCGGCGGGCAGCTCGGCCAGGGTCAGCCCGTCACGGGCGACCACGACGTCGCGCGGGTCCTCGCGCGTCGGCACCGCGGCGAGCGTGATGCCCTCGGTCGGGTAGGTCGGCAGGTCCTTGAGGGAGTGCACCGCCACGTCGACGTCGCCGCGCAGCAGCGCGTCGCGCAGCTCGGCCACGAACACCCCGGTGCCGCCGTACGACGCCAGCGGCGTGCCGGAGGCCTGGGTGCGGTCGCCGTCGGTGCTGATCTCGACGAGCACGACCTCGCGGCCGAGGCGCTCACGGATCAGGTCCGCGGCCCACCCGGCCTGGGTGGTGGCCAGCAGCGAGGCACGCGTGCCGATCCGGATCGCGGCCTGCCCGGTCGTCTGCGACGTGCTCACTGCAGCCCCTCCGGTCGGGTGACGGCGTCCACGGCCCCCGGGTCGAGCGCGAACAGCTCGGCGAGGGCCTCGGTGTAGGAGACCACCCCGGTGTTCGCGAGCTCCTTGACCCGCACGGTCGGCTCGTGGAGCAGCTTGTCGGCCACCCGCCGCACCGTGTGGAGCACCTCGGCGCGGATCGCCTCGTCGAGGTCGGGCAGCCGGTTGGCCAGTCGCTCCATCTCGTTCTCCACGACGCTGGTCGCCATCGAGCGCAGCGCGACCACGGTCGGGGTGACGTTGGCCTGGCGGCGCGCGGCGAGGAAGGCCGCCACCTCCTGGGTGATGATGCGGCGCACCTCCTCGATCTCGCGACCAGCCGGGCTGGTCTGCAGCGCGGCGGCGAGGTCGGCGAGACCGACCACCGTGGCGCCGGGGACCTCGCGGACCTCGGGCTCGATGTCGTGGGGCAGCGCCAGGTCGACCAGCACGGCCTCGCGGCCGCCGGCCAGCGCCTCGCGCGCCATCGCGACGGTGATCAGGGCGCCGCGCGCGCCGGCGCAGGCCAGCACCACGTCGGCCTCGGCCAGCTCGGTGGCCAGGTCGGCCAGCGGCGCCGGGCGGCCGCCGTACTCGCGGGCGAGGCGCTCGGCGCGCTCGGCGGTGCGGTTGGCGATGACCACGTCGGTGGCGCCGCGACGGGTGACGGTCGCGGTGGCCAGCCCGGCCATCGCGCCGGCGCCGACGACGAGCACGCGGCGACCGGTGAGGTCCTCGCAGCCGACCCGGTCGAGGGCGGCGGAGACCAACGACGGCGCGACGGTGTCCACGCCGGTCTCGGTGCGGGCCCGCTTGCCGACGCGCAGCGCCTGCTGGAACAGCACGTTGAGGGTGGAGCCGACGGTGCCGAGCTCCTGGCCCAGCCGCAGTGCGCTGCGGGTCTGGCCGAGGATCTGGCCCTCGCCGACGGCCATCGAGTCCAGTCCGGCCGCGACCTGGAACAGGTGCGAGACCGCGGCGTCGTCGTAGCGGACGTAGAGGTGCGGCACGAACAGCTCGGGGTCGCCGCCGGCCCGCTCGACCAGGTGCGTGGAGAGCTCCTCGACCGAGCCGTGGAAGCGCTCGACCTCGGCGTAGATCTCCAGGCGGTTGCAGGTCGCGATCGCGGTGACCTCGCTGACGTGCTCGCTGGTGCTCACGTCGGTGATCAGCTTGCGCAGGCCCTCGGCGTCGACGGCGAGACGCTCGAGGAGCGCGACGGGTGCGGTGTTGTGGGAGATGCCCACCACCAGGACGCTCATGCGGTCTCCTCCTCTGCAGCGACGCCCGCCTCGCCCTGGGCCTTGCGCTGCTCGTGGTAGGCGAGGATCTGCAGCTCGATGGAGAGGTCGACCTTGCGGACGTCGACCCCGTGGGGCACCGCGAGCACGGACGGCGCGAAGTTGAGGATGCTGGTGATGCCGGCGGCGACCATCCGGTCGGCGACGGCCTGGGCGGCGACCGCGGGGGTGGCGATGACGCCGATCGAGACGCGTTGCTCGAGCACGATCTGCTCGAGGTCGTCGAAGGGACGTACGGCGACGCCCGCGACCACCTCGCCGTGGCGGGCCGGGTCGGCGTCGAGCAGCGCGACGACCTGGAAGCCGCGGCTGCGCACGCCGGAGTAGTTCGCCAGCGCCTGGCCGAGGTTGCCGATGCCGACGATGACGACCGGCCAGTCCTGGGTCAGCCCGATCTCCCGCGCGATCTGGTAGCGCAGGTACTCCACGTCGTACCCGACGCCGCGGGTGCCGTAGCTGCCGAGGTAGGAGAGGTCCTTGCGGAGCTTGGCGCTGTTCACGCCGGCCGCGCTCGCGAGGTCTTCACTGGAGCACGTCGTCGTCCCGCCCTCAGCGAGGGTCGACAGCGCCCGCAGGTAGATCGGGAGCCGAGCGATCGTCGCCTCCGGGATGTCCCGGGGGCTCTCGCTGGGTGTCCGTGGGGTCACGAGGTTCTTCTCTCCATGCCACTGGGGCAAGCGCGCCGTGGCGCAGGGCCGGCCCGGCCCGGGGTTCGTCCGACGGCTCAGTCACTGTAGGAGTTTGTGAACGTGAGAACAAACCGTCGGCGCCCCCATCCCGACCCGTGGGCTACCACATGTGATATGGCACACCCGCAGGGGGGTGGATGCTGCCGGGGCCGGGCTCAGCCGGAGAGGGCGCGCCGCAGCCGCTCGGCGTCGACGCGCCAGAAGTCGTGCTGGCGACCGTCCACGAAGGTCACCGGGATCTCCTCGCCGAACCGTTCGGCCAGGGCGGGGTCGTCGAGGATCGAGACCTCCTCGAACTCCTCGCCGAGCTCGGCGCAGACCGCCGCCACGACCGCGCGGGCGTCCTCGCACAGGTGGCAGCCGGGCTTTCCGTAGAGCGTCACACGGGGCGTCGGGGACATGGCTCTATTCCAGCAGGCCGAGCACACGGCGTCGTTCCTGGCCCCGCAGCCGGCCCTTCTGCACCTTGCCGGTGACGGTGCGCGGCAGCTCCTCGACGACCTCGACCCGGTTCGGCCGCTTGAAACGGGCCAGCCGCTGCGCGCAGCGGGCCCGCACCGCGGCGTCGACCTCGCCCGGGTCACGGCCCGGCGCCACGACGTACGCCACGACGGCCTCGCCGCTGAGCTCGTCGGGGGCACCGACGACCGCTACCGCGCTGACGCCGTCGACCTCGGCGACGACGTCCTCGACCTCCACCGGGTAGACGTTGAACCCCGAGACGATCACCAGGTCCTTGATCCGGTCCACCAGCGACAGGTCGCCGGCGGCGTCGAGCAGGCCCACGTCCCCGGTCGCCCACCAGCCGTCCGGGCCCGGCCCGTCGCTGCCGTCGGGCCAGTAGCCGCTGAACAGGTTGGCGCCGCGCACCTGGATCTCTCCGGGGTCCTCGCCGGTGACCTCGCGGCCGGCCACGTCGATCAGCCGCAGCTCCACGCCGGGCAGCGCCGCACCCACGGACCCGGGCCGCGGGTCGGCGCTCACCAGGGTGCTGGTGACGACCGGGGCGGCCTCGGTGAGCCCGTAGCCCTGGTGCACCGGTACGCCGGTACGCGCAACGAAGTCCTCCGCGACCTCGGCCGGCAGCGGGGCTGAGCCGGAGAGCACCAGCCGGGCGGGCCCCAGCCGCTCGGCGAGGTGCTCCTCGGTGCGCCAGTGGGCGAAGGCGGCCGGAGCGAGCGGGAGCACGCTCACCGCCTCGTCGTCGATGACGTCGAGCACCGCCTGAGGGTCGAAGCGGTCGACCAGCACCAGCTTGGCGCGGTGGCGCAGCACCGCGCCCAGCACCGCGTTGAGGCCGTAGACGTGGAAGAGCGGGAGCACGCCGAGCACCACGTCGTCGCCGTGGATCATCGGCGGCTCGACCCCGGCGGCCTGCTCGATGTTGGCGAGCAGCGCACGGTGGGTGAGCATCGCAGCCCGCGGGCGCCCGGAGGCGCCGCTGGTCCACAGCAGGCAGGCGAGCTTCTCGGGGTCCTGCAGCGGCAGCACCGCGCGGGCGGGCGCGGTGCGAAGCCGCTCCCAGGCGAGCTCCCCGGGCTCGGGGTCCGCGCCGACCAGCACCACCCGCGGCGCGACCGGCAGGTCGGCCAGCGCCGCTCGCACCGCCGGGGCGCTCTCCGGGTCGCAGATCACGAGCCGGGCGCCGGACTCGGCGAGGAACCGGGTCAGCTCCGCGGGGGTCGAGCCGGGGTTGACCGGGACGGCCACCGCCTGGGCCCGCAGCACGCCGAGGTAGCCCGCGACCATCTCGATGCTGTTGCCCAGCGCCAGCACCACCCGCAGCCCGCCGACGACGCCGAGGGAACCCAGCCCGGTGGCCACCCGCGCGACGTCGTCGGCCAGCTGCGACCAGGTCACGCTGCGTCCGCTCGCCTCGACGATCGCCAGCTTGTCGGGGCTCTCGGCGGCGGCGAGGACCACCAGGTCCGAGAGGTCTCGTACGCCGGGTCCCGCGTGGCCCGCCGAGCCGTCCACGTCCTGCACGGCGTCGGAGGAGGACATGCGCGGGATACTTCCACACCTCCTCGCGCCTGTCCCCTGGTGACGTGGATCGCACTACATTGGGGCGCGTGACCCCGCACGCTCCCCGACGCACCCTGCCCGACCTCAGGCAGCGCTCCCGTCTGGCCGGCGAGGCAGCCGCGGCCATCGCCGAGGTCGAGACCGCCCTGCACACCCCCGCCGACCCGCGGGCGGCGGCGTTCTTCGACGTCGACAACACGGTGATGCAGGGGGCCAGCATCTTCCACCTCGCGCGCGGCCTGCACCGCCGCGAGTTCTTCACCACCCGCGAGATCGCGGGCGCCGCCTGGAAGCAGCTCTACTTCCGGGTGGTCGGGGTCGAGGACCCCGACCACGTCGCCGAGGCCCGCGCGTCGGCGCTCGCCTTCATCGCGGGGCACACCGTCACCGAGCTCGAGGAGCTCACCGAGGTGATCTTCGACGAGGCGATGGCGCACCGCATCTGGCCCGGCACCCGCGCCCTCGCCCAGCTCCACCTCGATCGCGGCCAGCGGGTCTGGCTGGTGACCGCCGCCCCGATCGAGATCGCCCAGGTCATCGCGCGCCGGCTCGGGCTCACCGGCGCGATGGGCACCGTGGCCGAGCACGAGGACGGCGTCTACACCGGGCGCCTGGTCGGCGACCTGCTGCACGGCCCGGCCAAGGCCGAGGCGGTCCGCGCGCTCGCCGAGCGCGAGGGGCTGGACCTCGCCGCGTGCTCGGCGTACTCCGACTCCGCCAACGACCTGCCGATGCTCTCCCTGGTCGGGGACCCCTGCGCGATCAACCCGGACGCCCGGCTGCGCGCCCACGCCCGGGCGCACGGCTGGCGGGTCCGCGACTACCGCACCGGACGCAAGGCCGCCCGCGCCGGCGCCGTCGTCGGCGCGGTCGCGGGGGCCGCGACGGGCACGGTCGCGGCCGGGGTGGCGCTGCGTCGCCGCCGCTGACGTTGCGTGGCGGCCGAGCCCGGCGCCCGGGAGCGGTTCCGCCCCGAGTGTGTCGGCGGTAACATGCCCACGCTCTGACAGAGCACGGGAGGGCGACACATGTCACGGGACGGGGAGTGGAGCGCGCGCGGGCTCGACCGCCTGCGCCGGGCGCTTCTCGACGTCCTCGACTCCCCCGGCCCGCTGCTCGTCGGTCCCGCCGCTGACAGCGGTTGGCTCGCCGCAGTCGCCGACGACGGGCCGCGCAGCACGGCGACCTCCCGCCCGGGCGCGCGTCACCCTGCCGGCGCCGCCGGCGGTCCCCACGATCCGCGGGATCACGACGACTCCGACCTGGCCGCCTCCTCCGAGGAGTCCGCGAGCGAGCGCCAGCGCCTGATCGCCCTCGTCGAGCTGGCCCGCGGCGGCGACGCCGACGCGTTCGGGCTGCTCTACGACCACTACCACCTCGCGGTCTACCGCTTCCTCTTCTACCGCACCCGGTCGAGCACGCTCGCCGAGGACCTCAGCTCGGAGACCTTCTTCCGCGCGCTGCGCAGCATGAAGGGCTTCCGCTGGCAGGGCAAGGACTTCGGCGCCTGGCTGATGACGATCGCGCGCAACCTGGCCACCGACCACTTCAAGGCCAGCCGCACGCGCCTGGAGCTCACCACCGAGGACATGGGCAAGCACGACGACGTCACCGAGGGCCCCGAGTCGGCGGTGCTCGCCAGCCTCACCAACGAGGTGCTGCTGAGCGCGCTGACCAAGCTCCCCGACGAGCAGCGCGACTGCCTGGTGATGCGCTTCCTGCAGGGCATGAGCATCGCCGAGACCGCCGCGGTCCTGGGCCGCAGCGACGGCGCGGTCAAGCAGCTGCAGCTGCGCGGCGTGCGCAACCTGGCCAAGCTGATGCCGGAGGGGATCCGGTGAACGCCACCGGGCTGCGCCCCGCGGCCGCGCCAGGTGCGCACCACCGCGGCACCCGCGTAACCCGTCCCCGCACCGCGTCGTTGGTCCGGCTGTCGAGGCCGGTGCGCGCACCTGTCCCGGCCTCGCACGAGACGACAGGACAGAGAGCATGAGCCCGGTGTTCGCGGCACGGCGGCGCGCGGAGGAGTTCGACGCGCTGGTGCAGCGCGGCTCGGAGCGGCCGGGCCCGGGGCACGCGAGGTACGCCGAGCTCCTCGAGGTCGCCGGCGCCCTGCGGGCGGTGCCCGCACCCGAGCCCCGCCCGGAGTTCGCCGCCTCGTTGCGCGAGCGGCTGATGGCGGCCGCGGCGAGCGAGCTCGCCGCGGTCGAGCGGCCCGACCGCAGCCGGCCGAGCGTCGAGGACCGGCTGACGCTCACGCCCCGGCGTACCAGCCGTGAGCGGCGCATCGCGATCGCGGTCGGCGGCTTCGCCGTCGTCGGGGCGAGCACCTCGATGGCCGTCGCCTCGCAGTCCGCGCTGCCCGGCGACACGCTCTACCCGATCAAGCGGGCGATCGAGAACGCGCACATCGGCGTCAGCGTGGGCGATGAGCAGAAGGGCTCCACCCTGCTCGACAACGCGCGGGCCCGGCTGCGCGAGGCCACCGAGCTGGCCAGCGAGACCCCGGAGCGCCAGGACACCGAGGCGATCCGCGACACCCTCGACGACTTCGGCGCCCAGGCCGGTGAGGCCTCGACGCTGTTGCTCGGCGACGTCTCCGACGGCGACCGGGCCGCGGTCGAGACCCTGCAGGCGTTCACCGCCGAGGGCCTGGCCTCCCTCGAGGAGCTCTCCGACCGGGTGTCCGACGACGACGCCCGCGACGCTCTCGTCGATGCGGGCAACGTGCTGCTCGGCATCGACCTGGAGCTTCAGCAGGCCTGCCCGGACTGCCCCGACAGTCTCACCCAGATCCCGCAGTGGCTCATCACCCAGGCCTCGGGCCCGATCGGCACGACCGCACCGCCGGCCGCCGACCCGTCCCCGCCGCGCGAGGACCGCGGGGGCCGCGGCACGGACGGCGATCAGGACGCGCCCGGCCAGGGCGACGAGGACGACGCGGAGTACCGCCCGGTCCTGCCCACCGACATCCCCAGCGGTCTGCCCGGTGTCGGCGGACCCCCGACGCCCGCGCCGGGCAGCGGCGGCGGCAGCGGCAGCGGCGGCACCGGGGAGGGCGGCGCCAAGGACCCGAAGAAGGGCCCGGTCGGCAACCTGATCGAGGGCATCACCGGCGGGAAGGACAACCCCATCCCCGTCGTCCCGGAGCTGCTCGCCGGCGTCGGGGACCTGCTCGACGGGTTGACCGGGCCGCTGCTCGGCGGGCTCACCGGCAAGGACCCGGACCAGAAGTAGCCGGTGCGCGGCCTCCGGGCGGAGGCCGGCCGGTCAGCCGAAGACCGAGTCGCGCTGCATCAGCAGCGAGTACAGCGTCTGCTGGATCGACTCACGGACCTGGTCGGTCACGTTGAAGACCAGCATCGGGTCCTCCGCGGCACCGGGCTCGAAGTCGTCGGTGCGGATCGGCTCGCCGAACTCCAGCAGCCACTTCGAGGGCAGCGGCACCAGCCCGAGCGGCCCGAGCCAGGGGAACAACGGGGTGATCGGCACGTACGGCAGCCCCAGCAGCCGCGCCAGCGAGGGCAGGTTGGCGATCATCGGGTAGATCTCCTCCGCGCCGACCACCGAGAGCGGCACGATCGGCACCCCGGTGCGCAGCGCGGCCCCGACGAAGCCGCCGCGCCCGAACCGCTGGAGCTTGTAGCGCTCCGAGAACGGCTTGCCGATCCCCTTGAACCCCTCCGGCCACACCGCGACCAGCTCGCCGCTGCGCAGCATCCGCTCGGCGTCCTCGTTGCAGGCCAGGGTGGCGCCGCCCTTGCGGGCCAGGGTGCCGACACCGGGCAGCCGGAAGACCAGGTCCGCGCCGAGCGGGCGCAGGAAGCGACCGGTGTGGTCGTGGACCGACACCATCGTCATCAGCCCGTCGACCGGGATCGTCCCGGAGTGGTTGGAGACCACCAGCGCGCCGCCGTCGGCGGGGATGTTCTCCACCCCGCGGACCTCGATGCGGAACCACTTCTGCGCGATCGGGCGCAGCGCCGCCAGGACCAGGCGCTCGGTGATCTCCTGGTCGAAGCCGTACTCGTCGACGACGTACTCCCCAGTGACCCGGCGGCGCAGGAACGCCAGGAAGCGGGCCAGCTGCGGCTCCCAGTCCTCGCCGAAGACCTCGCGGGCGCCGGTCTGGAAGGCCGCCAGCCACTCACTCACCGGGATCCCGCCGAGCGGGTGTCGCTCCGCGGTCCGCGTCGGCGGTCGTACGCCGGCCGCCGCGGGCTCCTCGACGTGACCGGGCGCCGGGCGGGGCGGGCTCTTCTTCGCGGCGGGGCGACGCGCGGACGCCTCGCCCTGCTCCGCGCCGGGGCCGCCCAGGCTCCGGGCGGCCGAGGACGCCGAGCGTCCGCTGCCGCGACCGGGTCGCCCGCGCGTGCCGATCGGGATGATCTCGGCATCACCCATGGACCACGCCTCCGCTCAGCTGGCTCTCGACGGCATGCAGCGCGCGCTCGGCCCGGGCCGCGGGCGGCGGCAGCGAACCGGCGAAGTCGGCGAACGCCTCGTGGGTGGTGCGGGCCGGGGTGAAGCCCAGCACCTCGCGCATCCGCGTCGTGTCCACCCCGCGCCCGTAGGTGAGGAACCCGAGCTGCTCGGGCGAGAAGTCCGCCAGCCCCGCCGAGCGCAGCGTGGAGCCGAGGTTGCCGACGGCGACGCCCGGCAGCGGCAGCCACGGCCGGCGCAGGCGGCGTACCGCCTGGGAGAGCATGAGGATGCCCGAGCCGGCGACGTTGAAGGTGCCGGCGACGTCGGCGAGCACGGCGTGGCGCAGCACGTCGTAGAGGTCCTCCTCGTGGAGGAACTGCATGCGCGCGTCGTGCCCGAGCACCGTCGGGATCACCGGCAGCCGGAAGTAGGAGCTGATCGGGCTGCGCACCTGCGGGCCGATCACGTTGGCGGCGCGCAGCAGCGTCACCCGCACGTCGGAGCGCCGGCGGCCGAAGCCCCGCACGTAGCTCTCGATCTCCGCGACGTCCTTGGCGTAGCCCGAGCGGGGCGCGCGGCGCGGCCCCATGTCCTCGGTGAACATCGCGGGGTCGCGGCTGCTGGCGCCGTACACGGTCGTCGTCGACTTCACCACGAGCGAGCGCAGGCTCGGCGCCTTCTGGCACGCAGCGAGCAGCTGCATCGTGCCGATGACGTTGAGCTCCTTCATCGTTCCGCGTCCGCCGGCGGAGCCGGGGGTGGAGATGATGCTCATGTGGACGACGGTGTCGACATCCTCCTTGGCGATCACCTTGGCGATCACCGGATTGCGGATGTCGGCCCGCACGAACGAGACGTCGCCGATGTCGCCGCGAGGCGGCACCGCATCGACGCCGATGACCCGCTCCACGGAGGGGTCGGCGGCGAGGGAACGCGCGAACGTCCGGCCGAGGTCACGGGAGACCCCGGTGACGAGGACGACGTTCCCGGTGCTCATGCCGACCGTCCCCCGGGAGGGGCTACTTGCCGAGCTTGCGGCGCTGGACGCGCGTCTTCTTGAGCAGCTTGCGGTGCTTCTTCTTGGCCATACGCTTGCGCCGCTTCTTGATGACAGAACCCACGGGATACCTTTCAAAAGCCGATCAGGCCACTCGAGCACAGCGCCCGGAGGACCGGGCTAGCCTAACGGCCCGCCGGTGGAGGTCAGAATCCTGGCCCCGGAAATGGTCGTCCGGGGCGGGGTGGTGCGATGGCGCGGACCTCAGCCCGCGTCGTAGAAGCTGCGGCGGATGTACTCGTCGGCGTCCTCCTCGCGGACCCGGAACGAGCGGCCCACCCGCACCGCCGGGAGGTCACCGTTGTGCACCAAGCGGTAGACCGTCATCTTCGAGACGCGCATCATCGCTGCGACCTCGGCCACGGTCAGGAACTTCGCCTCGGAGATGTCCCCCCGGGAGTTGGCTGCCATCGAGCACCGTTCTTTCTCTGCAGCGCGCCACCGGCTTCCCCACCGGTGCTGACACGGCCACGTAAGCGTGAGGATAGGGGCAGATGTGACTCGTGGGGAAGAGCTCGTGTGAAAGTTGGGACGCCACGCGGCGTGTCGGCTTGCGCGGCGCCTTGTGGATCCACCCTACGTCGAGCGCGAAGGTCGGTCCGGAGCCCTCAGGGCATGGGATCGAGGCCGTGCAGCGGGAACGCCTCCATGCGGGTCGCGTGGACCGCCCGGTCCAGCCAGGTGTCGGGGTCGTAGCCCTCGCTCCAGTCGCGGTACGCCGGCACACGCCCGTCGGTCATGCGGTACGGCGCGGTGAGGTCGAGCGCCTCGCGGACGTGCTCGCGCCAGGCGTCGGAGGTCTCGCGCTCGGGGTCGACCGGGTTGCCGGCGACGATCGAGAGCAGGTGGGTCCAGGCACGCGGCACCACGTCGACGACGGCGTAGCCGCCGCCACCGGTGGCCACCCAGCGTCCGCCGGCGACCTCGTGGGCGAGGTCGTGCAGCGCGAGGTAGGCGGCACGCTGGCCGTCGATGCTCAACATCATGTGGGCGAGCGGGTCGTCGGCGTGGGAGTCGCAGCCGTGCTGGGTCACCAGCACCTCGGGCTCGAAGGCCCGCAGCAGCGGCGGGACCACCGCGTGGAAGGCGCGCAGCCAGCCGGCGTCCGACGTACCGGGCGGAAGGGCGACGTTGACCGCGCTCCCCTGCGCCTCGGGGCCGCCGAGGTCCTGGGGGAAGCCGGTGCCGGGGAAGAGCATCTGTCCGGTCTCGTGCAGGGAGATCGTGAGCACCCGGGGGTCGTCCCAGAAGATCCGCTCCACACCGTCGCCGTGGTGCACGTCGACGTCGACGTAGGCGACGCGCTTGGCGCCCGCGTCGAGCATCGAGCGGATGCCGACGGCGATGTCGTTGTAGATGCAGAAGCCGCTGGCCCGGTCCGGCATCGCGTGGTGCAGACCGCCGGCGATGTTGGCCGCGTGCAGCGACTCCCCGCTCCACACCTGGCGGAACGCCTCCAGGCTCGCGCCGACGACATGGGCGGAGGCCTGGTGCATGTGCCGGAAGATCGGGTTGTCCTCGGTCCCGACGCCGCGCAGCTCGTCGGGGTCGGCGGTGGTCCCGGCCTTCATGACCGCCTCGATGAGACGCGGGTCGTGGACGGTGACCAGCTGGTCCTCGGTCGCCACGCTCGCCGGCACCAGGCGGACGCCGTCGAGCACACCGAGGTCGCGTGCCAGGCGCATCGTGAGGTCGACCCGCAGGGGCGACATCGGGTGGTGCGGGCCGAAGTCGTAGCCGGTCAGGACCGGGTCGTACACGACCGTCGCCGGCCCCTCGCAGGTGGACATGGCGCGGACGCTACCGCCTGGGGCCGATCGCTGCTCGCCGGACCACGATCCGCGCCATGGGAGCCGACTCGGCGCGCCATTGGAGCCGACTCGGTGCGCCACTGGCGCCGACTCGGCGGAGGGGTCAGTCGCCGGCGGCGAGGGCGCGGGAACGGTCGCGGGCGGCCTCCATCGCGGCGAGGAACGCCGCGCGCACCTTGTGCACCTCCAGCTCGCGCAGGGCGGCGGCGGTGGTGCCGGCCGGGGAGGTCACCTGCTCGCGCAGCACGGCGGGGTGGGTGCCGGTCTCGCGCAGCATCTTGCCCGAGCCCACGACCGTCTGGATCGCCAGCTGGGTCGCGGTCGCGCGCGGGAGGCCGAGGTGGACGCCGGCCTCGATCATCGACTCCACGACGAAGAAGATGTACGCCGGGCCGGAGCCGGAGATCGCCGTGACGGCGTCCTGCTGCTTCTCCGGGATCCGCAGCACCTGGCCGACCGAGGCCATCAGCGCCTCGGCCTCGACGAGCTGGTCCTCGGTGCAATGCGAGCCGGGCGAGATCGCCGACATGCCCTCGTCGACCAGCGCCGGGGTGTTGGGCATGACCCGCACCACCGCGACGCCCTCGGGCACCCGCTCCTCGATGTAGGCGGTGGTGATGCCGGCGGCCAGCGAGACCAGCAGCTGGCCCGGACGCAGGTCGGGCGCGATCTCGGCCAGCACGTCGCCCATGTCCTGCGGCTTGACGACGAGCGCGACGGTGTCGGCCTCGCGGACCGCCTCGCGGTTGCCGACGACCGAGACGCCGTAGCGCTCCTCGAGCTCGCGGGCCCGCTCCTCGCGCTTCTCGCCGACGAGGAGCTGGTCGACACGGCGACCGGCACGGACGAGGCCCGACAGCAGGGTCTCCCCCATGACGCCGGCACCGAGGATCGCGGTCTGCGACATGGTGGTCCCACTTCTTTCCCGGGGCCTCCCGGCCGGGCGGCTTCAGCGCTTGGAGACCAGGGAGGTGATGAACAACGACAGGTTGCGCGGTCGCTCGGCCAGCCTCCGCACGAGGTAGCCGTACCACTGCGCGCCGTAGGGAACGTACACCCGCACCTGCTCGCCCGCCTCCGCCAGGCGGCGCTGCGCCTCGGGGCGTACGCCGTAGAGCATCTGGAACTCATAGCTGTCCTGCGGGCGGCGGTGACGACCCGCCAGCGCCAGGGTCACCTCGATCAGCCGCGGGTCGTGGGTGGCGATCATCGGGTGGCCCTGGCCGGCCATCAGGATCTTCAGGCAGCGCACGAAGGCGCGGTCCACGTCGTTCGGGTCGGTCCAGGCGACCGACTCGGGCGCGCCGTAGGCGCCCTTGCACAGCCGCACCCGCGAGCCCTCGTGGGCCAGGGCCCGGCAGTCGTCGACGGTGCGGTGCAGCTGTGCCTGCACGACCGCGCCGGTCTCCGGGAAGTCCTTGCGCAGCTCGCGCAGCACGCTCAGCGTCGCGTCGGTGGTGGTGTGGTCCTCCATGTCGACGGTGATCGTGGTCCCGGCGTTGCGGGCGGCGCGGCAGATCGTGCGGGCGTTCTCGAGCGCGATCGCCGCGCCGTCGGGCAGCGCCAGGCCGATCGCGCTGAGCTTGACCGACACCTCGGTGGTGCGGCTCAGCCCCCGCGCCGGCAGGTGGCCGAGCAGCTCCAGGTAGGCGGCCACCGCGGCGTCGGCCCGGGCGAGGTCGCGGGTGTCCTCCCCCAGGTGGTCCAGGCTGGTGGCCAGCCCCTCGGCGGCCAGCCGCTCCGCCACCTCGAGGGCGTCCTCGGTCCCGGTCCCGGCGACGTAGCCCGCGACTATGCGGGCGGTCACCGGGAGCCGGGTGACGAGGTCCTGGAGGCGGTCGCTGCGAGACAGCAGCAGGATCGGCTGGCGCAGCAGGGACATGTGGCCGAGATTACGCGGTGGCCCCCGTCGCGGGGTCGTGGACGACGCCGCCGTCCAGCCCGCCCCGGTCGGCGCGGGAGCGGTGCAGCAGCACCGCCGCGAGCACCGCGACCACGATGCCGATCAGCGGCGGGATGCCGATCTCGGCCTCCTTCGACCCCCACGCGGCCAGGCTGCCCACGGCGTACGCCGCGACGTTGCGCAGGTCGAGCGGGACGGTGCGCTGCCCGGTCGCGATGCCGCGGCGCCAGCGCAGGAAGAAGTCGGCGATGATCACGCCGCCCAGCGGCGGGATGAACGTGCCGAGCAGGCCGAGGTAGTCGACGAGGTGGTTCTGCACGCCGGTGAGCGCCAGCGCGGTGCCGATGATCGAGCCGCCCACCACGAACGGCGTCTTGCGCGGCCGCTCGAAGAGCTCGGCCCCCGCGACGCCGAACGCGTACGCCGTGTCGGCGTTGGACTTCCACAGGTTGCCGAACAGCAGGAACACGCCCCAGCCGACCAGCCCGAGGTTGTAGAGCACGAGCACGAAGTCGCCCTCGCCGAAGGTGATCGCGCCGATCGCCCCGAACAGGATCATCAGCCCGTTGCCGATCAGGAACCCGATCAGGCAGGCCCACACGGCCTGGCGCCCGGTGCGCGCGAACCGGGTCCAGTTCGGGGCCTGGGTGCCGGCGGAGACGAAGGTGCCGACCACCGTCGTGATCGCGACCGGGATCGCCATCGTCGCGGTCGGCTCGACCGCGAACAGGCCGGAGAGCCCGTCGACCTCCTCCAGGGAGCGCAGCACCACCCAGAAGGCCAGCACCAGGATCAGCGGGGTCGAGACCAGCGAGACCCAGTACATGCCGCGGTAGCCGTAGCAGGCGGTGGCGCACATCAAGACGCTGGTGAGCACCATGATCGAGGCCTTGGCGCCGTAGGACTCCCAGCCCGCGGCGCGCGCGGTGAGGTCGCCGATGGTGCCCACGACCACGCCGTACCACCCGATCTGGGTGCCGCCGAGCAGGATCGAGGCGAGCTTGGAGCCGCCGTGGCCGAAGGTGTAGCGGGCCATCACCACGGTGGTTAGCCCGGTGCGCGCCCCGACGTAGCCCATCAGGGCGACGTAGGCGCCGAGGATCAGCGAGCCGCCGAGGATGACCAGCAGCAGGTCGCCGAAGGTGAACGCCGGGCCGAGCGCGGCGCCGGCGAGCATCGTCGGGGTGAAGACGGTGAAGCCGAGCAGCACCACCGCCAGCGACAGGAACGACTTGCGGGCGTGCAGCGGCACCGGGGTGACCGGGTAGTCCGGGTCGACCGGCGCCGCGGCAGGTCCCGCGGCCGGTGCCGCGCTCACGACTCCTCGCCGATGTCCTCGGCCCACAGCTGGGGGCGCTCGGCGATCATCCGCTGCATCAGCGCCACGCAGTCGGCGTCGTCGACCACGTCGACCTGCACGCCGCGGCTGCGCAGCCACTCCTCGGAGGCCTGGAAGGTCCGGTTCTCGCCGACGACGATCCGCGGGATGTCGTAGAGCACCGCGGTGCCGGCGCACATGAAGCACGGCGAGAGCGTCGTGTAGAGCACGCTGCGCCGATAGACCGCCGCCGGCAGCCGCCCGGCGTTCTCGATGCAGTCGGTCTCGCCGTGCCGGATCGCGCTGCCGAGCTGGACGCGGCGGTTGCGGCCGACCGCGAGCACCTCGCCCTCGTGGACGAGGGCGGCGCCGATCGGGATCCCACCCTCGTCCCAGCCGAGGCGTGCCTGCTCGATGGCCAGGTCGAGAAATGTCCGGTCGCGGTCGTCCATGGGGGCTCCTTCGAGGTGCGGGATGGCTGATCTCCACCCGACCAGAGCCCGACGGAGCCCAGCAAGGGACGAGTCGTCAGGCCTGGGGCGCCCGATGACTGACACTGTGTTGCGTCGAGCGTGTGACAGCGTGCGGTGTCGGGCCCCAGGATGAGCGCGTGCTGCCGACCCTGCGCGAGGTGCTCGCGCTCCCCTCGTTCCGTGCCGCCGCCCCCGAGGTGCTGGGCGGACCGCTCCTCGACCCGGACGCGGTCACCGTGCGCTGGGTGCATTCCTCGGAGGTCTACGAGATCGCCGGGCTGCTCGCCGGCGGGGAGGTGCTGCTGACCACCGGCCTCGGGCTGCACGGGCGCACCGCCGCGCAGCTCACGGCGTACGTCGACCAGCTCGCGGACGCCGGTTGCGCCGCGCTGGCCCTGGAGATCGGCCGCTCGTTCTTCGAGGTGCCGGCACCGATCGTGCGGGCCGCCCAGCGGCGCGGGCTTCCGCTCGTCGCCCTGCACACCGTGGTGCCGTTCGTGCGGATGATCGAGGACTTCCACGACCTCGCCGTACGCCGCCGCCCGGACGCGCCGCGCCTCGGTGAGCGGGTCTGGCAGGAGGTGCTCGCGCCGGTCGTGCACGGGCAGGGGATGCGCGCGCTGCTCGACGCCGCCGCCCGCCTCGCCGGGTGCGGCGTCGAGCTCGTCGACGTCGACGGCACGCTCGTGGAGCGCAGCCGGGTGGCGGTCCCGGAGTGGGCGGGCGAGTGCGTGAGCGCGGACGTGCGGGGGCTCGGCGGTCCGGCCGGCCAGGTCGTGCTCCGCGGCCGCGCCAGCGCGCGGCGCGGCGCGGTGCTCCAGCGGCTCGCGGTCGCGGTGGCCCTCGAGCTCGGCCGGCACCCGGGTGGGGAGCAGCGGCCTTCCCTCGCCCAGGCGGTCGTCACCGACCTGGCCGCCGGCACCATCGCCTCCGCCGCCGAGCTGCGCGACCGGCTGGCGGCCGTGGGCTGGCTCCCGACGCCCGGGCGGCACCTGCTCGTCGCGGCGCTCGACGTGGACCCGCGGGTGCCCGCGCACGAGCTGGTCGCCCCGCTGCGCGACGCGCTCACCGGCGAGCTGGGGCCGGTGGTGGTCGGCGCCGCGGGCAGCCAGGTGGTGGCGCTGTGCCAGGGCTGGAGCCGTCCACTGCCGCAGCGGGTGCGCGCCGCCCTCACCGCGGCGTACGACGCGCTGGGGCCCACGGCCGGCGGGGCCCGCGCGCTCGCGGTGGCGACCCCGGTCGCCGACCTGGCCGACGTGGGCGCGGCGGTGGCGCAGGCGAGGGAGGTCGTGCAGGTGGCCCGGCGCGTCGGCACCCGCGCCGGCGTGGTGCTGGCACGCGACCTCGGGGTGCCGCGGCTGCTGGCGGCCGGCTCCGACCCCGCCGCGACCGCCGCGTTCGTCGCCGAGCAGCTCGGGCCGCTGCTGGAGTACGACATCGCCGCCACCGCGGACCTGATGCGCACCCTCGACGCCTTCGTGGCCCACAGCGCGAGCAAGTCGCGCACCGCCGCGGCGCTCGGCATCCGCCGCCAGTCGCTCTACGCCCGCCTGGAGCGCATCGAGCGGCTGCTCGGGGTGTCCCTGGACGACGCCACCCAGCTGACCTGCCTGGCGGTGGCGCTCACCGCCTGGCGGATGCGCACCGGGCTGGACCCGCAGACCGCCTTCGGGTGAGGCCTGGCGGCCGAGACGGTGCGCGCGTCCGGCCCGCTCAGGGGGCGGCGACGCCGAGGTGCTGGCGGGCGAACTCCAGGGACTCGGTCAGGTCCCGGGCGCGCTCCTCGGGGCTGCCGCAGCGCCGGGTGTTGATCTCGACGACGACCTCGCCGGCGAAGCCGGTCCGGGCGAGGTGCTGCAGGAACGCCGCGGCCCCGACGGTGCCCCGACCCGGGACCAGGTGCTCGTCCTTGGCCGACAGGGTGCCGTCGGTGAGGTGCACGTGGCGCAGCCGGGGCCCGAGCCGCTCGGCCATCGCGACGGGGTCGTCCCCGGCGATCGCGGCGTGGGAGAGGTCGATGGTCGCGTGGGCGAACGGCTCGTCGGAGGGGTCGCGTGAGGGCAGGTACATCTCCACCCCGCGCTTCTGCGAGGCCCGCCACGGATACATGTTCTCCACCGCGAAGGCGATGCCGGTGGACTCCTCGAGCGCGGCGATGCCGTCGACGAACCCCGCGGCGTACTCCCGCTGCCAGCGGAACGCCGGGTGCACGATGACCACCGCGGCGCCGACGGCGTGCGCCATCTCCGCGGAGCGCTCGAGCTTGCCCCACGGCTCGGTGCCCCAGACCCGCTGGGTGAACAGCAGGCAGGGCGCGTGCACCGCGGCGACCGGGACGCCGTGGTGCTCGGAGAGCTGCTGGATCGCCGCGGTCTGCTGGGAGAGCGCGTCGATGCCCACCATCACCTCGACGGTGTCGTAGCCCAGCCGCGCGGCGTAGGCGAAGGCGTGCGCCGAGGACTCGGGATAGACCGAGGAGGTCGACAGGCCGATGCGGTTCACGCCTCGTCCAGCACGCTCAGCTGGTCGAGGCGCTCGAGGATCACGCCCTCGCGCAGCGCCCACGGGCAGATCTCCAGCGCGGTCAGCCCGAACAGGTCCATGCACGCCTCGGCGACCAGCGCCCCGGCCAGCACCTGGTGGGCGCGGCTCGAGGAGACCCCGGGCAGCTCGGCGAGCTCCTCGAGGCTCATCGCGGCCAGCTTGGGGATCCACGGTCGCAGCGCGTCCAGCGGGAGCGAGCGCGGCACCAGCGGGCCCTCCGCGGACGGCGCGGCGCCGCAGATGCGGGCCAGCGAGCGGAACGTCTTGGAGGTCGCGACGGCGCGGGCGATCTCGGCACGCACCACCCTGCGGACCTCGCGCAGCCGCTCCTCCTCCACCGGCGCGGTGGGCGCCCCGGTCGTCGGGTCGGCGAAGTGGGCGCGCGCCAGCCGGGCCGCGCCGATCGGCAGCGACCAGGCGACCTCGGGGGCCTCGTCGGCGCCGCCGGCGATCTCCAGCGAGCCGCCGCCGATGTCGAAGACCGCCAGCCGGCCGGCCGACCACCCGAACCAGCGGCGTACGGCGAGGAAGGTCAGGCGGGCCTCGTCCTCACCGGAGAGCACCTCGATCGCCACGCCGGTGCGGGCGCGGACCTCCTCGAGCACGGCGTCGGCGTTGGCGGAGTCGCGCACCGCGGAGGTCGCGAACGCCAGGATCTCCTCACAGCCCTGGTCCTCGGCCACCTGCAGGGCCTCGGCGGTGAAGCCGGCCAGCGCGTCGGTGCCGACGGGCGAGACCACGGTGCGGGGGGCGTCGGGCGGGCCCTCGGTCACGAGGTGCTCGGCCAGGCGCAGCGGCTGCTTGTAGGAGGAGGCGGGCAGCGGGGCCGCGCCCCCGTGCGCGTCGACGACCAGGAGGTGTCCGGTGTTGGAGCCGATGTCGAGGACGCCCAAGCGCATGCCTCCAACGTACTCGCCGTACCCGACGGCCCGTAGGCTGACCGGGTGCCCGAGGTCGACCTGGTGTTCCCCCGTGCGTGGGTCGAGTTCGTCAACCCCGACGACCCCGACGAGGTGCTGCGCTGCGACCTCACCTGGCTGACGTCGGCGTGGACCTGCATCTTCGGCGGCGGCTGCGCAGGCATCTACGCCGACGCCCCCGACGTGGGCTGCTGCACCCTCGGCGCGCACTTCTCCGACGCGGACGACGAGCGCCGGGTCGCGGGCTTCGTCGCCGAGCTGACCCCCGAGCAGTGGCAGCTGCACCCCGGCCGCGAGGTCCGCCCGGAGGACTGGGTCGAGACCGACGACGAGGGCGACCGCAAGACCCGCACCGCCGAGGTCGACGGCCAGCAGGCGTGCGTGTTCCAGAACCGGCCCGGGTTCGCCCCGGGCACCGGTCCCGGCGGAGCCGGTTGCGCCCTGCACGGCCTCGCCCTCGAGCGCGGCCTGCACCCCCTGGAGACCAAGCCCGACGTGTGCTGGCAGCTGCCGATCCGGCGTACCTTCCGCGACGTGGAGCGCCCCGACGACACGTCGTACACCGAGGTGTCGATCGGCGAGTACGACCGCCGCGGCTGGGGCCCCGGCGGCCACGACCTGGACTGGTACTGCTCGGGCAACACCGAGGCCCACGTCGCCCCCGAGCCGGTCTACCGCACCCACGCCGCCGAGCTCACCGCCCTGATGGGCGCCGCGGCGTACGAGGAGCTGGTGGGCCACTGCGAGGCGCACCTGCGCTCCCGCTCGGTGCTGACGCTGCACCCGGCCACTTCCGCGCAATTGCGCGGATAAGTACCGCTACCGGCGGGTTCCACAGTGCGTAACTCAGCAATTGCTGAGTTACGCGCAACCACAGGACACACCGGCGCACGAAGAGGGTGCTTACCTCTCGACGTCAAGAGACCACGACCCCACTGTCGGGGCAGGGTGAGGGGTCGCCCACAATCGGCACATGCGCCTGGACCATCTCTCTTTCGCTGCTGGACCCGACGGACTGCGGGGCACTGCCCAGCGCATCGGGGAGCTCCTCGGACGTGAGTTCGTCGACGGCGGGGTGCACCCGCGCTTCGGCACTCGCAACATGATCCTGCCGCTGGCCGGCAACACCTACCTCGAGATCGTCGAGGCCCTCGACCACCCCGCCTCCGACAAGGCGCCGTTCGGCCAGGCGGTCAAGGCCCGCTCCGCGCTCGGCGGCGGGTGGCTCGGCTGGGTGGTCGCGGTCAAGGACATCTCCGTGGTCGAGCAGCGCCTGGGCCGTGAGGCCGTGGCCGGCAACCGCCACCTGCCCGACGGCAGCGAGCTGCGCTGGCACCAGATCGGCATCAACGGGCTGATCGCGGACCCCCAGGTCCCCTACTTCATCCAGTGGGACGACTCCACCGCCCCGCACCCGAGCACCGGCGCGGACCCCGCGTGGGCGCTCGCCTCGCTGGAGATCGCCGGCGACCCGCACCGGGTCAGCGAGTGGCTCGGCGAGAGCGTGGACGCACCGCTGGAGGACGTCAAGGTCGAATGGGTCGCCCCCAACGGCACCCCCGGCGTGCTGGCCATCCAGGTGCAGACCCCGCGCGGCCTGGTCCGGATCTGAGCCTCCCGGAGGGGGCTCGCCCGAGCCCCAACATCTGGCACCACACCGCGACCTACGAGCTGGAGAACCGCGCCGTCGACCCCGACGGCGTGATCGAGTCCGCCATGCGCGCCGTCCTCGGCGCCGGCGGCTGGACCGGGCGCACGGTCCTCGACGTGGGCTGCGGGACCGGCTTCCACCTGCCCCGGTTCGCCGCCGACGCCGCCGCCGTGATCGGCGTCGAGCCGCACCCCGACCTGGTGGCGCTGGCGCGCCGCCGCACCCGGCGCTTCCCCACGGTCGCCGTGCACCAGGGCACCGCCCAGGCGCTGCCGGTGCCGGACGCCTCCGTCGACGTGGTCCACGCCCGCTGGGCCTACTTCTTCGGCCCCGGCAGCGAGCCCGGGCTGCGCGAGCTGGACCGGGTCGTACGCCGCGGCGGCACGGCGTTCGTGATCGACAACGACGCGACCCGCTCGACCTTCGGCGCCTGGTTCCGCCGCGGCTTCCCCGAGGTGGACCCGGAGGCCGTCGAGCGGTTCTGGTCGACA
Organism: Nocardioides sp. dk884; assembly: GCF_009557055.1. Lineage (NCBI taxonomy): Bacteria > Bacillati > Actinomycetota > Actinomycetes > Propionibacteriales > Nocardioidaceae > Nocardioides > Nocardioides sp. dk884. The sequence continues at coordinate 513,038 of NZ_CP045649.1, read as the reverse complement.
CGCGGCTGGGCCCGCACCCCGCTGGACATCCGCTGGTCGTTCTCCTCACGCGCCGACCTCGAGGCCGTCGTACGCATCGAGCTGCCGCCGGCCGCCGCCGAGCAGGCCCTCGCCGAGCACACCGGCACCGAGGTCGACTACGCGGTCAACCTCTGGTCGCGGTCGTTCTGACCCGGCGCGACCGCACTGTCGGCGCCATCGCCTAGCGTCTGGCCCATGTCGAAGACCGGTGCCCGTGCCTCCCGCCCGAGCTATCGCTGCACCGAGTGCGGCTGGGAGACCGGCAAGTGGGTGGGCCGCTGCGGGGAGTGCCAGGCCTGGGGATCGGTCGCCGAGGCCGCCGCGCCCGTCGTGCGCGCCGCCGCGGCGCCGGTGACCACCGCCGCGGTCCCGATCGGGCAGGTGTCGGTCACCGACTCCGCCTTCCGCACCAGCGGCGTCCCCGAGCTCGACCGGGTGCTCGGCGGCGGCCTGGTCCCGGGCGCCGCGATCCTGCTGGCCGGCGAGCCCGGCGTCGGCAAGAGCACGCTGCTGCTCGAGGTGGCCGCCCAGACCGCCCGCTACCGCCACCGCACGCTCTACGTCACCGGCGAGGAGTCCGCCTCGCAGGTGCGGCTGCGCGCCGACCGCACCGGTGCGGTGCAGGACGAGCTCTACCTCGCCGCCGAGACCGACCTGGGCGCCGTGCTGACCCACATCGAGCAGGTCCGCCCCACCCTCCTCGTCGTCGACTCGGTGCAGACCATCGGCGCCTCCGGCACCGAGGGCGTGCCCGGCGGGGTCACCCAGGTCAAGGAGGTCGCCGCCGCGCTGGTGCGGGTGGCCAAGACCCGCAACATCACCACCGTCCTGGTCGGCCACGTCACCAAGGACGGCTCGATCGCCGGGCCGCGCGTCCTCGAGCACCTCGTCGACGTCGTCCTGCACTTCGAGGGCGACCGCAACTCCCGCTTCCGCATGGTGCGGGCCATGAAGAACCGCTTCGGCCCGGTCGACGAGGTGGGCTGCTTCGACCTCGGGCCCGACGGCATCACCGCGGTCACCGACCCCACCGGCCTGTTCGTGGAGAACCACCACGGCCGGGTGCCCGGCACCTGCGTCGCGGTCACCATGGAGGGCCGGCGCCCGATGCTCGCCGAGGTGCAGGCGCTGGTCACCCACAGCCCGCTCGAGCGGCCCCGGCGCACCACCTCCGGGCTGGACTCCTCACGGGTGGCGATGGTGCTCGCCGTGCTCCAGCAGCACTGCGGGGTCCGGCTGCACAAGATGGATGTGTTCGCCTCGACCGTCGGCGGCGCGCGGCTGCAGGAGCCGGCCAGCGACCTCGGTGTCGCAGTGGCCCTCGCCTCCGCCTCGCTGGGCCAGGCGGTCCCCCACGGCGTGGTCGCGATGGGCGAGATCGGCCTGGCCGGCGAGCTGCGCCGGCTGCGCGACCTGCCGCAGCGGGTGGCCGAGGCCGAGCGGCTCGGGTTCCGGGTCGCGGTGGTGCCCTGCGAGCCCGGCAGCGGCGACCCGCAGGTGCTGCGCGCGGGCGCTCCGGCGCCCTCCGACGGCATCCGGGTGATCGAGGTCCCCGACGTCGCCTCGGCGCTGCGGGTGCTCCGGTTGAGCCAGCTGCCGGGCTCGGCCACGCCGCCGCGCTCTGAGCACTAGGATTCTCCTGCGGCACGCTGCCGCCGTGGAGAAGGGACAACGCCTCGTGGCCACCGATCGCTCGGACGATGCCCGGATGCGCGAGACACTCGCCGCCATCGCCCCGGGGACCCCGATGCGCGACGGTCTGGAGCGGATCCTCCGCGGCCGCACCGGCGCGCTCATCGTGCTCGGCATCGACAAGACCGTGGAGTCGATCTCGACCGGCGGGTTCCAGCTCGACGTCCCCTTCACCGCCACCGGGCTGCGCGAGCTGGCCAAGATGGACGGCGGCATCATCGTCGACAAGGACATCACCCGGATCAGCAAGGCAGCTGTCCACCTGATGCCCGACCACACGATCCCCTCCGAGGAGACCGGCACCCGGCACCGCACCGCGGACCGGGTGGCGCGCCAGACCGGCTACCCGGTCATCTCGGTCTCGCAGTCGATGCAGATCATCGCGGCGTACGTCGGCGATCGGCGCCACGTGCTGGAGGACTCCGGGCAGATCCTGTCGCGTGCCAACCAGGCGCTCGCGACCCTCGAGCGCTACAAGCTGCGCCTCGACGAGGTCTCCAGCACCCTCTCCGCACTCGAGATCGAGGACCTGGTGACCGTGCGCGACGTGGCGGTGGTCGCGCAGCGCCTGGAGATGGTGACCCGGATCGCGCGCGAGATCGAGGACTACGTGCTCGAGCTCGGCAGCGACGGCCGGCTCCTGGCGCTTCAGCTCGAGGAGCTCATCACCGGGGTCGACGCGGAGCGCGAGCTGGTCATCCGCGACTACCTGCCGCCGGGCAAGCGCAGCAAGAGCGCCGAGGAGCTGCTCTCCAAGATCGAGGCGCTCTCGGCCACCGAGCTGGTCGACCCCGCCTCCACCGCACGGGTGCTCGGACTCGGCAACGGTGAGCACCTCGACGGCGCGGTGGCCCCGCGCGGCTACCGCCTGCTGGCGAAGGTGCCGCGGCTGCCCGCCTCCGTCGTGGACCGCCTGGTCGACCACTTCGGCACCCTGCAGAAGCTGCTGTCCGCCGGCATCGACGACCTGCAGGCGGTCGAGGGCGTCGGCGAGCTGCGGGCGCGCAGCGTGCGCGAGGGCCTCTCCCGGCTCGCCGAGTCCACGATCCTCGAGCGCTACGTCTGATCCGGACGGCCCTGACGGCCCAGCCGGCCCGGACGGCCCAGTGCCGTCCGACGGGCCCGGTTCAGGAGCGGTCGTCGTCCTGCTGCTCGGCCCGGGGTCGCCCGGTCACCTGGGGGCGGCCCTGCGCGGCCGACCCTCCGGCCAGGACCAGCTCGAACTGCACGTCGTCCGGCTCGCCGCCGAGGGCGGCCGCGGTGACGTGGTAGAAGCCGGGCATCGCCCAGCCTGCCTGGGCCGAACAGTCCTCGTCCGAGCGACGGGCGTTCCACTCCAGGGTGATCGGGGTGCTCACCGCACGGCGCACGGTGACGTCCTGGGACGGGATCGCGACGGGGCAGTGCTGGCTGAACCAGATGTCGTCGTCACCCGAGGTGATCTTCACCGACAGCGTGCGCGGGGCGACCGTCCAGGTGCAGGCCTCGGCGGTGAGCGTGCGCAGCGAGAGCACGATGTCGGCACCCTGACCGGCGATCGCGGTCCCGACCTCCGGGGCGACCGCGACGTCGCTGTCCACGCACGGACCGCTGGGCTCGGCCAGCACCGGCTCGACCGGGAGCGCGGGGCGCTTGCGCTTCTTGACCCGGGTGGCCTGCGAGGGCTCGGAGCTTGGCCCGGCGCTCGCGGCGGTCTCCGGTGTCGTCTCGGCGGCGCTCAGCGCCGCCGAGGCCTTCGGCTCGCTCTGGTCGCCGTCACCGCCGCCGATGAGCTGGACCAGCACGGCGACCACGACCACGAGGGCCACGAGCAGCACCAGACGACGTCGCCAGTAGACCGCCGCCGGCAACGGGCCGCGCGGTGCCAGGGGTGCGGGCCGCGAGCTCATGGGCTCACGTTATCGAGAGAGGAGGCAGTTGCCGGGCCGCCACACCGCACGGACCCGCTCCCCAGCAGAATGACCCCGGTGAGCGCCCTCCACGAGCCCCTCCTGCGGTGGTACGACGAGCACGCCCGCGACCTGCCGTGGCGCTCCCCCGCCGCCACCCCGTGGTCGGTGATGGTCTCGGAGTTCATGCTCCAGCAGACCCCGGTGGCCCGGGTGCTGCCGGTGCACGCGCTGTGGCTGGAGCGCTGGCCCACGCCCGCCGACCTGGCCGCGGAGAGCACCGGCGAGGCGGTCCGGGCCTGGGGCCGGCTCGGCTACCCCCGCCGCGCGCTGCGCCTGCACGCCGCGGCGTGCGCGCTCGTGGAGCGCTTCGGCGGCGAGGTGCCGCCCGACTACGACGACCTGCGCTCGCTGCCCGGGATCGGTGACTACACCGCGGCCGCCATCGCGACCTTCGCCTTCGGGCGTCGCCACGTCGTGCTGGACACCAACGTGCGCCGGGTCCTCGCCCGCACCGTGCGGGGCGTGGCGCTGCCGGCCCCCGCGGTGACCCGGGCCGAGCGCGACGTGGCCGCCGAGCTGCTGCCGGCCGACGTGGCCGACGCCGCGACCTGGTCGATCGCGACGATGGAGCTCGGCGCCCTGGTCTGCACCGCCGCGCGCCCGCGTTGCGAGGCCTGCCCGGTGGCCGACCTGTGCGCCTGGCGCGCCGCCGGGCACCCGGCGTACGACGGGCCGCAGCGCGCCACGCAGGCCTGGGCCGGCACCGACCGGCAGTGCCGGGGCCGACTGCTGGCGGTGCTGCGCGACAGCGACGGCCCGGTGCACCGCAGCTCCTTGGACCAGGTCTGGAGCGAGGCGACCCAGCGCGAGCGCTGCCTGGCCGGGCTGGTCGAGGACGGGTTGGTCGCCCGGCTCTCCGCGGACACCTACGCGCTGCCCTGAGCCGAAGCCCCGCACACGCACGAGGCCCCGGCTTCCTCGCGGAAACCGGGGCCTCGGGTGCTGCTGGACTGCTCAGTCGTTGTCGGTGGACTTCGGGACGTCGACGGGACCCTCGCTGTCGTCGGGGCCCTCGATCGTGCCCTCACCCAGCGCCGCGGTCTCCAGCGGCGGCATGTCGGGAAGGGCGTTGACCTTCTGCCCGTCGAAGGTGAAGGTGGCCGTCGGCCCCTCGCCCTCGACGTCGACGAGCACGATCATCCCGGGGCCGACCTCGCCGAAGAGCATCTTCTCGGCGAGGGCGTCCTCGATCTCGCGCTGCACCGTGCGGCGCAGCGGACGCGCACCGAGGACCGGGTCGAACCCGCGCGCGGCGAGCAGGTCCTTGGCCGCCTGGGTGAGCTCGAGCTGCATGTCGCGGTCGCGCAGCCGCAGCTCGACGGAGGCGATCATGTTGTCGACCATCTGCACGATCTGCGCACGCGAGAGCGGCGGGAACACGACGATCTCGTCGACGCGGTTGAGGAACTCCGGGCGGAAGTGCTGCTTGAGCTCGTCGGCGACCTTCGCCTTCATCCGCTCGTAGGAGCCGGCGACGTCACCGGACTGCTGGAAGCCGAGGTTGACCGACTTGTTGATGTCGCGGGTGCCGAGGTTGGTCGTCATGATGATGACGGTGTTCTTGAAGTCCACGACCCGGCCCTGCGAGTCGGTCAGGCGACCTTCCTCGAGGATCTGCAGCAGGCTGTTGAAGATGTCGGGGTGGGCCTTCTCGACCTCGTCGAAGAGCACGACCGAGAACGGCTTGCGGCGCACCTTCTCGGTGAGCTGGCCGCCCTCCTCGTAGCCGACGTAGCCGGGGGGCGAGCCGAAGAGCCGCGAGATCGTGTGCTTCTCGCCGAACTCGCTCATGTCGAGCTGGATCAGCGAGTCCTCGTCGCCGAAGAGGAACTCCGCGAGCGTCTTGGACAGCCAGGTCTTGCCGACGCCCGAGGGGCCGGCGAAGATGAACGACCCGCCGGGACGCTTCGGGTCCTTCAGGCCGGCACGCGTACGCCGGATCGCCCGGGAGAGCGCCTTGACGGCCTCGTCCTGGCCGATGACGCGCTTGTGCAGCTCGTCCTCCATCTTGAGCAGCCGGGTCGACTCCTCCTCGGAGAGCTTGACGATCGGGATGCCGGTGGCGACCGCGAGGACCTCGGCGATCAGCTCCTCGTCGACCTCCGCGACCTCGTCCATGTCGCCGGCGCGCCACTGCTTCTCGCGGTCGGACTTGGCGAGGATCAGCTGCTTCTCCTCGTCGCGCAGGCGCGCGGCGGCCTCGAAGTCCTGGCCGTCGATCGCGGCCTCCTTGCGCTGGCGGACCTCGGCGATCTTGTCGTCGTACTCGCGCAGGTCGGCGGGCGCGGTCATCCGGCGGATGCGCAGGCGCGAGCCGGCCTCGTCGATGAGGTCGATGGCCTTGTCGGGGAGGAACCGGTCGGAGATGTAGCGGTCGGCCAGCGTCGCCGCCGAGACCAGGGCCTCGTCGGTGATGGTGACGCGGTGGTGCGCCTCGTAGCGGTCGCGCAGCCCCTTGAGCATCTCGATGGTGTGCGCGATGGAGGGCTCGGCCACCTGGATCGGCTGGAAGCGGCGCTCCAGCGCGGCGTCCTTCTCGAGGTACTTGCGGTACTCGTCGAGGGTGGTCGCGCCGATGGTCTGCAGCTCGCCACGGGCCAGCATCGGCTTGAGGATGCTGGCGGCGTCGATCGCGCCCTCGGCCGCGCCGGCGCCGACGAGGGTGTGGATCTCGTCGATGAACAGCACGATGTCGCCGCGGGTGCGGATCTCCTTGAGGACCTTCTTCAGCCGCTCCTCGAAGTCACCGCGGTAGCGGGAGCCGGCGACGAGCGCGCCGAGGTCGAGGGTGTAGATCTGCTTGTCCTTCAGCGTCTCGGGCACGTTGCCCTTGACGATGTCCTGGGCCAGGCCCTCGACGATGGTGGTCTTGCCGACGCCGGGCTCTCCGATGAGGACCGGGTTGTTCTTCGTGCGCCGCGACAGGATCTGCATCACGCGCTCGATCTCCTGCTCGCGCCCGATCACCGGGTCGAGCTTGCCCTCGCGCGCGTCCTGGGTGAGGTTGCGACCGAACTGGTCGAGCACCAGGGAGGAGGAGGGCGTGTCGCCGGCGGCACCGGTCGCGGCGGCCGCGGACTGCGCGGACTCCTTGCCCTGGAAGCCGGAGAGCAGCTGGATGACCTGCTGGCGCACCCGGTTGAGGTCGGCGCCGAGCTTCTGCAGGACCTGGGCGGCGACGCCCTCGCCCTCGCGGATCAGACCGAGCAGGATGTGCTCGGTGCCGATGTAGCTGTGGCCGAGCTGCAGGGCCTCGCGCAGCGACAGCTCGAGGACCTTCTTGGCGCGCGGGGTGAAGGGAATGTGACCGCTCGGGGCCTGCTGGCCCTGGCCGATGATCTCCTCGACCTGGGCGCGGACGGCCTCCAAGGAGATGTCGAGGCTCTCGAGCGCCTTCGCAGCGACGCCCTCGCCCTCGTGGATCAGCCCGAGCAGGATGTGCTCGGTGCCGATGTAGTTGTGGGAGAGCATGCGGGCCTCTTCCTGGGCCAGCACGACAACTCGTCGGGCTCGGTCGGTGAACCGCTCGAACATGCGCATCGCTCCTGAACTTCGGGGCCACCCGACCACGGGGCGGCAGGGTGGTGTCGAGAGAACTAACCCCACGGACAGCCTACGCGTTCCCACCACAGGCCCCGTCGGCATCCGCTGAGAGCGAACACGGGCGGAGCTGCTGTCGGGAGAGTGCGGGCGGCGCAGGCGCGGGGATCCGGTGGAGCGTCCCGGACGGACGGCCCCGAGACACGGGGGCCCGTCACCCGTGAGGGCGACGGGCCGGGCCGTGGCTCGGGTCTGCTCCGGTGGCCCGTCCCGTGGAGATCAGCGGGAGCGGGACGGGCGCCAGGGGTCAGTGCGCGGCGTTGTACGCCTCGCGCACGTCGGCGGAGACGCGGCCACGGTCGGGCACGTCGTAGCCGTTCTCGCGCGCCCACTCGCGGACCTCGCGGGCGCTGGGGCCGGAGGTGTTGTTGGCGCCGCTGGCGCGACGACCGGTGCGACGGCCGGCGCCGCTCACCTTGCGGCCGTGGCCGACGTACGGCGCGAGCGCGTCGCGCAGGCCCTGGGCGTTCGCGTCGTTGAGGTCGATCTCGTAGCTGGTGCCGTCGAGGGCGAAGGACACGGTCTCCGTGGCCTCGCTGCCGTCGAGATCGTCCTCGAGCACCACATGGATCTTCTGCGCCATCGTGATTTCCTGACCTTTCAGGAGAAGAAAAACGAACGGTCCCCGTATTCAAATGCATCATAACCACGCGTCAGGGGGCCGCGGCAATTAAAGACTTCTCTGCGCCCAGGCTTCACCAATGTGGCGGAGGCGCGAGCCACCTGCACCGCCGAGTGCGCGGCTTTGCTCAGCGATTGCGCTCGAAGACCAATTCCAGGCCGCGCAGTGTCAACCACGGCGAATGAGCCGTGAAGCAGCGGCAAACGTCAAGCACCAGCGGCGCGAGATACCCGGTCGCGATGACGCTGACCTCGCCGGCCGGCGCGTCGAGCTCCTCGAGCATCCGGGCCACGATGCCGTCCACCTGGCTGGCCACGCCGAACACCAGCCCCGACTGCAGCGCCTCGACGGTGTTCTTGGCGATGACCGAGCGGGGACGGGCGATCTCCACGTGGCGCAGCTGCGCGCCGCGCCGTCCCAGCGCCTCCAGGGAGATCTCGATGCCCGGCGCGATCGCGCCCCCGACGTACTGACCGGCGGCGCTGACCACGTCGAACGTCGTCGCGGTTCCCCCGAAATCGACGACAATCGCAGGCCCACCGAATTCGGTCACGGCCGCGAGCGCATTGATGATGCGGTCCGAGCCCACCTCGCGGGGGTTGTCCGTCACGACCGGCACCCCGGTGCGCACGCCCGGCTCGACGACGACGTGGGGGCAGCCCGGGAAATGCCGCGCGATCATGTCGCGCCATTCGTGCAGGACCGCGGGAACGGTGGAGCACACCGCGATCTTGTCGACCTCGCCGTGGCGCTCGCCCAGCAGCCCGCGCAGCAGCACCGCCCATTCATCGGCCGTACGCCGCGCCTCGGTGCCGACCCGCCAGTCCGCGACCACCTCGCCGCCGGGCCCGCCGTCGGGCATGTCGGCGAGCAGCCCCAGGACGGTGTGGCTGTTGCCGATGTCGGCGGCGAGGAGCATCAGTCCTCCCGCAGGTCCAGGCCCAGGTCGAAGACCCGCACCGAGTGGGTGAGCGCCCCGACGGAGATGAAGTCCACGCCGGTGCTCGCCACCTCGCGGGCCCGCTCCACTGTCAGTCCGCCGGAGGCCTCGAGCACGGCGCGCCCGGCGGTGATCCGCACCGCCTCGGCCATCATCTCGGTCGGCATGTTGTCGAGCAGGATCTCCTCGCAGCCGACCTCGAGCAGCTCGCGCAGCTCCTCCAGGGTGCCGACCTCGACCTCGACGCGGAGCCCCGGGTGGGCGGCGCGGACCGCCTCCAGCGCCGGCACCACCCCGCCGGCGGCGACCACGTGGTTGTCCTTGACCATCGCGCGGTCCGACAGGCTGAGCCGGTGGTTGACCCCGCCGCCGCAGCGCACGGCGTACTTCTGCAGCGCCCGGTAGGTGGGCAGGGTCTTGCGGGTGTCCAGCACCTGCGCGCCGGTGCCGGCGATGGCGTCGACCCAGGCGGCCGTCGCGGTGGCGACGCCGGAGAGGTGGCTGGCGTAGTTGAGCGCGGTGCGCTCGGCGGTGAGCAGGCCGCGGACCGGCCCTGCGACTCGCATGACCACGTCGCCGGGCGCGACCCGGGTGCCGTCGGGGACCCGGTCGGCGATGACCACGTCATCGCCGAGCACGAGGTGGAAGACGAGCGCCGCGACGCCCAGACCGGCGACCACGCCCGACTCACGGGCCGCGAAGTCGGCGACGCCGCGCGCGTCGGCCGGGATCGTCGCCTCGGAGGTCACGTCGCCCCCGGGCAGGTCCTCAGCCAGTGCCAGCAGGACCTGCTGGTGCAGCGCGTGCGGGTCCAGGCCGGCGTCGGCCAGCTCGGCGAGCAGGTCGGCGGGCAGCGCGTCGTACGCCGTGGTGGGAAAGGTCGTCGTGGGGTGGAGCGTGGTCATCGTGCGCCGCCTGCGGGTTCGGTGGGAAGGTCGGTGGGGGTGCTCGGGACGAAGGCCACGGCCACGTCGCCCTCGCCACCGCCCAGCGTGACGTCGACGTGTCCCGCCCAGCGCAGGTCGTCGCGCTCGGGGTGGTCCTCGCGCCAGTGCGAGCCGCGGGTCTCCTCACGGGCCCGGGCCGCGGCGACGAGCGCGGCGCTGACGGTCAGCAGGTTGGTGGTCTCCCAGGCGTCCTGGGCGACCACGCCGTCCTCGCCCGCAGCCAGCCGTCGCAGTGCGGCGTCGGCCTCGGCGAGCCCCGCGGCGCTGCGCAGCACCCCGGCGCGGGCGGTCATCGTCTCCTGCAGCTCGACGCGGGCCCGGCCAGACACCAGGCCGACGTCGCGCGGGTCCGGCGCCGGCGCGGCCCAGGGGCGCAGCTCGCCGGGCAGCACGGTCGCGATCCGCCGGGAGAAGACCAGCCCTTCGAGCAGCGAGTTGGAGGCCAGCCGGTTGGCGCCGTGCACGCCGGAGCAGGCGACCTCGCCGGTGGCATAGAGGCCGGGGACGTCGCAGCGGCCCCACAGGTCGGTGCGGACGCCACCGGAGGCGTAGTGGCAGGCCGGGGCCACCGGGATCAGGTCGTGCACCGGGTCGACGCCGTGGGAGCGGGTGGTGGCCAGGATCGTGGGGAAGCGCTGCTCCCAGAACTCCGCACCCAGGTGGCGTGCGTCCAGCCACACGTGCGGGCGACCGGTCTCGTGCATGCGCCGCGTGATCGCCTTGGCGACCACGTCGCGCGGCGCGAGGTCGCCGAGGTCGTGGACGCCCGCCATGATCCGGCGCCCGCCGCCCTCCGGCGGGCCGTCGACCAGGAACGCGCCCTCGCCGCGGACCGCCTCGGAGATCAGCGGCTGCTGGCCCACCGAGTCGGGGCCGAGGTACATCACGGTGGGGTGGAACTGGACGAACTCCAGGTCGCGCAGCGTCGCGCCGGCGCGCAGCGCCAGCGCCAGGCCGTCACCGGTGGACACGGCCGGGTTGGTGGTCTGGGAGAACACCTGCCCGAGGCCGCCGCTGGCCAGCACCACCGCGCGGCAGTGCACGGCGCCGACGCCGTCGCGCTGGCCCTCCCCCATCACGTGCAGGGTCACCCCGGCCACGCCGCCGTCGGCGGCGAGCAGCAGGTCGACGGCGAGGGCGTGCTCGATCACCTCGATCTCCGGCGCGCGCTGCACGGCCGCGATCAGCGCCCGCTGGATCTCCGCACCGGTGGCGTCGCCGCCGGCGTGCGCGATCCGGTCCCGGTGGTGCCCGCCCTCGCGGGTCAGCGAGAGCTCACCGTTCAGGCCGAGGTCGAAGCGCGCCCCGAGCGCGATCAGCTCGTGCACCGCCTCGGGCCCCTCGGTCACCAGCACGCGTACGGCGTCGAGGTCGCAGGCGCCCGCGCCTGCCACCAGCGTGTCCAGCTCGTGCTCGGCCGGGGTGTCCCCCGGACCGAGCGCGGCGGCGATCCCGCCCTGGGCCCACTGCGTGGAGCCCGCGGCGAGCTGGTCCTTGGTGACCACCAGGACCTTGTCGACCTGCTCGCGCAGGCGCAGCGCCGCCGTCAGCCCGGCGATGCCGGAGCCGATGACGACGACGTCCGCGCGGGTCGTCCAGCCCGGGGCCGGCGCGGTCAGCCGGCGCGGCACGCGGCGTACCGCGGTGGTGGCCATCGGCGCAGGCTACCGACCTGCGACGGTGTCGCCCCGGACCAGGCCGCTGCCCGCCAGCGCCTCCGCCGGGTCGAAGCCGGTCGCCATGATCTTGTTGTCGGCGTCGACGAAGACGACCCGGGGCTGGTACTCCTTGGCCTCCGCGGTCTCCATCTGCCCGTAGGCGATCAGGATGACCAGGTCACCGGGCTGCACCAGGCGGGCCGCAGCACCGTTGATGCCGATGATCCCCGACCCACGCTCGCCGGCGATCGTGTAGGTCTCCAGACGGGCGCCGTTGGTGATGTCGACGATGTGCACGAGCTCGCCGGGCAGCAGGTCTGCCGCGTCGAGCAGGTCCTCATCGACCGTCACGGAGCCGACGTAGTGGAGATCCGCCTGCGTCACGGTGGCGCGGTGGATCTTGCTCTTCATCATGGTGCGCAGCATCAGCTGCCTCCCTGCGTGGTGTGCGTGGTGTTCTGCGTGCCCGCCACGGACGTGGTCGAGCCGGGTTCCGCCCCCAGGATCAGAGGCAGGTTGTCGATGAGCCGGGTGGCGCCGACCCGCGCGGCGACGAGGATGCGGGCCTCGGTGCCGGGGGGTACGTCGTCGGGCAGCTCCTCGAGCTCAGGGGTGGTGAGGACGAGGTAGTCGAGCGCGACCTCCTTGGCGTGGCGCAGCTCGGCGCGGGCCTCGTCGAGCGCCACCGCGGGGCCGTACCTCGCGTTCTCCTCGGCGGCGCGCAGCGCGCGGCTGAGCCACAGCGCCTCGACCCGCTCGCCCTCGGAGAGGTAGCGGTTGCGACTGGACAGCGCCAGGCCGTCGGGCTCGCGGACGGTCTCGGCGCCGACGACGTCGACGCCGAGGCACAGGTCGGCCACCATCCGGCGGATCAGCACCAGCTGCTGGTAGTCCTTCTGCCCGAAGACCGCGACGTCGGGGCGGACCAGGCCGAAGAGCTTGGCCACCACCGTGAGCACGCCCCGGTAGTGCCCGGGACGGGTGCGGCCCTCGAGGACGCCGGCCAGCGGGCCCGGGTCCAGCGTGACCTGCGGGTCGCCGCCGGGGTAGACCTCCTCGACGCTCGGGGCGAAGACCACGTCGGCGCCCTCGCGGGCGCAGACCTCGAGGTCCTCGGGCAGCGTGCGGGGGTAGCGGTCGAGGTCCTCGCCCTCCCCGAACTGCAGCGGGTTGACGAAGATCGACACGACCACGGGGCCCTCGCCCACGCGCTCGCGGGCGGTGCGGACCAGGCTGGCGTGGCCCTCGTGCAGGGCGCCCATCGTGGGCACCAGGCCCACGGGGCGGCCGGCGGCGCGGGCCTCGGCGAGCAGGGCGGCGAGCTCCTCGCGGGTGGAGGCGAGGACGGGACGGGCACTCACGACAGCCCGGCCCCCGTCCCGGTGGCAGGAAGCTGGACCGGCGTCGCCGCGTCGAGGGCCTCGCGGATGCGCGCGGCGCGGATCGGGAGCAGCCGCCCGTCGGTGACCGCCCGCGCCAGCGTGGCCCGGGCCAGGGCGAGGTAGGAGCCCAGCGTCTGCGGGGCGTTGGCGACCAGGTCGGCCAGGTGCGCCTCGACGGTGCCGACGTCGCCGCGCACGATCGGACCGGTCAGGGCGGCGTCGCCCTGGGCCAGGGCGTTGTCGAGCGCCGCGGACAGCAGCGGGCGCAGGGTGCCCGCCGGGTCGTCCGCGCCGGCGGCGGAGAGCATCTCCATCGCCTCGCTCACCAGGGTGACCAGGTGGTTGGCCCCGTGCGCGAGCCCGGCGTGGTAGAGCGTGCGCATCTGCTCGGGCACCCACATCGGGCGCCCGCCGAGGTCGGCCACGAGCGCCTCGGCCAGCGACCGCTCGCGCGGGTCGGCGGTCAGCCCGAACACGCAGCCGGAGAGCCGCTCGAGGTCGACCTCGGTGCCGGTGAAGGTCATCGCCGGGTGCATCGCGACCACCCGCGCGCCCACCGCCACGGCGGGCGCGAGGACGTCGAGGCCGTGGCGGCCCGAGGTGTGCACGACGTACTGGCCCTCGCGCAGCGCGCCGCTGGCGGCCAGCACGGACACGACGTTGGGCAGGCTGTCGTCGGGGACGGTGAGCAGCAGCAGGTCGCAGTCGCGGGCGACAGCACTCGGCTTCGCGACGGGGGTGCCAGGGAGCAGGGCGGTGATCCGGCCTCGGGAGGCGTCGGACTCGCCGGCGGCGGCCACGATCTCGTGGCCCGCGCCGCGGAGGGCTGCGGCGAGGACGGCGCCGACGCGGCCTGCGCCGACGACACCGACCCGGAGGGACTGCGTCATGGGTTTTCGAACCTTACGTTTCAGTCCCTCCGCCACCTCCACGCTGCGGAGGCCGGGACGGGTACCGGACGATGCTCGGACTGTGCTGTGCGGTTGTTCGGGGTGGTGCTGGTGGTGCTGGGTGCCGCTGCTGGATCGTCGGCTGCCCAGGTGAGTGGCGTTGAGTCCCCGTGACGGGTGACCCTCGCCGTACCTGAAGCATGCCTGGCACTACGTCATAGACCCAGGCACCCTGGAATCTACGCCCGTGTTTCCCGCGTGTGAACGGCACTGACCATGACCTGGGACACACGGTCTCCGCGCACCCTCCGACCGGACCTCAACAAGGTCCGGTCGGAGGCACAGCGAAGTGGCTCAGGCCGGCGAGAGCCCGCGACGTGCGCGGAACCGCTCGGCGCTCGCGCGCCAGCGCTCGCCCTCCGGGACCGGGATGTCCAGCCACGGCTTGCCGGAGCCGACGTAGTGGACGATGCCGCCCTCGCCGACCCGGTCGTAGGTCGGCCAGGTGTTCCACCGCTCGGGCAGCGCGGCACGGTTCGCGCCGGCGTAGGCGTTGAAGACGTCCTGGTCGTTGAGGCCGTAGGCGGTCGCCATCGGGATGAACTCGTGGCTGAAGCGGTCCGCGCGCAGGCGGGCCAGGTCGAGGACGAGCACGCCGGCGTTGAAGGTGCGGGCGCCGTAGGCGTGCCGCGCCGCCATCGCCCGCCGCAGGTCCGAGGCGGCCTGGGCGGACAGGTCGTTGCCCGCGTTGCGCCAGTGCAGCGCCTGGGTCACGAAGCTGGACCGGGCGGCGAGCGGGTGCCCGTCCAGCTCGGTGCGGGCGAGCTCGCAGACGTCACCCTGCACGACCGTGTCGCCGTCGACGTAGGTCACCCGGTCGAGGTGGTCGAGCAGCTCGGGCAGCAGCAGCCGGTCCATGGTGGCCACGGTGATGTGCTTGATCATCCGCGAGACCTCGCCGTAGTCGATGTCGTCGCACGGCAGGAACGTCATCGCCACGTCCGGGAAGGACTCGGCGAGCCACTCCTCGTAGGCGGGGCTGACCTCGCGGGTGGTGATCCACAGCCGCAGCGGGCCCGAGGCGTTCTCGACGAGGGTGGACAGCGCGACCGGCACGATGTCGCGGAAGTTGGCGTCGGTGCTCATCGCGATGTCGGTGACCTCGCCCTCGACGACCCCCTCGTGGGGGCCGAGGCGGCGGGCGCGGGCGCGCACGGCGGCGACCGCGGCCTCGACGTCGAAGTCCTGCAGCGGCGTGGCCAGCGGCGCGGCCAGGCGCTCGCGGGCCTCGGCGACCAGCGGCGCGGTCACCTCGCGCCAGTGGGCGCGGATGGTCTCCTCGGACTCACCGGCGAGCACCAGCTCCCAGGCACCGGCGAGCAGCGCACGGATGCTCTCGCGCATCCCGAGCAGCTCGGGGCTGTCGGGACGCATGCCGAGCAGGCCGTCGTAGCGCACGTCGCCGGTCTTCGGCGGCAGCAGCCGGGTCGGCACGCCGAGCGAGGAGGCCGGCAGGTAGCAGTGCAGACGGCTGGTGACCAGCCGCCGGAAGCGCTGCTGGTAGTCCTCGAGCAGGCCGATGGCGGCGCGCACCCCGTCGACCAGGCCGATCATGCGGTACTCCGGGCCGTCGTGGCGCACGATCTCGACGGACTCGACGGACTCCGCGACCTTGCGGGCCTGGCGCGGGCGCAGGTCCACGGCGCCGACGATGCGGTTGCCGTCACCCGGGACGCGGTCGGGGAACACCGCGTCGCTGGTGGTGGTCAGGCAGCCGGTGAAGAACGCCTCGACGCCGGCCGAGAGCAGCAGGTCGACGGTCGTCCAGTCGCGGCAGCCGATCGGGCCGTTGGCGCGCAGGTAGTCGAGGGTCTCCTCGTCGAGCAGGCCCAGGTCGTTGATGTGGAAGGAGACGAAGATCGGCTTGACGTGCGGGTGGTACGGCATGCCGTAGCGCACCTGGAACGACGGGTGCATGTGCCAGCCGAAGACCACTGTCCAGGTGTCCGGCGGCAGCTGGTCGCCGACGCTGAAGTCGCGGTTGACCTCGACGAGGCGGACCTCGACGTCACCGCCGGGCAGCTGCAGCTCGGGGCGCACCCGGCCCTGCACCTCGGTGGCGAGCTCGCCCAGGCCGCCGGGGCCGGTGAACCGGGTGCCGCGGAAGCGGGCCAGGTTGCCGAGCAGGGCGAGGGTCTGCACGTAGTCGCCGACGTTGCGCGAGGCCCGCTCGACGTCGGGCTGGTCATAGCTGATCAGGCCGACCGAGATGGTGCCGGCCGGCAGCTCCTCGGCGGGTGCGGGCTCGGTCCAGCGGCGCAGGTTGTCGAGGGCCTGCACGGCGCGCTCGGAGAGCTCGGCGGCGCGGGTGCGGGCGGCCGCGGCGACCCGGGCCGCCTCCTCGGTGCGCCCCAGCACGACCAGGCGACCGGCCACCTCGACCCACACGTGGGCGTCCTGGGCGGGGTCGGCCACGGCGAGAGCCGCGATCGCGGCGGCGCGGTCGTCACCCTCGGCGGTGCGCAGCGACATCGCCGCGGTCATCGCCTCCACCGGTGCGAGCGTGGCCAGCACCGTGTCGTCGACCTCGGCGAACCGCTCCCAGGCGACGTCGGCGCGCTCCATCGCCGTCAGCAGGACGACGCCCTCGCTGACCGTGAGGGCCGTCTCGCCCTCGGGGTGGTGTCGCAGGCTCAGCGCGAGAGCCCGCGCCTCGTTGACCAGCCCGCGCTCGCACATCGCGCGCACGGCCACGACCTGCGCCTTCGGCAGCGGGTCGCCGGCGAGCAGTCGCTCGGTGAGCACGGCGAAGCCGAGCGCGCGCCGGGTGGCACCCGCCATCTCGTCGAGGACCTCGGGGTCGAAACGCACCTCGTCGGCGGAGCGCGGCAGCGCGTCGCGGCCGAGGAGGTGGCGTCCGAGGGCCCAGTAGGTGCGCACGAACGGGTAGCCGGCGCTGCCGGGGACCACCACGTCGGCGCCGGCCTCGGTGGCCGCCGGGTCCGCCTGGACGCCCTGGTCGTCGGCGGCGCCGTCGCTCAGGGCCCGGCGCCGCGCCGTGGAGGCGGAGGCGACGGTGCGCGCACGGAGGGACCGAGCCGTGCGAGCGGCGCGACGTACGACGTCACGAGACTCCGGCAGGGACGGGAGCGGGGACATGTGACCTCTTCGATGAGACTGCAAACGACCGACCATGGACGGTATCGCGCAAGGGGCGTCATCTCCGCGCCCACCGGTAGGTTGCGGGACGTGAGATTGCTCCGCCGCCGTCCGAGGAACCCTGTTGTCAGCCTGGTCGTTCCGGCCTATGACGTGGCCGACTTCCTGCCCGCCTGTCTCGACAGCATCCTCGCCCAGACCTTCGAGGACCTCGAGGTGGTGGTCGTCGACGACGGCTCGCCGGACGCCTCCGGCGACATCGCCGAGGCGTACGCCGCGCGCGACCCGCGGGTGCGGGTGCTGCACATCGCCAACCGCGGCCTGGGCGGTGCACGCAACGAGGGCATGCGCCACGTGCGCGGGGAGCTGCTCGGGTTCGCCGACTCCGACGACCTGCTCCCCCCGGACGCGGTCGCGCACCTGGTGGAGGCCCAGCGCACGGACGGTGCCGACTTCGTCGTCGGCGGCGTCGAGCGTCTCCAGGGCGACGGGGACGGCGCCGAGCTGGTGGGGCTGCCCTGGATGCGCCGGCTGCACCGCGAGCGACGCACCGTCGCGATCGAGGAGCACCCGGAGATCCTGGGCGACGTGTTCGCGTGGAACAAGCTGTTCCACCGCGACTTCGTCGCCGACGGCGCGCTGCACTGGCCCGAGCGGCTGCGCTATGAGGACCAGCCCGCCACCACGCAGGCCTACCTGCGCGCGCGCCGGTTCACGGTGATCCCCGAGGTGGTCTACCACTGGCGGGTGCGCGAGGACGGCAGCTCGATCACCCAGCAGCGCGCCACGCTGGCGGACCTGCGGGACCGCTGGCGCACCAAGCAGATGAGCCTCGACGCGGTGCAGGCCCACGGGTCGGCGAAGGTCACCCGGATCTTCCGCAACCGGGTGCTGCCGGGCGACATGGCCCGCTACTTCACCGAGATCCCCGGCTGCGAGGAGGAGTGGTGGCACGAGCTGCGCGACGGGGTGGCGCACTTCTGGGACGCCGAGTGGCCGATCACCGACACCCGGATGGCCCCGGTCTTCCGGCTGGTCGGATGGCTGGTCACCCAGGACCGGCGCGAGGACGCCGCTGCGGTGGTGACCTACGCCCGCGAGCTGGGCCGCCCGCTGGACCGGGTCCAGGAGGCCGACCACGTGCGCATCGACGTACCGGTGCTGGACCTCGCCGGGGTGGATCCCGCGGCTCTGCGCCTGCACCCCGAGGAGAGCTGAGCCGCCGCGCCGCGGGAGCCGACCCTGGTCAGGAGACCAGGCCCTGCTCCTGCAGCCACTCCTCGGCCACGTCGTCGGCCTGCTCGCGCTCGACGGTGACGCGGGCGATGAGCTCGCCGAGGGTCTCGTTGTCGAGCGCGGCCATCAGCTCGCCGAGGCGATCCTCGACGTCCGGGTGCTCCTCCAGGAAGGACCGGCTGAGGAGCGGGACGAGGTTCTGCGCCGGCTGGATGGACAGGTCGTCCTCGAGCAGCACCAGGCCCTGGTCGTCGAGGGTGCCGTCGAGGGTGCCGGTCTGGCCGAGGTCGGCCTCGCCGTCGAGCACCGCCTTGAAGGTCTGCGGGGAGGCGAAGCCCAGCGGCAGCACCTCGGTCACGTCGATGCCGTAGGTGTCGACCAGCCCGGCCTCGCAGTCGGGACGGCCCGGGCAGTCCTCGGCCGCGGCCAGCACCACCGAGCGGCCCTCGAGGTCGGAGAGCGCGGTGACGCCCTCGCTGTCGGCGAACTCCTGGGTGACGAAGTAGGCGTTCTGCGAGGTGGCCGGGGACGGCTCGAGCAGCACCAGGCCGGCGTCGTCGAGCAGCGGGGTGGCCGCCTCGATCGTCTCGGTGGTGTCGCTGGTCGTGATCGGCTTCGCCTCGGCGCCGTTGACGGTGGTGTTCATGAAGTCGGCGATGCCCCCGACGTACTCGGGGGCGACGTCGACCTGGTCGGGCATCTGGTTGACGTAGATGTCGCGGCGCCCGACCTCCTTGACGGTGACGTCGTAGCCCGCGTCGTCAAGGACCTGCTCGTACATCGCGGCGACCAGGACGGCCTCGTCGAAGTTCTGGGTGCCGATCGTGACCTCCCCGCCCGCCTGGGGCGAGCCGGAGGTCGACGGCTCGTCGTCCTCGGCGAGGTCGTCACCGGCGCAGCCGGCGGAGAGGGTGAGGGCGCCGGCGGCAGCGAGGGAGAGGAGGGAGCGGCGTACGTGCATGGGTCCACCTTCGTGCGGTCAGCGACCGGGCTCCCCGGCCGGGGCCTCCACCCTAGGCGCGGGCGCCGACGCTGTGCGCCGCCTCGCCGCGCGCGGGTGCGGCGTCGCGAGGCGCTGCCCGAGCGCCGAGAGCAGCTCCAGGACGAGGGCGACGACCGCGACCACCACCGCCCCGGCGATGCCCTTGCCGTAGTCGTTGGCGGCGAACCCGTCGGTGATCACCCGACCCAGCCCGGGTCCGGCGACCAGTGCGGCGATCGTGGCGGTCGCCCAGACCTGCACCAGCGCGAGGCGTAGCCCGGAGAGCACCAGCGGCAGTGCCAGCGGCAGCTCGGCGCGGGTGAAGAGCTGCCAGCCGGTCATCCCCATGCCGCGGGCCGCCTCGACGACGTCTCCGGGCACTTCGCGGACCGCGACGTAGGCGTTGGTGATGATCGGGGGGAGCGCGAAGAGGGTCAGCGCGATCAGCGTCGCCAACCCGGCGCGGCCGTAGGGGCCCAGGGACGCGGTGCCCGGCCAGTCCGCGGTCACCAGCATCGCCAGGAGGGCGAACGTCGGGACCGCGCGCCCGATGTTGGACACGTTGACGGCAAGGAAGCCGCCCCGGCCGAGATGGCCGAGGGCGAGCGCGACCGGCAGCCCGATCAGCGCCGCGAGCACCAGCGCGGTCACGCTGAGCAGCAGTTGCTCGACCAGGAGCGCCAGCATCCCCCCGCCGCCGGTCCAGTTGGCGGGGTCGCTGAGGTAGGCCCAGGTGTCGGCGAGGATCCTCACGGGCGCGCCCCCCGGGTCCACGGCGTCAGCACCCGCTGGGCCCCGACGATCAGCGCGTCGAGGAGCAGCGCGAGCAGCACGCACAGCACCGAGGCGGTCAGCAGCTCCGCGCGGAAGTCACGCGCCACCCCGTGCGCGATCAGGTTGCCGAGCCCGCCGTAGGACACCAGGGTGCCGACGGTCGTCAGGGCCACCGTCGAGACCGCGGCGACCCGCAGCCCGGCCATCAGCACGGGCAGCGCCAGCGGCAGCTCCACCCCGAGCAGCAGCCGGGTCGGCCCGTGGCCCAGCCCGCGCGCCGCCTCGCGCACGTCCTCGGGCACCGCACGCAGCCCGTCCAGCACCGCCCGGACCAGGACGGTGAGCGCGTAGAGCGCGAGACCGAGGATGACCGTCGCCGCCGACAGGCCGGTGAACGGCAGGAAGAGCGGGAACAGCGCGAGCGAGGGGATCGTGTAGATCCCCGCGCTGAGGCCCAGCACCGCCGACTCCAGGCGCGGGTAGCGGCGCGCGAGAAGTCCCAGCGGAAGCGCCACCGCCACCGCCAGCAGCAGCGCGGCCAGGGTGATGGTGACGTGCTGGGTGGTCGCGTCGAGGAGCTCCTCGCGACGGTCGGTGACGTAGTCCCAGCACAACCAGTCGTTGCGCAGCTGGCTGTAGCAGGCGGGGCCGCTGGCCTCCTGCACGGGAGCTCCGAGCGCCAGTAGGGTCACCGCATGGACGCTACCGGCACTCCGGACGCCCCGGCGATGATCCGGCTCAGGGGTGTCGCGAAGACCTACGACGACGGCACCCGGGCGGTGCAGGACCTCGACCTGGAGGTGCGGGCCGGCGAGCTGGCCTGCCTGGTCGGGCCTTCCGGCTGCGGCAAGTCGACCACGCTGAAGATGGTCAACCGACTCATCGAGCCGACCCGCGGCACCATCGAGGTGGACGGGCGCGACGTCACCCACGCCGACCCGGTCGAGCTGCGTCGCAGCATCGGCTACGTCATCCAGCAGGTCGGGCTGTTCCCGCACCGCACCGTCGAGGCCAACGTGATGACGGTGCCGCGGTTGCT
Source organism: Nocardioides sp. dk884 (assembly GCF_009557055.1). Classification (NCBI taxonomy): domain Bacteria; kingdom Bacillati; phylum Actinomycetota; class Actinomycetes; order Propionibacteriales; family Nocardioidaceae; genus Nocardioides; species Nocardioides sp. dk884. Next base: position 492,144 of record NZ_CP045649.1, on the reverse strand, counting down.
CGGTCGGGGTGGTCGGGGTGGTCGGGGCGGTCTGGGTGGTCCGGGTGGTCGGGGCGCTCGGGGTGGTCGCCGCCGCGACCGCGAGCGCGCCCGTGAGCTGCTGGAGCTGGTCGGCCTGGACCCCGTGGCGCACGGCGGGCGCTACCCCCACCAGCTCTCCGGCGGTCAGCGCCAGCGGGTGGGCGTGGCGCGCGCGCTCGCCGCCGACCCGCCGGTGCTGCTGATGGACGAGCCGTTCGGCGCCGTCGACCCGGTGGTGCGCCTGCGGCTGCAGGATGAGTTCCTGCGCCTGCAGCGCGACCTGGGCAAGACGGTGCTCCTGGTCACCCACGACATCGACGAGGCGGTGCGCCTCGGCGACCGGGTCGCGGTCTTCGCCGCGGGTGGCCGGCTCGCGCAGTACGCCTCCCCCGCCGACCTCCTCGCCCGGCCCGCGGACGACTTCGTGGCCGACTTCGTGGGTTCCACGAGCGGGCTGCGCCGCCTCCGCGTGACCACCGTCGACCCCGCGTTGCTCGACCCGCTCGACGGCGTACGCGCCGGTGACCTCGGCGGCGCCGTCGACGTCGGCGCGACCCTCGAGGAGGCGCTCGCCGCCATGCTGCGCGACGACCGGCCGATGGTCGGTGTCCGCGATGGCGTGCGCTTCCTCGGCGTACTCACCCCCGCCGGCGTGCACCGCACGCTGCGCGCCAGCCTGCGGACCGATTGACGCTGCCCGCTGGCGGGTGGGGTCGGGCGGGTGCTCGGACTCGGGCTCGGGCCCGGCTCGGGCCGCGCACACAACCGCGCAATTGCTGGGAAAAGCACCTGGTCCACGCGCGTACCGGTGTCTTTCCCAGCAATTGCGCCGAAAAAGCACCAGCCCCGGGCAAGCCCGGGGCCCGGCGAGGCTCAGTCGGGTACGACGACGTCGCGGTGCCAGGACTCGGTGATGTAGCGGGTCTCCCAGCCCAGCGAGGTGTAGAGCTGCTCGGCGCCGGTGGAGGAGTCGGCGTCGACCTCGAGACCGACCCGGTTGCGGCCGCGGGAGGCGGCGTCGGCGATCACGGTGTTGAGCAGGCCCTTGGCCACGCCGCGACCGCGGGCGGCGGCACGCACGCCGATGTAGGAGACGTAGGAGCCGTCGGGGCCCTCGGTGCTCTCCGAGACGGTACCGATCAGCGCGCCGACCGGCTCGGGGGTCGCGCCGTCGAGCAGCTCGGCCAGCCACCAGTGGTCCCAGCGGTGGCCGGGGTCCTCGCGCAGCCGGTGGATGAACTCGTCGAACGTCTCCTCGCGGGAGTTGAAGTGGTCGAGGAACGCCTCCTCGAGCACGTCGTGGACGGCACGCAGGTCGTCCTCGTCGGGCATCCCGTCGGGCGCCCGGCGTACCAGCCGGAAGCGGACGCCGCGGTCCTCCCACGAGTCGGGGTCCGGCACCGCGGCGGCCTCCTCGGGGCCGACCGGCCGGCTCATCTGCCACCAGGTGCGGACCTTCTCGAAGCCCGCGTCGGCCAGCCACTTGTGCTGGCGCTCGTCGTCGGAGAACGCGCCGGTGTCGATCTGCTGCAGCTCGATGCCTCGGGCGGAGCCGACCGCCTTGGCCTGGCCCACCGCCCACTCGACGAGCACGTCGGAGCAGGCCTGGGCGATCCGCTCGGGCAGGTCGCGCTCGACGATGTGGACGTAGAGCATCCGGCCACCGGCGCGGTCGTGCACGCTGCCCCAGGCCCGGATCTCGCCTCCCTCGTCGCGGACGACGACGTTCTCGCGAGTGCGCAGACCCTGCTCGGAGACCTCGACCAGCACGTCGTCGACGCCGGAGCCGGCCCAGCCACGACCGTGGCTCTCGTGGGCGCGCAGCAGGTGCGTCAGGCGCGCGATGTCGAAGCGGTCTCCAGGGTCAGGGCTCGCGATCTGCCACGCGTCGGGGAGGCTGGGCGCCTGCGCCACGAGCTCGTCGGGATCACTCTCGAACCGGGAGTCCTGGGGAATCACACTGGTCGATTCTGCCCGACCGTCCCAGATGTACACCCGGCGGGACCGTGAAGGACGTCACCGGGCGCGGGAGCCCCGCACACCTCGGACGCCGAGGCGGCACGCCGATCAGGCGCGCTTGCGGACCAGCTCGGCCTCGCGCCAGGCGGCGGTGACGGTCTCGAGCTCGGCGCGCAGGACGATGACCTCCTGCTCGAGCTCGACCATCCGCACGATCGCATCGGCGGCACGCGACTCGGCGTCGTCGAGACGGGCAACGACACGGTCGCGCTCGTGCTCGGCCACGTCGCCGCGGCGGGCCTCGGCGTTCATCTTGCGGGTGACGTCGGCGGCCCGCTTCTGGGTCGCGCCGAGCTCCTCCTGGAGCGCGAAGAGGGTCTCCTCGCGCTCGGTGATCCGGCTCTGCATCTGCTCGACGTACGCCGCGTGCTCGGTCGTGCGCTCCTCGGTGAGGCGACGGTAGGCCTGGGCCTGCTCGGCGCGGTCCCGCGCGGCGTCACGGCGCGACTGGAGCAGCTCGGAGTGGGTGATCTTGGTGGCCGCGGCGCCCAGCAGCACGCCCAGGGGCGCGGCGAGGCAGACCAGCAGCCAGGAGCCGCTCACCACGGCGCCGATGACGGCGAGCGCGGCGATCACGAGGAGGGAGACGGCGACCGTCAGACGGGTGCTGCGCTGACGACGACGGGTCACTCGTGATGCGGGTGCGGAAGCCATGGGGCTCAGGTTAGGCGTCTTCGCCGTCGGAACGGACGCGACACGCACGTTCGAGCAGCAGCCCGCACACGATGATCGCCACACCGGCCAGCGCGGACAGCCCGGACCACAGGATCCGGGCACGCGCGAGGTCGCTGTCGACGCCCAGCCAGCTCACGGCGTACCCGCCGTAGCCGCCGGCCAGCAGCGCGCCGACGTAGGCGCAGGCGCGGGCGAGCGCCAGGCGGTTCAGGGCGCGCCGGGGCTCGAGCCGCTCGCGGCGCACCTGCACGGCGCGCCAGGTGAACCAGGCCGCGAGCCCGAGGATGATCGCCACGACGCCGAACGCCGCGGGCTGCACCCAGGTGACCACCGGCGCGTAGCCGCGCACGGACTCCACGACCGGGTGGAGCAGCCAGCCGCCGATCAGGCCGATGACCGTGCAGGTCGTCAGGACGGCCGGCGAGGCCGGCCGGACCCGTCCCCCGCCCGGAGGCCCCGGAGGGTCCTCGTCGGGCGGGAGCGGCGGCTGGTCACGCACGGCGGTGCGTGCCGGTCACTCGACGACGAGCTCGAGGTCGTCGCGGCGCACCAGCCCGTCGACGCCGATCTTGGCCAGCAGCTCGGAGATCGGGCCATGGCCGGGCAGCTCGGCGTCGGGCTCGAGGTCGAACCACGGCTTGAGCACGAAGGCGCGCTCGGCGGCGCGCGGGTGCGGCAGGCGCAGGAAGTCCTCGTTGCTGCGCCGGTCGCCGACGACGATCAGGTCGACGTCGAGGGTGCGCGGGGCGTTCGGGGTCTCGCCACGCTCCCGCTCGAAGGCGTCCTCGATCGCCAGCGCGCGATCCATGAGGCGCGTCGCGGCGAGGGTGGTGTCGATGAGCAGGACGGCGTTGAGGAACGGCTTCGCCTCCGGCGGGCAGTCCACCGGGGCGGTCTCGTAGACCGGTGAGACGGCGGTGACCCAGACATCGGGGGTGTCGGCGACCGCGTTGATCGCGCCCTGGAGGCTCGCCATCCGCTCCCCGAGGTTGGATCCCAGCGCCAGGACCGCGCGCCGGATCGGACGCATCTCACCGGTGAGGGTGTCGGCGTCGATGATGTGCGGGTTGGGAGTCTCAGTCACTTGTCGGCCTCGCGTCTACGGGTGATCGTGAGGGTCACGTCGGTGAACGTTCCCTCGATGGGTGCGTTGGGCTTGTGGACCGTGACCCGCGCCCATTGAACACGTTCGTCCAAGAGGCAGACGTCAGCGATGCGCTGGGCCAGGGTTTCGATCAGGTCGACCGGATCGTTCTCCACGGCGGTCCTCACCGCGGCCACGAGACTTCCGTAGTCGACGGTGTCGTGCAAGTCGTCCGAGCCGGCGGCCGGGCGGGTGTCGATCCCGAGCACGAGGTCGATGACGAAGGTCTGCCCCTCGCGCCGCTCGAAGTCGAAGACGCCGTGGTGGCCTCGGCACTCGATGCCGAGGACGGCCAGCTCGTCGGGCTCTCCCCGCGCTGTTCGGTGGGTCACAGGGGTTCCTCTCGGTGGTACGGCGGGTTGAGCAGCTGGTGGGCGGCGAGGGCGTCGCGACTGGCCCGGACCTCGTGCACGCGCACGCACCAGACCTGCTGACGCGCGCAGTGCAGGGTGATCGCGACGTTGGCGTACTCGCGCTCCCCCACCGGTCTCGGCTCCCCGTCGCGGTCGGCCAGCAGCCGGCCGAGGAAGGTCTTGCGGCTGGCCCCGATGAGCACCGGGAAGCCCAGGTCGCGCAGCCAGGACAGGTCGCGCAGCAGCTCCCAGTTGTGCTCGCCGACCTTGGCGAAGCCCAGCCCGGGATCCAGCACGACCTGCTCGTCGCGCACGCCCGCCGCGCGGATCGCCGCGACGCGCTGGGAGAGCTCCTCGCGCACCGCCGCGACCACCCCGCCGGGGCCGTCGTAGCGGGCGAAGTCGTTCATGTGGTGGGAGTGGGCGCGCCAGTGCATCGCGACGTACGTCGCCCCGGTCGCGGCGACCACGTCGAGGATCTCGGGGTCCGCGAGGCCACCGGAGACGTCGTTGACGACGACCGCGCCGGCCTCGATCGCGGCCGCGGCGACCTCGGCGCGCATGGTGTCGACCGAGACCACCGCGCCCGCCGCAGCCAGCTCGGAGATCACGGGTACGACGCGGGAGAGCTCCTCGGAGACCAGGGGCCGCGTCGAGCCGGGACGGGTGGACTCACCACCGATGTCGAGCAGGTCGGCGCCCTCGGCGAGCAGCCGGCGCCCGTGGGCCACCGCCGCCTCCGGCTCGACGTAACGACCGCCGTCGGAGAAGGAGTCCGGGGTGACGTTGACGATGCCCATCACCGCGGGACGGGTGAGGTCCCGGAGGTCGGGGGGCAGCATCGACACGGCCCCGACGCTACCGGGCCGCACGCGGCACCGGCACCACGGGTCAGCGACGCGGACTGCTGATCAGCGCCATCGCCTCGGCCCGCGTCGCCGGCTCGGTGAGCATGCTGCCGCGCACCGCGGAGGTGATCGTGCGGGCGCCGGCCTTGCGCACCCCGCGCATGGTCATGCACAGGTGCTCGGCCTCGATCACGACGATCACGCCGCGCGCCTCGAGGATCCGCGTCAGCGCGTCCGCGACCTGGCTGGTGAGGCGCTCCTGCACCTGGGGGCGCTTGGCGTAGACGTCGACGAGGCGGGCCAGCTTGGACAGCCCGGTGATCTTGCCGGTCTCCGCGGGGATGTAGCCGACGTGGGCCACCCCGGTGAAGGGGACGAGGTGGTGCTCGCACATCGACCACAGCTCGATGTCGCGGACCAGCACCATCTCCTCGTGACCGAGGTCGAAGGTGGTGGTCAGCACGTCCTCGGGGGTCATCCGCAGGCCGGCCGTCAGCTCGGCGTAGGCGCGGGCCACCCGCGCGGGCGTCTCCCGCAGACCCTCGCGCTCGGGGTCCTCGCCGATCGCGTGCAGCAGCTCGCGGATCGCGGCCTCGGCGCGTGCGTGGTCGTACGGGGCGAGCTCGGCGGGAGCGCGGTCTGGAAGGCTCACCGGGTCCGTCACACCGCACCCGGAGGGGTCGAGGAGGAACCGGACGAGGGCGGGGTGGGCGTGCTGCCGCCGCCACCGAGACCGGGGTCGCCGTGCACGTCGCCGCCGGGACCGGGCGGGGTCACCACGACCGAGGAGCCGTTCTCCTCGACGCGTCCGCCGTTGTGCGCGCGGGCACGGATCTCGGCCGGGATCTCGACCGCAGGACGGTCCGAGGGGCGTCGCGTGGGCGACCCGGTCCATGCGGGGCGCACGGGGCGCCGGCGCAGCGGCTCGAAGATGCGGGCCACCTCGGCCTTGTCGAGGGTCTCCTTGTCGAGGAGCTCCAAGACGAGCTGGTCGAGCACGTCGCGGTTCTCCTCGAGGATGTCGAAGGCCTCCTGGTGCGCCGCGGCCAGCAGCTTCTTGGTCTCGTCGTCGACGATCGCCGCGACGTCCTCGGAGTAGTTGCGCGCGTGCCCCATGTCGCGGCCCAGGAACGGCTCGCCCTGAGTCTCACCGAGCTTGATGGCGCCCAGGCGCTCGGTCATGCCGTACTGGGTGACCATCGCGCGGGCCAGGTTGGTGGCCTTCTCGATGTCGTTGCCGGCGCCGGTGGTCGGGTCGTGGAAGACCATCTCCTCCGCGGCGCGGCCACCGAGCATGTAGGCCAGCTTGTCCAGCATCTCCGCACGTGTCTGGGAGTACTTGTCCTCGTCGGGCAGCACCATCGTGTAGCCGAGGGCGCGACCGCGGGGCAGGATCGTGATCTTGTGCACCGGGTCGGTGCCGGGCAGCGCCGCGGCGACCAGGGCGTGGCCGCCCTCGTGGTAGGCGGTGATGAGCTTCTCGTTCTCGCTCATCAGCCGGGTCCGGCGCTGCGGGCCGGCGATGACGCGGTCGATGGCCTCGTCCAGCGCGGCGTTGGTGATCAGCTTCTCGTTGGTGCGCGCGGTGAGCAGCGCGGCCTCGTTGAGCACGTTGGCCAGGTCGGCGCCGGTGAACCCAGGCGTACGACGCGCGACGGAGCGCAGGTCGATGTCGGGGGCCATCGGCTTGCCGCGCGAGTGGACCTGGAGGATCTGGTGGCGCCCGGACAGGTCCGGGGCGTCGACCTGGATCTGGCGGTCGAAGCGACCCGGACGCAGCAGCGCGGGGTCCAGCACGTCGGGACGGTTGGTCGCGGCGATGAGGATGACCCCGCCGCGGACGTCGAAGCCGTCCATCTCGACCAGCAGCTGGTTGAGGGTCTGCTCGCGCTCGTCGTGACCGCCGCCCATGCCGGCGCCGCGGTGGCGACCGACGGCGTCGATCTCGTCGATGAAGACGATCGCCGGGGCGTTCTCCTTGGCCTGCTCGAACAGGTCGCGGACGCGGGAGGCACCCACGCCGACGAACATCTCGACGAAGTCGGAGCCGGAGATCGAGTAGAACGGGACGCCGGCCTCACCGGCGACGGCGCGGGCCAGCAGGGTCTTGCCGGTGCCGGGCGGGCCGTAGAGCAGCACGCCCTTGGGGATCTTGGCGCCCACGGCCTGGAACTTGGCGGGCTCCTGGAGGAACTCCTTGATCTCGCCGAGCTCCTCGATGGCCTCCTCGGCGCCGGCGACGTCGCTGAACGTCGTCTTCGGCATGTCCTTGGTGATCAGCTTGGCCTTGGACTTGGCGAACTGCATGACGCCGCGACCGCCGCCGCCCTGCATGCTGTTGATCAGCCAGAAGAACACCACGACGATCAAGATGATCGGCAGGAAGGTCAGCAGCAGCGAGCCCAGGAAGCTGGCCTCGGCGACCTCGGTGTTGTACTCCTCGATCTCGTCGGCGTCGATCTGACGCTGCACCTCATCGGCGATCCCGGCCTGGGTGCCGTTGAGCCAGTGCGTCATCACCTCGTCGCCGTCGTCGCGCACGCCCTCGTCGAGGGTCGCGCGGATCTCCTGGTCACCGTCGACGAAGGTGATCTCCTTGACCTGGCCTGCCTCGATGTAGGCGGTCATCTCCGAGGTGCTGATCTCGTCGCCGCCCGCATTCGGGGCGAGGTACTGCAAAGCGAGCAGCACACCGACCACTGCGACGACGATCCAGACCCAGGGACCCTTGAATATGCGCTTCACTGACTTCTCTCGACTCGAGCACGACTGAAGTGCCGACGGTACATCCCGCCGACAATCACGATTCTCTCAGGAAGCCCGCGCGCCCGGGCCGACGTCCGCCGACGGACCCGGTCAGGAGTAGACGTGCGGCGCCAGGGTGCCGATGTCGCGCAGGTTGCGGTAGCGCTCCTTGTAGTCCAGGCCGTAGCCGACCACGAACTCGTTGGGGATGTCCCAGCCGACGTACTTCACGTCGACCGGCATCGTGAGCGCCTCGGGCTTGCGCAGCAGGGTGCAGATCTCGACGCTCGCGGGGTTGCGCGAGGTGAGGTTGCTGGTGAGCCACGACAGGGTGAGCCCGGTGTCGATGATCTCGTCGACGACGATCACGTGCCGACCCGAGATGTCGGTGTCGAGGTCCTTGAGGATGCGGACGACGCCGCTCGACTTGGTGCCCGAGCCGTAGGAGGAGACCGCCATCCAGTCCATCTCGATGTGACGGGAGAACGAGCGGGCCATGTCGGCCATCACCATCACCGCGCCGCGCAGGATGCCGACGATGAGGAGGTCCTCCCCCTCGTAGTCACGCTCGATCTCGCGGGCCAGCTCACCGATCCGCTCCTGGATCTGGGCCTCGGTGAAGAGAACGTTGACGAGGTCCTGTTCGACGTGCGCTGCGTCCATGGGCGACACCCTAGACGTCCCCACCGGGGCGCCCGGACGCCGGGCGCGGGGGCGGGCGGCCCGCCCCCGCGGCGGCTCACCGGCGGAAGGTGACCTTGAGCGGCAGGCTCCGGGCCGCGGAGGCCTTGAACTGCGCCGAGCCGGCGTAGGAGACGCTCAGCGAGTAGGCCCGCTGCTTCGGCTGCGCGGGGCAGCGCTTCTTCTTGCGCTGCGCCTTGGTGCAGGTGACCTTGGCCGGGCCGGCGAGCTTGCCGGTGCGCAGGGTGACGACGCCGTCGCGCAGCGTGGCCGAGCCCGAGTCGACGGTCTTCGCACCCGACTTCACCTGGTAGCTCACCTTCCCCGAGGGCACGGCCGTGCTGCCGGTGTCGGCACCGGGCGCGACGCGCACGGAGACCGAGGCCCGGGACCGGTTGCCGATCGTGGTGCGGGACGCCTTCGCCGTGGTCAGGGAGGCGACCTTCTGGTACCGCACGGTGATCGGGTCGAGCTCGAGCACCTCACGCCGCTTGAGCTCGATGCCGTCCTCCTCACCGACCCAGGTGGTGCGGATCGGGTGGGCGGAGCCGGGGCCGGTGCTGACCTTGAGCATGTAGAGCATGTCGGGACCGCCCCGCAGCTTGTAGAGCTCGAAGTCCCCGCCGTACGTCAGGCCGCTGGACAGCACGCCGTCGATGTCCTCCCAGTAGTCGTAGGCCTCGACGCGGGCGTTCTCGACGGGCTTGCCGCTGGGGTCCACGACGCTGCCGAAGATCCAACCGCGACCGGGCTCGGGGGTGCCGGCCAGCTGGGCGGCGGTGAGGGTGGGCGCCTCGAACCGGGGCGCGGTGTCCCGGTCGACGGCTTGGGCGGCGACCGGAGCGAGACCGGCGGCGAGCAGTCCCGTGAGGGTGAGGGCGAGCACGCCGGAACGGCGGGGGCGGAGGGCCATGAGAGGGGGTTCCTTCGTGAGGGCGGGGGCCCGGGAGCCGGGCTGCCCGAGCCTAGGGCGGCGCACGGGGTGTCGGCCGGGAGAAGTCCCGGAATGACCCGGCCGTGCACCGCAGTGGTCCAGATGGGCCAGGGCGCACCCGACCCCGTGCGTGTCGGCGCGAGCCCCGCCGGGAACTCCGCTCTCGTACCGAGGAAGGCAACCACCTGCACCGTCTCCTGCCCGCCACCGCCGTCGCCGCCACCGCCCTGCTCACCCTCACCGGCTGCTTCCGCATCGACCTCGACCTCGTGGTCGACCCCGACGACGTGGTCTCGGGCACGATCGTGACCGCCGTCGACACCGAGGCGCTCGAGGAGCTTCGCACGATGTTCGCCGACCTGAAGGACGCCTTCCCCGAGAGCGGGGCCGGCGGGAAGAACGGCGACGAGGTCTCCTTCACCGAGCTGCCGCTGGCCGGCCTCACCGAGGCGCTCAGCGACGAGGACGGCGAGGAGACCCTGGAGATCACCCGTGACGGCGACACCTACCGGGTGGCGATGACCCTCGACCTGAGCGACGCCGCAGGCGAGGACGCGGTCGAGGAGATGGACCCCGCGGCGCTGGGGATGCGCGAGCCGGAGGGGCGGGTCAGCATCACCCTGCCCGGGCGGATCGTCGAGGCCAACGGCGAGACGACGAGCACACCGTGACCTGGGAGCTCGCCGCGACCGAGAGCAACGAGCTGACAGCGACCGCGACCCTGGCTGACGAGACGGGCCCGGCGGCGGCGCAGGAGCCGGCCGCCGAGGAGTCCTCGAGCACCGGCCTGGTGGTCGCGGCGCCGGAGCCTGCCTCAGGCCTGAGCGGTGTCCGCCGGGCCGTCGCCGCGGCGGTGGGCCGCCACCCGCAGCACCCCGGCCGAGCGCGTCCCTCGCACGTGGCCCGGCAGGTCGACCCACTTCTGCCCCCGCCAGCCGGTGACGAGCGCGTCCAGCGCCAGCACGTGGTCGTGGAACAGCTCCGAGGGCGGCGAGCCGGCGGCGAGTGCCGCCAGCCGCAGCACCCGGCGTCGTACGGCGTCGGGCAGCGCAGCCAGGCCGTCCACCGGCAGCCCGGCGGCGGGGTCGTCGGGCGCGACGTCGGCGTACGCACGCTCGGCGAGGTCGTCGAGCAGGTCCATGTCGACGCGCAGCTGGTCCGCGGTGCGGGCCAGGGTCGCCGCCACACCGGGGCCGAGGTGCTCCTCGAGCACCGGCAGCACCGCCCGCCGCACCCGCACCCGCGCATAGCCCGGGTCGTCGTTGTGGGGGTCGTGCCAGACCTCGATCCCCTCGACCTGGCAGGCGGTCACGGTGTCGTCGCGGGTGACGTCGAGCAGCGGGCGCCGGTAGCGATCGAAGCGCCGGCGCATCCCGGCGAGCGAGCGCCCTCCCGAGCCACGGGCGAGCCCCAGCAGCACGGTCTCGGCCTGGTCGTCGCGGGTGTGCCCGAGCAGCACCGCCGCCGCGCCGACGTGGCTGGCCATCTGCTCGAGCACCGTATAGCGCGCCCGCCGGGCGGCGGCCTCCGGGCCGAGCCCGGCGCCCTCGACCTGCACGCGCGCGGAGATCGTCTCGTCGGCGCCGAGCCGCGCCATCTGCTGCACGACCCGGGCGGTGACCTCCGCGGAGCCGGCCTGCAGCCCGTGGTCGACGCTCGCGCCGACGACGCGCAGCCCGGCCCGGTGGCCCTCGAAGACCGTCGCGGCGAGCAGTGCCATCGAGTCCGGGCCGCCGGAGCAGGCGACCAGGACGGGCGTGCCGGCCTCGAGGTCGTCGGTGCCGCGTCGTACGGCGCGGCGCACCGCGGCGACGGAGGGGTGCAGGCCCACGCGTCAGAGGACCCGGCGCAGCCAGGCGTCGGGGTCGTGGATCTCCGCGGTGGTGGGCAGGTTGGCCGGGCCCTCCCAGACGGCGTTGAACTGCTCCATGCCCGCGGTGCCGACCACGTGGCGCACGAAACGCGCGCCGTCACGGTACTGCGCCATCTTGGCGTCCAGCCCGAGCAGGCGGCGCAGCAGCCGGTCGAGGGCGCCGACACCCTGGCGGCGCTGGTCGAAGGAGGCGCGGATGCGCGCGACGCTGGGGATCACCGTGGGGCCGACGCCGTCCATCACGACGTCGGCGTGGCCCTCCAGCAGCGACATGACGCCGGTGACGCGGTCCACGATCTCGCGCTGGGCCGGGGAGCCGAGCACGTCCATGAGGCTGCCGCGGCCGCCGCCGCGCAGTGCCTCGACGACGCGCTGCAGCCCCGTCTCGACCAGCTCGGTGGAGTCGATGGTGTCGGCGATGGCACCGATCTCGGAGAACAGGTGCTCGCGCATCCACGGCACCGCGGTGAACTGCACGCGGTGGGTCTCCTCGTGCAGGCACACCCAGAGCCGGAAGTCGCGCGGGTCGGCGTCGATGGCCTGCTCGACGTGGACGATGTTGGGCGCGACCAGCAGCAGCCGGCCGTGCGGGTCGTGGAAGGGGTCGAACTGGCCCAGCACCCGCGAGGAGAGGAACCCGAGCAGCGAGCCGACCTCGGCGCCGGTCACCTTGGAGCCGAGGGTGAGCGCCAGGCCGGAGGGCGGACGCTTGGCGCTCAGCTGGTCCACGATCGGCGCCAGGACGGCCCGGAAGCCGTCGGCGTTGGCCTGCACCCAGCCGGGCCGGTCGACCACGAGCACCGGCGCGGTGTCGTCGGGTGCGTCCAGGCCGGTGAACTCGCGGACCAGGTCGGTGGAGCGCCGCGCGCCCTCGCGCAGCTCAGCGACGGTCGCCGCGGCGGACTCGCGGCCGACCTGCGGGCCGTCGCCGGCGATGCGGGAGCCGACCTTGACCGCGAAGCCCCAGTCGATCATCTCGGGGGCGGGTGGGAGCTGCTGAGTCATGTCCTGAACGTACCTGTGGGTGCCGACTGCCGGGTCACGACGAGCCCGCGCAGCGGCACGCGCCGAGCGCCGCGGCGGCCTCGTCGAGGGCGTCGCGGGCCTCGAGAGTGTCCTCGACCGCGACCTTGTCGGTCATCAGCACGAAGACCACCGGGACCCCGTCGAGCGTGGTGACGGTGCCGGCCAGGCTGCTGACGTTGGTGAGGGTGCCGGTCTTGGCGCGCACCCGTCCGCGCCCCTCGGGGGCGCCGGTGTCGAAGCGGTCGGTCAGCGAGCCCGAGAACGCCGCCACCGGCAGCCCGGACAGCAGCGAGGCGAGGTCCTCGCGCGGGTGCGTCGCCGCGACCCGCAGCACCCCGAGCAGCGTCTCGGGGCGCAGCCGGTTCTCCCGCGAGAGCCCGCTGCCGTCGAAGATCCTCGCCCCGGTGGTGGGCACGCCGAGGTCGGCGAGGACCTCGAGCACGGCGGCGGTGCCGGCCTCGAAGCTGCCCGTCCCGGCCACCGCGAGGCCGACGTGGCGCAGCACCACCTCGGTGGTCTCGTTGTCGCTGACCAGCAGCAGGTGCTCGACCAGCTGGCGCAGGGTCGGCCCGGTGACCGAGGCGAGCGGGGCCGCGTCGGCTCCCGCACGGCGGTGCTCGGGCTCGCCGAGCACCCGCACCCCGGCGCGGCGCAGCGCCGCGACGAACTCGTCCGCGGCCGCACGGGCCGGGTCGGCGACCCGACCGAACCCGTTCTCCGGACGCCCGCCGTCGACCCACAGCGCGCCGATCGGGGCGACCACCCCGTCGGGCACGTAGCCGGGCTCCCAGCCGGTGCTGGCGCTCGGGCCGGTGAACAGGAAGTCGTCGTAGGAGACCCGCACCGCGGGGCGGCCCTCGACGGCCAGCGCCGCCGCGGTCTCCTTGGCCAGCGTCACCACGTCGGCGCGGGGCGGCCAGCGGGTCTCCTCGCCCTCGCCGGTCGCCTCGACGGGGCGCGAGGCGAGCAGCGGGTCGCCGCCGCCGACCAGGGTGATCCGGGCCGGGCCGGAGCCGTTGTCGGGCTGCTGCAGCACGCGGGTCTCGAAGCCCGTGTCGGGGTCGAGCGCCGCGAGCGCGGCCAGCGAGGTCAGCAGCTTGGTGGTCGACGCCGGGATCGCTGTCGCGCTCCCCCGTCGTACGACGACCGGGGCACCGCCGGCGATCGGCGCGACCGCGGCGAGGACGTGCGGGCCGAGGTCCTCATCGCGCAGCTCCGGCTCGAGGACGCGGCGTACGGCGCGGGGATCCAGCTGACCGGCCACCGCCGGGCGCGCCAGCGGCGAGGGCTGCTCCACCGCCCCGAGCTCGATCCCGTCGGGCGGGGCGACCTCGGCGGGCGAGGCTGCCTCGCGCGGGCCGAGCCAGTCGTCGAGCAGGTCGTCGGCGACCTGGAAGCGGTAGGTGGCCACACCGCCGACCCCGAGAACCAGCACGAGGAGCAGCACGAGCCAGGTCGCAGCCCGGCCCGCTTCGGGCGCGCCGCCGTGGCGTCGGTCACGTCGAGGCACCCAGTCACTCCCATCAAGTGTGTGTTGCGGCCATTGTGCGCGAGACTGACCCCGTGCATCCCCGGCGGGGGTGACACCCTGATCGAAGAACACCCCGACCAGCGACTGCTGGCCATGACCATGTGGGCCCGTCGGCCCGGACCCAAAACGCGGAGGAATGACGTGCTCGAGTTCGACGTGCTGGTGGAGATCCCCAAGGGCGAGCGGAACAAGTACGAGGTGGACCACGAGTCCGGCCGGCTGCGCCTGGACCGCACGCTCTTCACGTCGACGCAGTACCCGGCCGACTACGGCTACATCGAGGAGACCCTCGGCCAGGACGGCGACCCGCTCGACGCCCTCGTGCTGCTGCAGCAGCCGACCTTCCCGGGCTGCCTGATCCGCTGCCGCGCGATCGGCATGTTCCGCATGACCGACGAGGCCGGCGGCGACGACAAGGTCCTCTGCGTCCCGGCGGCCGACCCGCGCCTGGAGCACCTGCGCGACATCAGCCACGTCTCCCGCTTCGACCGCCTGGAGATCCAGCACTTCTTCGAGGTCTACAAGGACCTCGAGCCCGGCAAGTCCGTCGAGGGCGCCGAGTGGGTCGGCCGCGCCGAGGCCGAGGCCGAGGTCCTCGCCTCCTTCGAGCGTGCGAAGGAGACCGGCGGCCACTGAGCCCCGCCCCGTCGTACGACGAGCGCCAGCGCCCCGCGGGGCACTGGCGCTCGTTGCGTCTGGGACCGCTCAGCCCACGAGGTCGGGGCTGCGCAGCATCGCCGGAGGGATCGCGAAGGCGTCGACGAGGTCCTCGGCCAGCGGGCGCACCCGGCGGCACAGGCTGCCGATCTCACGGGTGATCGCCTTGGAGCGGGCGACCGAGAGCCGGCCGTGCTCCATGAACCAGGCCCGATCGGCCTCCAGCACGCTCAGCGCGTGCAGGTCGCACAGCAGCCCCATCGCGATCTTCTCCTCGCACTCGGGCATCGCGCGCACCTTGTCGACGAACGCCTCGAGGACCAGCCGCTCGACGTGGGCGCGGGCGGCGCCGATCACGTGGTCCTGCACCCGGGAGAAGACCGCGCCCGGCGCCATGCCGTCGTCGATGCCGCGCTTGAGCCGACGCGCGGCGCCGCTGATCATGTGCTCCTCGCGGAAGCGGAACATCGCCAGCTGGTAGTCGGAGTCGAGGATGCCCGCCTCCTGGTCCCACTCGTCACCGCCGGGCAGCACGTCCTTGATCCGCTCGAGCAGCTGGTGCACGCGGGTCTTCTCCACGACCGTCTCGACCGCCAGGCCCGCGACGAAGCGCACCAGGCCGAGCTGGTCCATGTCCTCGAACTCGCTGGCGTAGTCGGTCAGCAGCCCCTTGGCGACCAGCTGGAGCAGCACGTGGTTGTCGCCCTCGAAGGTGGTGAAGACGTCGGTGTCGGCCTTCAGCGCGGCGAACCGGTTGATCGCGAGGTAGCCCGCGCCGCCGCAGGCCTCGCGGCACTCCTGGATGGTGCGCGTGGCGTGCCAGGTGCCGAGCGCCTTGGTGCCGGCCGCGCGCGCCTCGAGCTCGCGCTTGACGTGCTCGTCGGTGACCAGGCCCGAGGTCACGTCGTGCAGCTGCCCGGCGACGACCTCCTGGGCGAAGTGCATCGCGTAGGTGCGCGCCAGGAGCGGCAGCAGCCGCCGCTGGTGCAGCCCGTAGTCGAGCAGCAGCTCCTCCGGCCCGTCGCTGCTGGCCTCGAACTGCCGGCGCCGCAGCGCGTGCTTGACCGCGATCGTGAGCGCCACCTTGGCGGCGTTGATGCCGGCGCCGCCGACACAGACGCGTCCTTGGATCAGGGTCCCGAGCATCGTGAAGAACCGCCGCCCGGGGCTCTCGATCGCGCTCTCGTAGACGCCCTCGGGGGTGACGTCGGCGAACCGGTTCAGCAGCGCGGCGCGCGGGACGCGCACGTCGTCGAACCAGATCCGGCCGTTGTCGACGCCGTTGAGCCCCATCTTGAGCCCGTCGTCCTCGATGCGGATGCCGGGCAGACACGCGCCGTGGGCGTCGCGCAGCGGCACCACGAACGCGTGCACGCCCTCGGAGCTGCCCCCGACCTCGAGCTGGGCGAAGACGACCGCCACCCGGGCGTGCCGGGCAGCGTTGCCGATGTAGTCCTTGCGGGCGCTGTCGTCGGGGGTGGTGATCACGAACTCCTGCGTCGCAGGGTCGTACGTCGCGCGGGTGCCGAGCGCCTGCACGTTGGAGCCGTGCCCGGTCTCGGTCATCGCGAAGCAGCCGAGCAGGTCGCCGCGGACCAGGTCGGCGAGGTAGCGGTCGTGGTGCTCGCGAGTGCCGAGCTGGAGGATCGCGCCACCGAAGAGGCCGAACTGCACCCCGACCTTCACCAGCACCGAGAGGTCGCCGTACGCGAGGGTCTCGAAGGCGGCCACCGAGGCGCCGATGTCACCGCCCCCGCCGTACTCCTCGGGGAAGCCCATGCCGGTCTGGCCGGTGGCGGCCATCTCCAGCACGACGTCCTTGACGCGCTCGCGGAACGCGTGGTGGTCCATGGTCTCGGCGTCCTCGAGGACGCTGGAGAAGGTCTCCAGGTTGGTGCGGACCAGGTCGCGGACCTCGGCGTAGCGCCCGTCGAGCAGGGCGGTCAGCGCCCCGACGTCGACGGAGGGGCTGCGCCGGGTGTCGGCCTCGGTCGCCCCGGGGACGGCGCTCGGGACCGGTCCGGTGGGGACCTCGGGGACGTGGGGGACGGCGGACGGGGACACGGCGGAGGGGTGCACGGTGTCGGCGGACATGGCCCCACGTTACCCACGGGTCACCCACGTCAGACGTGGTCCGGACAGGCGCCCGGCGCGCTCAGGGACGCGCGTAGAAGGTGGGCGGCGTCCAGTAGTACATCGACTCCTCGGTCACCGGACGGCCCGTGCGGGGGGCGTGCACGATGCGCCCGTCGCCGACGTACAGCGCGACGTGGAAGATCGACGACGGGCTGGAGGTGGAGCCCCAGAAGACCAGGTCACCGGGGCGCAGGTCACCGGCCCCGATCGGGGTCGACTGCTCGTACTGCGCGACCGAGTAGTGCGGCAGCGGCTTCCCGCCGGCCGCCCAGGCGCCGGAGGTGAGTCCGGAGCAGTCCCACGCGTCCGGCCCGGCGGCGGCCCAGCGGTACGGCTCCCCGAGCTGGGCGCGTGCGAAGGCCACGGCGGCAGCGGCGCCCGAGGCCACCGGCGGCGCCGGGGCGGGCTGGGGGGTCGGGGGCACCGGCGCGCTCGGCTGGGTCGGCGCGCTCGGTGTGCTCGGCTGGGTCGGTGTGCTCGGCGGGGTCACCGGGGCGGGGTCCGGGGCCGGAGCGGCGACGGGGCCGGGATGGGGGGCCTGCTGGTCGGCGGCCTGGACCTCGGCCTCGACGGCCGCGGCGGCGGTCTCGGCGGCGCGGCGCTCCAGGTCGGACTGGCGGCGCTCGGCGAGGACGACGCTGATCCCCTCGAGACGGGCCAGGTCGGCGACCAGGTCGGCCTTCTCGGCCGCGATCGCGGCGGCCTCGTCCGCGGCGGCGCGGGCGGCCCCGGCGGCGGCGTCGCGTGCCGCGCGCGCCTGCTCGGCGCTCTCCCGGGCCTGATCCGCGGCCTGCGCCGCCTGATCGGCGCTGACCTCGGCGACGGTCGCCGCCGCACGGTAGGCCTCGGCGCGCTGCTCGAGCGCCTCCTGGGCGTTGCCGACGACAGTGGTGGTCTCCAGCACCGAGGTGATGCCGTCGGACTCGGTGAGCGCCGCGAGGGCGCTCAGCTCGGGTGCCAGCTGGTAGGAGGCGACCATCGCGTCGGCGTACACGCGACGCTGACGCTCGCCGAGCTCGCCGGCGCGGGTGGCGGATCGCTGGGACGCGCGCAGCTCGCGGCGCGCCTCGGCGGCCGCCCACCGGGCGCCGTTGTAGGCCTCGGCGGCCTGCGCGGCCTCCTCCGCGCTCGCCCGGAGCCGGGCGTCGGCGAGGGCCAGCCGGGCTCGCGTCGCGGCCAGCTCGCCGGCGCGGTCCAGCGCGGCGTCCTCCGCCCGGGCCACCTCGGCGCGCGAGGGGACCTCCTCGTCGGCGAGTGCAGCGGTGCTGCCGCTCAGGCAGCCGAGCGCGAGCGCGCCGGCGAGACCTGTCGCCACGAGCGAGGCCGGCAGCGCCCGACGCGGCCCGCGGGCCACGGCGGTTCTCCGCAGGGAGTTCTGAGTGCGCACACGCTGCCTTCCGCCGGGTCCCACGACTCGACACCCCGGGCGTCTTCCTCTCCGTCCGGGGCGTCTCGGCAGTCACGCTAGTGAACTCTGGTCACAAGCGCCACATTTTGCCCATCTTTCTCTGCGCAGCCCGGCGTGTCGGCTTGACGAATTACAAGAATGTAATTCGCGCTGCCGGTGGGCCGTCGGCCGTGGCGGCGGAGAAAGACCGACCCCCGGCGGTCCGTCGGGAGACGGTCCGGCCGGGGGTCGGCGGTGCAGCAGATGCGGAGGCGGCGTCAGTGCCGGCCCACGGGGACCGCGGAGGTCGTCGTGATCGGGTGCGACCGCAGGCCGCCGCGCTCGAACTTCTGACCGGTGGCGAGGCCGCCGAGCCAGAAGGCGATCAGCGCGATCACGACGCCGCCGGCGACGTCGGCGACGTAGTGCCAGCCGAAGTAGATCGTCGCGACCACGGTGACCGCGAAGTTGGCCCAGGCGATGATGCGCAGCGCCTTGTTGCGCACGGTGTACTGGATCATCAGCGCCCACAGCAGCGTGACGCCGGTGTGCAGGCTGGCGAAGCCGGCGACGCCTTGGGCCTCGCCCGTCCCCCAGCGCACGCCCTGGCGCGCGTTGACCAGCGAGTTCATCAGGTCGGTGGTGCCGGTGTGGGTGAGGTCGGTGTAGAGGAACGGGTACTCCAGGCCCGGCCCGATGGTGGGCAGCAGGTAGTAGGTGACGGTGCCGAGCGCCCAGATGATGCCCTGGGAGGTCACGAACCACCACCCGAAGGAGATGTTGCGCGACCACACCAGCCACACGGTCACGAGGATCGCGACCAGCGGGATGAACCACAGGTAGATCGTGGACAGGAAGTGCGCCGTGAAGAAGGTGCCGAGCACCTCGTGGAGGACCGGCCCGGGCTCGTGGCCGAAGAACAGCACCCGGTCCAGCATGTGCAGCTCGCGGTCGTACATCGCCGAGTTCACCTCGGGCAGGAACGACTTCAGGTTGCGGTAGCAGACGTAGATCACGTAGAAGCACACGATGCCGACGCCGACCAGCGTGAGCCGTTCGCGGGTCCAGTGGGTGCGCCAGCGCTCGCGGAAGATCGCGGGCATCTGGGCGGGCTTGCCCTTGGAGACCCAGATCGTGCGCGGCACGAGGTCGAGCAGGAGCGCGCCGCCGAGCAGCAGCGGCAGCCGCAGCCAGGAGGGGCCGAGGAAGCTGCCCTCAGGGTCGATGAGCGGCCGGTCCAGCGCCACCGAGGTGACCACCGCCCAGGCGCCCATGACGACGGCGAGCACGACGAGGAGGGCATAGGAACGGCGATACACGCCGGCAGTCTAGGAGACGTGCCCTGCGGGCCAGGTCGGGGATCCTCGCGACGACCGCTCCCTCAGCGCGGGATCACCGCGACCCGGCCCGGGTCGACGCGCAGCCGCACCGGCTCCCCGGGGGCCGGAGGCCGGCCGAGACCGGCGACCGCGTCCACCTCGCCCACCCCGGCCACGTCCACGACCAGACGCACCTGTCCGGGCGTGTCGCGTGCCGCGCGCACGGTGCCGGACAACGGGCCGGCCGGGTCGGCGCTCAGCGCCGAGCGTCGTACGGCGAGCGCCGGCGCGGCGGGCACGCCCGCCGCGTCGAGCACGAGGGCCGCGGCCGGGCCGGTGAGCACGCGGGCGTAGCCGAGGAAGAGCGCGGTCGCGGTGTCGGCCGGGGCGCGCCAGACCTGGCCGATCTCGCCCTCCTGCACCAGACGCCCGTCGCGCAGCACGGCCAGCCGGTCGGCGACCGCGAACGCCTCCTCGTGGTCGTGGGTGACCAGCAGCGCGGTGGTGCCGGCGGCGCGAAGGATCTCGCGCAGGTCCGCGGCCAGCCGCTCGCGCAGTCCCGCGTCGAGGGCGGAGAGCGGCTCGTCGAGGAGCAGCAGCCGCGGCTCGACGGCCAGCGAGCGGGCCAGCGCGACCCGCTGCCGCTCCCCGCCGGAGAGGGTGCCGGGCAGCCGGTCGCCGTACCCGGCGAGCCCGACGAGGTCGAGCAGCTCCTCGACCCGCCGCGCGGCCTGGGCGCGCGGGACGCGGCGCAGCCGCAGCGCGTAGCCGATGTTGCGCGCGACGCTGAGGTGGGTGAAGAGCTGGCCGTCCTGAAACATCAGCGCGAAGCCGCGCCGGTGGGTGGGCACGCCGGTCAGGTCGCGGCCGTCCCACATCACGGCGCCGCCGGTGACGTCCTCCAGGCCGGCGACCGCGCGCAGCAGCGTCGACTTGCCGCTGCCCGAGGGGCCGAGCACGGCCAGCACCTGGCCGTCGGGCAGGTCGAGGGACACCTGCCGCACGGCGGGCTCTCCGTCGTAGGAGACCGAGACCTCACGCAGGGACAGCACTAGAACGCTCCTACCGAGCCCACGCGGAGCCGTTCGACGGCCAGCACCACCACTGCGGTGGCGGCGGCCAGGACGACGGACGCGGCGAGGGCCATGCCGTAGTTCATCGCACCCGGGTGGCCGATGAGTCGGAAGATCACGACCGGCACCGTGGGCCGGTCGTCGCGAGCGAGGAAGGACGTCGCCCCGAACTCGCCCAGGGAGACAGCGAAGGCGAAGCCGGCCGCGGCGAGCAGCGGTTTCCACACGACCGGGAGGTCGACGGTGGCCAGCGTGCGCAGCGGCCCGGCACCCAGCGAGGCGGCGGCCTGGCGCTGCCGGTCGTCGATGCCGCCGAGCACCGGGGCCAGGGTCCGCACCACCAGCGGCAGCGCGACCAGTGCCTGCGCGATCGGCACCAGCAGCGGCGAGTCGCGCAGGTCGACCGGGCCACGCCCGAGCGTGACCAGGAAGCCGAAGCCGACGGTCACCGCGGAGACGCCGAGGGGCAGCATGAAGAACGCGTCCAGCGCCCCGCGCAGCCGACGCTCGGCGCGCCCGCGGGAGCGCCGGGTGACCACCAGCGCCACCAGGCCGCCGAGCAGCAGCGCCATCCAGGTGGCGTCCACCGCGACCCGCACCGAGTTGGCCAGCGCGTCGGTCACCGGCACCAGCAGCGCCTGCTCGGAGCCGGTGGTGCCCAGCGCCCGGTAGTTGCCCAGGCTCCACTCCCCCTCGACCCGCAGCGAGCCGGCGACCAGGGTGGCGATCGGCGCCCCGACGTACGCGAGCAGGAGCGCGGTGGCGGCGAGCCACGGCCAGTCCGCGCGGCGCACCGGGCGCGGGCGCGCGACCGTGCGGGCGGTGCCGCCGGGCACCGCCCGCAGCCGCGCGGAGACCGCGAGCAGCACGCTCACCACCACGAGCTGGAGGATCGACAGCGCGGCCGCGGCCTGGAGGTCCAGCATGTTGGTGGTGAGCAGGTAGATCTCGCTCTCCACGCTGGCCCAGCGCAGCCCGCCGAGGGTGAGCACCACCCCGAACCCCGAGGCGCAGAAGAGGAACACCACGCTGGCCGCCGACACGATCGCCGGGCGCAGCGCGGGCAGGGTGACGGTGGTGAACACCTGGCGCGGGGAGGCCCCGAGCGCCGCGGCGGCCTCGCCCGGGCGCGGGTCGAGGGACTCCCACGCCCCGCCGACCACCCGGATCACCACCGAGACGTTGAAGAACGCCAGGCCCAGCACGATGGCGGCGGGGGTCCCGTCCAGGCCGAGGAACCCGAGCGGGCCGTCCGGGCCGAGCAGCTGCTTGAACGCGACGCCGACGACCACCGTCGGCAGCACGAACGGCACCAGCAACGCCGCCCGCACCACCCCGCGCAGCGGGAGCGCCAGGCGGTGCAGCACGTACGCCGCGGGCAGGCCGAGCACCAGCGCCAGCGCGGTGGCGGCGCCGGCCGACCACGCCGTGAACCACAGCACCCGGTGCACCCGGGAACGCGCCAGGACCTCCAGCACGGCGGCGGGGTCGAAGACGCCGTCGACGACGAAGCCGCGCGCCAGCATGCCGCTGACCGGCACCACGAAGAACAGCCCGAGGGCGAGCACCGGTACGGCGGCCAGCGCGGCGAGGGCCAGCAGCCTCCTTAGCCCGGCCACGTCAGCGCGCGACCAGGTCGTTCCACTCCCGCAGCCACTCCGCGCGGTTCTCATCGATCGCCGCGGGGTCGACCTGCCAGGTCCGCTCCGGACGCGGGGCGTGCTTGGCCCAGGCGGCGGGCAGCTCGACCTGCCCCGAGACCGGGAAGACGTACATGCTCTCCGGCAGCGCGGCCTGCACCTCGTCGCTGAGCAGGAAGTCGATCACCTGCTCGGCGCCCTCGGGGTTGTCCGCGCCGGCCAGCACCCCGGCGTACTCGACCTGCTCGAAGCAGGTGTCGAGCAGGGCGCTGGTGGTGGAGGTGCCGCTCGAGACCGTGAAGGCCGGGGAGGAGTCGTAGGACAGCACCAGCGGGCGGTCGCCGGCGCCGCCGCCCTGGGTGAACTCACCCTGGTAGGCGTCGGACCAGCCGTTGGTCAGCCGGGCCCCGTTGTCCATCAGCTCGCGCCAGTAGTCGGGCCACTCCTCGCCGTACCGCGCGATCGTGGTGAGCAGGAACGCCATGCCCGGCGAGCTGGTGGTCGCCCCGGGCAGCACCAGCTGGTCGCGGTAGGCCGGGTCGGTGAGGTCCTCGAGGGTGCGTGGCGGGGTGAGGTCGCGCTCGGCGTACCAGGTGTCGTCGACGTTGAGGCAGACCGCGCCGGTGTCGACCGGGGTGAGCAGGTCCTCGTCGTCGCCGGGCAGCTCGTGGGCGGCGACACCCGCCGGCAGGCCCGGCGCGTAGGAGGCGAAGACGCCCTCGGCGAGCGCCCGCGAGGCGAACGTGTTGTCGACGCCGAACGCGACGTCGCCGACCGGGTCGTCCTTGCTCAGCACGAGCTTGTTGGTCAACGTCCCCGCGTCGCCGGAGGGACGGACCTCGAGGTCGAGGCCGGTGCGCTCCTCGAAGTCCGCGACCAGCTCGTCAGGCAGCGCGAAGGAGTCGTGCGTGACGAGCACGACCCGGTCGCTGCCCTCGGCGGCCTCCTCCCCGGAGGAGCCGGTCAAGGAGCAGCCGCCGAGCACGGAGGTCGCGAGGACGGCCAGTCCGGTGAGGACGGCCGAGCGGGCATGGGTGGACAGCACCATCGGTGTGACTCCCTTCGCCGGTGTTAACCGGAGCAGGTTCGGAGGGTCTGCGGCTCATCCGCACTCTCAGCACGCTCGCGCGTGCTCCCCTGTCTTGTGCTGGACACCCTAGCCCGCTGCTCGCACCGCCCGGGGAGGGTCCGGGCCGTGGCCGGGCGGGAGGCTCGGGCATCTGTGACACTCGAGGGCGTGGAGATCCGCACCCTCGCCTTCAACGAGCTCGACCCCCGCACGGCGTACGCCGTCTGGCGGCTGCGCCAGGACGTCTTCGTCGTCGAGCAGGAGTGCCCCTACCCCGACCTCGACGGCCGCGACCTCGAGCCCGGCACCCGGCACCTGCTGCTCCTGGAGAAGGGCGCGGGCGGGACCGGTCGGCTGATCGGCTACCTGCGCCTGCTCGACGAGCGCACCCATGCCCGCATCGGCCGGGTGGTGCTGGTGGCCTCCGCGCGCGGCCGCGGGCTGGCCGACGAGCTGATGCGCGCCGCGCTCCGCGAGGTCGGTGAGCACGCCTGCGTCCTGGACGCCCAGTCCCCGCTGGTCGACTGGTACGCGTCGTACGGCTTCCGCGCCACCGGCCCGGAGTACCTCGAGGACGGCATCCCGCACACCCCCATGCGCCGCGACCCCCGCCGCGCCACGCCCTGACCCCTCCGCGAACGGGTCAGGGGGTGGTGGCGGTGAACAGGATGCCGTCGGGGGCGTCGGTGGCGGTGGCCTGACCGCGGGCGACGAGCAGCTCGAGGTGGGCCTTCGTCTCCATCGCGGCCATCCCGCGGCTGAACGCGTCGAGGGTGTCGAAGTGGTGGTCGTGACGGGTCCAGGGCAGCTCGGCGGCCACCTGGCGCGAGGTGCGCGGGCCGGAGGAGAGCGCGGCGAGGCTCTCGGCCAGGCGGCCCTCGTGGTGCACGAGGAGCTCCTCGACGCGGGCGTGCGCGGACGGCGCGACCGGCCCGTGCGCGGGCAGCAGCTGCAGGTCCGGCAGGGCGCGGACCTTGGCGAGGGAGGCCATGAAGTCCCCGAGCGGCTGGTCGGCCGGGGGCACGGTGAACCCGATCGAGGGCGTGATCGTGGGCAGCACGTGGTCGCCGGCGAACAGCATCCCGGCGGCGGTGTCGGCGAAGACGAAGTGGCCCGGCGTGTGCCCCGGCGTGTGTACGGCGCGCACCGTGCGGGTGCCGAGGTCGATGTCGTGGTCGCCGTCCAGCCAGATGTCGGGGTAGCGCCACAGCGACGGGTCGGGGCCCTCGCCGTCGCCGGAGCCCCACTGCTCGGCGATGTCCTGCGCACCGGCGGTGCGCAGCACCGCGAGGAACGGGTTCTCGTCGAGGTCGGGGTTGTTGAGCAGGTCCAGCGCCGGCTTCTCCCCCGACCCGAGCGAGACCTGCGCGCCGGTCTCGGCGCCCAGCACCGAGGCCATCGTGTAGTGGTCGCGGTGCACGTGGGTCACCAGGAACCGGGTGATGTCGCCGAAGCCGTAGCCCACCTCGCGCAGGCAGCGCTCGAGCAGCTCGCGCGCCACCGGGATCGCCCAGCCACCGTCGATCAGCGTGAGCCCGTCGCCGGTCTCCACGACGTACACGTTGACCGCCTTGAGCCCGTCCATCGGCAGCGGCAGCGGGATCCGGTGGATCCCGTCCGCGACCCGCCACGCTCCCTCGGCTGACCAGTGGGTGCCGGAGTCCGGCGAGATCGCGCGGGCGGTGGGGGTGGAGGAGGAGGTCACTCCCGCACCCTAGGAGAGAGCGGCGGGTTCGAGGTCGCCAAGTCCCAGATCCAGGTTGGGCTGCTGGATGCCGCCGTCGACCTCGAGCAGCTTGCCGGTGACGTACTGCCCCGCGCGCGAGGCGAGGTAGAGCACCGCCGCGGCGATGTCCTCGGGCTCGCCGACGCGGCCCAGCGGCGTGCTGCCCTCCAGCTGCTCCATCAGCTCCGGCTGCCCAGCGACGTAGTCGAGGGCGCTGGTGCGGATCGAGCCCACGAAGATCCCGTTGACCCGCACGTGCGGCGACAGGTCGGTGGCCGCCAGCCGGGTCCAGTGCGCCAGCGCGGCCTTCGCGGTGCCGTAGGCGAGGTAGCCGCGCCCCGCCGTGCGCCCGAGCATCGAGGAGATCGTCACGATCGACTGCTGCGCCGTGCCCGCCCCGAGGGGCCCCGAGCGCAGCATCAGCGGGACCGCCGCCCGGCTCAGCGCGTGCGCGGTGGCGACGTTGAACCGGAACGCCTCCTCCAAGAACCGCTCGCTGGTCTCGAGGAAGCCGCGCGGGAACGTGCCGCCGACGTTGTTGACGACCGTGTCCAGCCGCCCCAGCTCGTCGTACGCCGTCTGCGCGAGCGCGGCCACGGCGTCGAGGTCGCTGAGGTCGGCGGCCACGACCACGCAGCGCCGCCCGGTGGCGCGCACCGCCGCGGCGACCTGCTCCAGCTGGCTCTCGGTGCGCGCCGAGATCAGCACGTCGGCGCCGGCCTCGGCGAGGGCCACCGCCGTGGCGGCGCCCAGCCCGCGGCCGGCGCCGGTGACGATCGCGACCTGGTCGGTGACCGCGAACCTGTCCAGGATGCTCATGCCGGGGACCCTAGCGGCGCGGGGGGTCCACGTCCCGGCTCTTCGCGATTCCCCCGCCCGTCGGGTCGCGCTCAGCGGCGCGCGGCCACGACCTGCTCGTGCAGCCGGCGCGGCCACTCCCCCGCCTGGGCCGGGGTGGCGGCCACGACCAGCTCGCTGCCGGCCACGAGCGAGGCGAGCCGCTCGGCGGTGCGCAGCGGGTGCGCCGGGTCCTCGGTCCAGGCGAGCACCGTCGTCGGCACGCCGATCCCGGCGACCGCCTCCGGCGGCGGCAGGTCGCTGAGCGCGGCGCCGCGCAGCAGGGACGGCAACAGCTCCTCGCGCACGTCCGGCACCGTCTCGGGCGCGTCCACGGTGGCCGGGGGCCGCGGCGCGCTGCGGCCGGCCTCGACGAACGCGGCCATCCCGTCGCGCTCCACCAGCTCGGCGGCGGCGAGGTAGTCGCCCGCCTTCGCGACCCGGGTCTCCCAGGCCGTCGGCGGCACCACCAGCGTCAGCGCGGAGAACCGCTGCGGGTCGCGGGTGATCGCGTGCAGCAGCGTCGCGCAGCCCATCGAGGGGCCGACGCCGTGCACGGGCTCGCCGGGGAACACCCCCTCGAGGATCCGCAGCAGGTCGTCGGCGAGCACCTCCCAGCGGTAGTCCTCGGGCACCGCGCGCCCCGTGGAGCGGCCGTGCCCGCGGGCGTCGTAGCGCAGCAGCCGGGTGCCGCTCAGCCCGACACCGAGGTCGAGGTCGAGCAGCCGGTCGCGGTAGCGGCTCGAGGTCAGCCCGTGCAGCTGGACCACTGGCTCGCCGCCCTCGTCGCTGAGCTCCCAGTCCAGCGCGGCGCCGGGCACGGTGAAGGTGGGCAACGCGGCGGCTCCTGGCTGGGGACGGGCCCCTAGAGTACGGCCATGCGGCTGACGAACGTGGCCCACCTGAGACTCCCGTTCGGCCGCCTGCTGGGTTACGACCTCGGCGTCGAACCGCAGCCGCGCGCGCTGCCGATCTCCTTCGACCAGCGTCGCCACGTCGGCGCGGGCGAGCGTCCCGGCTCGTGGATGGCGCTGTCCTTCCGCCTCCCCGGCCCGCGCGACCTCGCCGACGTCGAGGCCGCCTGGCGTGCCGTCCTGCACCGGCACGGCACCCTGCGCTCGGTCTTCTTCCCCGGCCCCGACGGACCCCTCCTGCACGCGGCGAGGCTCGGCGAGGGCCGGTGGGTGGAGCACCCGATCGCCCCCGGCCAGGCGGTCAACGACGCCCTGCGCGAGGTGCTGGACGCCGCCTGCACGCCGTACGCCGCCCCGGCGCACCGGCTCTGCCTGCTGGAGACCGCCGACGGCCCGACGCTGGTGGTGGGCGCCGACCACTCCCACGTCGACATGTGGTCGATGCTGGTGGTCGCCCGCGACCTGCTCGCCGCGCTCGACGCCCGCCGCCGCGGGACCGAGCCGTTCGCGGGCTGGCCGGACGCCGCACCGTTCGCCGAGCACACCGCGGCGCTGCGTGCCGGGCCCCGCGCCCCGCAGGAGGTACGCCGCCGCTGGGCCGAGGTGCTCGACGACTCCGGCGGGGTGATGCCGCGGTTCCCGATGTCGCTCGGTGAGGCCGAGGGCCCCCAGCGCGAGCGGGTCGAGGTGCGCGACGTCCTCGACGTCGACGACGCGGCCGCGCTCGGGGTGTCGGCCGCCGAGGCCGGCGTCTCCACGCTGAGCCTGGTGGTCTCGGCGATGACCCAGGTGACCCGGGTGCTCGCCGACGAGCCGCTGCGCGCGGTCTTCCCGGTGCACAGCCGCTACGACCCGACCTGGCACGACTCGGTCGGCTGGTTCATCACCAACTCCGTCCTCACCTGCGAGGACCCGCATCCGTTGGCCGCCGCCGCGGCGGTCAAGGAGGCGGTCTCGCTCGGGTCGTGGCCGCTGGAGGACGTGCTCGCCCCCTGGGGCGGGATGCCGGAGGCACCCGGCATGTTCGCGATCTCCTGGCTCGACCTGCGCCGGCTGCCGGTCCGGGTGGATGCGAAGGGCCTGGAGGCGCAGTACGTCGGGGCCTCGATCCTCACCGACGGCGTGATGCTGTGGTTCGTGCTGGACGAGTCCGGCCTGCACCTGCGCTGCCGCTACCCCGACACCGACGAGGCCCGCCGCAACGTCGGGCGGTGGCTGGACCGCCTCGTCGCCGAGCTGCGCAGCCGGGCCCGGGAGTCGGCGGGCGGGGTCCTGCAGGTCTCCGGGCGCCGGTTCCGGGTGCAGCGGGCCGGACGCGGCGACGTCGCGGCGCTGGTCGCGCTGCTGGCCGACGACCCGATCGGCGCCACCCGCGAGAGCGGCGACCCCGTGGACTACGAGGCGGCGTACGACGCCGTCGCCCGCGACCCCGCGCAGTTCCTCGCGGTGGTCCGCGACGACGAGGACGCGGTGGTCGCCACGATGCAGCTGAGCATCGTGCCGGGCCTGTCCCGCTCCGGGGCCACCCGGCTCCAGGTCGAGGGCGTCCGGGTCGGCGCGACGGCGCGCGGGCTCGGGCTGGGCTCCGCGATGCTCGAGTGGGCGCACGACCACGGCCGCGCCCGAGGCGCCACGCTGGCCCAGCTCACCACCGATGCCGAGCGTGCCGACGCGCACCGTTTCTACGAGCGGATGGGCTACCAGGCCACCCACGTCGGGTTCAAGAAGCAGCTGTGAGGCCCGCGCCTCCGGGGCTGCGCACCGGGCAGTGGGTGCCGCCCGGTGCGTAGATGGTGGGCATGCACTGGTTGCAGTGGATGCAGATGCCGGCCGCCACGTCCCCGGCCTGGAGCCGGTTGACCAGGTCGGGCTCGCGCAGCACCGCACGCCCCATCGCGACGTACTCGAAGCCCAGCTCCATCGCGCGCTGCATGGTGTCGCGCCGGTTGATCCCGCCCAGCAGCATCAGCGGGGTCGACAGGGCGTCGCGGAAGCGCAGCGCCTTGTCCAGGAAGTAGGCCTCCTCGAACGGGATCGACTTCAGGAACGAGCGCCCCACCGGGGTCCGCATGCCGAGGCGCACCGGCAGCGGCATCGTGGCGGCGAACTCCTTGAGCGGGACGTCACCGCGGAAGAGGTACATCGGGTTCATCAGCGAGCTGCCGCCGCTGAGCTGCATCGCGTCCAGGGTTCCGTCCGCCTCGAGCAGCCGGGCGACCTCCAGCCCGATGTCGGTGGTCACCCCGCCGCGGAAGCCGTCGCCGAGGCTCAGCTTGGCGGTCACCGCGACCTCGCCGCCGACCTCCTCGCGCACGGCCCGGGCCACTTGGCGGGCCAGCCGGGCGCGGTTCTCCAGGCTCCCGCCCCAGCGGTCCTTGCGCCGGTTGAGCCCCGGCGCGAGGAAGGAGGAGATCAGATAGCTGTGCGCCATGTGCAGCTCGAGCACGTCGAACCCGGCGCGCACCAGGGTGCGCGCGGCGGTGACGTAGGCCCCGGTGACCCGGGTCAGGTCGGCCTCGCTCGCCGCGCGCACCATCTGCATCGACAGCGGGCTGGGCATCGCGCTGGCCGCGATCGCGTGCACCCGGTTGGAGCGCCCGTTGGCGACCGGGCCGGCGTGGCCGACCTGTCCGGCGATGGCGGCGCCGGTCTCGTGGACGGCATCGGTGAGGCGGCTCAGCCCGGCCAGCGTGTCGGGGCCGACCACGATCTGCTCACGGTGGGTGCGGCCCTCGGGCGCGACCGCGAGGTAGGCGACAGTGGTCAGCCCGATCCCCCCGCGCGCCGGGGCGAGGTGGTAGTCGATCAGCTCGTCGGTGACCTGGCCGTGGGGCGTACGCCCCTCGAAGGTGGCCGCCTTGACCGTACGGTTGCGGAGGGTGACCGGCCCCAAGGTGGCCGGGGCGAAGACGTCGGGAGCACTCACGATCGTGAACGATAACGTGTTCTAGTGCTGGTGGAGAGGCTCCGCGCGGCCGGTTGCGTGTATGCCGAGGAGGAGGCCGCCGTCCTGCGGGAGGCGGCCCGCGGCGACACGCGCACCCTCGAGCGGCTGGTGGCCGAGCGGCTGGCGGGGCGTCCTCTGGAGATCGTCGTGGGCTGGGCCGAGCTCGACGGCGTGCGCGTCGCGCTCGACCCGGGCGTGTTCGTCCCGCGCCGCCGCACGGCGTACGTCGCCCGGCTCGGCGCCGCGGGGCTCTCGGAGGGCGCGGTGGTGGTGGACCTGTGCTGCGGCTCGGGGGCGCTCGGCGCGGCCCTCGCGCACCGGGTGCCCGGTGCGGTCGTGCACGCCGCCGACATCGACCCGGTCGCGGTGGCCTGCGCCCGGCGCAACCTGTCCCCCGAGCGGGTCCACCTCGGCGACCTGTACGCCGCGCTGCCCGACGACCTGCGCGGCCGGGTCGACCTGCTGGCGGTCAACGCGCCGTACGTGCCGACCGGCGAGATCGAGCTGATGCCACCGGAGGCGCGGCTGCACGAGCCGCGCACCGCCCTCGACGGCGGCGCCGACGGACTGGACCTGCACCGCCGGGTCGCGGCGGGCGCCCCGGACTGGCTGGCCCCCGGCGGCCGGCTGCTGCTCGAGACCAGCGCCTCCCAGTCGACGCGCACCCTCGCCCTGCTCGCGGCGGCGGGCCTCGCGGTGCGGCTGCACGCGGACGAGGAGCTCGGCGCGGTCGTCGCCGAGGGCCTCCGCCCACCGCCCGGTTGAATCGAGACCTCTGACGGTCGAGTCGAGACTTCTGACCGGTTGAGTCGAGAGTTCAGGCCCCACAGCTGCGCTCGCGCCACCACAGCCGACTCGACGGGACGGTCAGGGTCAGCGGGCCAGGTGCGGGGCCGCCCGGCCGGCGACCAGCGGCAGGTCGAGGTAGGTGCGCAGCCCCGGCTCCGCGGCGCAGACGTAGGGGATCGCGCTCACGCAGTGGTTGGCCGTCGACACCACGCCGGGGTTGCGGACCAGCCCGGCGGCCACGGACTCGGGCTGGAGCCCGTGCAGGGTCATCCGCACCGACGGGTCGCCGGTCACCTCGATCTCGAACCGCTCGCCGTCGGGCCCGAAGCCCCACGGCCGCCCGTCGGACCCGGCCAGGTGCTCCTCGCCCATCAGCCAGTTCACCGCGGCGGTGACCACGGGCTCGCCGTCGACCAGGGCGTCCCAGCGGAAGCGCCGCCCGGCCACCAGGCCCGGCTCGATCACCCCGATCGGGCTGTCGATCGGGGCCGTGGCCACGGCGTTCTCCGCGGTGGTGCGCACCTCCTCGGCACGGAAGCCCAGCTCGGCGACCACCATCCGCACCGACGCCTTGAACCCGCCTCCGAGCAGCCGCGCCATCGGGCTGGCCTCCGCCTCCTCGACGGTGCCACCGAACCCCATCACGTGGCGCACCACGTCAGGGGCGTCGTAGGTGCGCAGGTCGCTGAACTCCTCGGCCCGCACGTGCGTGACCGACCCGGTCACCGCCGAGACCATCAGCGGGAACCGCTCGGTGATCCCGCCGAGGTGGATGCCGGTGCCGTGCAGCGTGCTGCCGCCGGCCAGGCAGGCCTCCCGCAGGGTGCCGGTGCGCGCGGGGTCGGGGTAGATCCAGCCGACCGGGGTGACGACGTTCGCCCCCGAGCGCAGCAGTGCCGCGACCTCGGTCTCGTCGGGGACCAGCGGGGCGTAGACGACGCAGTCGGCGCCGAGCGCGATCACCTCCGCCAGGCTGGTGACCGCGTGCACCCCGACCGGGTCGAGGCCGGCGAGCTCGCCGACGTCGCGCCCGGCCTTGTCGGGACTGTGCACCCAGGCCCCGGCCAGCTCCAGCTCGGGATGGGCGAGCACCCCCTGGATCGCGGCGCGACCGACGCCGCCGGTGGCCCACTGCACGACCCGGAGCCTGCGCTGCTGTCCCATGGGCGCTCAGTCAGTCAGCACCGCGTGCGCGTGTCAACGACCTCGGGTGAGAGGCTGGGACAGTGGATCTGCCCACCTCCTCCGACGTCGACCAGGCCGCGACCCGCATCGCCGGCGTGGTCACCCGCACCCCGCTCCAGCACAGCGCCCGGCTGTCCTCGCTGCTCGGCCTCGAGGTCTGGCTCAAGCGCGAGGACCTCCAACCGGTCCGCTCCTACAAGCTGCGTGGCGCCTACAACCTCATCGAGCAGCTGTCCGAGGACGCCCGGGCCCGCGGCGTCACCTGCGCCAGCGCAGGCAACCACGCCCAGGGTGTCGCGCTCGCGTGCGCCCGCGCCGGCGTCCAGGCCCGGGTGCACCTGCCGCGCACCACGCCGCGCCAGAAGCGTGAGCGGATCAAGGTCCTCGGCGGCAGCCACGTGGAGATCGTGATCGTCGGCGACAGCTACGACGACGCGGCCGCGGCCAGCGCGGCGTACGCCGAGGCGACCGGCGCCACCCCGGTCCCCGCCTTCGACGACCCCCGCACGATCGCCGGCCAGGGCACCGTCGCCCGCGAGATCCTCGAGCAGCTGGGCGGCGAGCCGGACGCCGTGATCGTCCCGGTCGGCGGTGGCGGGCTGCTGGCCGGCATGGCCACCTACCTCGCCGAGCGCGCACCGGGCGTGCGCGTCGTGGGCGCCGAGCCGGCCTCCGCCGCCTGCATGGCGGCCGCCCTCGCCGCCGGCGAGCCGGTCGACCTGGACGCAGCGGATGTCGACGGCTTCGTCGACGGCGCCGCGGTACGCCGCTCCGGTGACTGGACGTTCGAGGTCGTGCGGCAGATCGGCCCGGAGCTGGTCCGGGTGCCGGAAGGCCTCGTGGCGGTCGAGATGCTCGACCTCTACCAGTCCGACGGGATCATCGCCGAGCCCGCCGGCGCGCTCTCCTCGGCCACGCTGCGCCTCTCCGAGGCCGACGGCGGGGTGCGCCTCGAGCCCGGCTCGACGGTCGTGGTGATCGTCTCGGGCGGCAACAACGACGTCTCGCGCTACGCCGAGGTCGTCGAGCGGGCGCTGGTCTATGAAGGCCTCAAGCACTACTTCCTGGTGGAGTTCCCCCAGGAGCCCGGCGCGTTGCGCCGCTTCCTCGACGAGGTGCTCGGCCCCGACGACGACATCACGCTCTTCGAGTACGTCAAGCGCTCCAACCGCGAGACCGGACCCGCGCTGGTCGGCATCGAGCTCCAGCACGCCGCCGACCTCGCCGGCCTGCTCGCCCGCATGGAGCGCTCGCCGATCCGCTTCGAGACCGTCGACCCCGACAGCCCGCTCTTCCGCTTCGTGCAGTAACCGCCAGTCGGCGCGTGTGGTTGCGCGAGTCGGCGCGTGTGGTTGCGCGAGTCGGCGCGTGTGGTTGCGCGAGTCGGCGCGTGTGGTTGCGCGAGTCGGCGCGTGTGGTTGCGCGAGTCGGCGCCAATGGCGAAGTTCTGCACGGGGGCCTGCGGAGAACCCGCGGACCCCGCCATTAGCGACGACTGGGCGCGCCATTGGCGCCGACTGGGCGCGCCATTGGCGCCGACTCGCCCCGCCATTAGCGACGACTCGGCGGAGATGAGTTGCGCACGGGACCGGCCCCGCCGTCCAGACGGTACGGCGGGGCCGGGACGTGCCTCAGCGCGTGGGCAGCAGCGCGCCCAGGTCGGCGAGGGCGGCGCCCGCACCACCGAGCGTGGTCGAGAGCTGCTTGCCCCACAGGAAGAACCGGTGGACGGGGTAGTCCACGTCCACGCCGATTCCGCCGTGCAGGTGCTGCACGCGGTGCACCACGTCGAGCCCGGCCTGGGTGCGCCACCAGGTCGCGACCATCGCGGAGCGATCGGCGGCGGCACGCACGCCCGTGTCGTCGCCGCCCTCGGCGAGGTCGCCGAGGTCCGACAGCGCCTGCCACAGCGTCACCCGCATCGCGTCGACGTCGATCCAGCAGTCGGCCAGCTGGTGCTGCACCGCCTGGAAGGTGCCGAGCGGGCGGCCGAACTGCTCACGCTCGGAGAGGTACGACGCCGCGAGGTGCATCGCCCCCTGGGCCACGCCGAGCTGGACCGCGGCGAGCGCGACCCGGGTCAGCCGCAGCACGTCGGCCAGGGCGGTCCCGCCCGGGGTGCCGACGGCCTCGGCGACCGCGCCGTCGAGGCGCAGCTCGGCGGCGAGGTCGTGGGAGGTGACCGCGGACAGCTCGGTCGTGACGCCGGCGCCGTCCAGCGGGACCAGGAACAGCCCCGGCCCCTCGGGCGTGGTCGCGGAGACCAGCACCCCGGCGGCGCCCTGCACGCTCGGCACGACCGCCTTGGTGCCGGTGAGGCGCCAGCTGCCGTCGGCGTCGCGGGCGGCCGCGCACTCCGGCGCGTCCGGCTCCCCGACGTACTCCTCCAGGGCGAGGGTGAGGCGCTCGGCGCCCTCGCAGAACCCGGGCAGCAGGCGCTTGCGCTGCTCCTCGGTGCCGTGCTCGGCGATGGCGAGGGCGGCCACCCCGGCGGCCCACAGCGGCACCGGGGCGACGGTGCGGCCCTGCTCCTCGAGCAGCAGCGCGAGCGCCCAGGGGCCCATGCCCGCGCCGCCGTGCTCCTCGGGCAGCGCGATACCGAGCAGGCCGGTCTCGGCCAGTGAACCCCACAGCTCCTCGTCCACGCGCGTCTGGATGGTCTCGATCTCGCGGACCCGGTCCGTGCTCGCCTTGCCGGCGAACACGGTGTTCGCCAGCTCGGCCACGGTGGCCAGGTCCTCGTCGAGGTTGAAGTCCATGTCTGTCTCCTGTCCTGGTCCGGGTCTCAGCGCTTCGCGCGGGGCATGCCGAGGCCCTGCGTCGCGATCATGTCGCGCAGCACCTCGTTGACGCCGCCGCCGAAGGTGTTCACGATGCCCTGGCGCGAGAGCTGCTCGACCTGGCCCGAGAGCACCGCGGCGGGCTGCCCGGGGCGCACCCGGCCGGCGGCGCCGAGCACCTGGGTCAGGGTGCGCTGGACGTCGATGTGGGTCTCGGTGCCGTAGGCCTTGGCCGCGCCGGCGGTGGCGCCGCTGAGGGTGCCGTCCTCGACCGCGGCGGTCATCCGCCAGTTCATCAGGCGCATCGCCTCGAGCCGGGCCCAGGTGCGCGCCATCTCCGCGCGCACCCACGGCACCTCGCTCACGCCGTTGTGCTGCGCCCAGTCCCAGACGTCCTCCCAGAGCTGGATCATCCGGCCGCCGAGTGCCGCCAGGGCCACACGCTCGTGGTTGAGCTGCGCGGTGATCAGCCGCCAGCCGCCGTTGACCTCGCCCACCACCTCGGCGTCGGAGACCCGGATGCCGGAGTAGTACGTCGCGGTGACGCTCATCCCGCCGACCGCGCGGATCGGGCTCCAGGTGTAGCCCGGGTCGTCGCACGGCGTGATGAGGATCGAGATGCCCCGGTGCTTGGGCGCCTCGGGGTCGGTGCGGCAGGCCAGCCACACGTAGTCGGCGGTGTTGCCGCCGGTGGTGAAGATCTTCTGCCCGTCGACGACCCACTCGCCGCTCGCCTCGTCGCGCACCGCGCGGGTGCGCACCGAGGCCAGGTCGGTGCCGGCCTCGGGCTCGGTGTAGCCGATCGCGAAGACGATGTCGCCGGTGAGCATCCCGGGCAGGTACTTCGCCTTCTGCTCCTCGGTGCCGAACGCCATCAGCGTCGGCCCGACGGTGTTGATCGTGACCAGGGGGAACGGCACGCCGGCGCGCTGCACCTCGTCGTAGAAGATGAACTGCTCCTCGGCGCCCAGGCCGCGCCCGCCGTACTCGGTGGGCCAGCCGACGCCCAGCCAGCCGTCGCGGCCGAGCATCCGGACCACCTCACGGAAGCGCGGGCCGCCGGCACCGGCCTCGCCGACCTCGCGGCGCTCGTCGGCGGGGAGCAGCTGGGCGAAGTACTCCCGCAGCTCGCGGCGCAGCTCGGTCTGCGCCGGGGTCTCGCGCAGGTCCATGGGACTCCTCCTGGGGTGGGAACGGCTCGGTCTCCCGATACTGACGCCGCGATAGACACGTGTCAACCATTCATCTACTCAGCAGGATGACACGCGTCTCAACCGCCCCCTAGACTCCCGCCCATGGAGCAGCGGGGACAGGTCGTACGCCGGGTGCTCTCCCCCGCGCGCGCCGCGACCCGTGAGCGGCTGATCGAGGCCGCGATCGACCTGGCCACCGAGGGCGGGTACGACGCGGTCGGCATCCGCGCGGTCGCCGCGCACGCCGGGGTGTCCGTGCCGACGGCGTACCAGCACGTGAGCTCCAAGGACGAGCTGCTGACCGAGGCGCTGCTCGCCCTCGGCGCCCGCTCCACCGCCGACGTGCGCGAGCGGACCCCCGCCGGGCGCAGCCCCGCCGACCGGCTCACGCTGGTGTTCCGCCGGATCCTGCGCGAGGCGGCCGCCAAGCCGCTGCTCTACCAGGCCCTCTACCGCGCCTACCTGGCCAGCGCCCCGACCCTGCTCGCGATCGAGGGCCAGGCCGGGTTCGGGCCCGAGAAGGCCGCCTGGATCGGCGCCACCCTGCGCGCCGGCGACACCGCCGGGCACGACGAGGAGGCCATCGAGTCCGCCTCGCGGATCCTCTCGATGCTCTTCCTCGGCGCGATGACGAGCGTCGCGGCCGGGCGCGACGCCGGCGAGGCGGGCGACGTGCTCGAGGACGCCACCCGCCGCCTGCTGCCCTGAGCTTCCCGGCGCCTCAGCCGAGCCGCTCGACCAGCCGCGCGGCGCGCACCACGGTGCCGAGGTGCGCGTCCGACTCCGGGCTGGTGGCCAGCCAGGCGATCACCCGACCGGCGGCGTCCTCGGCGACCATCGCCACCCCGTGGGCGGCGATCTGGTCGGTGCCGCCGCGGGCCGCGGCCGCCTCGGTCACCACGAACCCCGGGTCGACGTTGAACGCGCGCACCCCGGCCTCGCGGTACTCCGCGTTGATCGCGCCGGCGATCCGCCCGAAGGCGGCCTTGGCGGAGGAGTAGGCCAGACCCCAGCCGCCCTCGCCGGGCGGCGCGGGCGGGTCGTTGCGGACCGAGCCGGACCACAGGTCCACGACCGTACCGCCGCCCTGGGCCACCATCGCCGGCACCACCTCCTGCACCAGGGCGAGCTGGTGCACGTGGTTGGCGGTGAGGCTGCGCGTGAGCGCGTCGAGATCGAGCTCGAGCAGCCGCGCGTGGGGCACGTGCAGGATCGCGTTGTTGACCAGCACGTCGATGCGGCCCCAGGCGTCCAGCACGGTGCGCGCCGCGGCCCGCACGCTGGCCAGGTCGGTGAGGTCCATCGGCACCGGCAGTGCCCGCACCCCGAGCGCCGTCACCGCCGCGGCGGTGCTGTCCAGGCTGCCGGGCACCGCGATCGCCCGCTCGCCCTCGCGCTGGGTGCGCGGCGGCACGACGCCCTCGCCCTCGCGCACGGTCCGCGCGGTGAAGGCCACGTCGAAGCCGGCGCGAGCCAGCGCGAGCGCCACCTGCTTGCCGATGCCGCGACTGGCCCCCGTCACCAGGGCGGTACGCCGGGGCGCCGCGGCCTCGCTCATCGTCCGGCGTTCCCCGCGCCCGACTCCACGGCCGCGGCCATCTCGGCGAGCATCGGGCGCACGTCGTCGCGCCGGTAGCCCAGCAGGTCCACGACCTGCGGGTCCGGCTCGTAGGCGATCACCGCGCCGCGGCCCGGCACGATCATCGAGTCCGGCAGGAACGGGTGCGGCTCGTCGCGCTCCTCGAGCACCCGGCCGCCCCCGCTGAGGTCGAAGATGATCTGGAAGTAGTCGCGGTAGCTCAGGTTCACGTCGCCGATGAGGTACGCCGCCCCCAGCTCGGCGCGCTCCAGCGCCCCGTCGACGGCCTGCGCCAGCGAGCGCACCGACATGTAGTTGGTGCCGCCCGCCGGTGCGTGGTCGGGGACCTTCGCGGTCAGCTCGCCCCGGCCCCAGGCCAGCTGCTTGGCGAAGCGCCGCACCGCGACCCCGGGGATCATCCCGACGATCGACGGCGGGTTGAGCGTCGAGACGTGGAAGTCCGCGTCGGCGAGCTCGCGGGAGCGGTCGTCGGCCAGCTGGCGGGCCCGCACGTAGGGGTTCGACTCCACCAGGTCCGGGCGGACCATGTGGTAGTAGCTGCCGACCTGCACCGCGCGGCGTACGCCGGCCCGCTTCGCGCGCTGCATCAGCCGCGGCACGCCGTCGCTCTGGTAGCGCGCCCAGAACTCCTCGTCGCCACCGTCAGCACCCGCGTGCCGGATGTCCTGTCCGGCGCAGAAGACCAGGGCGTCGAAGCCCTCGAGCTCAGCCTCGGAGAAGCCCCCGTCGGCGTAGTCGCCAGGGAGGAAGTCGAAGGACTCCACCAGCGAGCCGGGCTCGGGCGCCGAACGGCCGGCGACGCTCACCTGGTGGCCACGGTCGGCCAGCAGCGTCGCCACGTGGCCGCCGATCATCCCGGCACCACCGATCACCAGTGTCTTCATCTCACTCCTCCTCGCTGTCTCCCGCGCCGGACCGGCACAGGTCGTGCTCGCGGGCGTCAGCCGAAGACCGCGACGCCGCCGTCGATCGCGGTGCCGCGCTCGGAGGCGACCTCGAAGCCGCCGTCGGCCCAGCCGCGGACCGCGAGGGTCTCCCCGGGGAACACCGGGCCCGCGAAGCGGCCCTCGAGCCGGGTCAGGTCGGCCGGGTGGGCACCGGCCGCGTCGGCCGCCGCCAGCGTGGCCGCAGCCAGCGTGGCCAGGCCGTGCAGGATCGGCCGGGGCTGGCCGATCCCGGCCGCCGCCTCCGGGTCGATGTGGATGTGGTGGCGATCGCCGAGCAGGCGGTAGAGCGCCGCCGCGTTGTCGGCCACCGGCAGCTCCCGGGTCCATGCCGGCTCCTCGGTGCGTGCCGGCGGACGGCCCGGGCCGCGCTCGCCGCCGAAGCCGCCACAGCCGGGGGCGAAGATCGACCAGGTGGCGCGGAAGTAGTCGCTCTCCACCGTCACGTCGAAGACCGCGGCGCCGCCCTTGTCCCACACGTCGTCGACGCGCGCCGACATCGTCAGCTCACCGCTCGCCGGCATCGGCGCGAGCACCTCGAGGCGCTGCGAGCCGTGCACGGCGGTCCCGACGTCGAAGGCGCCGCCCGAGCCGAGCACGTCAGGGGCCCACTGGGCGAGCGTGAGGGCGAACGACGGCAGCACCCGCAGCCGGTCCTCGAAGACCAGGTCGAGCTGCTCGGGCCGGGCGCCGATGGCCAGCGCGAACAGGATCGGGTCCCGGTCGCTCCAGGCGACGGTGCGCTCACCGAGCTGGCGACCCGCCCACTCCCCCGCGTGGCTCATGCGCCGTACACCGGCTCGGGGGTCTGCGCCTGGCCGAGCAGCGAACGCAGCTCGGCACCGACGGCGCCGGCCTCCCAGCGCTTGCCGACGTCGGTCGCCGGGCCGTGGCGCCAGCCCTCCTCGACGCAGATCCGGCCGCCCTCGACCTCGATGACGCGACCCGTGACGTCCGCGGCGTCCTCGCTGGCCAGCCAGGCGACGACCGGCGAGACGTTGCCGGGGTGCATGAGGTCGAAGCCGTCCTCGGGCGCCGCCATCTTGTCGGCGAAGGGGCCCTCGGTCATGCGGGTGCGCGCGGACGGCGCGATCGCGTTGACGGTGACGCCGTAGCGGCCCATCTCGGCGGCGCCGACGAGCGTCATCGCGGCGATGCCGGCCTTCGCGGCCGAGTACGTCGTCTGCCCGATGCTGCCCTGCAGGCCGGCGCCGGAGGAGGTGTTGATGACGCGGGCGGCGCGGGTGCGGCCGGCCTTGCCCTCCGCACGCCAGTACGCGCCGGCGTGACGCAGCGGCGCGAAGTGGCCCTTGAGGTGCACGCGGATGACGGCGTCCCACTCCTCCTCGGAGGTGTTGACGAGCATCCGGTCGCGCACGAATCCGGCGTTGTTCACCAGGATGTCGAGGCCGCCGAACGTGTCGATCGCCTGCTGCACCATGTCGGCGGCCTGCTGGAAGTCGGCCACGTCGGCGGGGTTCGCCACGGCCTGACCGCCGGCGGCCACGATCTCGGCCACCACGGACTCGGCGGGGGTCTCGCCGGTCCCCTCGCCGGCCAGGGAGACGCCGTAGTCGTTGACCACGACTGCCGCACCCTGGCGCGCGAGCTCCAGCGCGTGCTCACGTCCGAGCCCGCGGCCCGCTCCGGTCACGATCGCGACCCGCCCTTGAAGAATCCCAGCCATCGTTTCCGTCACTCCCTGCTCATGG
Source organism: Nocardioides sp. dk884 (assembly GCF_009557055.1). NCBI lineage: Bacteria > Bacillati > Actinomycetota > Actinomycetes > Propionibacteriales > Nocardioidaceae > Nocardioides > Nocardioides sp. dk884. Next base: position 452,386 of record NZ_CP045649.1, on the reverse strand, counting down.
ATAGTTCGATCTCGACCATTCCAGCCGAACCAAGCGGGTGCTAGGGTACCAAGCAATCGCTAGGTTAGGAACCGACCATGACAGTCACCACGTCGACCGTCGACGCGAACATCGCCGTCGTCACCATGAACTACCCGCCCGTGAACGCGCTGCCCGTCGCGGGCTGGTTCGACGTCGCGAGTGCCGTGACCGCGGCGGCGGTGGACCACCACGTGGTGGTGCTGCGCGCCGAGGGCCGTGGCTTCAACGCGGGCGTGGACATCAAGGAGATGCAGCACACCGAGGGCTTCGAGGCGATCCTCGGCGCGAACCGCGGCTGCTACGCGGCGTTCAAGGCGATCTATGAGTGCCCGGTGCCGGTCATCGCGGCGGTCAACGGCTTCTGCGTCGGCGGCGGCGTGGGCCTGGTCGGCAACTCCGACATCGTCGTGGCCAGCGAGGACGCCTACTTCGGCGTGCCCGAGGTCAACCAGGGCGCCCTCGGCGCCGCGACCCACATGGCCCGCCTGGTCCCCCAGCACCTGATGCGCTCGCTCTACTTCACCGCCCGCACGATCAAGGCCGCCGAGCTGGTCCAGCACGGCTCCGTGCTCCAGGTCGTGCCCCGCGAGCAGCTCGACGACGCCGCCCTCGCCGTGGCCCGCGAGATCGCTGCGAAGGACACCCGCGTGATCCGGGCCGCGAAGGAGGCCCTCAACGGCATCGACCCGATCGACGTCAACAAGTCCTACCGTTTCGAGCAGGGCTTCACCTTCGAGCTCAACCTCGCCGGCGTCGCCGACGAGCTCCGCGACGACTTCGCCGGCACCGACAAGGCCGCCCGGCGCTGACGCAGCGCCACCGCCTCCTCCACCCTCACGACCCGGAAGGTCTCCCCGCCATGACCACGCCGCAGCGCATCCGCACCCCGCTCACCGAGCTCACCGGGGTCGATCACCCCATCGTGCAGACCGGCATGGGCTGGGTCGCCGGCCCGCGCCTGGTCTCCGCGACCGCCAACGCCGGCGCCCTGGGCATCCTGGCCTCGGCCACGATGACCTACGAGGAGCTCGAGAAGGCGATCGTCGAGGTCAAGGAGCGCACCGACAAGCCGTTCGGCGTCAACCTGCGCGCCGACGCCGGCGACGCCGGCAAGCGCGTCGAGCTGCTCATCCGCCACGGCGTGAAGGTCGCCTCCTTCGCCCTCGCGCCCAAGCAGGAGCTCATCGCCAAGCTCAAGGAGCACGACATCGTCGTGATGCCCTCGGTCGGCGCCGCTCGCCACGCCGAGAAGGTGGCCGCCTGGGGCGCCGACGCGGTGATGATCCAGGGCGGCGAGGGCGGCGGCCACACCGGTCCGACCCCGACCACCCTGCTCCTGCCCAGCGTCCTGGACGCCGTGGACATCCCGGTCGTCGCGGCCGGCGGCTTCTTCGACGGCCGCGGCCTCGCCGCCGCCCTGTCCTACGGCGCGGTCGGCATCGGCATGGGCACGCGCTTCCTGCTCACCAGCGACAGCGCCGTGCCGGAGGAGATCCGTCGCCAGTACCTCGGCTTCGGACTCGACGGCACCGTCGTCACCACCAAGGCCGACGGGATGCCGCACCGCCTGCTGCGTACGCCGTTCATCGAGGGCCTCGAGGAGACCAGCGTGGTCAAGCGCGCGGTCCCCACCGCCCGCCGGATGCTGGAGTTCAAGAAGCTCAGCGGCGCCGGGTGGCGCGAGTTCGCGGGTGACGGTCTGCGGATGAAGCGCAGCAGCGACCGCTCCTGGGTGCAGATGACGATGGCCGCCAACACCCCGATGCTGCTCAAGGCCGGGCTCGTGGACGGCGACACCGAGGCCGGCATGCTGGCCTCCGGCCAGGTCGTCGGCATGATCGACGACCTGCCCAGCTGCGAGGAGCTGGTCGACCGGATCATCGCCCAGGCGGTCGAGCGGCTCGGCTCGCTGGCCGGCAACCTCGTCTGAGCCTCATCTGAGCATCCCCGCCGCCGGGCGCCGTTCATCGGCGCCCGGCGTGCGTCGTCTCAGGCCGCCCAGGTCTCGGCGAGCAGCCCGTAGACCGCGACGTCGCGGCGCTCCTCGCCCACCCACATCGCCGAGCGCAGCGTGCCGTCATAGGTGAAGCCGAGGCGCTCCGCCATCACTCGGCTGCGCGCGTTGTCGACGTCGGTGCGGATCTCGACGCGGGCGATCCTGCGCTCGTCGAAGAGCATCCCGAGCAGTGACGTGAGCGCTCGCGAGACCGCGCCCCGTCCCTCGTGCGCCGCGTCGATCCAGCAGCCGAGCTCGGCGGTGCCGGTGTAGTGGTCGATGCGCGCGCCGGCGGCACCGACGACCGTGTCGCCGGCCAGGATCACGCACGGGACGTTGCGCCCCTCGACCCACTCCGCGAGCTGCGCTCGCACATAGGCGCGCTGGCCCTCCTCGGTCAGCTCCTCATGGGCCCAGTGCTCCCACCGGCGCAACCGCTCGCGGTTCTCCAGCGTCAGCTGGTGGACCGCAGGCACCGAGGACTCATCGAGCAGCGCCAGCACGTAGCCGGCACCGAGGTCACGGGTGAACATGGGGCTCGGCATGGGCCGAGTCTACGAACGGCGCCGGCCCCGGGCGCCCGCCTCGGCGCCACGGGGGTTCTCCGATCCCCCGTCCGCCGCTACGGTGCTGAGCACCCACGGAGCCGGAACCATCGGGCCCACCGACGCAGGGAGAGCCACATGCTCGGTTTCCTCATCGGCACCGGCGTCGTCGTGACCGGCGCGCTGGCCTGGGACTGGCGCAGGAGCGAGAACCTGAAGAAGGCCCTCGCCACCCCGGTCCCCTACCCGAACAGCCCCGGCGCGGACGGCGACACCCCCGACGCCGCCACCCGGGCCAAGCGCAGCGACGCGGGCAAGGACCCTGCTCCCCGGCAGTGGCCGGCGTACCACCCCGACCTCAACAACGGCGGCGGAGGCGGCGGCGGCGCCTTCTGACTCGGCACGCCCACCCAGCACCTAGCCCCGGCTGCCCGGCCCTCGCGTGTCTACGTCCGCCGAGCGAACCGAAGGTCGCCGTTCGGCATCCGCTCATGCAGATAACGGTCGTCATGGACCAGATGATGGTGATGACTGCAGAGCAGCAACCCATTCTCGAGATCGGTCTTCCCGCCCTCCGACCACGGCCGCAGATGATGCGCCTCGCACCACGTCGCGGGAATCGAACAGCCGCTCGCCCGGCATTCCCGGTCCCGAATTGCCAGAGCTTTTCTCTGGCCCGGACTGAAGAGCCGGGTCGCGCGACCCAGGTCCAGTGGGACCGAACGGGTGTCGAGCACGGCCGGCACCAGGTTGGCGGCGCACGCGAGGCGCCGAGCCTCTCCCGCGGTGATGCGGGAGCCATCGGCCAGCGTCGCGGATCCCAGTCCCTCGACCAGTGCCGCCAGATCCATCGTGATCACCACCGCGGTGGCATCGCCGCCGTGCAGCGGCAGCCGGGACGGGTCCAGTGACTCCAACAAGCTGCAGAACGCCTCACCCAGCCGCCGCTCATAGGGCACCCGCCGCCCATCGGCACCGGGCTCCGCGGTCTCGGCGTCCTCACGGCGCGGGTTGGCGAATGACTCCAGCAACGTGGTCAACCGCAACGCCACCGACTCCGGCACCCGCGCCTTGATGAGCGCCGTCCCATCGCCGAGGCGCTGCACCTTCAAGGTCGTACGCCGGCGCGCCGCCCGCTCCGCATCACGCAGCCGACGCTCCTCCAACTCGTCCACCCACTCCGGTGCCACCACCTCGAGCAGTCGCTCACCCAACCGCTGCAGCGCCCGCGGCCCGAAGTCGACCGCCTGTTCCACCAGGTAGGCCTCCGCGCGGACCAGCACGTCGGCCCACTCCGCGGCGGTCGCCTCGAGCAGTCGGCCGGCGCAGCAGACCTCGTCCAGGGCCGCGACAACGACATGGCCCTGGTCGATGCTCATTCGGCCCTCGCCCAGCGCGGCCCCGACCCGGTGCCAGCGCTGCTCGCAGGCGAGGCCGAGCCGCTGCGCGCGTCGCACCGAGGTGCTCGAGGCGTGCGCGCGATGAGCCAGCCACGCGGCCGCATCTCGGAACCCCTCGGCGTCCGCCACGTCCTCGGCGCACGCGATCACCCGCGACTCGAGAGCCTGCGCCCGCGAGGACACCCGTGCCATCGACAACAGCGCCTGCCGTTTGTCGGCCAGCGACAAGAACCCCGGATCCAGGCCCGCGAGCTCATCCAGCTCGGCCTCCACGCGCTCCAGACCGGCGACGTAGGGATGAGCCAGGCCGGCCATCGACGCCTCCCGAGAAAGGTGGAGCGGCGTCCTTCACCGCTACGCCAATGATACCTCTGTTCGAATGGGTCCCACCTAGTCAAAACTGGTGAGGTATGAATGTGGACAACTTATCCACACGTGACATGTGGAATTCGTGCTCATTGCCCCTCACCCAGCAGGTCTTCCCCACCGCCGAACCCGTCGCTTTGTTACCACCTCCACGCGGCCACGCCTGGGCGGATGGCATACCGATCCAGCCTGACGCTCACCCAGGGGCATGACGAGGCGGCCCGCCGTCGCTACCGTGGCCCGATGGCTGCGGCGAGAGAGTTCCAGGTCACCTTCGACTGCGCGGAGCCCGAGCGCGTGGCCCGCTTCTGGTGCGAGGTGCTGGGCTACGTCGTGCCACCGCCCCCGCCCGGCTTCGACAGCTGGGAGGAGTTCGACCGCACGCTCCCGCCGGAGCAGCGCGGCTCGGCGTTCGCGTGCGTGGACCCCGCCGGGGTCGGCCCGCGGCTGTACTTCCAGCGCGTGCCCGAAGGAAAGGTCGTCAAGAACCGGCTCCACCTCGACGTGCGGGTCGGCACCGGCCTCGTGGGCGAGGAGCGCCTCGCCGCGCTCGAGGCCGAGTGCGCCCGGCTGCTGCCGCTCGGCGCGACCCGCGTGCGCCTGCTGGAGGCCGACGAGGAGAACGAGTCGTGCCTGGTCATGCAGGACGTCGAGGGCAACGAGTTCTGCCTCGACTGAGGAACGCCGCAGGGCGGCCACCCCTGTGGGATGACCGCCCTGCGTGGTCTCGACGGCCTCGGCCGACGGAGCCGACCCTCAGAGGCGCTCGATGATCGTCACGTTCGCCTGACCGCCGCCCTCGCACATCGTCTGCAGGCCGAAGCGGCCGCCGGTGCGCTCGAGCTCGTGGAGCATGGTCGTCATCAGGCGGGTGCCGGTGGCGCCGATGGGGTGACCCAGCGCGATGCCGCCGCCGTTGACGTTGACCTTCTCGTGCGGCGCGCCGGTCTCCTTCATCCAGGCCAGCACGACCGAGGCGAACGCCTCGTTGCACTCGAAGAGGTCGATGTCCTCGATGCTCATGCCGGTCTTGGCCAGCGCGTGCTTGGTGGCGCCGATCGGGCCGGTGAGCATCCAGATCGGGTCGTCGCCGCGCACCGAGAGGTGGTGGATGCGGGCCCGCGGGGTGAGCCCGTGGTCCTTGACCGCCTGCTCGGAGGCGATCAGCATCGCCGAGGCGCCGTCGCAGATCTGCGAGGCGACACCGGCGGTGATCCGGCCGCCGGGGGCGAGCGGGTTGAGCCCGGCCATCTTCTCCAGCGAGGTCTCGCGCGGGCACTCGTCGGTGCTGAAGACCGTGCCGTCGGCCAGCGTGACCGGCGCGATCTCGCGCTCGAAGCGGCCCTCGGCGATCGCGGCCTTCGCGCGCTGGTGCGAGGCCAGCGCGTAGCGCTCCATGTCCTCGCGGCTGCAGTCCCACTTCTCCGCGATCATCTCGGCAGAGTTGAACTGGCTGACCTCGACGTCGCCGTAGCGCGCCCGCCAGCCCGACGACTCCGCGAACGGCGTGGTGAAGCCGTACTGCTGCGCCACCAGCATCGCCGCGGAGATCGGGATCGCGGACATGTTCTGCAGCCCGCCGGCGACCACCAGGTCCTGGGTGCCGGACATGACTCCCTGGGCCGCGAAGTGCACGGCCTGCTGGGAGGAGCCGCACTGGCGGTCGATGGTCACGCCGGGCACGTGGTCGGGCAGCCCGGCCACCAGCCACGCCGTACGAGCGACGTCGCCGGCCTGCGAGCCGATGGTGTCGCAGCAGCCCATGATCACGTCGTCCACCGCACCGGCGTCGACGCCGGTGCGCTCGATGAGGGACTTCAGCACGTGCCCACCGAGGTCGGCGGAGTGCATGGACGCGAGCGAGCCGCCGCGCTTGCCGACCGGGGTGCGGACGGCGTCGACGATGTAGGCCTCAGCCATGTCGGTTCTCCTCGTACTCGGGTTGCTCGGGGGTCAGGCGTGCTGGCTGGACACGGCGAGGACCTCGCCGGTCATGTAGCTGGAGTAGTCGCTGGCCAAGAAGACCATGACGTTGGCGATCTCCCACGGTGCCGCAGCGCGGCCGAAGGCCTCCTTGCCCTTGAGCTCGGCGAGCAGCTCGGGGGTGGTGACCTTCTCCAGGAACGGGTGCATGGCCAGGCTCGGCGAGACCGCGTTGACCCGGATGCCGTACGCCGCCAGGTCGGCGGCCGCCGAGCGGGTCAGCGCCTTCACACCGGCCTTCGCGGCGGCGTAGTGGGACTGGCCCTCCTGGAAGCGCCAGCCGATCACCGAGGAGTTGTTGACGATGACGCCCTTCTTGCCGGCGGCGACGAAGCGGCGACCCGCCTCGCGGATGCAGCGCATCGTGCCGGTCAGGGTGATGTCGAGGACCAGGTTCCAGGTCTCGTCGGGCATCTCGAGGATGTCGTCGGTGCCGCCGAGGCCGGCGTTGTTGATCATCACGTCGACCCCGCCGAACGGCTCGGCGGCGTCGAGCAGGGCGACCACGTCGTCCTGCTTGGTCACGTTGCACACGATCGAGGCGACCCGGTCCGCGCCGAACTCCTTGGCCAGGAGCTCGTGCGCCTCGCCCAGGCGGCGCTCGTGGGTGTCGGAGATGACGACCGCCTTGGCGCCCTCCTCCAGCACCTTGCGGGCCACGGCCGCACCGATGCCGGCGCCGGCGGCGGCGGTCACCACGACGACGCGTCCGGCGAGCAGGTCGTGACCCGGGACGTAGTCGGGGGTGGGCTGCTCGGGCTTGGTCATGGGCGGGGCTCCTTCGGCAGGCCGAGCACGCGCTCGGCGATGATGTTGCGCTGGATCTCATCCGAGCCGCCGTAGATCGTGTCGGCCCGGCTGAACAAGAAGTTGGTCTGCTGGTCGTCGAGCTCGTACGGCGCGCCGACGAGGGTCAGCGCCTCCGGGCCGCGCACGGCCATCGCGAGCTCGCCGAGGTCACGGTGCCACCGCGCCCACAGCAGCTTGGAGACCGACGCCTCCGGGCCGCTGGAGCCGGAGTCGTAGGCACTCAGGGTCCGCAGGGCGTGGATCCGCATGACCTCGAGCTCGACGCGGGCCTGCGCGATCCGGTCGGCGATCACCGGGTCGTCGATGGTGCCCACCCGGCGGGCGGTCTCGATGACGCCGTCGAGCTCGCGGGCGAAGCCGACCTGCTGGCCGATCGTGGAGACGCCGCGCTCGAAGCCGAGGGTGGCCATCGCCACCGCCCAGCCCGCGCCCGGCTCGCCGACCACGAGGCCGGCCTCGGTGCGGGCGTCGTCGAAGAAGACCTCGTTGAACTCCGAGGTGCCGGTCAGCTGCAGGATCGGGCGGACCTCGACCCCGGGCTGATCCATCGGGACCAGCAGGTAGGACAGCCCGGCGTGGCGGCGCGAGCCGGGCTCGGTGCGCACGACCGCGAAGCACCAGTCGGAGTGGTGGGCCAGCGAGGTCCACACCTTCTGGCCGTTGATCACCCACTCATCGCCCTGCAGCTCGGCGCGCGAGCGCACCGCCGCCAGGTCGGAGCCGGCGCCGGGCTCGGAGTAGCCCTGGCACCACAGCTCGGTCACGTTCACGATGCCGGGCAGGAAGCGGCGCTTCTGCTCCTCGGTGCCGTGGGCGATGAGGGTCGGGCCGAGCAGCTGCTCGCCGAGGTGGTTGACCCCGGCGGGCGCGTTCGCCCGGGCGTACTCCTCATAGAAGATCACCTGCTGGAACAGCGGCAGGTCGCGCCCGCCGTGCTCGACGGGCCAGCCCAGACAGGTCCACCCGTGCTTGGCCAGGTGCTGGTTCCAGGCGACCCGCTCCTCGTGGAACTCGTGCTCGCGCCCGGATCCACCGCGCCCCTTGATGGCGGCGAACTCGCCGACGAGGTTGTCGGCGAGCCACTCGCGCACCTCGGCGCGGAACTGCTCGTCCTCCGCGGAATAGCTCAGGTCCACTCGATGCCTCCGATTCACCCGGCGCGACCGCCGGAATGTGTGCCAACCACGTTACCAAACCAAGCACTTGTTTGGTAGTGTGCGTCGCGACAGGCCCCCCGCGGAGGAGAAGAAGTGAGCGACGAAGAGAGCTACGACGAAGCGCCCGTCGTCACCTACGAGGTGCGCGGCAGCGTCGCCGTCGTGACCCTGAACCGCCCCGAGTACACCAACGCCCAGAACTCGAAGATGACCTACGCGCTCGACGCCGCCTTCGTGCGCGCGGTCGACGACGACGCGGTCAAGGTGATCGTGCTCGCGGGCGCCGGCAAGCACTTCAGCGGCGGCCACGACATCGGTACGCCGGGCCGCGACATCGATGAGTCCTTCGACCGGAAGGCCGTCATCCACTGGGACCACGTCGGCACCGAGGGCGTGGAGTCCCGCTTCGCGCGCGAGTCCGAGGTCTACCTCGGCATGTGCCGGCGCTGGGCCGAGACCCCCAAGCCGATGATCGCGATGGTGCAGGGCGCCTGCATCGCCGGCGGGCTGATGCTCGCCTGGTCCTGCGACTTCATCATCGCCTCCGAGGACGCCTTCTTCGCCGACCCGGTCGTGCGCATGGGCATCCCGGGCGTGGAGTACTTCGCCCACCCGTGGGTGATGAACCCGCGCGCCGCCAAGGAGTTCCTCTACACCGCCGACCGGTTCCCGGCGCAGCGCGCCAAGGAGCTCGGCATGGTCAACCACGTCGTGCCGCGCGCCGAGCTCGAGGACTTCACCCTCGCCATGGCCGACCGGATCGCGGCGATGCCGCGCCTTGGGCTCGCGCTGACCAAGAAGGCGGTCAACCAGGCCGAGGACCTGATGGGCCTGCGGGCCGGGATGGACTCGGTCTTCGGCCTGCACCACGCCGCCCACGCCCACAACGCCGAGGTCGGCCGCGACTCCCTGGCCGGCCTCGACAGCCGCGCCATGGCCAAGGCCGGCAAGCAGGCCGCAGCCCAGGCTGCAGGAAAGGACACGGTGAGCCACGCATGAGCCACACCCACCCCGAGGGCCCCGAGCTCACCGACTCCGAGCGGGCCTTCCGCGCGGAGGCGCGTGAGTGGCTGGCCGCCCACAACCCCGGCCGACTGCCGTCGATGGACACCGACGAGGGCGCCGCCCTGCACCGCGCCTGGGAGGCGACGCTCGCCGAGGGCCGCTGGTCGGTCGTCGCCTGGCCCGAGCAGTACGGCGGCCGCGAGGCCTCGCTGACCGAGTGGGTCATCTTCGAGGAGGAGTACTACCTCGCCGGTGCCCCCACCCGCATCGCCCAGAACGGCATCTCGCTGCTCGCGCCGATCATCTTCGAGCATGGCACCCCCGAGCAGCAGGAGCGCTGGCTGCGCCCGATGACCGACGGCTCGCTGATCTGGGCCCAGGCCTGGTCGGAGCCCGAGGCCGGATCCGACCTGGCCGGCATCCGCTCGCGCGCCGTACGCGACGACGAGCGCGGCGGCTGGGTGCTCAGCGGGCAGAAGACCTGGAGCTCGCGCGCGCCGTTCGCCGACCGCGGCTTCGGCCTGTTCCGCACCGACCCGGAGGCCGCGCGCCACCGGGGCCTGACCTACATGACCTTCCCCCTCGACGTCCCCGGCATCACCGTGCGCCCGGTGCACCAGCTCGACGGCGACGCCGGCTTCGCGGAGATCTTCTTCGACGACGTCTTCGTCCCCGACGCCGACGTCCTCGGCGGCGTGGGCGACGGGTGGCGGGTCGCGATGAGCACCGCCGGCAACGAGCGCGGCCTCTCGCTGCGCGCACCGGGCCGCTTCATGGCCGCCGCCGACCGGCTGCTCGACCTGTGGGCCGAGCGCGGCGCGGACGCCCCGCACCTGCGCGACCGCGTGGTCGACGCCTGGATCGGCGCGGAGGCCTACCGCCTCTACACCTGGGGCACCGTCGACAAGCTCGCCGGCGGCGGCGACATGGGCGCCGACGGCTCGGTCAACAAGCTCTTCTGGTCCGAGCTCGACCTCGAGCTGCACGAGACCGCGCTCGACCTGCTCGGCCCCGAGGCCGAGCTGCGCGGGCCCGGCGCCCCCTCCGGGGGCAGCTGGGTGGACGACCATCTCTTCTCGCTGGCCGGCCCGATCTACGCGGGCACCAACGAGATCCAGCGCAACATCGTCGCGGAGCGCATCCTCGGGCTCCCGCGCGGTGAGAACAGGAGGGCAGGGGCATGAGGTTCTCCCTGAACGACGAGCAGCGCTCGTTCGCCAGCGCCATCGACGGACTGCTCGCGGGCGCCGACGTCCCCGCGATCAACCGCGCCTGGGGCGCCGGCGACACCGCTCCCGGCCTGGCCCTGTGGGGCCGGCTCGCCGAGCTCGGCGTACCCGCCCTGACGGTGCCCGAGGAGGCCGGCGGCATCGGTGCGAGCCCGCTCGACCTGGTCGTGGCCTTCGAGCTGCTCGGTCGCCACGGCGTCCCCGGCCCGTGGATCGAGTCGGTCGCCGTGGCGCCCCTGCTGCTGGCCGACACCCCGCACGCGGACCTGCTCGAGGGGCTCGCCGAGGGCACGGTCCGCGCGACGCTGGCCGTCGACGGCATCGCGCCGTACGCACTGGACGCCGACGCCGCGACTCACGTCTTCCACGTCTCCCCCGCCGGCCTCGCGGTCGCCGAGGCGGGCGAGGCGATGGCCTCGGTCGACCCCTCGCGCCGGCTCTTCCCCGTCACCGCCGGCGAGCGCACCCCGCTCGCCGAGGGCGCGCTGGACCGGGCGCTCGACCTGGCCGCCCTCGCCACCGCCGCCGCCCAGGTCGGCGCCGCCGACCGGATGCTGCGCACCGCGGTGGAGTACGTCGGCCAGCGCCGCCAGTTCGGCCGCGTGATCGGTGAGTACCAGGCGGTCAAGCACCGTCTCGCCGACGTCAAGGTGTCGCTCGACTTCGCCCGCCCGCTGGTCCACGGCGCCGCGCTCGAGCTGGAGGAGAAGTCCCCCACCGCCCCGCGCGCCGTCTCCGCCGCCAAGGTGTTCGCCTCCGAGACCGCGCACAGCGCCGGTCGCGCGGCCCTCCAGATGCACGGCGCCATCGGCTACACCCTCGAGTGCGACCTGAGCATCTGGCTGCTGCGCTCACGCGCGCTGCACGGTGCCTGGGGCACGGTCGCGGCCCACCGCGCCCGGGTGCTCGACCACCTGACCACCGCGCGCTGAGGAGCTGACGTGCATTTCGCCCTGACCGAGGAACAGATCGAGCTGGGCCGCGCCGTGCGCGGCCTGGTCGAGCGGCGCGCCGGCAGCATCGATGTCCGCGCCGCCTCGGAGTCCGAGCGCGGCTACGACACCGAGCTCTGGCAGGCACTCGCCGGCCAGATCGGCGTCGCCGCCCTCGCCGTCCCGGAGGAGTACGGCGGGGCGGGGTTCAGCTCCTTCGAGACCCACGTGGTCCTCGAGGAGCTCGGCCGCTCGCTCACCCCCTCCCCGCTGCTGGGCTCGGGCGTCCTGGCCACCCAGGCGCTCCTGCTGGGCGCGGGCCCGGAGGACTGCGAGCGGCTGCTGCCCGACCTGGCCGAGGGCTCGGCGACCGCCGCGCTCGCCTGGGCCGGTCGTGACGGCCGCTGGCGCACCGACGGCTCCGACGTCGTCGCCACCGGCACCGGTGCCGAGCGCACCCTGTCCGGCGCCGCCACCCTGGTCCTGGACGGCGCCCACGCCGACGTGCTGCTCGTGGTCGCGACCACCGACGCCGGCGTCGGGCTCTTCGAGGTGGCCACCGACGCGCCGGGGCTCACCCGCACCGCCACGCCGGCGCTGGACCAGACCCTGCGCCTGGCCACCGTCGAGCTCGCCGACACCCCCGCGCGCACCCTCTCCGACGACCTCGGCGACGCCCTCGAGCGCCTCCACGCGGTCGCCGCGACGGCCGTCACCGCGCTCCAGGTCGGCGGCGCCGAGGCGGCGATGGACCGCACCGTGGCCTACCTCAAGGAGCGCGAGCAGTTCGGGCGCCCGCTGGGCTCCTTCCAGGCGCTCAAGCACCGCGTCGCCGACATGCTGGTCAAGGTCGAGACCGCGCGGTCGATGTCGTGGGCCGCGGGCTTCGCGGCCAGCCAGGGCGCCGACGACCTGCCGCTCCAGGCCGCCCACGCCAAGGCCTGGTGCTCGGATGCGTTCTCCCACGTGGCCGGCGACATGATCCAGCTGCACGGCGGCATCGCGATCACCTGGGAGCACGACGCCCACCTGTACTTCAAGCGTGCCCACGCCACGGCCCAGCTCTTCGGCCAGGCGCACGAGCACCGGCGCCGGGTGCTGGCCAGCACCTGAGCCGGCCGCTCGGTCCGCAGCCGCCCCACGGTGGCGCGCTGCTACTCTCACCAAACAAGCGCTAGGTTAGAATGGAGTCTCGTATGGGCGACAAGACCATGCCGCTGGAGGATCTCACCCAGCACATCGAGTCCGGCATGACGATCGGCATCGGCGGCTGGGGCTCGCGGCGCAAGCCGATGGCGCTGGTGCGCCAGCTGCTGCGCAGCGACGTCACCGACCTCACCGTGGTGACCTTCGGCGGCCCCGACGTGGGCCTGCTGTGCGCGGCCGGCAAGGTGCGCAAGCTGATCTACGGCTTCGTCTCGCTGGACAGCATCGCGCTCGACCCGCACTTCCAGGCGATCCGCGAGAGCGGCGGCATCGAGACCTGGGAGTACGACGAGGGCATGTTCGTCGCCGCCCTCAAGGCCGGCGCCAACCGCCTCTCGTTCCTGCCCACCCGGGCCGGGCTGGAGAGCGACGTGCTGGAGATGAACCCGCACCTGCGCACCGTCGCCTCGCCGTACGACGACGAGGTGTACGTCGCGGTGCCGGGCGTGCGCATGGACGTCTCGCTGATCCACCTCAACCGTGCCGACGCGACGGGCAACGCCCAGTACCTCGGCCCGGACCCGTACTTCGACGACCTCTACGCGATGGCCTCGACCAAGACCATCGTGTCGACGGAGAAGATCGTGCCCACAGAGGAGCTCGGCGCCTCCGCGCCGCAGACGCTGCTGGTGAGCCGGATCTTCACCGACGCGGTGGTCGAGGCGCCCAACGGCGCCCACTTCACCACCTGCGAGCCCGACTACGGCCGCGACGAGGCCTTCCAGAAGCACTACGCCGCCAGCGCGAAGGACCCGGACGCCTGGAAGGCGTTCACCGAGCGCTTCCTGTCCGGCGACGAGGCCGCCTACCAGGCGGCCGTCCAGCAGTTCCACGCGGAGAGCAAGGAGCAGGCATGAGCACCGACATCACCCGCGCCGAGGTCTGCGTCGCCGCATGCAGCGACGCCTGGCGCGGCTCCGGCGAGGTCCTCGCGCACGCGGTCGGCCTGGTGCCGACGATCAGCGCGCGCCTGGCCAAGCTGACCCACTCCCCCGACCTGGTGCTCACCGACGGTGAGTGCTTCTTGATGTCGGAGCCGCCGCCGCTGGGCCGCAGCGCCGCCGCGGGCGGGACCATCGAGAGCTGGGCGCCGTTCCGGCTGATCTTCGACATCCTGGCCACCGGCAAGCGCCACAGCATGATGGGCGCCAGCCAGGTCGACCGCTTCGGCAACCAGAACATCTCCTCCATCGGCGACTGGCGCAAGCCGAAGCGCCAGCTGATCGGCGTGCGCGGCGCTCCCGGCAACACCGTCAACCACCGCACCGACTACTGGATCGCCAAGCACTCCTCGCGGGTGTTCGTGGAGTCGGTCGACGTGGTCTCGGGCGTCGGCAACGACCGTGCCCGCGCCCACGGCACGCCGTCGCTGCGCTTCCACGACCTCGGCGTGGTGATCACCGACCTCGCCGTCCTCGACTACGACGACGAGGGCCGGCTCAAGGTCCGCTCGCTGCACCCCGGCGTCACCGCCGAGCAGGTGCAGGAGGCCACCGGCTTCGACATCGACGTCTCCTCCGCGGGCACCACCCGGGTCCCCGACGCCGAGGAGCTGCGCCTGATCCGCGAGGTGCTCGACCCCCGCAGCCTGCGCGACCGCGAGGTCCGCAGCTGACCGGAGCCGGTCAGCACCAGGCAATCCCAGCAGCACAGCACGACGAAGGACCGGCCCCGGCTCCGTGGCACTGCCACGGGGCCGGGGCCGATCAGATCAGATCAGGTCGCGTCGGCCAGCAGGCCGTCGTGGACGAGCTGGAGGTACTGCTCGGCCAGCTTGTCGTGGCGCAGCTTGCCGCGGGGGTTGTACCAGCGCACCGTGGACCACATCGCGTCCCGCAGCATGCGGTAGACGATCTTCATCTCCAGCGCGGGGCGGAAGTCGCCGCTCTCCCGGCCCGCCTCGAGCACCTCGATCCAGGTCCGCTCGATCGAGCGGCTGGTGCGGGTGACGAAGTCGAAGCCGGGCAGGTTCGCGGTCACGGCGTACTCGTTCTGGTAGAGCGCGACCGCATGCTGCTGCTCGTGGATCGTGCGGAACGAGGAGCGGACGAGGCCGTCGAACTTCTCCCGCGCGCTCACGTCCTGCGTCACCACCTCGGCGTACTGCGCGTGCAGCCCCTCGAGGAAGCCGTGCAGGATCTCCCCGAGCATCGCCTCCTTGGAGTCGAAGTGGTGGTAGAGGCTGCCGGACAGGATCCCCGCCTCGTCCGCGATGTCGCGGACGGTGGTCTGGGAGTAGCCGCGGGTGGCGAACAGCTGGGCGGCGATCGCCAGCAGCTCGGCACGGCGGTTCGAGCCGTTGGCGCCGGCGGCCTTCCGCGGCGCTCTGGCCGGTCCGGTGGGGGTCATGGGGTGGTCCCTTCTGCAACGAGCGTCGCGGATGCCGCGGACGACATTCGACTCGCAAGACGCGTGACGCGACACATCGGTCTGACGTAGGTTACCTAACAAGCACTTGGTTAGTAAGGAGCTTTCGTGGACACTCCACGCACGATGCCGGCACTTCTCGACGAAGGCGCCCGACGCTTCGGGCACCGCCCGGCGATCGTCGACGGTGAGCGCCGTCTGACCTACGCCGAGCTCGCCGAAGCGGCCCGCACCGCCGCACGAGCCTACGCCGCCCGCGGGGTGCGCCTCGGCGACCGTGTGGCGATCTGGGCGCCCAACCGCGCGGAGTACGCCGTCGCCCTGCTCGGCGCGCAGGTGATCGGCGCCGCCGTCGTCCCGCTGAACACCCGCTACCGCGGCCACGAGGCCCGCGTGGTGCTCGAGCGCTCGCGCGCCAGCGCCCTGGTGGTGACCAACGGCTTCCTCGGCACCGACTTCGTCGACATGCTCGCCGGGTCCGCCGACAGCGCCGCCGCCCCCGCCAGCCGCGAGCGGCCCGTGCCCGGCCTCCCCGACCTGCACACGGTCATCGACCTCGGCGACGGCCCGCGCCGGCCCGACACCCTGGGCTGGGCGGACTTCCTGGCCACCGCCGAGGCGGTGAGCGAGGCCGACCTCGAGATCCTCGTCGCCGAGGTCACCCCGGACACCGTCTGCGACATCCTGTTCACCTCCGGCACCACCGGCGTGCCCAAGGGCGTGATGAGCGCGCACCGCCAGACCATCGGCGTGGCCGCCGTGTGGTCGCGCGGCGCCTCGCTGCGCGAGGACGACCGGTACGCAGTGGTGAACCCGTTCTTCCACTCCTTCGGCTACAAGGCCGGCCTGGTCGCGGCCTTCACCGTCGGCGCGAGCATCTACCCGGTGCCGACCTTCGACCCCGAGGGTCTGATGGCGCTCGTGGAGCGCGAGCGGATCACCGTGCTCCCCGGAGCGCCCACGATCTTCACGACGCTGATCAACCACCCGCGGCGCACCGACTTCGACCTGTCCTCGCTGCGCTTCTCGATCGCCGGCGCCGCCTCGGTGCCGGAGCGGCTCTTCGCGGAGATGCAGGAGATCCTGGGCATCGACGCGGTCGCCCAGGCCTACGGGCTCACCGAGTGCGTGGTGGCCACCCAGTCGCGCCCGAACGAGGACCCGCTGCACGTCGCGCAGACCACCGGGCCGGGCGTCCCCGGCATCGAGGTCCGGGTGGTCGACGCCGACGGCACCGACCAGCCGGTCGGCGTCGACGGCGAGGTCTGGCTGCGCGGCGACAACGTGATGCTCGGCTACTTCGAGGACCCCGAGGCCACCGCCGATGCGATCGACCCCGACGGCTGGCTGCACACCGGCGACGTGGGCCGCCTCGACGAGCACGGCTGCCTGAAGATCACCGACCGGATCAAGGACATGTTCATCGTCGGCGGGTTCAACGTCTACCCCGCCGAGGTCGAGAACGTCCTGTGCGCCCACCCGGGCGTGCTCGAGGCGGCCGTCGTGGGCATCCCCGACGACCGGATGGGCAGCGTGGGCCGCGCGTACGTCGTGACCCGCCCGGACGCGGGCGTGGACGCCGCCGAGCTGACCACCTGGTGCCGCGAGCGGCTGGCCAACTTCAAGGTGCCGCGCGAGATCGTCGCGCTCGGCGAGTTCCCCCGCAACGCCGCGGGCAAGATCCTCAAGCGCGACCTGCGCACCGACGCCTGAGTCATTGCCTCGAGCCCCTCGCACGCAGAACGGCGCCGCCCCCGTCCGGGGTGCGGCGCCGTTCTGCGTCGTGGGTGCGGGTCAGCTGAGCCGCTCGAGCACCATCGCCATGCCCTGACCGCCGGCGGCGCACATGGTCTCGAGACCGAACTGCACGTCGCGCTCCTGCATGCCGTGGATCAGCGTGGTCGCCATCCGCGCGCCGGTGGAGCCGAACGGGTGGCCCAGCGCGATCGCGCCGCCGTTGACGTTGACCCGGTCGATGTCGAGACCGAGCTGGTCGATGCTCGGGAGCACCTGGGCGGCGAACGCCTCGTTCATCTCGACCAGGCCGAGGTCGCTGGCCGAGATGCCGGCGCGGGCCATCGCCTGGCGGCTGGCCTCGACCGGGCCCAGGCCCATGACCTCGGGGCTGAGCGCCGAGACGCCGGTGGACACGATGCGCGCCAGCGGGGTCAGGCCGAGCTCGGCGGCGCGGGTGGCGCTCATGACCACCAGCGCGGCGGCGCCGTCGTTGAGCGGGCAGCAGTTCGCGGCCGTGACCGTGCCGTCGGGGCGGAACACCGGCTGCATCGACTGCACCTTCTCCAGGGTCACCCCGCGGCGCGGCCCGTCGTCGGTGCTGACCACGGTGCCGTCGGCCAGGGTCACCGGGGTGATGTCGCGCTCCCAGAAGCCGCGGTCGGCCGCCTGCTCGGCGAGGT
The DNA here is from genome assembly GCF_009557055.1 of Nocardioides sp. dk884. NCBI lineage: Bacteria > Bacillati > Actinomycetota > Actinomycetes > Propionibacteriales > Nocardioidaceae > Nocardioides > Nocardioides sp. dk884. The sequence goes on along the minus strand of NZ_CP045649.1, from coordinate 434,952 downwards.
TCTGGCTGCGCACGGCGTACTCGTCCTGCGCCTCGCGGGAGACCTTGCAGTGCTCGGCGACGTTCTCGGCCGTCTCGCCCATCGCGAGGTAGGCGTCGGGCAGCTGGCCCAGCGAGCGCGGGTCGACCCACGGCTCGCCGGCCTCGATGCGGGCGCGGGTGCGCGCGGCGGCCTCGTCGTAGATCGGGTTCTTGGTGTCCGGCATGCCGTCGGACTTGCCCTGGGCGAAGCGGGAGACGCACTCGACGCCCGCGGAGACGAACACGTCGCCCTCGCCGGCGCGGATGGCGTGCATGGCCATCCGGGTGGTCTGCAACGAGGAGGCGCAGTAGCGGTGCACGGTGGTGCCCGGCAGGCCGTCGAGGCCCAGGCGCAGGGCGACCATGCGGCCGAGGTTGTAGGCCTGCTCACCGGCCGGCTGCGCGCAGCCGAGCATCAGGTCGTCGATCTCGCGGCGGTCCAGCGCGGGCACGGCCGCGAGCGCGGCCTCGACCATCTGGGCGGCGAGGTCGTCGGGGCGCACGTCCTTGAGCGAGCCCTTGAAGGCACGCCCGATCGGGGAGCGGGCGACGGAGACGATGACTGCTTCAGGCATGGATTTCCTTCGTTCGTGAAGCGGTGGGACGGCGCCCGGTCGAGTCGACCGGCGCCGCCGGGGCGCGGGCGGTCAGGAGTTCGGGGTGTGGGCGAGGAACGCCGGCCACTCGCCGCCGCCGTCGACGTTGAGCACGGCGCCGGTGATGTGGCTCGACAGCGGGGAGGCCAGCATCAGGCAGGCCGCGCCGATCTCCTGGGGGGTCGCGAACACGCCCCGCGGGATGGTGGCGGCGACCTTGGCGGACTGCTCCTCGTCGCCGTAGTGGTCGGTCGAGCCGGGCGTCGCCACCAGGCCGCAGCTGACCGCATTGACGCGCACGGCGGGCGCCCACTCGACCGCGAGGCTGGTGCTCAGGCTCTCCACGGCCGCCTTCGCCGCGCCGTACACGGCGGTGCCGGGGCTGGGACGTCGTGCCGAGATCGAGGTGATGTTGAGCAGCACCCCGTCGCCGGCCGCCACCAGGTGGCGGTGCGCGGCGTGCGCGACGTTGACCGTGGCCATGAAGTTGAGGTCGGTGATCTTCTGGTGGAAGCGCACCGAGGCGTCGCGGAAGTCCGCGTACGGCGCACCGCCGGCGTTGTTGACCGCGACGTCGAGGCGGCCGTGACGCTCGACGATGTCCTCGACCCAGCGCACCACCTGGTCGGACTCACGGACGTCGACGGCGGTGAACACCGGACGCCGCCCCTCGACCTCGCGAAGCGTCTCGGGCGTGTTGCGCCCGCAGATCTCGACCTCGGCGCCAGCACGCAGGAAGGTCTCGACGATGCCGTCACCGACCCCGCGCGCTCCCCCGGTCACCAGCACGACCTTGCCGGTCATGTCGATCGTGAACGACACGGTGATCCTCTCTCTCGGTTGCGAGCAGCATAGGCCAGTTCCCAAGCAAGTGCTAGGTTGCCGGACATGGTTGAGCAGCGAGTGGACCGGGTGAGCATCGTGACCGGCGGGGCGCACGGGATCGGCGGCGCGACCTCGCGGCTGCTCGCCGCCCGCGGCGACCTGGTGGTGCTCAACGACCTGGACCCCGACGGCGCGGAGTCCGCGCGCGCGGAGATCGAGGCCGCCGGCGGGCGCTGCGTCACGGTGGTCGGCGACATCACCGAGTCCCCCGTGGTGGACCGCCTCGTCGCGACGGCGCTCGAGGCGGGCGGGCGCATCGACGTGCTGGTCAACAACGTCGGCGACTTCCGCCCGGCGTCGAAGGACTTCGCGCGCAGCCGCCCCGAGCAGTGGCAGCGCCTCTACGAGCTCAACCTGCTCCACGTGCTCGCCGTGACCCACGCCGTGCTCCCGCACATGCAGGCCCAGGGCAGCGGGGCGATCGTGAACAACTCGACGGTCGAGGCGTTCCGCGGCATCCCCGGCCACGCGGCGTACTCCGCCTTCAACGCGGGCGTCTCGGCCTTCACCAAGAGCCTCGCGGTCGAGGTCGGCGCGCACGGCATCCGGGTCAACGCGATCGCGCCCGACCTCGCCGACAGCCAGCAGACCCCTGCCGAGCTGATGCTCAAGGGCAAGGACCCCGAGCGGGTCGGCACCTGGGTGCCGCTCGGGCGCTTCGGCCACGTGAGCGAGTACGCGAAGGTCATCGAGTTCCTGACCTCCGACGCCGCGTCGTACGTCACCGGGCACACGATCCCGGTCGACGGCGGCACGCTGGCCGCCTCGGGGTGGTACGCCCGGGTCGACGGCAAGGGCTGGACCAACTTCCCCCTCCACACCTGAGACCACACCTGATATCGGAGCCCCGATGAGCGACGCCCAACATCCGCACGAGGCCACCCTGTCGCGGTCGGCCGCCCTGCGCCCGGCCCTCTCGGACCTGGTGCACCGCTACGCCGCACTCGGCGACCTGCGCCGACCCGCCCAGCTGGCCGCACTGTTCACCGCCACGGGAGAGCTCGTGGTCCCCACGCCGCCGGACCGGCTCGAGGCGCACCGCGTGCTCACCGGACCCCGACAGATCGGCGATCACCTCGCCGTGCTCGAGGAGCTCTCGCTGACCGTCCACCAGATCGTGGGCGAGGTGTACGACGTACCGGCCGCCGGCGGGGCGCCGACCACCGCCACCGGACGGGTCGCCTGCATCGCCAACCACCTCACCGGCGAGCGCAACCTGGTCTGGCACCTGCACTACGACGACCGCTACGTCCGCGAGGGCGGACGCTGGCTGATCGCGCGCCGCGAGCTGCACATCGACTTCATCGAGACCCGCCAGGTGCGCCGGCACCGCTGACCTGCACGGACCAGTCGCCACGGTTTCTCGGATCCGTCGACACATCCGCCCACTGAGTGGGAATCGCCGCCCTCGCGTGTGACCTCCCCCACCTACCGTGATGCACCGCACAAGAGATGCGACCCCACGGGCTCGGGCCTTGTCGGTGCGAACTTTCTGGAGGAACAGTGAAGACAGCCAACAATCTGCGCACGCGCATCGCGGCGGTGCTGTGCACGAGCGCACTGCTCGCCACGGGCTGCGCGAGCGACTCGTCCGATGACGAGGAGAAGGGCTCCGGCGGCTCCGGTTCGCTCAGCATGGACGAGATCTACCGCACCGGCCTGGTCGACGTGCCAGAGGCGGCCGGCGAGCCGACCCAGGGCGGCACGCTGACCGTCGCCGAGTACGCCGAGGCGGTCTCCCTCAACCCGGTGCAGACCTACGCCACCGGCCAGACCGGCATGAACGTGCTCGCCGCGATCTACGACACGCTGATGCGCTACGACGTCGAGTCCAAGACCTTCGAGCCCCGCCTGGCGGAGTCCCTCGAGACGACCGACAACGTCACCTGGACGCTGAAGCTGCGCGACGGGGTGAAGTTCAGCGACGGCACCACGCTCGACGCCGACGCCGTCGTGGGCAGCATCGAGTACTACATGGCCAACTACGGCTTCCAGGGCACCCTGATCCAGGCGAACCTGAAGTCGATGAAGGCGACCGACAAGAGCACCGTCGAGTTCACCTTCAAGACCCCGTGGGCGACCTTCCCGAACCTGCTGGCCAGCGGCCCCGGCCTGATCATGGCCCCCGCGGCGTACAAGAACCCCGAGAAGTTCCAGCCCATCGGCGCGGGCCCGTTCGTGCTCAAGTCGCAGGCCCCCGGCGAGAAGACCATCGTCGCCGCCAACGAGGACTACATCGACGGCCGGCCCTACCTCGACGAGATCGAGTTCGTGATGGTCGGCGCCGACCAGGCCAAGTGGGAGTCGCTGCGCGCCGGCGAGGTCGACATGGCCTACATCCGCCAGGACGACGTGGTCCAGGACGTCCGTGAGGCGGGCTACCCCGCGATGGTCAACGCCCAGAGCGGCGTTCGCATCCTCACCCTGAACGCCCGCGAGGGGCGTCCGAGCTCCGACGTGCGGGTGCGCCAGGCGATCAACTACGCCATCGACGCCGAGACCTACATGGAGCGCACCACCGGCAACGGCGAGATCGCCGACCGCGGCCTGATCGCGGAGTTCTCGGAGTGGGCCAGCGACGCCGAGCCGGTCGAGACCGACCCCGAGAAGGCGAAGGAGCTGCTCGAGGAGGCCAAGGCCGACGGCTACGACGGCAAGATCACCTACCTCGGCCAGTCCGACTCGACCTCCAAGGACGCCGCGGTCGCCGTCAAGGCGATGCTCGAGGCCGTCGGCTTCGAGGTCGAGCTCGACTTGGTGAACAACGTCGCCGAGCAGACCAAGAAGGTCTACATCGACGGTGACTTCGACATGGCCATCGGCGCCACGTCCATCCCGGACGAGGACGTCTACTCCCGCCTGTACGCCGCCCTCGGCAGCGCCTCCATGTCCAACCCGGGCCGCTACGCCAACCCGGAGATGGACAAGCTCCTGACCGACCTGCAGGCCGCCGCCTCCCCCGAGGACGGCGCCGAGGAGATGGCCGCCGTCGAGGACCTGTGGCGTGAGGACGTGCCCTACGTCAACATCGCCGGTGGCGCCTTCGTGAACGCCTGGCACGACGACGTGCACGGCATCGTGCCCACCGCTGAGTCGAGCATCCTCTTCGACAAGGTGTGGATCGAGGACTGATCGCACCCGCACTCCCGCCGGGGCCCGGCACCGCATCGCGGTGCCGGGCCTCGGCGCATTTCGGATCGTTCTCCTCGCTCCTGCCGGGCGGGGTCCGGGGCGGTCGATCTACTCGTTGGGCGGGTGCGCGGTGACGAGCCGCGTGGTAGCGCGGCCCTTCATCAGGTGGAGCCCGTGGGGGATCGCCAGAGGTACGTCGCAGCGCCGCGCGGGCTTTGCCCCACGGGAACGCGCACACCGGCTGGGTGAGACGGGTCTGCTCGACGAGCCGGTCGGGGATCGCGTAGGCGTCGGTGTGGTGGTGGGCCTCCTGTGCCGGTCGCGACCTCGACCGATGCCTCGAGAACCCCCTCCTCACGCCCCTGGGGCACATGTAGGAGCGTCCCGAACACTCGCATGAAGCCAACCGCTACCGAACCGTGCCCGGACAGGGATGCGGCCCCGCCGACGGGATGTAGGCGGGGTCCGGGGCGGTCGATCTACTCGTCGGGCGGGTGCGCGGTGACGAGCCGGGTGGTGCCGTGGTCCTTCACCAGGTGCAGCCCGTGTGGGGATCGCCAGAGGTACGTCGCCGCGTCGGTCTTGTCGTAGGTCCAGCCCGTGTGGGTCTTGGCCCGATGATGTCGGCGGCAGAGCGGAGCCAGGTTGCAGCTGCAGGTCGGACCGCCGTCGCCATGGGCGACGACGTGGTCGGTGTCGCAACGCCTCGCGGTTCGCTCGCACCACGGGAAGGCGCACACCGGCTGGGTGAGACGGGTCTGCTCGACGAGCCGGTCGGGGACGGCGTAGGCGTCGGTGTGGTGGTGGGCCTCGAGGTCGATGACCGGCTTGACGACCACCTGGGCGTCACCGCTGCACCAGTCGCGGACCTGCTCGGTCGACACGATGGATCGGGTCTCCTCGACGTGGGCGATCCCGGCCTCGTCGCGGCTGATCGCCGCGTGGGAGAGGTGGACGTGGATGACCACCTGCCGCGGCTTCACCACCGAGGCGGCGCCTTCACCGGCGCTGCCCGCCTCGCCCCGTAGGTCGAAGGCGAGCTGGCGTCGGGCGAGCTCACCGGCCGCCATCGAGCGGCGCACATCGAGGCAATCGCTGGAACCCAGCGCCGCCAGCTCTTCGGCGCCCTGGCGGATCGCGGTGTCCAGGTCGATCGCGTCGGCCAGGTCGAGGACCCCCTCCACGTGGACGGTCCCGTCGTGGATGGCCTTGTCGGTGTGGACGTCGAACCGGCGTCCCTCAACTGAGGCGAGACGTTCCTTCTCCGCACCTTCGGGGTCGAAGGCGACGCGGGCCTGATCGACGAGCCGCTCGATCCCGGCCCAGCTGATCTTCCCCACGAACCCGGCGAGCTGGCGGTCCACGAACTCCGCCCCGTCCAGCGGCAGCGTGGTCGTCAGCTGCGCGAGCCGCCGGGCCTTCCACAGCGGGACCTTGCCGGCGCGGACCAGCTTCCAGGTGCGCTTGAGGCGGTGTGCCAGCTCGAGCGCATCCCCGACCAAGGACCGGGCGGAGTCGGTGGACAGGCCGATCGCGGCACCGAACTCCAGGGGCGCGAACTCCGCCACCAGCGGAGCACCCTCACCAGCGAGCGGGACGGCCAGCTCGCCGAAGACCAACCCGGTCGCCGGTGCCGCGTCGGCGACCGACTCTTCGGGGTGCATCGACGCCCACACCAGAGCGGCCTCCAGGACGTCGATCTCCGCCCGCTGGGCTGCCGCCCGACGGCGCTGCGCGAACGCCAGCACGGCGGCTGGAGTGTCGCACTCGGGGAGCTCGGGATCGGCCATGCCTCATCTTACTCGAACGAACGTTCGAGAGCAATGGTTTTCTCCACCGCTGTTTCAGCCTCCTCGGCCGTCGTCTCGACGAGCTCGACCGCCGGGGGGCTCCCACGCAGGCACAGCGCTGAAAGCAGTTGCCGCCGCCGCTACCGACTGACACTCTCGCCCCGACCGCGAGACAGCGAGAACGGGGAGCTCATGCAGGTGACTCAGATCGGTGCGGCATTCGCCTCGACGGATCCGACTGCTGCCGGCGGATGGTTCGCCGAGCACCTCGGCTTCACGATCCTGGTGGATCTCGGCTGGTACGTCAGCACCCAGCACCCGGACCGCGAAGAGCTACGCGTCGACTTCGTCCGGCACGACCACCAGACCTGGGTCGGGCCCGCGAACCGGGTTCAGGGCGCCATGCTCGCGCTCGTCGTGCACGACGTCGACGGCCAGCACGAGCGAATGGTGTCCAACCGGGTCCAGATCCTCACACCACTCCTCACCGAGCCGTGGGGACAGCGCCGGCTTCAGGTGGCCGGCCCGGACGGACTCGTCATCGAGCTCGTGCAGCAGGTCGACCCCGACCCCGAGTGGATGGCAGCACAGGGGTTGTCTGCCTGACCGCTGCGCCGCCGAGAGGACCCCACCGCACCGCACCCACGGCGCACCGGACCCACGGCACGCTCGACCTACGGAGCGCGGGTCGGCCAGGGGGCGGCCTGCTCGAGCTGGGCGGCGAGGGAGAGCAGCAGCTCCTCCCCGCCCAGGTCGGTGAAGAAGTGCGCGCCCAGCGGGAGGCCGCGCTCGTCGAGGCCGGCGGGGACCGACATCGCGGGGGCGCCGGAGACGTTGCCCGGGCTGGTGTAGGCGGAGTAGCTCGACGCACGCTCGTACATCGCTGCGGGGTCGGTCGTGTCCAGGAACCCCAGCTGCGGGGTGGGCTGGCACAGCACCGGCGTCAGCACCACGTCGAGGTCGGCGAACATCGCGCCGATGCTGCGACCGGTGCGCTCGAAGCCCTGCAGGGCCCGCGCGACCTCGGCAGCCGGCACCTGGCGGTAGTGCTCGTACATCCCGCGGGTGAACGGCTCCAGGTCGTCCTCGCGCAGCTCGCGGCCGAGCTCGGCCAGCCGGTCGTCGACCAGCGCGGCCAGCGAGGCGCCCATGACCAGACCCGACCACGGCGCCATCTCGGCGTAGCGGTAGCCGAGCGTGACCTCGCGGACCTCGTGGCCCAGGGAGGTGAGCAGGTCGGCGGTGCGCCGCACCGCCGCGACGTACTCCGGGGAGGTGGGCGGGCCGTCGGGCACCGACGTCGCGACGCCGATCCGCAGCCTGCCCGGGTCGCGTCCGGCCGCAGCGAGGAACGTCCCCGACGGGGTCGGGGCGTCGAACGGCGCCCCCGGCACCCGGCCGTGGGAGACGTCGAGCAGCAGCGCGGAGTCGCGGACGGTGGTGGTCAGCGCGTGGTGCACGCTGGTGGGGTTCGAGAGCCCCGAGAGGTACGGCGCCGCGGGCACCCGGCCCCGGCTCGGCTTGAGCCCGAACAGCCCGCACATCGCGGCGGGGATCCGGATCGAGCCGCCGCCGTCGTTGCCGTGCGCGACCGGGACCATGCCGGAGGCGACCGCCGCCGCGGACCCGCCGCTCGACCCGCCCGGGGAGTACGCCGGGTTCCACGGGTTGTGCGTGGGGCCGTAGAGCAGCGGCTCGGTGCTGGCGTTCTTGCCCAGCTCGGGGGTGTTGGTGATCCCGAGGACCACCATCCCGGCGCGCCGGTAGCGCGCCACGAGCTCGCTGTCGCTCGTGGCGACCTTGTCGCGGAACAGCCGGCTGCCGCCGGTGGTGGGCAGGCCGGCGACGTCGGTCGACAGCGTCTTCACCAGCGTCGGTACGCCGCGCAGCGGGCCGTCCGGGAGGCCCGCGTCGACCTCGGCGAGCGCCTGCTCGAAGCGCTCGCCGACGACGGCGTTCAGCGTCGGGTCGAGCTTCTCGATGCGCGCGATCGCCGCCTCGACGACCTCGCGCGCCGACACCTCCCCCCGACGTACGGCGTCGGCGGTCGCGGTGGCGTCACCCAGCGAGAGGTCCATGTCTTCCTACCCGACCGGGTGGTGGCAGGCGACGAACTGGCCTGGGTGCAGCTCGCGCAGCTGGGGCTCCTCGGCCGCGCAGCGCTCGGTGGCCAGCGGGCAGCGGGTGCGGAAGCGGCAGCCCGAGGGCGGGTTGAGCGGCGAGGGCAGCTCGACGGCGGCCGCGGAGCTGGCGACCTCGCGGTCACCGGCGCCGGGGATCGAGGCGAGCAGCATCCGGGTGTAGGGGTGCGCGGCACGCACCTCCATGTCGGCGGACGGGATGACCTCGCAGGTCTTGCCCAGGTAGAGCACCATCACCCGGTCGCTGATGTTCTTGACCACCGACACGTCGTGGGCGATGAAGATCATGCTCAGGTCGTACTGCTCCTTGGTGCGCTCGAGCAGGTTGAGGATCTGCGCCTGCACCGAGACGTCCAGGGACGAGACCGGCTCGTCGCAGATGAGCACCTCGGGGTTCATCATCAGCGCCCGCGCGATGCACACGCGCTGGCACTGACCACCGGAGAGCTCGTGCGGACGCCGCTCCCACACGACCGTCGGGTCGAGCCCGACCGCGGTGAGGGTCTCGCGGATCAGCGTCTCCTTCTCCTCCGCGGTGCCGTCGTAGCCCCAGATCGCGAGGCCCTCGGCGACCAGGTCCTTGACCTTGCGGCGCGGGTTCAGCGAGGAGGTGGGGTCCTGCATGATCATCTGCATCCGCGCCCGTGCCTTGCGCAGGTCGCGGGTCTTGAGCCCGGTGAGCTCCCGATCGCCGAGGCGTACCCGCCCGGACGTCGGCGCGGGCAGCTGCATGACCGCGCGGCCGGCGGTGGACTTGCCGCAGCCGGACTCGCCGAGGATGCCCAGCGTCTCGCCGGGGAGCAGGTCGAGGTTGAGCCCGGAGACGGCGTGCACCTTCTGCTTGCGCCCGACCGGGAACTCCACGACGAGGTCGTCGACGCTGAGGACCGGGGAGTCCGAGGAGCGCATGTGGGCGGTTCCGCTGCCTGCCATCAGTTGATCTCCTTCACGAGGCCGGCCGGCGCGGGGTCGGGGCTCGCGGCCCCGGGCGCCGACAGCGGGTAGTGGCAGGCCGCGAGGTGCGGCTCCTGCGAGGTGCCGCGGTCCTCCAGCAGCGGAGTCTCGGTGCGGCACCGGTCCGTGGCGTAGACGCAGCGCGGGGCGAAGCGGCAGCCCGAGGGCGGGTTCGCCATGTCCGGCGGGGTGCCGTTGATGGCGCGCAGCAGCGTGTGCGGGGCGTCCTGCAGCCGCGGGATCGAGGCCAGCAGCGCCTCGGCGTAGGGGTGCGTGGGCGCGGCGAAGACCGTGCCGGTGTGCGCGGTCTCCACGACCCGGCCGGCGTACATCACCTGCACCCGGTCGGTGCGGCCCTCGACGGCGCCGAGGTCGTGGCTGATCAGGATCGTCGCCATGTTCATGGTGGTGCTGAGCGAGGCGAGCAGGTCCAGGATCTGCTTCTGCACCGTCACGTCGAGGGCAGTGGTCGGCTCGTCGGCGATCAGCAGCTCGGGGTCGCACGACAGCGCCATCGCGATGACCACGCGCTGCCGCATGCCGCCGGAGAGCTCGTGGGGGTACTGGTTCATCCGTCGCGCGGGCTCGGGGATGCCGACCTTCTTGAGCAGGTCGACCGCCCGCTCGCGCGCCTCGGCCTTGCCGACGCCCAGGTGCAGGCGCAGCGCCTCGGTGATGTGGACGCCGACCTTCTTGACCGGGTTCAGCGAGGTCATCGGGTCCTGGAAGACCATCGCGACCTTGGGGCCCCAGAGCTTGCGCCGCTGGCTGGGCGAGATCGCGTGGACGTCCTGGCCGGCCAGCCGGACGATGCCGCTGACGGTGGTCGTGGGGCCGTTGGTGATCAGGCCCATGATCGTGCGCCCGAGCACCGACTTGCCCGACCCGGACTCGCCGACGATGCCCAGGGTCTCCCCCGGGCGGAGCGTCAGCGAGACCCCGTCGACCGCGCGGACCAGGCCGCGGGGAGTGGCGAACTCGGTGCGGACGTCCTCGACCTCGAGGATGGGATGACTCGTCATATCTTCGCGCTCCTTGCGTCCCAACGCTTCTGGGCCTTCTCGCCCAGCAGGTTGAAGGAGAAAACAGTGAGGAACAGGAACGTGCCCGGCACCAGGACGACGTGCGGGAAGTCCTGCATGGTGCCGCCCTCGCCCTCGGAGATCATGTTGCCCCAGGTGGGCTCGGGAGCCTGGATGCCGAGCCCGAGGAAGCTGAGCGAGGCCTCGGCGACGATCAGCACCGAGATCATCACGATCATCATCGAGAACACCGGCAGCATGACGTTGGGCGTGAGCTCGCGGACCATCACCCGCAGCCGGGTGGCGCCCATCGCGCGGGCCGCGAGCACGAACTCGCGCTGGGCGAAGGCGATGGTGTTCGCCCGCGCCAGCCGGATCATGCTCGGGATGGTGATGATGGCCAGCGCCAGGGCGATGTTGCGGATCTTCGGGTCCAGCACGGTGCCCAGCGCGATCAGCAGGATCAGCGGCGGCACCGCGAGCAGCGCGTTGGTGAAGATGCCGACGACGCTGTCGACGCCGGAGCGGAAGTAGCCCGCCACGATGCCGATCGCGCCGCCCACGACGGTGCCGATCGCGACCGCGAGCAGCGAGATCATCAGCGAGGTGCGCGCGCCGTAGATCGAGCGCGCCAGCAGGTCCAGGCCGTAGTTGTTGGTGCCGAGCGGGTGCTCGGAGAGCAGCTCCGGGGTCTGGTACGTCGGCGCGGTGAGCGCCGAGGCGACGTCGACGTGCTCGCCCAGCGGCAGCACCGGGGCGAGGACCGCCACGGTGATCAGCGCGATCAGCCACGCCGAGCACAGGTAGACCAGGATGTCGGGGCGCCGGCCGCGGACGGCCCAGACGATGCGGGACAGGCCCTGGGAGGCGACGATGACGCCCGCCAGGACGAGCACCGCCTTGGCGAACAGCACGAGCGGGGCCGACCAGCCGACCACCAGCAGCGCCACACCGGCGAGCAGGAGGCCGGCGCCGACGGCACCGAGCTGGGAACGGGTCAGCGAGGACCCCTCGGGGGTCTGCTTCCTAGGCATGAACACGGCGGGTCCTTGGGTCGAGGTAGCCATAGGAGAGGTCGATACCGGCGTTCACGAGCACGTAGATCGCCGCGATGACGAGCACGGAGCCCTGGACCAGCGGGTAGTCGCCCTGGTTGGCGGCGTTCACCACCACACCGCCCATGCCGGGCAGCGCGAAGAGGTACTCGACGATCACCGTGCTGCCCACGAGGCGGCCCATGCTGATGCCGAGCAGCGTGATCAGCGAGAACGACGAGGGGCGCAGCGCGTCGACGACGAGGATCCGCCACGGCGGCATCCCCTTCGCCTTCGCCGCGAGGATGTAGTCCTCGTTGAGCGTGCCGATCAGGTCGTTGCGCAGCACGCGCGTGAACGTGGCCAGCTCCATCAGCGCGATGGTCAGCGCGGGCAGGAAGGAGTGGTAGAGGCTGCCGAGGGGGTCCTCGGTGATGCGCACCCACTGGGCGCGCGGGAACCAGCCGAGGCCGTTGGCGAAGACGGCGATCAGCAGCAGGCCCGCGAGGAACGACGGCACCGAGAGCACCGCGAACATCGAGGCCCCGATGACCCGGTCGACCAGGCCGCCGGGGCGCGAGGCGCTCCACATGGCCAGCGGGATCGCCATCGCCAGCGCCATCAGCAGACCCATCGCGGCGAGCTGGACGCTCACCGGGAGCGCGCCGAGGATGCGGTCCACGACGTCGTTCTGCGGCGGGATCAACGAGGTGCCCAGGTCGCCGCGCAGGGCGGACCCGAACCAGTCCAGGTAGCGCACGAGGACGTTGTCGTCGAGCCCGAGCTCAGCGCGCTTGGCGGCGTACTCCTCAGGGCTGCGGCCGTCGCCGAGGATGGAGACGGCCGGGTCGCCGGGCAGCAGCGAGACCAGCATGAAGACGCCGAAGCTCACGATCATCAGCACGGCGACGAGCTCGCCGATGCGAATCAGTGCTGTGCGCATCAGCGGCCACGTCCGGCCGGTGACACACGAGCTGCGGTTGACATCCAGGGAGTTCCCTTCGGGCGGGCCGGTCGGGAGACCGGCCGGAGAACGTGACGCGGGGGGACGCACGGCCGAGCCGGCGAAACGCTGACGCTAGGGCTCGTGTGGTGGAGGCCACACGCGGTTTCTCACTGACCGGGAGGCCGATTTCAGCAGGGCTCTCGCCCCCTGCTCCTCAGCCGAAGAAGGCCTGTCCGCCGTCCAGCGGGAGGGTGGCACCGGTCAGGTAGCGCAGGTCGTCGCCGACCAGCGCGACGACCGCCCGGCCGATGTCGTCCTCACACTCGCCGATGCGCCCGGCGGGGATGGTCGCGGTGAACTCCGCCGCCTCCTCCGGGAACGCCTCGGTCCACGCCTTCAGCCCCGGCGACAGGGCGTGCGGGGCGATGCAGTTGGCGCGGATGCCGTCGCGGGCCCACTCGACCGCGGCGGTGCGGGTCAGCGAGCGCACGGCCTGCTTCGCCGCGGCGTACGAGCCGTACGTCGAGGGGTCCCAGCGCACCATCGCGGAGGTGACCAGGTTGACGATGTGGCCGTTGCCGCTGGCCGCGAGGTGGGGGTGGCAGGCGCGCATCATCGCCATCGTCGCGAACGGGCCGGAGACGAAGCCGCGCTGGAACTGCTCGTCGCTCAGCTCCAGCAGCGGGCCGAAGGCGCCGGTGTAGGCGTTGTTGACCAGGATGTCGATGCGCCCGAACCGGGCGGCCACGGCGTCGACCACGGCGGGCACGCCGGGGGTGTCCGCGACGTCGAAGGCGAACGCCTCGGCCCGGACCCCGCGCTCGCGCAGCAGCTCGCAGGTCGTCTCCAGCTTGGCCGGCGTGCGACCGAGCACCGCGACGTCGGCGCCCTCGGCGCCCAGCGCGAGGGCGATGCCCTGACCGACGCCCTGACCTGCGCCCGTCACCAGCGCGACCCTGCCCTCGAGCGAACCCATCGATGCCCTCCTCCCGGCCGGCGTCGGCGCCGGCCACAGGGCGCCCATGGAAGTGGCCGCGATCACCCGCAGGTAGAGGTGATCCCGGTCACTGGAACGGGGTAGGGTCCACGTCCCGGTGATCGGGAAATGTGGTGTGCGTCGCTTCCAGGCGCCCCACACTGACCGCCTCCCCCGTCACGCCACCACCCCGATCGAGGGCACGATGACCACGGATCTGCACGCCCACGCCATGCGCGCCATCGCGGACCTCACCGGTCCCGGCGGTCGCTTCGAGCTCGTCGAGGAGGAGGTCCTCGGCACGACGCTGCGCGTCCACGCGCACCGCGACCTCTCGCTGCGCGCGCTGCTGGAGCAGTCCGTCGAGCACGGTGACCGCGACTACCTCGTCACGAGGGACGAGCGGCTCTCCTACGCCGAGCACGCCGAGCAGGTCACGGCGCTGGCGCACGCCCTGCGCGAGCAGTACGGCGTGCAGCCCGGCGACCGGGTGGCCATCGCCTCGGCGAACAACCCCGGCTGGGTCCTCGCCTTCTGGGCGACGGTCTCGATCGGCGCGGTCGCGGTCGCCTACAACGCGTGGTGGACCGAGCGCGAGCTCGCCTACGGCCTGGGCCACACCCGCCCCCAGGTGCTCGTCGTGGACGAGCGCCGCGCGGCGCTCGTGCAGCCCGTCGACGGGCTCACCGTGCTCACGGTCGAGGAGGACCTGCCGCGGCTGGTGGCCGAGCACCGGGGCAGCCCGCTGCCCGCGGCCACCATCGCCGAGGACGACCCGGCGGTGATCATCTACACCTCCGGCACCTCGGGGCGCCCCAAGGGCGCGGTGCACACCCACCGCAACCTGCTGGCCGTCCTGGAGTACCACCGCTACAACGACGCGCTGCTGGCGGCGTTCGGCGACCCGACCGACCCTCGCGATCGCAACCACCTGCTGGTGATGCCGCTGTTCCACATCGGCAGCCTGCACAACCTGGTGGTCACCCGGCTCGGCACCGGCTCCAAGATCAGCATGCACCTCGGCGCGTTCGACGTGGACGCCGTCATGAGCCTGATCGAGCGCGAGCGCGTGACCAACTGGGGCGCGGTCCCGACGATGGCCAAGCGGCTGCTCGAGCACGGCGACCTGGGCCGCTACGACACCTCCTCGTTGCGGGCCTTCGCGCTCGCCTCGGCGCCGTCCTCCCCGCAGTTCAAGGACCAGCTGCGCTCCCAGCTGCCGTTCGCCGCGTCGCTGGCCGACAGCTACGGCCTCACCGAGTCGTGCACCGCCCTCGCGGTGGCCACCCCGATGGACCTCGAGGAGGCCCCCGGCACCCTGGGCCGCCCGATCATCGGCGTCGAGCTCGAGGTCCGCGACCCGCTGGGCAACGCGCTGCCGCCGGGCGTCGAGGGCGAGATCTGCGCGCGCAGCGTCTACAACATGCTCGGCTACTGGGAGGACCCCGAGGCCACCGCGGCCACGATCGGCCCGGACCGCTGGCTGCACACCGGCGACCTCGGCCAGCTCGACGAGCAGGGCCGGGTGCGCCTGTCGACGCGGCGCTCGGACCTGATCATCCGCGGCGGCGAGAACGTCTACCCCGCGGAGGTGGAGGGCGTGGTGATGGAGCACCCCGACGTCGAGGAGGCGCTGATCCTCGGCATCGATCACGACGACCTCGGCCAGGAGGTCGCGGCGGTCGTCGTACGACGCAGCACGGAGGTGGACGCCGAGAAGCTCGAGCAGGAGCTGCGCGAGCACGTCGCCGCCTCGCTGGCCTACTTCAAGGTCCCCACCCACTGGCGCATCACCGACCAGGCGCTCCCCCGCAACGCCACCGGCAAGGTGGTCCGGGCGCGCGTGCAGGTCTGAGGGCCGCGCGCCGCTCAGGACACGAGGTCGCGCAGCATCCGGTCGGAGACGAGCAGGGCGTCGCGGTCGTACGTCGAGGCGCTGGACATCAGCTCGTCGGCGCCGGTGCGCTCGGCGAGCTCCTCCAGGCGCCGCCGCACGGTCGCCGGGCTGCCGAGCACGGCGCGGTCCAGCGAGGCCTCGACGCGGCGGCGCACCTGGTCGGACCAGGTGGCCGCGCGGATGCCGGCCACCGGCTCCAGCGGCGGGAACTCGCCGTCGCGACGCGCCAGCGCCATCGCCCAGGCCTCCGGGAGCGCGAGCTCGCGGGCGCTCGCGTCGTCGGCGGCGACCAGGACGTCGAGGGAGACCGTCACCCAGGGGTTGCTGCCGAGATGGGGGTGGAACCGGCGCCGATAGCCGGCCAACAGGTCGGGCAGCTCCTCGGCGTCGAGGACCGGTCCGCCCACCACCACCGGCAGCCCGAGCCGGGCGGCGACCTCGACGCCGCGCCCGGTGGCGAGCACGTGCATCGGCACCCGGCCCGGGGTCGCCGGGCGCGCGGTGACCTCCCCGCTGCCCTCCAGGTAGCCGCGCAGCTCCGCGAGGTCGTCGGCGAAGGAGTCGGGCGCGTCGAGGTCGCGGCGCAGCGCGCGGCGTACCGGCGCGGTGAAGCCGAGGGAGCGGCCCAGGCCCAGGTCGACGCGTCCGGGGTGCAGCGCGTCGAGCACCAGGAACTGCTCGGCGACCACCAGCGGCTGGTGCAGCGGCAGCATCACCCCGCCCGACCCGATCCGGATGCGGGAGGTGCGCGCCCCGACCGCGGCCAGCAGCACGGCCGGCGCGCCCGAGGCGATACCGCGCACCGCGTGGTGCTCGGCCACCCAGAACCGCTCGTAGCCGATCAGCTCGGCATGCTCCGCGCGGGCCACCGTGGCATGCAACGCCTCCGCGTCGGGGTGCCCCACACGGGTCCGGGAACGGTCGAGCAGCGAGAGCCTCACCCAGGACTCAACGCCGCGGGGTGGGCTGGGCTTCCCGGGGGGCCGGGGGCGGGGGGCCGGGGGCGGGGCGGTCGGGGCGGTGTCTTTCGGCGCACTTGCTGGGAAAACCACCGGTCCCCGGACGTACCAGGTGTTTATCTCAGCAATTGCGCAGTTACGAGCGCCCCGCCGCACCCGCACCGGCACCCGCCACCGCCGTGCCGGCGCGCGGGACCCG
Source organism: Nocardioides sp. dk884 (assembly GCF_009557055.1). NCBI lineage: Bacteria > Bacillati > Actinomycetota > Actinomycetes > Propionibacteriales > Nocardioidaceae > Nocardioides > Nocardioides sp. dk884. Next base: position 418,401 of record NZ_CP045649.1, on the reverse strand, counting down.
CCAGGCGCAGAGGACGACCAGGAGCGCGGCGAGCAGGGTGACCGCATAGCTCAGCCGCAGCGAGCCGAGGGTGGGGTACGTCGCGCCGCCGGCCTCGAGCGTGGAGGCGGCCAGCACGATGCTGACCACGGCGCCGGAGACGGCGAGGCCCAGGGAGCGCATCAGCGCGTTGACCCCGTTCGCGGCGCCGGTCTCCCCCACCGGGACCGCCGACATCACCAGCTGCGGCAGCGCGCCCATCCCGAAGGCGAGGCCCGCGCACATGACGATGCTGGCCAGCGCGAAGTACCAGGGCTCGTCGTACCAGACGAGCGGCACGGCGTAGGACAGCGCGACCAGGACGCCGGCGAGCATCAGGCTCAGCCGCGCTCCGCGTACGACGATGAAGCGGGCCGCGAGCGGGGCGAGCAGCAGCATCGTCAGCCCGCCGGTGCCGATGACCAGCCCCGCGACGACCATGTCGAGGCCGAGGCCGTAGCCGGTGGAGGTCGGGGCGTTCATCATCTGCGGGAAGGCCAGCCCCTGGGGGTACATCGAGAAGCCGAGCGCCAGCGCCGCGAGGTTCGCCCAGACCATCGTCGGGCGCGCGGAGACCCGCAGGTCGACCAGGGCGTCACGGCGGCGCAGCTCGAAGCGGGTCCACCAGGCCAGCACCGCGACGACGAGCACGGCGAGGGCGCCGATGCGCGGGCTGGCCCAGCCCCACTCCTGACCGCGGGTGACCACGAGGAGGAACGCGACCAGCGCCACCGCCAGCCCGAGGGCCCCGAGCAGGTCGAAGCGGCCGGGACTGGTGACCCGCGAGGGCGGGACGACCAGCAGCACCGCGACCGCGCACACCGACGCGATCAGCGCGACCAGCAAGAACATCACCCGCCACGACGCGACGGCGAGCACGAGCGCGCTCAGCGGCATCCCGATCGACCCGCCGATGCCCATCGTCGCGCTCATCACCGCGATGCCGGTGGCCATCTGACGGGTGGTCAGCTCCTCGCGCATCACGCTGATCCCCAACGGGATCGTGCCCATCGCCAGGCCCTGGAGCGCCCGGCCGGCGATCATCGGCAGCAGGCTCGAGGACGCCGCGCAGACCAGCGAGCCGGCGATGAGGAACCCCAGGCTCGCCAGGATCACCCGGCGCTTGCCGACCATGTCCCCGAGGCGACCGCTCACCGGGGTCGCGACCGCGGCGGCCATCAGCGTCGCGCTGACCACCCAGGTCGCGTCGGCGGCGCTGGTGCCGAGCATGCCGGGCAGCGAGGGCACCAGGGGGAAGATCATCGCCTGCACGAGCGCCACGCAGATGCCGGCCGCGCACAGCACCGCGATCATCGCCGCCGGGCGCGGCGCACCAGGGGTGCCGGCCCGCGCGGCGGTGGCGCTGCCCGAGGTCACCTGCTGCTCATCGGGGGCGCTGGAGCAGGGCGTCGATGAACAGCCCCTCGGTGCTGACCAGCACCTCTCCGTCGTGGGAGATCGTGCCGGTGGTCCAGATCTTGCGGCCCTCGACGCGCTCCTGGCGACCGCTGATGAGCAGCTCCTCGTGCAGCGGCACCGGTGCGTGGTAGCGGACCGTCAGCGTGCCGGTCATCCCGGCCGTGCCGGCCCAGGCGTTCGCGACGCCGAGGGTGTGGTCGAGCAGCAGCGCGCTCACGCCGCCGTGCACGCAGCCGGGCGGGCCCTGGTAGAGCACCCCGAGGCGGACCGTGCCGGAGACCGAGCCGTCCTCGTGGCCGGTGAGGTGCAGCGGGGGTGCGAGGGCGTTCTCGGGGCCGGTGACCGGGTCGTGGCGGGTGGCGCCCTCCCCGGACCACATGTCCACCATCCGGGTGTCCAGGGCCGGGGTGTGCTCCTCGACCTCCTCGCTCAGCGCGGTGATCCGCCGGGCCAGGTCGTCGAGGTCGACGGCCGCCGTGTCGCCGGTGCGCAGCAGCGCCTCCGCGAGCCGTCGTACGGCGGCCACCGCGGCGTCCACGCCGCCGTCCACCGGCGGCGACGAGCACTCGCGGAAGGACTCCCCGGCGACCACCTCAGCGCACCCGGGCGGTCGCGTGGGTCAGGACCGGCTGGCCATCGCGCTCGGGGCAGGTCGCGGACAGCAGCAGGTCGGCGCCGTCGCGCCACACCGCGGTGCGGATCGTCTCGCCGGGGTGGATCGAGCCGGCGAAGCGCACCGAGAGCGAGTCCAACCGGGCGGCGTCGCCGTCGAGCAGCCCGTCGACGATCGCCTTGGCGACGATGCCGTAGGAGGCGAGCCCGTGCAGGATCGGCCGCTCGAACCCGGCCGCCTGGGCGAACTCGGGGTCGATGTGCAGCGGGTTGAGGTCGCCGTTGAGGCGGTAGAGCAACGCCTGGTCGGGGCGGGTCGGGGACTCCAGCACGTGGTCGGGCCCGCGCTCCGGGGCGCTCCAGGCGCTCTCCGGACCGGGCTCGCCACCGAAGCCGCCCTCGCCGCGGGCGAAGATCTGCATGCGGGTGGTCCACAGCGGCTGGTCCTGCTCGTCGCGCGCGTCGTGCTCGAGCACGATCACCGCCGCCTTGCCCTTGTCCCAGACCTCCGCGACCCGGGTGCGGAGGCGGGCGCGGCCCTGCGCGGGCAGCGGCCGGTGCACGGTCAGCGCCTGGCCGCCGTGGAGGATCCGGCGCAGGTCGATGTCGATGCCGGGCATCCGCATCTCCGGCGCGCTGGCCTCGTCGCCTGCGGAGAGCCCCTTGCCGGCGACCATCGCGAACGTCGGCAGCACCTGCAGGCCGCGCTCGAAGGTGTAGGCGAGCTCGGGATCGCTCGCGGCGTCGCGGCCGGCGCCCACGGAGAGGTGGTAGAGCAGCACGTCGCGCGGGGTCCAGCAGACCTCTCGCACGGTGGGCTCCGCGCCGAGCGCGGTGGCGACGTCGATAGGCACGGGCTTACGTGACCACCCGGACGGGGTCGGGTCGACCCCCGGTCCCACTGACTGGACCCCGGCGGGCCCGGCGCACCCCCGGGCGCGGCCCACTCAGCGGGATGCGCGGCGAGACGTCGTACCCGCCCGCTCCTAGGGTCGCAGCGACCCGGGGGCCGGGCTGCTGCCCGCCCCGACGAGCAGCAGGACAGGAGTGTTCATGGGCAACACCGACCTCACGGGGCGTACCGCCGTCGTGACCGGCGCGGGCGCCGGACTGGGCCGGGCCGAGGCCCTGGCACTCGCCGCGCGCGGCGCGAACGTGGTCGTCAACGACATGGGGGACGCGGCGGACGGGGTGGTCGCCGAGATCGAGGCCCTCGGCTCCGCGGCGATCGCCGTCAAGGGCGACATCGGCACCTGGGAGATGGGCCAGCAGCTCGTCGACGCCGCGGTGGAGACCTACGGCGGGCTCGACATCGTCGTCAACAACGCCGGCATCACCCGCGACACGATGCTGTTCAACATGTCCGAACAGCAGTGGGACGACGTCGTCCGGGTGCACCTCAAGGGCCACGCCTCGCTGTCGCGCGCCGCGTCGGTGCACTTCCGCGCCGCGTCGAAGGCCGCGGACGCCCCGGTCTACGGGCGCATCATCAACACCGCGTCCGAGGCGTTCCTCTTCGGCGCCCCCGGCCAGGCGAACTACGCCGCGGCCAAGGCCGGCATCGTGGCGCTCACCTTGTCGACCTCGCGCGGGCTGTCGCGCTACGGCGTCACGGCCAACGCGATCTGCCCGCGGGCCCGCACCGAGATGACCTCCAAGGTCTTCGCCGAGGACCCGGAGAACCGCGAGCTCGACATCCTGGCCCCCGAGCGGGTCGCCACCTTCGTGTCCTACCTCGCCTCTCCCGCCGCCGCGCGGATCAGCGGCCAGGTGTTCGTGGCGTACGGCGACTTCGTGGCGCTGATGGCGGCCCCGACGGTGGAGCAGAAGTTCACCGCGGCCGACGGCACCTTCTCGGTGGAGGAGCTCGACGAGCAGCTCTCGTCGTACTTCGCCGACCGCTCCGAGCACCAGACCTACGCGGCGTACAGCGTCGCGAAGCTGGACACCACCGGGGTCGGCACCCTCAACGGCTGACCCGCACGCGGGGCCGGGGGCGGCTCAGGGACGGTCGGTGAACAGCAGCCCGGTCGCCATCTTGATGTCGCCCTCGGCCTCCGTCATGCCCAGGCGACCGTTGAGCACCGAGATCAGCACGCCGTACCAGCAGTGCACGATCAGGCGCACCCGCCGGTCGTCCTCCTCGGTCGGGTCGGTGAGGCCGGCGGTCTCGAGGACGACCTGCTGGAAGATCGCGTCGTTGACCGCCGACTCCGGCGTCGCCGCGGACTGGGCCTGGTTGTTGGACTGGATCATCGCCAGCGACAGCTTCGGGCGCCGCGCCATCTCGTGGGTCATCCCCACCAGCAGCGACTCCACCGCCTGCGCCGGCGGCAGCCCGACCGGCAGCGCGCCGCTGGTGGAGAACCGCTCGACCTGGTAGCGCATCACCGAGGTGAACAGGTGGGTCTTGGAGGGGAAGTAGCGGTAGAGCGTCGCGATCGCGACGCCGGCGGACTTCGCCACGTCGTGCATCTGCACGTGCTCCAGGCCGTGCTCGGCGCCCAGGCGAGAGGCCGCGCGCAGGATGCGCTGGTGGCGCTCCTTCTGCTCTGAGGAGCTGGGCTCCGCGGCCGGTCGGCCCTCTGCGATGCGCGGCACGGCACCTCTCCCTCTGCTCTCGGGTCCAGCCGGGGCGACGATGCTGGGACTGGTTCGGCGGCGCCTTCGAGGCTACCGGTGAGTGGGACCTGGCGCCGGCGGCAGGTCAGGTGCGACATCGTCACGCGATGTTTCGATGAGTGGGACTTGACGCCGGGACCGGCTGTGGCTGCGAGCACACTCGGAGATCCTCAGATCGGCCGCTCGTGCGGCTTGACACGGGACTTTTGACAGGGAACGGAGAGCGCAATGACCGCAGTCGAGGACGAGGTTCGCCACATCGAGACGGGCCCCGCGCCCACCCGGTACGCCCGGGGCTGGCACTGCCTGGGCCTGATCCGGGACTTCGCCGACGGCAAGCCCCACCAGATCAAGGCCTTCGGCCAGAAGCTGGTGGTGTTCGCGGGCGAGGACGGCGCGGTCAACGTCCTCGATGCCTACTGCCGCCACATGGGCGGCGACCTGTCGCAGGGCGAGGTCAAGGGCAACGAGATCGCGTGCCCCTTCCACGACTGGCGTTGGGGTGGCGACGGTCGCTGCAAGTCGATCCCCTACGCCCGCCGCGTCCCGCTCCGCGCGCGTACCGCCGCGTGGCCGACGATGATCCAGGACGGCATGCTCTTCGTCTGGAACGACCCGGAGGGCAACCCGCCGCCCGCCGACGCCGCGATCCCCAAGATCGCCGGCTACGAAGACCCCGAGTGGACCGACTGGGTCTGGTACACCACGACGATCGAGGGCGCGAACTGCCGCGAGATCGTCGACAACGTGGTCGACATGGCGCACTTCTTCTACGTGCACTACTCGTTCCCGACGTACTTCAAGAACATCTTCGAGGGCCACGTGGCCACGCAGATCATGAACGGTGTGGGCCGCGAGGACGTCGCCCGGCCGCAGGCCGCCGGCAGCAACGCCCCCAAGAACAAGGGCACCAGCTCCACCGCGAGCTACTACGGCCCGTCGTTCATGATCGACGACCTCACCTACCACTACGAGGACGGCAACGACGTCCCCTCGGTGCTCATCAACTGCCACTACCCGATCGATGAGAACTCCTTCGTCCTGCAGTACGGCGTGATGGTGAAGAAGCTGCCCGGTCTCGACGACGAGGCCTCGACCGCGATGGCGCGCAAGATGGGCGACTTCATCCGCATCGGCTTCGAGCAGGACGTGGAGATCTGGCGCAACAAGGCGCGCATCGAGAACCCGCTGCTGTGCGAGGAGGACGGGCCGGTCTACCAGCTGCGTCGCTGGTATGAGCAGTTCTACGTCGACGTCGGCGAGGTGCAGGCGGAGATGGTCGACCGCTTCGAGTTCGAGATCGACACCACCAAGCCGAACGCGGCCTGGCGCCGCGAGGTCGAGGAGAACATGGCCCGTCGCGCCGCTGCCCAGCAGGAGCAGCCGGTCTGATGGCGGTGCGCCCCGACGTCCGCCTGGAGACCGCTCCCATGCAGCCGGTGTCCTGCACCAGCTGCGGGGTCAGCGTCCAGGCCCGCAAGAGCAGCTGGGACCAGACCACCATCCAGTGGAACGACCAGGCCGTCGCGGCGTGCGTCGAGCGCCGCGCCTCCAAGCCCCGCCCGGGGCCCAACGGCGCGACGTTCGTCGGCTGCTTCGCGCTGCGCGACTCCGTGCGCGCCGCTGCGGTGCGTGGCGACCTGGACGTCTTGTCCGACGAACCGCTGCCGAGCAACCCGGCAGCCCTGAACGAAGCGAGCAACGCGTGATCGATCCGTCCCGCTACGGCCCCTGGGCCGTCATCGCCGGTGGCTCCGAGGGGGTGGGCGCGTCCTTCGCCCACCAGCTCGCCGACGCCGGTCTCAACCTCGTGCTGCTGGCCCGCAAGCCGGGCCCGCTCGAGGAGACCGCGGAGGCGGTCCGCGCGAAGGGCGTGGAGGTGCGCACCCTCGCGGTCGACCTCATCGACCCCGACTCGGTGAAGCGGATCCAGGAGGCGACCTCGGACCTCGAGGTCGGCCTGCTGGTCTACAACGCCGGCGCGAACAGCTACGGCCACGAGTTCGTCACCGGCGACCTCGACCGGTTCCAGAACGTCATCGACCTCAACATCACCGCCCAGATGGCGCTCGTGCAGCTCTTCGGCGCCCCGATGAAGGAGCGTCGCCGCGGCGGCCTCCTGCTCGTCGGCTCCCTGGCCGGCTTCATGGGTTCCGCGCAGATCAGCGTCTACTCGGCCGTCAAGGCGTTCTGCCGGGTCTTCGCCGAGGGCCTGTGGCTGGAGATGGCCGACTACGACGTGGACGTCCTCGAGTTCGTCCTCGGTGTCACCCGGACCCCCGCCATGGAGCGGGCCGGGCTGAACTTCGACGTTCCCGGCATGCACGTCTCCGAGCCCGACGACGTCGCCCGCCAGGCGCTGTCGCAGCTCACCGATGGCCCGGTGCAGATCGCGGCCGGCAACGAGCGCCTGGTCGAGGTCCGCAGCGGCCACGACCGCTCCGCCCTGCTGCGCGCCGCGCGCGAGAAGTCCCGCAAGCTGCTGCCGCCCTCGAGCGAGTAGCCAGCCCGCGCACCCCAGCACCACACGAGAGCCGGTCATTCCTCCAGGGGGATGGCCGGCTCTCGTCGTACTCGTCGAATCGAGACTTCTGACGCTCGAATCGAGACTTCTGGACGGGTACGTCGCCACAAGAGCCGACTCGGCGCGCCACAAGAGCCGACTCGGCGCGCCACAAGCGCCGACTCGCGGGACGACACGAAAAGGCCGCCCCGGCCGCCGTGGAGGCGCGACCGGGACGGCCGTACGAGGCGAGTCGGCGCGGGCGGCGACTCGGCGACGGGTCAGGTGGTGGAGGAGGCGGTGCGCCCGGCGCGGCGGCCGAAGAAGGTGCCGTCGCCCAGCGAGGTGCCGGAGACGTAGCCGTGGCCGTGGATGCCGGAGGTCGCCCGGCCCGCGGCGTACAGGCCGGGCACCGGGTCACCCGCCACCGACAGCACCCGGCCGTCGACGTCGGTGTGCAGGCCGCCGAGGGTGAACCCGCGGAAGCCGGTGTTCTCCGTACCGACGGTGTCGCCGAACCCGAGCCGCGGGTCGACCGCGGCGAACGGCCCGGTGAGGGGCCGCAGCCAGCGAGCGTTCTTGTGGAAGTAGGGGTCCTCGCCCTTCGCCGCGTGCTCGTTGTAGGCCGCGACCGTGTCGCGCAGCGAGCCCGGCGGCATCGCGAGCTCCTCCTCGAGCTCCTCGAGGGTCTCCGCGGCGTGCGTGGGACGCACCCCCCACAGGTCCTGCGGCGGGATAGACTCCAGGCCCTCCTCGTCGAGGATCACCCAGCACGGGCCGGGCTGGTGCAGCGCAGCGTGGCTGAACACCCCAGGGTAGACGTCCTCGTTAACGAAGCGCCGGCCCAGGCCGTTGACCAGCATCCCGCGCACCGCCATCGCCGGCAGCGCCGTGTAGGCCACCTCGACCGCGCCCATCCGGCGGGTCGCGGCGCCGAGGGCGGCGGCCATCTCGATGCCGCTGCCGTCGTCGAGGCCGTCGCTGACCTTGTCGTGGCCGAGCAGGTCGGGGGCGTGGTTCTCGAGCATGCGCGCGTTGTCCACGAAGCCGCCGGTGGTGAGCACGACGCCGCGGCGCGCGAGGTAGGTGACGTCCTCACCGAAGCGGCGTGCGGTGACGCCCACGACCCGGCCCGCGTCGTCGACCACGAGGGAAACCGCGCGGGTGTCGGTGTGGGTCTCGACCCCGGCCTCGGCACAGGTGGCGGTGAGCCGCTCCATGAGCAGCCAGCCGCCGAAGCCCTCGGTCGAGGGCCGGTGCCCGCGCGGGACCGGGCGGGCGAGCTGGTCGAAGGGCCAGGCGTTCTCGCCCAGCCACATCAGCCCGTCACGCGTCGGCGGCATCCAGCTCGGGGCGTCGTACAGGCTCTCCTCGAAGTCGATGCCGAGGGAGCCGAACCAGTCGAAGTGCTCGAGGCTGCCCTCGCAGTACAGGCGCAGCTTCTCCTCGTCGGCGTGCGGGCCGAGCGCGGCGACGAGGTAGGCGAACATGTTCTCGGCGTCGTCGTCGAACCCGAGCGCCTTCTGCACCCGGGTGCCGCCGCCGAGGTAGAGCTCCCCGCCGGACTGGGCGGAGGAGCCGCCCGCGCCGCTGGCCCGCTCGAGCACCACCACCTCGGCACCGGTACGCCGCGCCTCCAGCGCCGCGGCGCCGCCCGCGCAGCCGAAACCGACGACCAGGACGTCGGTCTCGTGGTCCACGCGGGCGACGTCGGCGAGCCGGATCGGGACGACGCTCATGCGGGCGGCATGAAGGCCGCGAGCGGCTCGGCGCCGCCGCCGGCGTGGCCCCAGTAGCTGTCGGCGGTGATCTCCTCGGCCGTGTAGTAGGTCTCGTCGACCAGCATGCCCTCGCAGCCGTACTCGATGTCCCAGCCACCGGGAGCCCGCACGTAGAACGACACCATCTTGTCGTTGGTGTGGCGGCCCAGGGTCGAGGAGACGGAGAAGCCGTGCTTGTTGATCTTGTCCAGCGCGCGCCCGACGGCGTCGAGCTCGGTGACCTCGACCATCAGGTGCACCAGGCCGGGGGCCTCGCCGTGCGGGGCCGGGCAGACCGCGAGGCTGTGGTGGCGCTGGTTGACGCCCATGAACCGGATCCGGACCGGCGGGACGCCGGCGGGGGTCAGCCGGAACGCGCCGCGGGGCAGGAAGCCCAGGACCTCGGCGTAGAAGGCGATGGTCTCGTCGGGGTTGGTCGTCGGCAGTACGACGTGGCCCATGCCCTGGGCGCCGGTCACGAACGTGTTGCCGTGCGAGGTGATCACCGGGCTGTGGTCGAGCACGGGACCGAAGAAGACCTCGGTGGGGGTGCCGGCCGGGTCGTCGAAGCGGATGCCGGCCTCGAAGCGGCGCTCGTCGCACTCCTCGGGCGAGAGCACCTTGACCGCGGTGCCCGCGGCCTCGACGGCGCGGCCCACGGCGGCGAGCGCGAACTGGTCACGGACCTCCCAGCCCACCGCCAGCACCCGGTCGACGTCGCCGGGCACCACGATCAGGCGGGCGGCGCGCTCGTCCATGCGCAGGTGGAGCGCGTCCGGCTCGGGGCCGGTGGTCTCCTGGAAGCCCAGGCACTCCACGGTCAGCTCACGCCAGCGCGGGATGTCCTGGCTCTGCACCTTCAGGTAGCCGAGTCCTCGGATCTGGGTCATCTCTCCTCTTTCCTGACTGCACTTCTGTGGCCCGGGCCCCGGAGGGCCCGGGCACGGCGGCGGTTGCGGGAGCCGGTCCCGTCAGATCATCGACAGCATCGGGCCGGGCGGCGGCGTCACGTCGAGCGACGTCAGCGACGACACGTGGAAGACCGAGCCGGGCACGTGGATCGCGTGGGCCAGGCCCATGTGGCCGTCGCGCCAGAAGCGCTGGATCGGGTTGTCCATGCGCATGCCGTTACCGCCGGAGCGGGCCACGATCTCGTCCATCGCCCGGGCGGCGCGCCACGCGGCGGACACCTGGGTACGACGCGACTGGGCGCGCTCGGCGAGCGACACGGGCTCCCCGCGCTGGGCCTTGTCGTAGAAGGAGCGCACGTTGTCGAGCATCGTCACGCGCGAGGCGTGGATCTCCGCCGCGGCCTCGCCGATCGCGTAGAGCACGTGCGGGTCGTCCTTGATGCGCGTGCCGGTGATCTGCACCCGCTTCTTCTGGTAGGCCAGGTGGGCGGCCAGCGCGCCCTCGGCGATGCCGATGACCGCGGAGCTGATGCCCATCGGGAAGGCCGTCGTGAACGGGATGTGGTACGTCGGGCTGGTCAGGCCGGCCTCGCGGGGCTGGCTGCCGTCCATGAACTTCGCGAACTCCACGACCCGGTAGTCGGGCACGAACGCGTCCTTGACGAGGATGTCCTTGGAGCCGGTGCCGCGCAGGCCGACGACGTCCCAGGAGTCCTCCACGATCGTGTAGTCCGCGCGCGGCAGGATCACGTGGTAGACCTGCGGCGGGCTCACCGGGTTGCCCTCGGCGTCGCCGAGGAACGCACCCAGGAAGATCCAGTCGCAGTGGTCGGTGCCCGAGGAGAACTGCCAGTGGCCGTTGAAGACGTAGCCGCCGTCGACCGGGCGCAGCACGCCCATCGGCGCGTACGGCGAGGCGATCCAGGTGTCGTGGTCGGAGCCCCAGATCTCCTCCTGCACGCGGGCGTCGCACATCGCCATCTCCCACGGGTGGACACCGACGATGCCGGCGACCCAGCCGGTCGAGCCGTCCAGGCTCGCCAGGCGCATGACGGCCTCGGCGAAGTCGGCGGGGTGCGCCTCGGCGCCGCCGTACTTGGCCGGCTGCAGCATCTTGATGACGCCGGTCTCCCGCAGGATCTCGGCGGCTTGGTCGTCGAGGCGGCCCAGCTTCTCGTTGCTGGGACCCAGCGCGGCGATCTCCTCGGCGTGTGCCTCGATCTTGGCCAGCACTTCGTTGCTCATGAGCTCTTCACTTCCTCACCCGGACGCGGTGTCCGCTGTCACACCGTGGCACCGCTGAATTGGTCGTCTTCGGGCCGTTCCCGCTGATCGGGACCGCCTCGCGGACGGGGTCTCGACCCCGTCCTCAGCCGTCGTAGGACAGCCGGATCCGCGGGCTCCGCGGGCGCGCCTGGCAGCCCAGGACGAGGCCGTCGGCGAGGTCGGCGTCGTCGAGCACCTCGTTGCGGTCCATGCTCACCTCGCCGTCCAGGACGATGCAGGCGCAGGCGCTGCACGCGCCCTCCCGGCAGGAGTACGGCGCCTCCATCCCGGCCGCGAGCATCACGTCGACGAGGTTGTTGCTCTCGGGCCACGACAGCACCCGGGTCTCCCCGTTGAGCGTCACCTCCACCTCGCTGGCCGCGCCGGTCTCGTCGATCTCGGCGGGCGCCGCGAACGGGTCGCCGGTGAGCGAGGTGAACCGCTCCACGTGGACCCGGTGCCCGGGCACGCCGAGGCCGGCCAGGGTGCGCTCGGCCAGGTCCATGAACGGCGCGGGGCCGCACACGAACGCCTCGGGCGCCTCGCGGTCCCAGAACCCGCGCAGCAGGCCGCCGAGCGAGGCCTGCGAGGGCAGCCCCTGCACCGACTCCAGCCAGTGCACGACGCGCAACCGCTCGGGAAAGGCCGCCACCAGGTCGCGCAGCTGGTCGGCGAAGATCACCGAGTGCTCGTCGCGGTTGCCGTAGAGCAGGACCACCGAGCCGGTCCCGCTGTGCAGGACGGTCTTGAGGATCGACATCACCGGGGTGATGCCGCTGCCGCCGGCGATCAGCAGCAGGTCCTCGCTCAGCGTCGAGGGGGTGAAGATCCCCGAGGGGGCGAGCACCTCCAGCTCGGTCCCGACCCCGGCGTGGTCGCACAGCCAGTTGGAGGCGTAGCCGCCGGCGGTGCGCTTGACCGTCACCGCGGGGAACTCGTCGTGGCCGGGCGCGGTGCACAGCGAGTAGCAGCGCGCCGCCCCCTCGGGCCGCTCGCTCGGGATCCGCACGGTGAGGAACTGACCCGCGACGTAGTCGAGGCGCTCCCCGCCGAGGGTCTCGAGCACCAGGGTGTGGGCGTCGGAGGTCTCCTTGACCACCTCGCGCACGCGGACGATGGGCATCGCTATCTACCCTTCCCGCGCCGCGTGGCGCGCCTGGGAGTCGGCCGGGACGGACCCGGACACCGAGTCGGCACCGATGCCGGCGGCGTGCCGCGCGGCGATGTAGCCGAAGACGATCGAGGGCCCGATGGTCGCGCCGGGGCCGGCGTACTCGTTGCCCATGACGGAGGCCGAGGCGTTGCCGGTCGCGTAGAGCCCGTCGATGACCGAGCCGTCCTCGCGCAGCACGCGGGAGGCCGCGTCGCAGACCAGCCCGCCCTTGGTGCCGAGGTCGCCGACCTGGATCCGCACCGCGTAGAACGGCGCCTTGTCGATCAGGTCGAGGTTCGGGTTGGGCAGCGTCGGGTCGCCGTAGTAGCGGTCGTGGGCGCTCTCGCCGCGGTGGAAGTCCAGGTCGCGGCCGGCGCGGACGAAGCCGTTGAACCGGTCGAGGGTCTCCTGGAGGGCCTCGGCCGGCAGCCCGGTCGAGGCGGCCAGCTCGGCCACCGTGTCCGCGCGGTGCACGAGCCCGGAGTCGTAGAACGACTTCGGGAACGGCGCGCCGGGCAGGATCTGGGCGAACGGGTAGCGCGCCCGGGCCCGGGAGTCCATCACGAACCAGGCGACGTGCTGGCCGCCGGCGAGCTGGTCGTGGACGAAGTTGACGTACGGCGCCGCCTCGTTGGTGAAGCGTCGCCCGTTCTCGCCCACGATCACCTGGCCGGGGATCGCCCGCTCGGAGACCAGCGGGATCGTCGCGCCGGTCGGGTGCTCGACCGACGGCATCCACCAGGCGTCGTCCATGAAGTCCAGCGCGGCGCCGAGGACCTGGCCGGCGAGGATCCCGTCGCCGGTGTTCTCCGCCGCGCCCAGGGTGTGGTTGGCCTTGCCGCCCTCGGGCAGGTACGTCGAGCGCATCTGCTGGTTGTGGTCGAAGCCGCCGCTGGCCAGCAGCACGCCGCGGCGGGCGTGGATGCGCACCGGGGCGCCGTCGCGGGTCGCCACGACGCCGACCACCCGGTCGCCCTCGGTGACCAGCTCGGTCATCGGGGTCTGCAGCCACAGCGGGATGCCGGCGTCCTTGAGCGCCATCCGCATGCGGGCCACGAGCGCGCGGCCGCCGGTGGCCATGTGGCGCCGGCGGATCACGTTGGAGCTGACCCGCCAGGCGGCGGTGAGCGAGGCGCGGCGGCCCTGCCAGGTGCGCTTGACCATCGCCAGGTCGTGGTAGTCCTTGCTGGTGATCCACAGGCCCAGCGGGCCCTTCATGCTGTTCGGGCGCTGGAACGCCTCGTCCTCGCCGAGCTTGCGGGTGTCGAACGGCTTGGGCTCGATGGAGCGCCCGCGCGGTCGCCCGCCCTCCAGCTCGGGGTGGTAGTCGGCGTAGCCCTTGGTCCAGGCGAACTTCATCCACTTGGAGCGCTCGAGCAGCTCCATCGCGGCGGGGCCCTGGTCGACGTACGCCTCGAGGCGGGCGCGGGGCACCCGGCCCTCGGTGAGCGCGTCGAGGTAGGTCAGGACCGACTCGCGAGAGTCGTCGTGGCCGGCGCGGCGCAGGGTCGGGTTGTTGGGGACCCAGATGCCGCCGCCGGAGATGCCGGTGCTGCCACCGAACTTCTTGCCCTTCTCCAGGACGACGACGCTCAGGCCGGCGTCGACCGCGGCGAGCGCCGCGGCCATGCCGCCGCCACCGGAGCCGACGACGACCAGGTCGTAGGTGTGGTCCCAGCCGGCCGTGGTGCTCACGCCTGGTCCTCGGCGAGCAGGAACGCCTCGACGGTGCTCTCCCAGGCGGCCTTCTGCTCGATCATCGCCCAGTGCCCGCACTGGGAGAAGATGTGCACCTGGACGTCGCGGATCGTGCGCATCGGGATCAGCATCTGGTCCAGCGGGCTGACCCGGTCGTCGCGACCCCAGGTGATCAGCGTCTTGGCGCGGATCTTGTCAAACTCCGCCCAGCCGGGGGTGCCGTGCGCGGAGCTGTCGATGGAGGCGAACGTCGCCTCGATCGCGGCGCGGCTGTACATCCGGCGCGCGACCTCGAGGGTCTCCGGCTCGGTGGCCTGCTCCCAGCGCTGCTCGATGAGCTCCTCGGTGACCATCGACTGGTCGAAGACCATCGAGCGCAGCCAGGAGATCAGCTTGTCGCGGGTGGGGTCCTCGGTGAAGTCGACGAGCAGCTTGATGCCCTCGCCCGGCGCGGGGCTGAAGATGTTGCGCCCGATCCCGCCGACCGTCACCAGCCGGCGTACCCGGTCGGGCTGGGCGATGGCGAAGCGGGCGCCCACGCTGCCGCCCATGGAGTTGCCGATGATGTCGACCTGCTCGAGGCCGAGGCCGTCGAGGAACGCACCGACGGCCGGCAGGGCGGCCATCATCGGGTGCTGGTCGGTGGTGTCGCTGACCCCGAAGCCCGGGAACTCCAGCACCAGGCAGCGGAAGTGCTCGGCGAACCGCGGCAGGTTGTCGCCGAAGTTGCGCCAGCCCGTCACGCCGGGCCCGGAGCCGTGCAGCATCAGCAGCGGCGGCCCGTCACCCGCCTCGTGGTAGCGCAGGACGCCGGCGGGCGTGGACAGCTCACGGAGCGTGGATTCATAGGTCAGGTCACTCACCCCGCCACGGTAGGAACGGGCTCCGGACCCGTCCTGTGGCGATCCCGGTCACTGGGAGAGCCGCTCGCCCGGCGCCCTGCTCCGACGGTCCGCCGACCCCGGCCGGGGTCGGGCGCGGGCCGCGGCCACTGATCGGGACCCCCGGCGGTCGGCCCGGCGGGCGGGCGTACGTTGACGTCGATGAGCACGGAACAGCCCGCCCCGGGCGCGGACCAGCCGCCCCTCCCGGGCAGCAGGTCAGGAAGGAACGAGACCATGACGAGCACCCAGATCACCGGACCGTCGCCGATGGAGATGCGCCGCGCGATGGGCTCCTTCGCGACCGGCGTGACGGTCGTGACCGGGTACGACGGGGAGGAGCCGGTCGGCTTCGCCTGCCAGTCCTTCGCCTCGGTCTCCCTCGAGCCGCCGCTCGTGCTCTTCTGCGCCGACCACCGCGGCCGCGCCTGGCCCCGGATCCGCACCAGCGGCCGGTTCAGCGTCAACGTCCTCGGCGAGGACCAGACCGACCTGTGCAACCGATTCGGCTCCAGCCGCGGCGCGAAGTTCGAGGGCCTGGACTTCGACAGCTCCCTGATCGGCACCCCCAGCCTGCGCGGCGTGCTGATGCGCGTGCACGCCGAGGTCCACGAGGTCCACGTCGCCGGCGACCACGACGTCGTGATCGGCCGCGTCCTCGACCTCGAGACCCCCGCCACCGACCGGCCGATGCTGTTCTTCCGCGGCAAGTTCGGCGTCGAGGACCAGCACGAGTACACCGCCCCGGACCTGTGGGGCTGGGGCGACCACTGGGGCTGAGCCAGCCGGGGTCCTTGGCTGGGACTCGTGGGGGCCTGGGGTAGGTGCTTTTTGGCGCAATTGCTGGGAAAAGCACCGGTTCCGCGGCGTACGACGTACCAACCCCAGCAATTGCGCAGTTACGCGCAACCCACCAGCCTCAAGCGACCGGACCCCCACCACGACGCAGGCCCCCGCTCCGGGACGGAGCGGGGGCCTGCGTGCAACTGCGGATCAGATCCAGTCGCCGCTCTCGCTGGCGGCGACCAGGCGGCTCATCGTCTCGGTGGACCAGGCGCCCTCCGGGCGCGCGATCGTACGACGCGCGATGCGCGGGCGCTGGGTCTCCAGGCCGGGGAACAGCGCCACCGAGACGGCGCGGCCGGCCTTCAGCACCAGCGGGGCGAGCCGCTCGACGGGGGCGGTCTTGTCGCCGACCAGCGAGATCGCGCCCAGCGGGCCCTCGGGGCCGCGCACGGCCACGGCGACGCAGGCGATGTCGGGGAAGCTCTCCCCGCGCTCGAAGGCCAGGCCGTTGCGGCCGCGGATGCGGTGCAGCTCGTGGTGCAGCGTGGGCAGGTCGCCGATGGTGCGGCCGGTGAACCGGCTCAGGCCGGCCTCGAGGCGCAGGTCGACCTCCTCGGGGGTCAGCCAGGCGAGCATCGCCTTGCCGAGCGCGGTGGAGTGCGCGGGCGCCCGGCCACCGACCCGCGAGGGCACGGACGCGGCGAAGCGGCCGCCCATCTTGTCGAGGTAGTAGATCTCGGCGCCCTCGAGCACCGCGAGGTGGGCCACCATGCCGGTGCGCACCTGCAGCTCGTGCAGCACCGGGGCCGCCTCGGCGCGCAGGTCGCCGTGGGCCTTGTCCCCGCCGCCGAGCTCGAGCGCGCGCTGACCCAGCGC
This sequence comes from Nocardioides sp. dk884, assembly GCF_009557055.1. Classification (NCBI taxonomy): domain Bacteria; kingdom Bacillati; phylum Actinomycetota; class Actinomycetes; order Propionibacteriales; family Nocardioidaceae; genus Nocardioides; species Nocardioides sp. dk884. Next base: position 401,896 of record NZ_CP045649.1, on the reverse strand, counting down.
GTAGCCGAAGCTCGTGTGCGTCAGCCAGTTCAGGCGCACCAGCTGGTCGAGGATCCGGTGCGTGGTCGACCGCGGCAGGTGGGTCGCCCGGGCGACCTCCTCCAGGGTCAGTCGCACCGAGGGGCTGGTGAACGCCTCCAGGATGAGCGACATCCGCTCCACCATCGACGGCGGCAGCTGCCGCGGCTCGACGACCGGCTCCACACCTTGAGCGCTCATGACGTCCTCTCCAGACCCCAAAACTGAAATTCATTCTGCCCTGCGTGACGACGGTAACAAGAGCCCGGCCGAAAGGGAAGCGGACGCGCACCCGCTCACCGGGAGCGACACGGGCGAGCGCCGGCGGCCCGGTGCTTGGATGACGCCGATCCCGCCTCGAAGGAGACCCATGCAGATCGGCATCACCAGTCCCGTGCTCACCGCCAACCCGGGGGCCCACGCCGCCTGGGAGGCCAGCGCCGGCATCGAGGAGCTCACCCGGATCGCCCGGGTCGCCGACACCCTCGGCCTGCACCACCTGACCTGCAGCGAGCACGTCGCGGTCCCCGTCGACATCGCCGAGCAGCGCGGCGCGACGTACTGGGACCCGCTGGCGACCTTCGGCTACCTCGCCGCCCAGACCACCCAGCTGCGCCTGATGACCCAGGTGCTGGTCATCGGCTACCACCACCCGCTCGAGATCGCGAAGCGCTACGGCACGCTCGACCGGATCAGCAACGGCCGCCTGGTGCTCGGCATCGGCGTCGGCTCGCTGCAGGAGGAGTTCGAGCTCCTCGATGCGACGTTCGAGGGCCGCGGTGCGATCGCCGACGACGCGCTCGCCGCCCTGCGCGCCAGCCTCGGGCGCTCCCAGCCGGAGTACCACGGCCCGCACTTCGACTTCTCCGGCTTCGTCGTGGAGCCGCACGCCGTGCAGGAGCGGGTGCCGCTGATCATCGGCGGTCGCACCGCCCGCTCGCTGCGCCGCGCGATCGAGCTCGGCGACGGCTGGGTGCCGTTCGGGCTGCCCCTCGAGGCGCTCTCCGCGATGCTCGCGGCCCGTGAGCTCCCCGAGGGCTTCGAGGTCTACTTCTCCCCCGGCCGCATGCTCGACCCGCTCGGCGACGCCGAGGGCACCGCCCGCCGGCTGCGCGAGGTCCGGGCCGCCGGAGCGACCGTCGTGAGCACCACCGTCGACGCGACCTCCGCCGAGCACTACTGCGAGCAGCTCGAGGCGCTCGCGGCCATCGCCGCCCAGATCGACTGACCCCTCCCCGCCGCCCGGGCGCACCGGGTCGCCATCCCCACCCCGATCAGGAGCCACCATGACCGACGACCGGATCGCCGCCCTCGAGCAGCGCCTCCAGACCCTCGAGGACGAGCGGGAGATCATCCAGCTCCTCGCCGGCTACGGAGCCCTCGCCGACTCCGGCAGCGCCGAGGAGCTCGCCGCCATCTGGGAGCCCGACGGTGTCTACGACAACGACGAGATCTCGATGGTCGGCAACGCCCAGCTCGTCGCGATGGTGAACTCCACCAACCACCAGGGCTGGATCGGCAACGGCGCCGCGCACTTCAACGGCCCCGTCAAGGTCACCCTCGACGGCGACACCGCCGTCGCGGTCAACCACTCGCTGATGGTCATCCACACCGACGAGGGCTTCGTCGTACGCCGCGCCACCGCCAACCACTGGGAGCTGCGTCGCGGCGAGCAGGGCTGGCGGGTCGTGGTGCGGACCGGGCGCCTGCTCGACGGTCGCCCCGAGGCGCGCGCACTGCTCGCGGCCGGGGCCCGCGGCCAGCACCTCGAGCGCGCGTGAGCGGCCGCCTCGAGGGCCGCGTCGCGGTCGTCACCGGCGCCGGTGACGGGATCGGCGCGGGCGTCGCGCGGCTGTTCGCCGCCGAGGGTGCGCGCGTGCTCGTCGCGGAGATCGACGAGGACAACGGCCGGGCGGTGGCCGAGGAGATCGGCGGGCTGTTCGTGCGCGTCGACGTCACCGACCGCGACCAGGTCGAGGCGATGGTCGCTACCGCCGTCGAGACCTGGGGCAGCATCGACATCCTGGTCAACAACGCCTGGGGCGGGGCCAATCTCGGCCGGGTCGAGCACAAGACCGACGAGATGCTCCACCGCGGCTTCGCGATGGGCTACTACGGCCCGTTCTGGGCGATGCGCGCGGCGTTCCCGCACATGAAGCGCGCCGGCTGGGGCCGGGTGATCAACATGGTCAGCCTCAACGGCGTCAACGCCCACATCGGGTCGCTGGAGTACAACAGCGCCAAGGAGGCGCTGCGCACCCTCACCCGCACCGCGGCGCGGGAGTGGGCGCCCACGGGCGTGGTGGTCAACGCGATCGCCCCGGGCGCGAAGACCGCGGCGCTGCGGCGCCGGGTCGCGCAGAACCCCGACATCGCGGCGGCCGTCGACGCGGCGAACCCGATGGGCCGCCTCGGCGACCCGCTGACCGACATCGCCCCGGTGGCGCTGTTCCTGGCCAGCGAGGACTGCCGCTACGTCACCGGCAACACGATCTTCGCCGACGGCGGCGGTCACATCAACGGCGTGGCCTGGGCTCCCGAGCTCCCCGACCAGCCGGCGGGCTGAGCGAAGGTCCGGCAGACGACGAACGGGCCGGGCCCCCACCGCGGTGGGGGCCCGGCCCGTCGTCGTACCCCGCGGGGTCAGGCGAGCGGCGCGGGCAGGTGCGCGGCGCGCCCGTGCTCGAGGAACTCGCGCTCGATCTCCTTGCGGGTCACCTCGTCGAGCGCGACGTACTCCGCGGTGCGCCCGACGCGCACGAACACCGGGTCGGTGGTCTGCCAGGCGGCGTGGCGCAGCGGCGCCTTGTTGATCTTGCCGCTGCCGGTCAGCGGCATCGAGTCCACGATCCGCACGAACGAGGGCCACCACTTCGCGCCCATGTCCGGCTGCTCGGCCAGGTAGGCGCCGAACGCGACCGGGTCGAAGTCCGCCCCGGGCTCGAGCTCCACCGCCGTCATCACCCGGTCGCCGGTGCGCGGGTCGGGTACGGCGAACACCGGCGCGACCGCCACGCCCTCGGCACGCGCGAGGATCCGCTCGACCGGCGCGGCGGAGAAGTTCTCGCTGTCCACGCGCAGCCAGTCCGAGGAGCGGCCGGCGAAGTAGAAGAACCCGTCGGCGTCGCGGTAGCCCAGGTCGCCGGACCAGAAGTCCGCGCCCTTGACCCGGTCGGCCATCGCCTCGGGGTTCTTGTAGTAGCCCTCGAAGGTGTGCGCCAGGCCCACCGCCACGATCTGGCCGACGGCGGCGGGGTCGACCAGGCGCCCGGCCTCGTCGAAGCGGGCGCGCGGGCACTCCTCGCCGGTGGCCTCGTCGAGGATGCGCACGTCCAGGCCGCCGGCCGGCAGGCCGAGCGAGCCGGTCGGGGTGTCCGGGGTCCGGTTGATCCGGAAGACGCCCTCGCTCAGCCCGTAGCCCTCCATGACCTCGCAGCCGAAGCGCTCGGAGAAGCGGGCCACGTCGGCCTCCGAGGCCTCGGTGCCGAAAGCCAGCTGCAGGGTGCTGGTGCGGTCGCGCGGGTCCTCGGGGCGGCTCAGCGCGTAGGACAGCGCCCGGCCCACGTAGTTGACGTAGGTCGCGCCCACCCGGTGGATGTCGTCGGCGAAGGCGCTGGCGGAGAACTTGCGGGTCATCGCGACCGTCGCCCCCACGGCCATCGCGGGCGCGAGGTTCATCATCACGGCGTTGCCGTGGAACAGCGGCATGCACAGGTAGGTGACCGAGGAGCGCTCCATCCGCACCCGCCCGACGATCGCCTCGACCAGGCGGCCGAGCCGGCCCTGGCCGACGATGACGGCCTTCGGCGCGCCGGTGGAGCCGGAGCTGAACAGCAGCATCGCGATGTCCTCGGGCGCGGGCCGCGCGTCGGGCAGCGGCGCGCCGCGGTGCGGCGCCAGCCACTCGGCGTACGCCTCGGTGTCGACGTCGTGGACCCGCTCGGCCGGTACGCCGTGCGCGGGGTCCTCGACCAGGTGGCGCAGGCGCGACTCGGTGATGATCAGGTCGACGTCGGCGTGCCGCACGTCCTGGGCGATCTCCGGGCCGCTGCGGCTGGCGTTGATGCCGATCACGACCGCTCCGGCGAGCGCGCCGGCTCCGAGCCAGAAGACGAAGTCCGGGACGTTCTCCAGCAGCACACCGACGTGGATCTGGCGCCCCTCGGGGGCCGGCACCGACGCGGTCAGGGCCGCGGCGCGGGTCGCGGACTCCGCGACCACCTCGTCCCAGGTCCACTGACGGTCCTCGAAGCGCAGGCCGACGGCGTCGTCACCGACGCGGCTGCGCACGATCTCTGCGAATGTCTGCATATCTCATTCCTCCGGGGGTCGGACGCGCCGATGCAAGCAGCCTCGGCGGGGGTGGGTCAGGGGGCTCCCGCTCATCGGAAGCGGCGCGGTCGGCCCAGCAGCAGCGAGAGGACCGCCGCGACGAGGGACAGTCCGACCCCGCACAGCCCGCCGGCGACGAAACCGGCGTGGCTGGTCTGCATGCCGTCCGCGGCGAGCAGGTCGAGGATCGCGAGCGCGAGCGCGCTGCCGATCGCCATGCCGAGGAACCGGAGCACGAGGTTGAGGCTGAGGGCGCTGCTGGTCTCGGCAGCCGGGACGTGGCGCATCATCAGCCAGGGCATCGAGTTGAAGGTCATGCCGCTGCCGATGCCGCCGATCAGCAGCACCAGCGTCACCTGCCACAGCTCCTGGTGCCAGATCGCCAGCACCAGGTTGGCCAGGCCGAAGCACAGGCAGCCCAGCGGCAGCAGCAGGTCGGCGCTGATCACGTTGCCCAGACGCAGCGCGAGCCGGGAGCCGATCACGCTCGCGGCGGCGTACGGCGTCAGCATCAGACCGGCCACCGCTACCGAGCGGCCCAGGCCGTAGCCGTGGTCCTCGGAGGTCTGCACGAGGACCATGACCAGCGAGAGCATCACGTACATCCCGCAGCCGGCGAGCAGCCCGGCGGCGTTGGCGGCCGACACCCCCCGTCGTACGGCGATCCGCACGTCGACCAGCGGGTCGCGCACGCGCAGCAGCCACCACACGCAGACCGCGTAGAGCAGCAGCCCGGCGCCGATCGCCGCGCCGGTGGCCGGGGAGGCGTAGCCCCAGTCGGCGGCCTGGCTGACGCCGAGGAGCAGGGTGGCGGTCGCGACGCTGAGCAGCACCGCGCCGAACCAGTCGACGCCGGGCGGGACGGGCTCGGTGCTGCGGGGCACGACGAGCAGGGCCACGACGAAGGCGAGCGCGCACATCGCGAAGGCGAACCAGAAGGCGCCGCGGATGCCGGCGAAGGTCGCCACCAGCGCGGTGACCGGGAAGCCGAGGCCGGCGGCGGTCACGTTGGCGACCGACACCGCGGCCACGGAGCGGCGCATGCGGTGCTCGGGCAGCTCGGTGCGGACCACCGAGATCACCAGCGGCACGATGCCGAAGGCGAGGCCGGTGAGGATGCGGCCGACGATCAGTGTGGCGAAGCCGAGCGGCAGCGCGCCCAGGACGGCACCCAGGGCGGCGAGGCCGACGCAGGTGAGCAGGACCGGACGGCGCCGGCGACCGGCGCCGAGTCGGCCGATGACGGGCGTGGCCACCGCGCCGGTGATCAGGCTGACGGTGAGGGTCCACTGCGCGGCGACGAGGGAGACGCCCTCGGAGCGGGCGATGCCCGGCACGAGCGGTGAGCCGAGGCTGCCGACGATCCCGGTCACGGTCGTGACGAGCAGCAGGCCCGGCAGCAGCCAGCGCAGACGGCGCGCGCTGAGGGTGCCGCCCGGGCGGGCGTCGGTCTCGGTCGCGGGGTCGGCCGCTGCTCGCCGCACGGTGTGGCCTTCGCTCTCGTGGCGCCGCAGCACCGGGGTGGTCCGACGGGCGGGGCGGACCGGCCACTACGGCCGGTCCGCCCCGGGTGTCACGTCGCGGGAGTCGCGGTGGGTCAGCCGACCCAGGCGTCGGCGAGGTGGATCATCGACGCTGCCGCGCCGACGACGCCGTGGACGTCCTCGTCCCACGCGGTGTACTCCGCGAACGGGGCCCAGTTGAGGTAGGGCACGTCGGTGTTGACCTGCTCTTGGATGCGGTCCATCGCCGCGACCCGCTCCTCGGGCGTCGCCGCCGCCTGGAGCTCCTCGAGCAGCGCGTCCATCTCGGCGCTCGTGTACATCTCATAGACCTGCGTGCCGTCGCTGTGCATGGTCGCGAACATCTTCGAGAACGGGTCGGCCTCGCGGTAGTTCAGGCCCCACGCGGCGACGTCGTAGTCGCGCTCGACGACGATCGTGGAGATCTGCTCGGCGATGGTGCGCATCGGCCGGGTGGCGACCTCGAAGCCGACGGCCTCCAGCGAGGCCTTGACCGCCTGGGTCGTCGCGCGCGAGGCGGGGTCGGCGGCGTCGATGTACTCGATGGTGCCGTCCCAGCCGTCGGCCTTGACCTCCTCGACGAGCTCGCGGGCGCGCTCCTGGTCGGGCTCGAGCCCGACGCTCTCGCCGTGCCAGGCCGAGTAGTCGCCGAACAGCGTCGAGGACGCCAGACCGGACCCGCCGTACCCACGCTCGGCGATCAGCTCGGGGTCGATGGCCAGCGCCATCGCCTGGCGCAGCCGGACGTCGGCGCCCGGGCGGCCCTCCGAGGCGTTGATCACCGCGGTGTTGGAGGCGGCGACCATGTTGACGTAGCCCGGCCACTCCTCGTCGAGGACCTCATCGACGATGTCGGGGTCACGGACGAAGACCGCGTCGACGCCGTCGGAGCGCAGCGACTCCAGGCCGGCGCGCTGGTCGTTGAGGTAGACGAAGCGGACCTGCTCGAGGTGGGGCGCGCCGCCCCAGTAGTCCTCGCGGGCCGCGAGCACCAGCTCCTCGCCCTGTGCCCAGCGATCCAGGGTGAAGGCGCCGGCGCCGACCGGGGTGAAGTCGCCGTCCTTGGCCACGGCGCTCTTGGCGACCACCATGCCGGGCCCGGTGCTGAGGATGCTGGGGAAGCCGGGCCACGGCTTGTTCAGCTCATAGACCACCGTTCGCTCGTCCTCGACGACCACGTCGCTGACGTTGCCGTTCCACAGCGCCGCCTCGGGGGCGGGCAGCGAGGCGTAGCGCTCCTGGCTCCACTTGACCGCCGCCGCGTCGAGCGGGGTCCCGTCGGAGAACGTCACGTCCTCACGCAGGGTCAGGGTCCAGGTGTCGTGGTCCTTGTCCGGCTCGATCGACTCGGCCAGGCGGGGCTCGAACTCCTGGGCGTCGGCGTCGAAGTTCACCAGGGTGTCGTAGAGGTTGATCATCTCCGCGCCCCCGGTGGTGACCGCCGCGATCGTGACCGCGGGGTCGAGCGACGCCGGCTCGGCGTACGCGCCGTAGGTGAAGGTGCCACCGGCGACGGGCTCACCTCCGTCGGAGACGCCGCGCATGCCCTCGCTGAGGGCGGCGCCCTCGCGGGGCTTCGCGTCCTCCTCGCTGGAGGACGCGCAGCCGGCGGCGAGCACCGCCACGGCCAGGGCCGCGCCGGCGCGATGGATCAGGGGGTGTCGTGCCACGTGTGGTCTCCTCGGGGACGTCGGACGTCGCCAGTTATCTAGCAAGCGCTTGGTCGTGTGACCACCGTCCCAGCCTCCCGCCGATCCCGCCACCGAGAGTCCCACTCCCCCGCCCCTCCGCCATTGGCGCCGACTCGGCGCTGGGGTCAGCGGACGGTGAGCTGGCCGCCGTCGACGTTCCAGGACTGGCCGGTGATCCAGGAGGCCTGGTCGCTGGCCAGGAACACCGCGGTGGCGGCGACCTCCTGCGGGGTGCCGGCGCGACCGAGCGGCAGGTTGGCCGCGACGTAGGCCTGCCAGGCCTCGGGGCTCTGGTCGTCGAGCCGGCTGGTCTCGGTGACCCCCGGGCAGATCGCGTTGACCCGGATCCGGTGGCGGCCGAGCTCCTTGGCCGAGGAGGAGGTCAGCGACTGCACGCCGGCCTTCGAGGCGCTGTACGCCGCGGTGCCCGGGCCGCTGAGCTTGCCGCCGATCGAGGAGATGTTGATGATGCTGCCGCCCTCGCCCTGCTCGACGAGCCGGCGCCCGAAGGCCCGGGTCATGAGGAAGGTGCCGCGCAGGTTCACCGAGACCACCCGGTCCCAGGCCTCGACCGGGACCTCGAGCACGGGCAGCCGGTCGCCGCCACGGGAGGCGGCGGCGTTGTTGACGACCACGTCGACCCGGCCGAGCTCCGCGACCACCCGCTCGAGCAGCGCGTCGACCGAGGCCTCGTCGGAGACGTCGCAGACCACCGGGAGCGCCCGCCGCCCCAGGGCACGGACCTCCTCGGCCACCGAGTCGATGTCGCGCCAGTCGGCGGCCACCTCGTCGGCCGGCCGGTGCTCCAGGCCGCGGCCGGTCCCGGTGACGACCACGTCGCACCCGGCCCGGGCCAGCTCGACGGCGATCGCGCGACCGATCGAGCGCATCCGCCCGGCCCCGGTGACGACCGCGACCCGGTCCGCCAGCCCGCTCAGCTCATAGCTCATGACGTCTCCCCTGCGATCTCGATGAACAGGCCGGTGGCCTCCACGGTGCGCTGACCCTCGTGCTCGACCCAGCCCTCCGCGTGGATGCGGCGCCCGGCGCGCTCGAGGATCCGGGCGTGCAGCTCCAGCGGCACGTCCAGCGGCGTACGACGCAGGTAGCGCAGGTCCAGCGTCGCGGTGACCGCGAGCAGCCCCTGCGCCTGCACGAGCGTGCCCAGCATGCAGTCGAGCAGGTGCGCGAGGTAGCCGCCGTGCACCGAGTCCCGCGGCCCCTCGTAGAGGGCGTCGCCGACGGTGCGCGCGTGCGCGGTGCCCTCGCCGAAGCTGATCGCCAGCGGCAGCGCCTGCGGGCTGAACCGGAAGATCGCCCACGGCTGGTCCGGCCCGGCCGTGCGGGCCCGCGCGGGCCCGTCCAGCGGCGCCCGCAGCACCCGGTCGCGCGTGCGGGTGCCGAGCCGGGCGGTGAGCCGCTCGATCTCGCCGCGGGCCGCGCGCAGGTCCTCGACGCCGAGGTCGGTCGTGGCGACCGCCAGCATCAACGCCCTGGTCGCCTCGACCAGCGCCACGGTCTCCTGCTCGACCTCGGTGGTCTCGTACACCGTCGTCATGCCGGGGCGCCGATCGCCGGGGCGTCCTCGAGGCGGTCGCCGAGCTCGGCGGCCACCGCCGCCGCGCTCCCCAGGGAGAACGCGACCTGGCGGCCCCACAGGAAGTAGCGGTGGATCGGGTAGTCGACGTCCGCGCCGATGCCGCCGTGCAGGTGCTGGGTCGCGTGCACGACGCGCAGCCCGCCCTGCGAGGCCCACCACTTCGCCACCAGGGACGCCGACCCGGCGGCCTCCTCCTGGCCCTCGTCGAGCAGCCAGGCGGCCCGGTAGGTGGTCACCCGGATCGCCTCGGTGTCGATGTGGGCGTCCGCGGCGCGCAGCGCGACCGCCTGGTTGGTCGACAGCGGCCGCCCGAACTGCACGCGCTCGCTCGTGTACGCCGCGGTGAGGCGCACGGCCTCGGCGCAGACCCCGAGCTGGATCGCGGCCAGGGCGACCCGGAGCCGGTTGTGGACCCACTCGACCTGCTGGGCGCCGTCGCCGGGAAGGACGTCGTCGGAGGTCAGCACGACGTCCTCGAAGCGGACGGCAGCGGCGTTCTCGCGGCTGGTCGGGGCCACCGGGGTCACGACGACGCCCGGACGGTCGGTCGGGACCACGGCGAGGACCAGGTCGCCGTCCTCCAGCTCGACCGGCACCACGACTGCGGCGGCCAGGCCGGCCGCCGGCACCTGGGCGATCTCGCCGTCGACGGTGATCGCGCGGTCCGAGCGGCGCCCGGTGAGCGAGGCGCGGCGGCCGGGCGGCGCGTCGAAGCCGCCGCTGAGGATGCCGGTGCCGTCCAGCAGCCCCGGGAGCCAGCGCTCGGCCTGCGCCGGGGAGGCGAACTGCGCGATCGGCAGCGCGGCGCCCGCGACCACCGACCACAGCGGCACCGGCGCGACGCGGCGGCCCTGCTGCTCCAGCAGCGCGACCAGGCCCAGGATGCCGAGGCCGGCCCCGCCCGCGGACTCCGGGAGGGCGATGCCGAGCATCCCGGAGTCGGCGAGGGTCGACCAGAGCCGGCGGTCGAAGGAGTCCTCCGCCTTCTCCACCTGCACGACCCGCTCGGTGCTCGCCAGGTCGGCGAAGATCGTGGCGGCGAGGTCACGCACCTCGACGTGGTCGCCGGTCAGCTCGAACTCCATGTCAGCTCCTCGCGTTCTGGGTCGCCACCGGCGGGGCGGCACGCCGCGCACCGATCGTCATGCCGAGGGTCTTGGCCGCGACGATCTCCCGCATGACCTCGTTGGTGCCACCGCCGAAGGTGTTGTTCTGCGCGCGGCGACCGAGGTTCTCCACCCGGCCCTGGATCCCCGCTCCGGGGGTCCCCGGCCGCAGCAGGCCGGTCGCGCCGAGCACCTGCTGCAGCTGGCCGTAGGCGGTCACGACCGCCTCGGTGCCGAAGACCTTCGCCGCGGCGGACTCCCCGCCGCCCAGGGTGTTGGCCGCGACGTCGGCGACCAGGCGCAGGCTGACCAGGTCGGCCGCACTGAGCAGGGCGTAGACCTCCGCGAGGGTGCTGCGCACCCAGGGGATGTCGTAGACGCGCCGGTCGCCGACCCGCTCGTCCAGCGCCCAGCGCAGCACCTCGTCGTACAGCTCGTTGGCGATGCCGCCGCGGGCCGCCAGGGCGACCCGCTCGTGGTTGAGCTGGTTGGTGATCAGGCCCCAGCCCTCGTTGAGCCCGCCGACCAGGTTGGTGAGCGGGACCCGGACGTCCTCGTAGTACGTCGCGGCGGTGCTGATCCCGCCGACCGTGTGGATCTCGGTGGCGGAGAACCCCGGGTCGGTGGTCGGCACGAGCACGACCGAGATGCCGCGGTGCCGCACGGCGTCGGGGTCGGTGCGCACGGCCAGCCAGACCCAGTCGGCGAAGACGCCGGCGCTGGTGAAGATCTTGTTGCCGTTGATCACCAGCTCCTCTCCCTCCACGCGGCCGCGGGTCTGCAGCGAGGCCAGGTCGGTGCCGGCGCCGGGCTCGGTGTAGCCGATGGCGAACATCAGCTCGCCGCTGAGGATCCGGGGCAGGAAGTAGTCCTTCTGCTGCTGGGTGCCGGCCTTCATCAGCGCGGGAGCGACGGTGTTGAGCGTGACCAGCGACAGCGGCGCGTTGGCGCGGATGACCTCGTCGTAGAAGACGTAGAGCGCCTCGGGATCCTCCCCGCGGCCGCCGTACTCCTCCGGCCAGCCGAGGCCGAGCCAGCCGTCGGCGCCCATCTGGCGGTAGAGCCGCTCGAAGGTCGGGCCGCCCTCGGTCTGGTCGACGAGGTCGCGGCGGTCCTCCTCGGTGATCAGCTCGGCGAAGTAGGCTCGCAGCTCGGCGCGGAGCTGCTTGGCCTTCTCGGAGAGATCAGGATGCATCGGGCGCCACCTCTCGTGTGGTCGGGACGGGATGTTGGGGCGCGCCCGTCACCGCGGCAGTCGCAGCACGCGGCGGGCGATGACGTTGAGCTGGATCTCGATCGTGCCGCCGCCGAAGAGCACCGACGGCAGCCCGAGGTGGTCGATCACCGGGTCCGTGCTGCCGTGGTCGGTGGGCGGTACGGCGACGAGGCCGCGCGGGCCGAGCACCGCGAGCAGGTCGCGGGAGTTGTCGCGCTGGGCGATCGCGTTGAAGACCTTCTGCACGCTGATCTCGGCGCCCAGGTCGAGCTGGGAGAGCCGGGCCAGGACGCTGCGCAGGTTGAGCGCCGAGAGCGACATCTCGCGGGAGACGCAGCGACCCAGCACCCGGACCACCTCGGCGCGCGGGACCGGGTGCCCGGGGTCGGCCAGGACCTCGCGGACCCGGTCGCTGGAGCCGTGGCTCAGGTGCGCGCCCATGCTCAGCCGCTCGTTGGCCAGGGTGGTCACCGCGAGGCGCCACCCCTCGCCGGGGGCCGCAACCAGGCACTCGTCGGGCACGAAGACGTCGTCGAGGAACACCTCGTTGAACTCCGACATGCCGGTCGCCTGGCGCAGCGGGCGTACGTCGACCCCCGTGGAGCGCATGTCGAGGAGGAAGTAGGAGATGCCCTCGTGCTTGGGCACCTCGGCGTCGGTGCGGGCCAGGCAGACGCCCCAGTCCGCCTCGTGGGCCATCGAGTTCCACACCTTCTGCCCCGTGAGCACCCAGCCGCCCTCGACCTTGCGGGCGCGGGTGGCGAGCCCCGCGAGGTCCGAGCCGGCACCGGGCTCGCTGAAGAGCTGGCACCAGAAGATCTCGCCCCGCAGCGTCGGCGCCACGAAGCGCTGCTGCTGCTCGGTGGTGCCGTGCACCAGGAGGGTCGGGAGCACCCACTCGCCGATGACGGTGGACGGCGGGACCTGGCCGGCGCGGGCGAACTCGTGGGCGATCACCGCCTGCTCCTGCGCTCCGGCGCCACGCCCCCACGGGCGGGGGTAGTGCGGGGCGACCAGGCCGGCCTCGGCGAGGCGCTCCTGCCGGGCGCCGCCGCGAGCCGGTGCCCAGCCGAGCGCGGGTCGCCCGTCCTCGGGCAGCCCGGCGACCTCGGCCAGGACGCCGGCGACCTCGGCACGCAGGTCGGGCAGCGCGTCGGGGTCGACGAAGGAGAAGTCGCGTGCGGTGCTCAGCGCGGCCTCGCCGAGCATGGACTCCCACCGGGCCTGCGCGCCGGCCGCCGAGGCGAGGCTGACGGCGCGGCGCCAGTACAGGTGCGCGTCGTGCTCCCAGGTGAAGCCGATGCCGCCCAGCAGCGAGATGCACTCGACGGCCGTGTCCACCACGGCCGGCAGGGCGCTCGCGCCCGCCTGCGCCGCGGCGAGGCGCTGCTGGTCGGCGTCGTGGTGCTCGGCGCGGGCGGCGTCCCAGGCGGCGGCGCAGATGATCTCGGCGCGGACCAGCATCATCGCGGCCTTGTGCTGCACGGCCTGGAAGCTGCCGATCGGGCGGTCGAACTGCTTGCGGCTGCGGACGTGGTCGACGACGGTGTCCAGGCACCAGCGCGCGACGCCGCTGGCCTCGGCGGCGAGCAGGGTGGTCACGACCAGGTCGACCCGGGCGGGGTCGATCCCGGCGATCGCGTCGCCGGCGGGGACCCGGTGGGCGCGCAGCTCCAGGCGCCCGACCGAGCGGGTGAGGTCGGTGGGCTGGTCGCGGTGGACGAGGGCCGTCGTACCCGCCCGGACGGCGAACCACCGCTCACCGTCCTCGGCCGCGCCGCGCACGAGCAGCAGGTCGGCTCCCGGTACGCCGAGGGCCGGCTCGCTGACCCCCTCCAGCACCCAGCCACCGGTCTGCTCGGCGCGGGCCCTCAGGCCGGTCCCGCTCACCAGGGCCGCGGTCGCGCCCGCGGCGAGCTCCTCGAGCAGGCGCGGGACCGTGCCCGTGGCGGTGGCGGCGCTCAGCACCGCGCTGGTCGTCACGGTGGCCAGCCAGGGACCGGGGTGCAGCTCGGTGCCCAGCTGCTCGGCGACCACGGCCAGCTCCTCGAGTCCGGCGCCGGCGCCGCCGTGCTCCTCGGGCAGGTGCAGCGCGTGCAGGCCCTGCTCGAGCAGGCCGGGCCAGGAGGCGGGCCGGGCGCCGGCGGCGAGGTCCTCGAGCCGGGCACGGGTCGATTCCACCGAGGCGGCGCGGCGGCTCCACGCGGCCACGGAGACCGCGAGATCGCGGTGCTCACGTGAGAGGGCGAGAGGCATGGCGCGCCTTCCTGGGTCGACGGGGCAGCAGGTCAGGGGGCGGCTCAGAGCCGCTCGAGCACCAGGCAGGTGGTGGCGGCGGAGGCGCAGATGGCGACCATCGCCAGCTGCTTGTCGCGACGCTCCAGCTCCTCGATCGCGGTCGCGATCAGCCGGATGCCGGTGGCGCCCGCGGGGTGGCCGAGCGCGATCGCCCCGCCGAGCGGGTTGAGCAGGTCCTCGGCCACGCCGTGCACCCGGGCGAAGGACATCGGGACCGAGGCGAAGGCCTCGTTGACCTCGACGTGGTCGATGTCGGCGATCCGCAGCCCGGTGCGGGCCAGCACCCGCTCGGCGGCGGCGATCGGGCCGTCGAGCAGGTACGTCGTGTCGCCGCCGACCACGGCCTGGGAGAGGATCCGGGCGCGCGGGCGGTAGCCGAGCGCGCGGGCCCGCTCGGCCGACATGAGCACCGCGGCGCTCGCCCCGTCGGAGACCTGCGAGGAGGTGCCGGCGGTGTGCAGGCCGTCCTCCTTCACCGGCCGCAGCCGGGCGAGGGCCTCCAGGCTGGTCTCGCGCAGGCCCTGGTCACGGGACACGACCTGCTCGCGCCCGTCGGCGTCGAGGACGGTGACCGGGATGATCTGGGCATCGAAGCGCCCCGCGGCCCACGCCGCGGCGGCCCGCTGCTGCGAGCGCAGCCCGTAGGCGTCGAGGTCGGCGCGGCTGAAGCCGCGGTGCACGGCGATCCGGTCGGCGCCGGTGTACTGATCGGGGCTGTCGATCGCCCAGGACGCCGGGCGCGGGGTGCCGAGCCCGGCGCCCACCTTGGCGGTCAGCGGGACGTGCGACATCAGCTCGACGCCGCAGGCGATGCCGACGTCGACGGCGCCCATCGCGATCTGTCCGGCGAGCAGGAGCGTGGCCTGGGCGGCGGTGCCGCACTGGGCGTCGATGGTGGTGGCGCCGGTCTGCCAGGGCAGGCCCGCGTGCATCCAGGCGGTGCGAGTGACGTTGCCGAACTGCTCGGCCAGCGGCGTCACGCAGCCGCCGACGACCTGCTCGACCAGCTGCGGGTCGAGTCCGGTGCGCTCGAGCACGCCGCGCTGGGCGTGCCCGAGGAGCTCGGCCGCGTGGACGGTGTCGAGCCAGCCGCCGCGCCGGCCGAACGGCGTACGGGCTGCGTCCACGATGACCGGGGTCACCGGTCGGCTCCGGCGAGCGGCCGGGCGTCGAGCCCGTGCACGACCAGCCCCCACTCGCGGATCAGCTCGAGGCTGACCGTGACCTGCCCGGTGACGTCCTCGGGGCAGGCGCACAGCGCGACGGCGCCCTCGACCATCTCCTCCAGCGACTCGACCTGGTCGGGCCGGATGGTGGCGCCGACCAGGTGCGCGGCACCCTCGCTGAGCACCGCGGCGGCCGGCTGGACGGTGTTGACCCGGATGCCGGTGCCGTGCAGCTCGGCGCCGAGGCCGTGGGTGATCCGGTCCAGCGCGGCCTTGGACGCGCCGTACACCGCCATCGCGGTGCCGGGCTCGACCAGCTCGAACGGCGGGCCCGGGGCGTGCCGGGCAGTGGCGCTGGAGAGATTGAGGATCCAGCCCGCGCCGAGCTCGCGCATGCCGGGCAGGGCGGCCTGGGCGAGGTCGAGCGGGGCGTGCACGTTGACCTCGAAGATCAGCCGGCGCCGGCGCAGCGGATAGTCCGCGAGCGGCTGGTAGATCGCGGCCGCGGCGTTGTTGACCACGACGTCGAGGTGCCCGCCGAGCAGCTCGGCGGCCCTCGGCACGATCCGGGCGCGGCTCTCCTCGTCGCTGAGGTCGGCGGTGAGGGTCTCCGCCCGGGTGCCGTAGCGCGCCAGGCGCTGCGCGGTCTCGCGCAGGCTGCCGCCCAGCGGGTGGGAGTCCGGCTCGAGGGTGCGGGCCACGAGCACCACGTCGGCGCCCTCGGCGGCGAGCCGCTCGGCGATACCGGCCCCGATGCCGCGACTGGCGCCGGTCACCAGGGCTCGGCGACCCTCGAACCGTCTCATCTCAGCTCCTCCGGGTCATGGCCCTCAGCGGTCGGTCGCCAGGACGATCGCGCTGTGCGGCACCGGCGAGCCGCCGGTGACGAGCACGTTGTCGAGGGTCTTGGCGGGCTGGTTCACCGAGGTGCCGCGGATCAGCCGGACGCCCTCGGCGATGCCATTGACGCCGTGGATGTAGCCCTCGCCGAGCTGGCCGCCGTGGGTGTTGATCGGCAGCCGGCCGTCGAGCTCGAGGTTGCCGTCGGCGATGAAGTGACGCGCCTCGCCGCGGCCGCAGAAGCCGTACTCCTCGAGCTGGAGCAGCACCATCGGGGTGAAGGCGTCGTAGAGGATCGCCGCGTCGATGTCGTCGGGGCCGATGCCGGCCTGGCTCCACAGCTGACGGGCGACGAGCTCGACCTCGGGCATCGCGTCGATGTCCTCGCGGTAGTAGCTGCTCATCGAGATCTGCTGGGGGCCGACGCCCTGCGCCGCGCCGGTGATCAGCGCCGGCGGGTGCGGGAGGTCGCGGGCGCGCTCGGCGCTGACGATGACCAGCGCCTGGCCGCCGTCGCTCTCCTGGCAGCAGTCGAGCAGCCGCAGCGGGTCGGCGATCATCCGGGAGGCCTGGTGCTCCTCGATGGTGATCGGGCGCCCGTGGAACCAGGCCTTGGGGTTGTTCGCCGCGTGCTTGCGCGAGAGCACCGAGATCGCGCCGAAGTCCGCGCTGGTCGCGCCGTAGCGCTCCATGTAGGTGCGCGCCAGGAACGCCTCCTGCTGGGCCGGCGTGAGCAGCCCGTAGGGGTTGATCCAGTTGCGGTACTCCTGGTCGGTGTTCTGGTTGTAGGCGAACGGCGGCGGGCCGGCGCCGAAGCGGTGGCCCGAGCGCTCGTTGAAGGCGCGGTAGACGACCACGACGTCCGCGACGCCGGAGGTGACCGCGAGGGCCGCCTGCTGCACCGGGGCGCACGCGCCGCCGCCGCCGTGCGGGATCCGGCTGAAGAACTTCAGCTCCGGGATGCCGAGCGCGCGGGCGACGGCGATCTCGGGGTTGGTCTCCATGGTGAACAGCGCGAAGCCGTCCACCTCCTCGACGCCGATCTGGGCGTCCTCGAGGGCGGCGAGCACCGACTCGCAGGCCAGCTGCCACTCGCTGCGCCCGGAGTTCTTGGAGAACTCGGTCGCGCCGATGCCGACGATCGCGGCGCCGCCGGAGAAACCCTTGCTCACTTCGCAGCCTCCTGGCTCGGGGTGATCGTGACGGTCGCGGTGACGTGCGCGCCGCGGGAGTTGCGCCCGACGACCTTGAGCGTGACGTCGTCGCCGGCGACCTCGGTGACCTCACCGGAGAAGGTCATGGTGTCCCCGGGGAAGTTCGGTACGCCGAGGCGCAGGGAGACCTTCTTGAACCGGGTGGTCGGGCCGAACACGTCGGTGACGTAGCGGTCCAGGAACCCGTTGGTGGAGTTGATGGACATGAAGATGTCGGGCGTGCCGCGCTCGTTGGCCTTCGTGGGGTCGTGGTGCACGTCCTCGAAGTCCTGCGAGGCGATCGCCGCCGCGACGATCGTCGTACGGTCCAGCGGGAGGGCGAGCTCGGGCAGCGTGTCGCCGACCGAGCGGCCGCGGAGGTCGAGGGTCTCGATGCTCATGCCTGGCCTCCGGCCGGTCGCAGCTGCGGCAGCACCTCGCCGTGGGCGTGCTCGGAGAAGCCGACCTCCAGCTCCATGCCGGTCTTGAGGTCGTCGTGGTCGACGCCGCTGATGTCGGCGACCAGGCGGGTGCCCTCCTCGAGGTCGACGAGGCCGACCGCGAGCGGGTAGGTGAACGCCGGGTCCTGGGGGTGGTGGATCACCGTCCAGCTGTGCAGGGTGCAGCGCCGGGTCGACTCCACGGTGTCCCACTCGAAGGAGCGGCACGAGGGGCAGGCCGGGGCCGGGGGGTGGCGCAGCGTCTCGCAGGAGGTGCAGCGCTGGATCTCCAGGCGCCCCTCGCGAGCGGCGCGGAAGAAGAACTCGTTGTCCTGGGTGACGGTCAGCCCGGGGACGGACGTGCGGGGGGCGTCGCTCATGCCACCTTCTCCTGGGTGCTCGGGTCGAATCGGAGCATCACGAACCGCTCGTCGACGAGGAGGTCGCCGTGCTGGTCCACGTAGCGCTTGTTGAGCGTGATGAAGCAGCCCAGCCCGAGGCCGGTCCGCTTCACCGGCGAGATGGACTCGATCGTGAAGTGGCAGGTGACGTGGTCGCCGGGCTGCAGCTCGCGCACGTACTCCTGCTCCTGGCTGGTCGCCACGACCGAGGTGAAGCCGTGCTCGGCGAGCAGCGCGAGCAGGCGGAAGTACGCGTGGTCCTCGACCTGGCCCTCGGCCTGCTGACGCTGCACGGCCCGCCAGCGGCGATAGCCCTGCATGACCCAGGTGCTGACCATCGCCGGCGGGCAGATCACCCCGTCGCGACCGGTCTCGCGCGCCGCGTCGGCATCGACGTAGACGGGGTTGAGATCGTCGTGGGCCTCGACCCAGTTGCGGATCATCGCCTCGTTGACCGCGTAGCGGGCAACGCGCGGCGGCTCGGCAACCTGACCGACGAACTGCTCGAACTGTGCCTCGAGCTCCTTCATCACACCTCCGTAGCAAGCGCTTGGTTTTGCACGGTAGCACCCGCTGGGGCCGAGCGGCGCCGGTCGATCCCACTGGTCGCAACGGACCGGTGCAGCGCCCCTGAGGCACGCTCACCCGGAGGCCGCCCCCGCGACCACACCCCCTCCCACCCACCGGAAGCCTCCGCGCGTCGTGGCGGCGCAGCCGCCACCCTCGCTGCACGACCCACCCGCCCCGGAAGGACCACGATGAGCAAGGGATCGGATCGTCGGGCCACGATCAGGGACGTCTCCGCCGAGCTCTTCGCGACCCACGGCGTCGCGGCGACCACGGTGCGCGACATCGGTGAGGCGGCCGGCGTGCTCTCGGGCAGCCTGTACCACTACTTCCCCTCGAAGAACGCGATCCTCAGCGAGGTCCTCGTCGAGTTCATGAGCGACATCCACGCGGGCTTCCGCGAGGTGGTCGCACGCGGCGACTCCCCCGCCGACACCGTGCGCGGGATGATCCACGCGACGCTGCGCGTGATCGAGACGCACCCGCACGCCACCGCGATCTACCAGAACGACCGCGCCTACCTGCGCGACCACGACCTGCTCGCCGAGGTCGACGCCCAGTCGCGGCTGATCCGCGAGCACTGGATGGCCGCCCTGGGCGCCGGGGTCGCGGACGGCACCTTCCGCACCGACATCCCGGTCGAGATCTTCTACCGCTCGCTGCGCGACGCCCTGTGGGCCTCCATGCACTGGCCGACCCGGGGCTCGCACAGCACCGAGGAGCTCGGCGACCTGCTGGCCGCGGTGTTCCTCGAGGGGTTCACCCCTCGCGGGTGAGCCCCACCGGTCGCCTCAGTCGAACCAGGACCACTCGCCCGCGACGATCGAGCGCAGCGGGGTCCGCAGCACCGTGCGCAGGCCGGGTCGCTCGACCGGGGCGGGCAGGGTGGCCGCCACCTCGACCGGGTCGGCCTCGCACCAGTGCAGGAGGACCGTGAGCCGGCCCCGGTCGGCCTCGCGTCGCACCCGCTCCTGGCCGGGGACGCCCTCGCGCAGCGTCACGTCGCGGCTGGTGAAGCTCCAGGTGCCCAGCACCCCGGGACGGGCCAGGACCGCCGGCAGGTGCTCGCGGTGCAGCGCCCCGAAGCCGGCCTCCGCAGCCGCGCCGCTCGGCTCGTCCGCGCGCAGCACCTCCAGCACCACCCCGCGGTGCGGGCGGTGCGGCAGCGCCTCGGGCGAGATCTCCACCCCGGGCGCCACCCGGCCGCCGAGCGGTCGGAAGAACCCGTTCAGGCGGCGTACCGTCCAGTCCAGCTCGGGGCGCCGGCCCTGCTCGAGCGTCGTCTGGCCCAGCTCGCTCCACTCCTCGATGCTGGCGGCCGCCGGCTCGGCGAACCAGTACATCGCGACGTACTGCGCGGCGGAGAGCACCGGGTCGGCATCGACGGCCGAGGCGGCGCGACACTCCGGCGTACGCACCCAGCGCTCGCCGTGGAGCACGCCGGGCAGGGCGAGGTTCTCCGGGCGGTGGTCGAGCTGGTGCCAGGCGTTGTAGTCGCGGTGCCGCGCCGGGTCGGTGACCTCGGGGAAGGAGAAGAACACGCGGGTGCAGCGCGACAGGGCGTGCGAGCCTCGGGACACGGGTGCCTCCTGGGACAGCGGCGGGACGGACCCGGCGATGATGTCGCGCCGGGACACCCCTCGGTGGCGCGTTCGACTGAGCGGGACGACCCCGTCCCGGGCGCGGGCCCGCGCCGGACGGGCCCGGGCGCCATGGCATCCTCTGCACAGCACCACGGGGAGAGGACACGATGAGCACGCAGGTCTTGAGCGCGGTCACCGACCTGCTGCCGACGCTGGCCGAGCGCGCCGCGAAGGCCGAGGCCGACCGGCGGATCAGCGCGGAGACGATGACCGACCTCGGCGCGGCCGGGGTCTTCCGGATGCTCCAGCCGCGACGCTACGGCGGCCTGGAGTCCGACCCGTCGGACTTCTTCCACGTGGTCCGCACCATCTCCACGGTCTGCGGGTCCACCGGATGGGTGAGCGCGGTCGTCGGGTGCCACCCGTGGCAGCTGGCGCTGTTTCCCCGCGAGGCCCAGGAGGAGGTCTGGGGCAGCGACCCCGGCACCCTGATCGCCTCCTCCTACGCCCCGGTGGGGCGACTGGTCCCGACGGAGGGCGGCTTCCGGCTCACCGGGCGCTGGAGCTTCGCCTCCGGGTGCGACCACGCCTCCTGGCTCACCCTCGGCGCCCTCGTCGTCGGCACCGACGGGCGCCCGGTGGACTTCCTCACCGTCCTGGTCGCGCGCGAGGACGCCGAGATCCTCGACGTCTGGGACGCCGTGGGCCTCTCCGGCACCGGCAGCAACGACATCGCCGTGCGCGACGTCTTCGTCCCCGCCCACCGGGTGCTGCGCAACTACGACGTCTCGCACATGCGTGCCCCGGGCCTGGCGGTCAACCCCGGCCCGCTGTACCGGATGCCGTTCGGCACGATCTTCACCACCGCCATCACCACGCCCGTCGTCGGCGTGGTCGAGGGTGCCTTCGAGGCCTACCTGCACGCGATGCGGGACCGGATGCGCCTCAGCCTCGGCGGCGGGCGCTTCGCCGAGGACGCCCACGCCCAGGTCGCGGTCGCCCGGGCCGCCTCGGAGATCGACGCCGCCGTCCTCCAGCTCGAGCGCAACGTGCGCGAGATGTACGCCGAGACCGTCGCCGGCGCCGAGATCCCGATGCACATGCGCTTCCGCGCGCGCCGCGACCAGGTCCGCGCCACCGAGCGGGCGGTCAGCGCCGTCAACGTGCTCTTCAAGACCGCCGGCGGGGCCTCCCTGCGCCGCGGCAACCGCATCGAGCGCGCCTGGCGCGACGCGCACGCCGGCAGCGTGCACGTCGCCAACGACGTCGAGCGGGCGCTCGCGATGTACGGCAAGTTCGCCTTCGGCCTGGAGGTCGAGGACAACCTGGTCTGAGGACCGGTGAGGCTCAGAGCCACCCGTCCGAGCCGACGGCCACCAGGCGGTCGAGGGTGTCCGCGGACCAGCCGCTCCCGGCCGGGGCCTCGGCCTGGCGCGAGCGCGAGGAGCGGCGGCGCTCCATCCGCCCGGCGATCCCGCGCGACACGCTGAGCACCAGCGGGACCAGGCGCTCGAAGTTGACGGTGGGGTCCCCGACCAGCGAGATCGCGCCGAGCGGCCCCTCGGGCCCCGGCACCGCGGCGGCCACGCAGCCGAGCTCGAGGTGGCACTCGCCGCGGTCGATGGCCGCGCCCTTGCGCGCCCGCACCCGGGTCAGCTCCTGGTGCAGCGTCCCGAGGTCGCCGATGCTGTGCCGGGTCAGCCGCCGCAGCGGGCCGCCGAGCAGTGCGTCGACGTCCTCGGCGGGGAGCGTGGCCAGCATCGCCTTGCCCAGCGCGGTGCAGTGCGCGGGCCGGCGCTCGCCCACCCGCGTCGGGACCTTGCTGGCATAGCGGCCGCCGACCTTGTCCAGGTAGCGCACGTCGGCACCGTCGAGCACCGCGAGGTGGACCACCAGCCCGGTCTGCAGGTGCAGCTCGCGCAGGTCCTCGGCCGCAGCCTCGCGCAGCTCGGTGTGGGTGGCATTGCCGGTGCCGAGGCTGAGCGCCCGCGAGCCGAGGGAGTAACCGCCGGCGGCGTGCTCGATCCAGCTCAGGCCGACCAGCTGGTTCATGATCCGGTGCGCGGTCGAGCGGGGCAGCCCGGTGACCCGGGCGACGTCCTCCAGCGACAGCCGCGTGGACGGAGACGTGAAGGCCTCCATGATCGTGGTCATCCGCTCGACCATGGACTGCGGGACCTCTCGGCGCCCGCTCGAGCGCTGACCTGCCTCGGCGCGAAGCACACTCACGACATCTCCTCACCCTCGTTGCTCGGGGCACCCTGCGGACACGTCCTCGACCTCGGCGAGGCCGGGGCGCAACCCCACGCGCATGGTAACCTACCAAGCAATTGCTAGGTAGGTTGACCACGGCGAGACGAAGCGGGTGAGGCGGGTGGCCACCAGGCCGCGCGACAAGCAGATGAGCATCGACGACGTCGTCGCCGAGCTGCGCGACGAGATGACGATCGGCATCGGCGGGTGGGGCCCGCGGCGCAAGCCGATGGCACTGGTGCGCGCGATCCTGCGCTCCGACCTGCGCGACCTGACGGTGGTGAGCTGGGGCGGGGCCGACCTCGGCCTGCTCGCCCGCGCCGGCAAGGTCCGCCGCGCCGTCTACGCCTTCGCGTCCCTCGACTCGATCCCGCTCGAGCCGAGCTTCCAGCGCGCCCGACAGGAGGGCATGATCCCCGAGGTCGTCGAGCTCGACGAGCAGATGTTCCTCACCGGGCTGCGCGCAGCCGCCCAGCGCCTGCCGTTCCTGCCCACCCGGGCCGGCCTCGGCTCCGACGTGCTGGTCCACAACCCCGACATCCGCACGGTCCGCAGCCCCTACCCCGGCCCCGACGGCGCGTACGACGACCTGGTCGCGATGCCCGCGCTGCGTCTGGACGCGGCGCTGGTCCACCTCAACCGCGCCGACGTGCACGGCAACGCGACGTACCTCGGGCCGGACCCCTACTTCGACGACCTGTTCTGCCTGGCGGCCGAGCGCGCCTACGTCTCCACCGAGCGGATCGTGTCGACCGCCGAGCTGAGCGACGGGGTGCCCGTGCAGCGGATGCTGCTGAACCGGCCGATGGTGAGCGGTGTCGTGGAGACCCCGAACGGCGCGCACTTCACCGCCTGCACGCCGGACTACGCCCGCGACGAGGCGTTCCAGCAGCTCTACGCCCGCGCCGCGCGCGGCAGCGAGGAGGACTGGGCCGGCTTCCGCGAGCGGTTCCTGGACGGCGACGAGGCGGCCTACCAGCACGCCGTACGGACCTGGAGCGAGGAGCAGCGATGATCACGACCGCGCAGGGCCCCGTCACGCGCGCGGAGGTGTGCGCCGCCGCGGTGGCCGACGCCTTCGCCGAGGACGGCGAGACGCTGGCCAGCCCGATCGGGCTGATCCCGATGCTCGGCGCCCGACTGGCGCGGCGCACCGTCAACCCCGACCTGGTGCTCAGCGACGGGGTGTCGCTGTTCATGGCCGACGATCCGCCGCTGGGCGAGTCGGGGCGCGAGGTGGAGGGCTGGTTCCCGCACCCCCGGGTCTTCGACATGCTCACCTTCGGCAAGCGCCACGTGATGATGGGGGCGCCGCAGCTGGACCGGCACGGCAACCAGAACCTCTCCGCGATCGGCGACTTCGACCGGCCCGAGCGCCAGCTCCTCGGCACCCGCGCGGCCCCGGCGAACACCGTCAACCACCGCACGTCGTACTGGATCCCGCGGCACTCCCCGCGGGCCCTGGTCGAGCGGGTCGACGTCGTGTGCGGTGTGGGCGCGGCAGCGGCGCGGGCGGCCGGCAGCGGCGCGACCCGCTTCCACGACCTGCACCGGGTCGTCACCGACCTCGCGGTGCTCGACTTCACCGGCCCGGACGGCACCCTGCGGGTGCGCAGCGTGCACCCCGGGGTCTCGGCCGAGGAGCTGCGCGCGGCGACCGGCTTCGCCCTCGAGCTGCCCGACCCGCTGCCCCGCACCCGGCTTCCCCGCCCCGAGGAGCTGCGCCTGATCCGCGAGGTCCTCGACCCGCGCGGCCTGCGCGAGCGCGAGGTGCCGGCGCGCTGAGTCACTCGTCGACCGACGGGCAGAAGTCCTCGCCGGCGGTCGCCGCACGTGGGGCGTCCTCAGCGGAGGGCCACTTCTACCCGCCGGTCGCCGGGTCATCCCGTGTCGTGGAGGGGGTCAGCCCTTCTTGCTCGCCGCCACCGCGAGCCGGTCGACGAAGTCGTTCATCCGGTCGCCCGAGTGGCCCTTGACCCAGCGGAACGCGATGTCGCCGCGCGACTCGACGGCGTCGACCAGCGGCTCCCACAGGTCCCGGTTGGCGACCGGCTTGCGGGCGGTGTTCACCCAGCCGCGGGTGCGCCAGCCGCGCCACCAGGCGTCGCGGAAGCAGTTCACGACGTACGTCGAGTCGCTGACGATGAGCAGCGGTCCGTCGAGGGAGCGCACCGCCTCGAGGGCGGCGCGGATCTCCATGCGCTGGTTGGTCGAGGGGGCCTCGCGACCCGACGCCCACACCGCCTGGTCGACGGCCCAGGCCCAGCCGCCGGGGCCGGGGTTGCCGGCGCAGGCGCCGTCGGTGAAGACCTCGCGCGCGCCGGGCGGCACGGGCATGGCGGGCGGGGTGGGGCGGCGGGTCCGGGGAGGCACGACCGGCAACCCTGGCACAGCCGCCGCGGCGACCTCACCCCGGGACCGCCGCCGCCGTCACTGGTCCAGGTCGACGCTCTCGTTGGTGCCCGGGAACTTCTCCGGGTCCCCGGTGACCGCGGCCCGGGCGGCACCGACGAGCCGCTTGACCCGCGAGGCCGGGCTGTCCCAGTACTCGGCGCTCAGGGCCGCGACGCGCAGCAGCACCAGGCCCGGGGTGTCCGGACCGTCGGGGAACCAGACCTTCAGCGGCGCCGACCACAGCTCCTCCATGCGGGCCCGGTCGCGCACCACCTCCGCGGTGCCGGCGATCGAGGTCCAGGCGGTGTTGCGGTGGTCGGCGAAGGAGACGCCCACCTGCGGCCGGGCACCGATCTGGGTGACGGCGCTGGAGTCCTCGTGGGTGAAGAACCACAGGTCACCGTCGAACTCGGCCTCCTGGAGCGCCATCGGCCGACTCACCAGCCGGCCGTCGTCGGTCTGGGTGGTGAGCATGCACAGGTGCGCGGCGCTGACCAGGTCGGCGACGCGCTGGGCGGGGTCGGTGCTGTGGGTCATGGCGGCCCGGTACCCGCCTCGCGGCTGTGGGATCCTGCGACCATGACCCAGCCCCGCCGCGGGCGGCCCGGGCACGACCAGGCCGCGGTGCTGCAGACAGCGATCGAGCTGTTCAACCGCCGCGGCTACGAGGGCACCAGCATGGGCGACCTGGCCGCCGCGCTCGGAGTCACCAAGGCCGCGATCTACCACCACGTCCCGAGCAAGGAGCACCTGCTCGCCCAGGCCCTCGACGAGGCGCTCGACGAGCTGGACGCGCTCGTCACCGACGCCGCGTCCGCCCCGGGTACGGCGTACGAGCGGCTGCGCGCGGTGGTCCGCGGTGCGGTGGACGTGCTGGTCGCGCACCAGCCGGCGGTCACGCTGCTGCTGCGGGTGCGCGGCAACAGCCCCGTCGAGCTCGCCGCGCTGCGCCGGCGCCGCGAGGTCGACACCCGGCTGGCCGACCTGGTGCGCGCCGCCGCAGCCGAGGGCTCGGTGCGCACCGACCTCGACCCCGAGCTGGTCAGCAGGCTGGTCTTCGGCACTGTGAACTCGCTGGTGGAGTGGCACCGCCCCGGCGGCGAGCTCACCCCGGACGCGCTGGCCGAGGCGGTCAGCACGGTGGTCTTCGACGGGTTGCACGCGGGCGCCGGGCGCGAGCTGTAACGCGGGCGGGGGCGCGCGCTCAGTGGCCCGCGACGGCGTGCGGGACGTAGCCCGCGCCGAGCTCGGCGAGCTCGCCGGCGGAGAGCTCCAGGTCGACCGCGGCGACCGCGTCGGTGAGGTGCTGCATCTTGGTGACGCCCACGATCGGGGAGGTGACCACCGGCTGGTGCAGCAGCCAGGCGAGCGCCACCTGGGCCCGGGAGACGCCGCGCCGCTCGGCGACGGCGCCGACCGCGTCCACGATCGCCCGGTCGGACTCGGGGTAGAGATCGGCGCCCCAGGCGTCGGTCTCCAGGCGCCGGGTGGTCTCCTCCCAAGGCCGGGTGAGCCGCCCGCGCGCCAGCGGGCTCCAGGGCAGCACGCCGACGCCGGAGTCGGCGCAGTACGGCAGCATCTCCCGCTCCTCCTCGCGGTAGAGCAGGTTGTAGTGGTCCTGCATCGACACGAAGCGGGTCCAGCCGTGCAGGTCAGCGGCGTGCTGGGCCTTGACGAACTGCCAGGCATACATCGAGGAGGCCCCGAGGTAGCGGGCCTTGCCGGCCTTCACCACGTCGTGAAGGGCCTCCATGGTCTCCTCGATCGGGGTGTGCGGGTCCCAGCGGTGGATCTGGTAGAGATCCACGTGGTCCACCCCGAGCCGGCGCAGGCTGTGGTCGATCTCGGCCATGATCGCGCGCCGCGAGAGCCCGCCGCCGTTGGGGCCCTCGCGCATCACGCCGTGCACCTTGGTCGCGATGACGACCTCATCGCGCGAGGCGATCTCCTTCAGCAGCCGGCCGGTGACCTCCTCGCTGGTGCCGCCGGCGTACACGTTGGCGGTGTCGAAGACGTTGATCCCGGCCTCGTACGCCGCGCGCACGATCGGTCGGGCGGCGTCCTCGTCGAGGATCCACGGGTGCCAGCCCTGGGTCGCGTCACCCCAGCTCATGCAGCCGAGGCTGACCGCGGAGACCTCGAGACCGGTGCTGCCCAGGCGTACGTAGCGCATGGCGCGAGGCTAGTCCGTGCTCAACCGAAGGTGTGGCGCATCTCCCCGATCCCCTCGACCCAGGTACGCAGCGTCTCCCCGGGACGCAGG
Organism: Nocardioides sp. dk884; assembly: GCF_009557055.1. Taxonomy (NCBI): domain Bacteria; kingdom Bacillati; phylum Actinomycetota; class Actinomycetes; order Propionibacteriales; family Nocardioidaceae; genus Nocardioides; species Nocardioides sp. dk884. The sequence goes on along the minus strand of NZ_CP045649.1, from coordinate 375,012 downwards.
AAGCGCTGCGGCTCGCGCCCGACGCCGACGCCGTCCGGGGTGCCGGTGAACACGACGTCCCCGGGCAGCAGCGTGAGCACCTGCGAGAGCTCGGCGACCGCGCGCGGGATGGAGAACAGCAACCGGCTGGTGCGCCCGTCCTGGACGACCTCCCCGTCGATCGCGCAGCCGAGGGCGAGGTCGTCGGGGTCGGCGAGCTCGTCGGGGGTCACCAGCCACGGCCCGGTCGGGCTGAAGCCGGGGTAGGACTTGGCCAGGCCGAACTGCGGGGCCGGGCCGGAGAACTGGCGGCGCCGCTCGGAGAGGTCCTGGCCCACGCAGAGCCCGGCGACGTGGTCCCAGGCCTGCTCGGGGGTGATCCGGTGGGCGGCGCGGCCGATGACAGCGACCACCTCCACCTCCCAGTCGGTGGTGCCGCCCTCGGGCAGCTCGACGACGCCGCGCGGGCCGGTGAGGCTGCTGGCGAACTTGGGGAAGACCGGCGGCAGCTCGGTGGGCGCCTCGAAGCCGGTCTCCCGGGCGTGCTCGGCGTAGTTGAACCCCAGCCCCATCGCCTGCGGCGGGCGCGGCGAGGGCGGGCCCAGCCGGTCCGGGTCGATGGCGAGGTCCGCGACGAGGTCGCCCGCCGCCGCGGCGTACCACTCGCGCAGCGTGTCCCAGCGCTCGTAGACCGCGGCCGGGTCCGGGCCGAAGGCGCCGTCCGACGCGGCGTGCAGGTCCACGCCCCGGGCGCCGGAGCCGTCGGCGGTACCGGTCGAGAGCACCAGGACCGCACGGCCCTCCAGGTTTGCCAGCCGCATGCGGGTCTCCTCGGGTCGTGTGGTCGTGGACACCGAGACGATATCGCCGCGGTGGGGCCCCCGGCACGTGCGTCGTACCGCGGAGCCGAACGCCTCAGGCGTCGAAGTCGACGCTCACCGTGGCCGAGACCGGCTCAGCCTGGCAGGTGAGCACGAAGCCGGCGGCGACCTCCTCGGGCTCCAGCGCGTGGTTGCGTCGCATCGCCACCTCGCCCTCCACGACCCGGGCGCGGCAGGTGCCGCAGACCCCGCCGCGACACGCGAACGGCAGGTCGGCGCGGGCCGGCTGCGCGGCGTCCAGCACCGTGGCGTCGCGGGCGGCGGTGACCACGGTGCTGCGTCCGTCGAGCACCACCCGCACCTCGCTGGTCGCGCCGGCGGGGGCGACCGGCGCGCGCCGGGGCGGCGGCGGTACGTCGTCCTCGTCGACGTGGAAGAGCTCGACGTGGACCCGCTCGGGCGGCACCCCCCGCTCGGCGAGCACCTGGCGGGCCCCGCTGACCATCGCGAACGGCCCGCAGATCCAGACGTGGTCGACGCCGAGGACGTCGAGCGGGACGAGCTCGGTGAGCAGCCGGCGCAGCCGGTCGGGGTCCAGGCGCCCGGTGAGCAGCTCGGCGTCGCGGGCCTCGCGGCTCAGCACGTGGACCAGCTGCACCCGCGGGCCGTAGCGGTCCTTGAGGTCGGCGAGCTCGTCGACGAACATCACCGACCCGCTGGTGCGGTTGCCGTAGAGCAGCGCCACCTCGGTGCCGGGCTGCTGGAGCACGGTTGCCGCGATCGAGAGCACCGGCGTGATGCCGGAGCCGGCGGCCACGCACAGGTGCCGCTCGCCGGGTCGCGGCTCGGCGCGGAAGCGACCGCTCGGCGCCAGCACCTCGACCGGCGTCCCGGGGCGCACGTCGCGCACCAGCCAGGTGGAGAAGAGCCCGTCGGCGATCTCGCGCACGCCGATCCGGGGCGGCTGGCCGACCGGGGCGCACAGCGAGTACGACCGGCGCTGCTCGACGCCGTCGACCTCGCGGCGCAGGGTGAGCGACTGCCCGGCGGCGAAGGCGTACTCCCCGCGCAGCTCGGGCGGCACCTCGAAGGTGATCGCCGCGGCGTCCGCGCACAGCGGCTCGACCGCCGCCACCCGCAGGGTGTGGAAGGCCATCAGACCTCTTTCACGTGCTCGAAGGGCTCGGCGCAGTCCGAGCAGCGCAGGATCGCGGTGCAGGCCGTCGGGCCGAAGCGGGACAGCAGCTCGACGCGCTCGGAGCCGCAGCGCGGGCAGCGCGCGGCGTAGCGCGTCGGGGCGAGCAGCAACGGCACCGCGGCGGTGCGGGACGGAGCCGGGCCGGGCGGCGAGACGCCGGCGGCGACCAGTGCGGCGCGTCCGGTCGTGGTGATGTCGTTGGTGCTCCACGGCGGGGCGAGCTGCAGGCACACCCGCACCCGAGCCCAGCCGGCCGCGCGCAGGGCATGCTCGAGGTCGTCGCGCATCGTCGCGGTGGCCGGGCACCCGGAGTACGTCGGGGTCAGGGTCACGGTGACCTGCCGGTCCATGCCGTCCCCGCTCTCGACGACCGAGCGCAGCACCCCGAGGTCGGCCAGCGTGATCATCGGCAGCTCGGGGTCCACGACGTCGGCGGCGACCTCCCACGCGGTGCGCATCGCGCTCACCACCTGCCCCGCGGATGGGCCCGGGCCACCGACTGCATCTCGGCGAGCAGGCCCGCGAGCCGGTCCGCCGGACTGTCGGGCGACGCGGTCGGCGGCGTCACGAGGCCCGCCCGGTCGAAGAGCTCCCCGACCACCTCGACCACCTCCTCGCGCACCTGCTGGTGCCGCCCCAGCAGCTCGGCGTACGACGGGGCGAGCGCGGCGACCGCGGCGAGCGTGCGGCGGCGCGACTCCTCGGTGCCCTGGGCGAGGATGAGCACCCAGGAGGCGGCCCAGTCGCGGTGGTAGGCGACCTCCGGCACGCCGGCGGCGGCGATCGCGGCCAGCACCGGGTCGGGATGGGTGCGGGCGCGCGCCAGCACCGCGAGCCGGGCGCTCGCCCACCAGAACAGCCGGACCACTGCCTGCGCGAAGTCGGGGTCGGGAAGCGCCGCCATGCGTGAGCTGTGGAACTGCGCCGGCCCGCGGAAGAACGCGAGGGCGTCCTCGGGCGCGACCGGGGCGCCCTCCGGCAGCGCGGGCAGTACGCCGGGGTCCGCGGCGGCCGCGCGGGCGAGCAGGCGCCGCGCCTGGCCGAGCAGGTCGAGCGCGACGTTGGCCAGCGCGATGTCCTCCTCCAGCTCCGGGGCGCGGCTGCACCACTCGGAGAGCCGATGGCCCAGGACCAGCGCGTCGTCGCCCAGCGCCAGGCACTCGCGCGCCAGGTCGCCGGCGTCGAGCCCGGGCGGCACCGAGGTGTCGAGGCCGGCGAGCGGGTCCTCCGCACGGGTGCCGAAGGCCCAGTGCGCGGCGTCGGCGCCGGTGGCGTCGACCAAGCCGGCGTACACCGACTGCTCCTCGGGCTCCGGCACGCCGGGCGGCTCAGATGTGCGGGACATCGGCGGGCAGCTCATAGAAGGTCGGGTGGCGGTAGACCTTGTCGCCGCTGGGGGCGAAGAAGGGGTCCTTCTCGTCGGGGCTCGAGGCGGTGACCGCGTCGGCACGGACCACCCAGATGCTGACGCCCTCGCTGCGGCGGGTGTAGACGTCGCGCGCGTGGCGCAGCGCCATCGCGTCGTCGGCGGCGTGCAGCGAGCCGACGTGGACGTGGTCGAGACCGCGGCGCCCGCGGACGAAGACCTCGTAGAGGGGCCACTGCGGCGTGCTCATCGCGCCACCTCCGGATGCGCCTGCTCGGCCTGACGGCGGGCGAACGCGGTCGCGGCCTCGCGCACCCAGGCGCCCTCGTCGTGGGCGCGGCGCCGGTGGGCGAGGCGCTCGGCGTTGCACGGGCCGTCGCCGGAGACGACCCGGCGCAGCTCCTCCCAGTCGGGGGTGCCGAAGTCGTGGGCACCGCGCGCGGGGTTCCAGCGCAGCTCGGGGTCCGGGAGCGTCACCCCGAGCACGTCGGCCTGCGGCACCGTCATGTCCACGAACTTCTGGCGCAGCTCGTCGTTGGTGTTGCGCTTGATCCCCCACGCCATCGACTGTGCGGTGTTGGGTGAGTCGGTGTCGGGCGGGCCGAACATCATCAACGACGGCCACCAGAACCGGTCCACCGACTCCTGCACCATCGCCCGCTGCTCCTCGGTGCCGCGCGACATCGCGAGCAGCAGCTCGAAGCCCTGGCGCTGGTGGAAGGACTCCTCCTTGCAGATGCGCACCATGGCGCGGCCGTAGGGGCCATAAGAGGTGCGGCACAGCGGGACCTGGTTGCAGATCGCCGCGCCGTCGACGAGCCACCCGATGGTGCCGACGTCGGCGTACGACGGGGTCGGGTAGTTGAAGATCGAGGAGTACTTCTGGGCCCCGCTCAGCAGCTTGGCGCCGAGCTCGTCGCGGCTGACGCCGAGGGTCTCCGCGGCGGCGTACAGGTAGAGGCCGTGGCCGGCCTCGTCCTGCACCTTGGCGAGCAGGATCGCCTTGCGGCGCAGCGTGGGCGCGCGGGTGATCCAGGCGCCCTCGGGCTGCATGCCGATCACCTCGGAGTGGGCGTGCTGGGCGATCTGACGCACCAGCGTGGCGCGGTAGGCGTCCGGCATCTCATCGCGCGGCTCCACCCGCTCGTGCCGCTCGAGCAGCTCCTCGAACCTCGCGCCCATCGCGTCTCCCGGGTGTCGGCCGCCATTTACTGACCAAGGGGTCAGTAATGATGCTGCCACGGCCCGCCGACACCCTCAAGGGCTGAAGACCTCCGAGTCCGGGACTCACGACGGGGCGGCGACCCGGAGGTCGCCGCCCCGTCGTGAGGTCGGATCAGACTCGCGTGCGCGAGGGAGGTGCTTAGTACTTGACGGTGCCGATCGTGTTCTTGCCCGACGGCGTGCAGGAGCCGGCCATGTCGAACGCCGGCACGCTGAAGTCGAGCTTGGTGATCTTGACGACCGACTTCTTGGCCTTCTTGCCGACGTTGGCCTTGCCCTTCAGCGTGGGCACGCTGAGGTTGGACTTGACCTCGATGTTCGCCTTGCCCGACGCCTTGGCCGTCTTGGCGCCGAACTTCAGCGTCGCAGTGGCCTGGAGCTCGGTGGTGATGCCGAGCCCGTCCGGGATGCCGGCGATCGTCATCGGCGCCATCTTGACGGTGACGTTGGCCTTGGCGGCCTTCTTCTTCTTGGTCGCGGTGACCGTGACCTTGCCGGTGTGGTTGAAGTCGCCGAAGGCCGGCAGCGAGCACTTGAACGCGATCGACTTGCTGACCGAGGCCTTCTTCTTCGCGACCGGCTCGGCCTGGGCGGTGCCCATGCCCGCGAGCGGGGCGCCGACCATCAGCGCGCCGGCGGCGAGCGCCGCGGCGAGACGAGCACGGGTGGAGGTGGAAGCGGTCATCGAATGACTCCTGATCTGTTGCCCGGGACGGACCGCAGCAGTCGCCTGCGGTGAAGCCCGAACGTATACGATCTACGCGCCAGTAGGAAGGGTTTGTGCGGTCCTTCCTCGACCTCCGGATCGCACCCTCCTCAGAGGTGGTCAGGCACGATCAGCGCGTCGGGGTCCTGGCGCGGCGGCATCGCCGCGAGCGCGATGCGCACCAGCTCCACGCGCGCCTTGAGCGCGACCGCACGCTTGAGCCGCCCGCCCTCCTCGCCCAGCCGGGCCTCCACGGCCTCGGTGATCTGCGCGTCGGTGAAGGTGGGCCGGGTGCCGGGCTCGACGTCGACGTCCGGGAGCGCGACGAGCACGGGGAGCACCTGCGAGCCGAGCTGGTCGAGCGCACTGAAGCGCTCGAAGCGGGTCATCTGCGCCCACATCTGCTCGACGTCCTCGCGCTTGCGCCGGCCGCGGCGCTGGGCCGCGACCACCGCCTTGGCACAGGCGGTCAGGCCGACGGTCATCTCCTGCTCGGTGAAGCGCATGGCACAAGACTAGGGTCGCCCCGCCGGCGCCCTCCCCCGTCCCCCGTGTCCGGGGAAAACGACACCACGCCGCACCGGCAGGACCGGTACGGCGTGGTGTCGAGGTGACGCGGGAGCGTCGGGGTTCAGCTGGCGGCGGCCTCGCGCTCGGCGACCAGGTTGAGGGCGATGTCGATGATCATGTCCTCCTGGCCGCCGACGAGCCGGCGACGGCCGCACTCCATCAGGATCGAGCGGACGTCGAGGCCGTAGCGGGCGGCGGCGGTCTCGGCGTGGCGCAGGAAGCTGGAGTACACCCCGGCGTACCCCAGGGTCAGGGTCTCGCGGTCGACGCGCACCGGGCGGTCCTGGAGCGGGCGCACGATGTCGTCGGCGGCGTCCTGGAGCTTGAACACGTCGCAGCGGTGCTCGAAGCCGGAGTGGTCGGCGACCGCGATGAACGCCTCGATCGGGCAGTTGCCCGCGCCGGCGCCGTGGCCGGCGAGCGAGGCGTCGACGCGGTAGACGCCGTTCTCGACCGCGACCACGGAGTTGGCGACCGAGAGCGAGAGGTTCTCGTGGGCGTGGATGCCGATCTCGGTGCCCGGGTCGAGCACGTCGCGGTAGGCCTTGACCCGCTCCTCGACGCCGCGCATGGTGAGCCGACCGCCGGAGTCGGTGACGTAGACGCAGTGCGCGCCGTAGGACTCCATCAGCTTGGCCTGCTTGGCGAGCTCCTCGGCGGGCGCCATGTGGCTCATCATCAAGAAGCCCGAGACGTCCATGCCGATCTCGCGGGCCGTCGCGATGTGCTGGGCCGACACGTCGGCCTCGGTGCAGTGGGTCGCCACGCGCACCGAGCGCACGCCCAGGCTGTAGGCGTGCTTGAGCTCCTCGATGGTGCCGACGCCGGGCAGCAGCAGGGTGGTGAGGCGGGCGTTGCCGATGACCTCGGCGGCCGCCTCGATCCACTGCCAGTCGGTGTGCGAGCCGGGGCCGTAGTTGACCGAGCCGCCGGCGAGACCGTCGCCGTGGGCGACCTCGACGGCGTCCACGCCCGCGTCGACGAGCGCCGAGACGATGCGCTTGACGTTGTCGGGGGTGATCCGGTGGCGCACGGCGTGCATGCCGTCGCGCAGGGTGACGTCCTGGACGAAGATCGGGGTCTTCTGCTCGCTCACTGGGCGTTCTCCTTCGCGGCCGCGATCCGCTCGGCGACCTGGAGGCCGGCGGAGGTCATGATGTCGAGGTTGCCGGCGTACGCCGGGAGGTAGTGGGCGGCGCCCTCGACCTCGAGGAAGACCGACACCTGGTGGGTCGGCCGGGTGGTCTCGCCGTCGGCGAGCAGCGTCTCGACCGGCTGGTCGGCGGGGATCTCGGTGATCTGCACCTGCTGCTTGAGCCGGTAGCCGGGCACGTAGGCCGCGACGTCGCCGACCATCTTCTCGACCGAGGCGACGATCTCGGCGTGCACCGACTCGTCGGGGGCGGAGACCAGGCAGAAGACCGTGTCGCGCATGATCAGCGGCGGCTCGGCCGGGTTGAGGATGATGACCGCCTTGCCGCGCTTGGCGCCGCCGACGTTCACGATCGCGTTGGACGTGGTCTCGGTGAACTCGTCGATGTTGGCGCGGGTGCCCGGGCCGGCCGACTTCGAGGCGATGGAGGCCACGATCTCGGCGTACTCGACGGGGACGACGCGGGACACCGCGGCGACGACCGGGATCGTCGCCTGGCCGCCGCAGGTGACCATGTTGACGTTGTCGGCGTCGAGGTGGTCCTCGATGTTGACCGCGGGCACGACGTACGGGCCGATCGCGGCCGGGGTCAGGTCGATCATCCGCTTGCCGAGCGGGCGCAGCTTGGCGTCGTTGGCGATGTGGGCCTTGGCCGAGGTGGCGTCGAAGACGATCTCGATGTCCTCGAAGCCCTCCATCGCCATCAGCCCGTCGACGCCCTCGTGGGTGGTCGGGACGCCGAAGCGCGCGGCCCGGGCCAGCCCGTCGGACTCGGGGTCGATGCCGACCATCGCGCCCATCTCGAGGTGCTGGGAGGTGCGCATCACCTTGATCATCAGGTCGGTGCCGATGTTGCCCGACCCGATGATGGCGACCTTGGTCTTCTTCTCGCTCATCACTGGTCCTTGCTGTCGTTGCTGAAACGTGCGGTGACGGTGCCGAGGCCGCTGATCTCGGCGGTGACGACCTGGCCGGGCTCGACCGGGCGCATCGGGCCGAGGGCACCGGAGAGGATGACCTGGCCGGCGCGGAGGGGCTCGCCGAAGGTGCGGGCCTGGTGGGCCAGCCACGCGACGGCCTTGAGCGGGTCGCCGAGGCAGGCCGCGCCGTTGCCGGTGGAGACCTCCTCGCCGTCGATGCTCATCGACATCGTGACCTCGACCGGCTCGACCTCGGCCAGCGTGCGGCGCTCGGCGCCCAGCACGTAGAGCCCGGAGGAGGCGTTGTCGGCGACGGTGTCGGCGAAGGTGATGTCCCAGTTGGTGATCCGGCTGCCGACGATCTCCAGCGAGGCCACGGCGTAGTCGATCGCGTCGCGGATCTGGGCGTCGTCGAGCGGGCCCTCGGCGAGGTCCTTGCCGAGCACGAAGGCGACCTCGGCCTCGGCCTTGGGCTGCATCAGCGCCGAGGTCGGGATCTCCGCGCCGTCCTCGAAGCCCATGTCGTCGAAGAGCACGCCGAAGTCGGGCTGGTCCACGCCGAGCTGGGTCTGCACGGCCTCGGAGGTGGCGCCGATCTTGCGGCCGACCACGCGGGCGCCGCGCTCGAGGCGGGCGCCGTTGAGGCGCTCCTGCACGAGGTACGCCGCGGCGACGTCGTCGGGGCCGATCAGGTCGCGCACCGGCGCGCACGGCGTGCCAGAGAAGTGTGCCTCGATGAGGCGGTCGCCGGCGGCGGCGATGGAGGCGGGGTCGACGGTGGTGGTCGGCCGGGCGTTGTCGCCGGCCGGGACGTCGTACGAGCGAGTGGTCATGTCCTGCTTTCTGGATCGACCGAGGGTGGTGACGACCTCACCCTCCCCTCCGCGCTCCGCCCCGGCCACCTCCTCGTCTCGCTCAGCGATACATTGGCGCGAATTGTTCGCCGCCCGCCCAGGAGGACCGCGTGGGAGCACTGCGATGACCGACGCCGACCTCGACACGGTGCTCGGCAAGGCGGTCACGATCCTGCGCGCGTTCGCCGTCGACGACCAGGTGCTGTCGCTGGCGGAGCTGGTACGTCGTACCGGCCTGCACAAGGCGACCGTGCACCGACTGGCCGGCGACCTGGTCGCCAACCGGTTGTTGGACCGCGTCGAGCCGGGCGGCTACCGGCTCAGCGGCGGGCTCTTCGAGCTCGGCCTGCGCGCATCGGTCGAGCGCAGCCTGCTGGAGGTGGCGATGCCGTTCCTGCAGGACCTCTACGAGCGCACCCACGAGACGGTGCACCTCGGCGTCCGCGAGGGCACCGAGGTCGTCTACGTCGCCAAGATCGGCGGCCACCGCCAGGCGGTCGCGCCGTCGCGGACCGGCGGCCGGATGCCGCTGCACTGCACCGCGATCGGCAAGGCGCTGCTCGCCCACGCCGATCCCGCGCTGCGCCAGCAGGTGCTCACCGGCCCCCTGGAGCGTCGTACGCCGCGCACCGTCGTGGCCCCCGGGCTGCTGCAACGCCAGCTGGAGGCCGTCTTGGAGACCGGGGTCGCCTTCGAGCACGAGGAGTCCGCGCCCGGGCTGACCTGCGTCGCCGCGCCGGTCCTGGTGCGCGGCACCGAGGCGGTCGCCGCGATCAGCGTCACCGGCCCGACCACCCGGTTCCGCCCCGACCAGCACGTCGCCGCGGTCCGCGCCGCGGCCACCGGCCTGGCCAGCACCGTCGCCCGCCGCGAGGCCCTCGCCCCCTGACTCCTCCGCGAGTTGGCGAAGGGTCTGATCAGCCGGCGGTCGCGGCTTCCGGTGCGGGCTCGCCGGGGTGCGGGGCGACCGGTCGCACGTCGCCGGCGCGGCCGACCCAGCCCAGACCGGGCTCGTAGCGCCGCACCACCTTGGCCGGGGTGCCGGCGACGACCGCGTGGTCGGGGACCTCGCCGCGCACCACCGAGCCGGCCGCGACCACGACGTTGCGGCCCAGCCGGGTGCCGGGCAGCAGGATCGCGCCGTGCCCGATCCAGGAGCCGGACCCGACGACCACCGGGTCGTGGGCGCCGAACTGCTGCCCGATCGGTACGTCGGGGCGCTGGTAGCCGTGGCTGGCGTCGGAGACGAAGACGTCCTGGCCGAACCAGACGTCGTCGCCGATCTCCACCGACTCGTGCGCGGTCAGGCAGGTGCGGGCGCCGATGACGCAGCGGTCGCCGATGACCAGCCCGCGCGCCGGCGCCCCCGGGTCGCCGGGGCCGTAGCCGACCGACAGCGTCACCTGGCGCCCGATGAGCGTCCGCTCACCGACGTGGATGCAGTGCTCGTTCATCAAGGTGGCCAGCGGGAAGCCGATGCAGCTGCCGTCTCCGAGGCTGCCGAAGCGGTCCCCGCGATGGGTGCCGGGAGCGATCTCCCCCGCGGTCTCGACCCAGCGCCAGGCCGTGTGGACGGCGCGGTTGACCCATCTTCTCGGCAGGTTCACGCCCGCGAGCGTAACGGCGCCTCGCCCGGTCCCCTCCCGAGCACGCCCGCCTCGAAGGCCAGGATGTCGGCGAGCAGCACCTCGTCCTCCGGCGTCCCGCCGCCGAACCCGCCGTGCCCGGCGGCCTCCAGCACCCGCAGCTCCACCGGCACCCCGGCATCGAGGAGCCGGCGGTGCATGCGCACGACGTTGGACAAGAGGAGGTCGCGGGTGCCCGACTGCAGGAACGTGGGCGGGAACCCGGACACGTCACCGAACAGCGGCGAGAGGTGCGGATGGGCCAGGTCGCGCCCGCCGGCGTAGAGCCGGTTGGCCAGTGGCATCGGCGCGAGCCCGCCGACCCCGCGCAGCGTGCGGAAGCTGTCCCCGGACTCGGTGAGGTCCAGCGCGGGACTGAGCAGCACCAGCCCGGCCGGCACCGGGAGGCCCTCCTCGCGGGCCCGCAGCACCAGGGCCGCGGCCAGGTTGCCGCCGGCCGAGAAGCCGCTGACGACGACCCGCCCGGCCCCGCACCGCGCCACCGCCTCCCGGTAGACCGCCAGACAGTCCTCGAGGGCCGCAGGGAACGGGTGCTCCGGCGGCATCCGGTAGTCCACCGCCCAGCTGATCGCGTCACGACGTACCGCCGTCGGCGCGCTCGCGCGCCACGCCAGCTCGCCCCCGCCGGAGACCATCGCGCCGCCGTGCAGGTCCACCACCACCGGCGCAGCCTCCGGGGCGGGGACGTGCGCCGGCACCAGCTCGTACGCCGCGGCGCCGGCGATCTCGACGCGGGTCGCGCGCAGCTCCTCCGCCGGCGGCTGGCGTACGGCGAGCGCCGCGGTCGTCAGCTCGTCGAGCGTCTCGGCGTACCGGCGCCATCCCGCGACGTCGTCGAGCGCGGGCTCGGGCACCGGCTCGCCGAGGGGTCGCGCGAGCGCCGCCCGCGCCGCGGCGCTGAGCCCGGCGGGCGGCGGATGCGACGGGGGCTGCTCGCTCACGCGCGCATCTCCGGCTCAGCCGCGCTTCTTGGTGCGCACCTGCACCTTGACCGCGAGCGGGCGGTGGTCCGAGCGCAGCCCGTCGATGACCACCTGCCGGGTCGGCACCAGGACGTCGCGGCGCAGGGCCCGGCGCCCCACCATCACGTAGTCGATGTGACGCCCCGTGCCGGGGTGGGTGAGCGCGACGGCCTCGTTGCCGCCGAGGACCTGCCAGCTCGACCGCAGCGTGTCGCGCAGGTGGGCGAACATCATCGCGGGGTGGCGCACCTCGAGGTCGACGAACGCATCGACGTTGAAGTCGCCGAGCACGATCGGCTGGCCGGGTGCCCGGGCGATCGCCGCCTCGAGACGGTTCCAGTGCTGCTGGGCCCACCGGATCCGCGGGCGGACCGGGTGCCCGGGCCGGCCCTGGCCCTGCGACTCGATGGTCGGGATCACGTGGTTGTTGAACACCGACACCACCCGGCCGGTCGCGCGGTGGCGCAGCGTCACCCGGTTGAAGAACTTGCGCGGCACGTCCTTGCGGTGCCGCTTCAGCGTCGCGGCCCGGTGCGCCAGGTAGACCTCGGTCTCCACCAGGGCGAACTCCGAGCGTCGCCAGGAGATCGGGTCCTGGCGCGCCTCGCCGGGGGGCACCCACGTCGCCCAGCCGTGCTTGCGCAGCCGATGCAGGGCCTTGTCGCGTCCCCACATCTCCTGCCAGCCGATGATGTCCAGACGCGGCCTCGCGGCGAGCTCGCGGATGTCGCGGCGCGCCGCCTTGGCGGGCATCTCGCGGAACATGTTGTACGTCGCGACCCAGATCGGCGACCGCTCCCTGCCGCGCTCCGCGGGCTCCTCGGCAGCGCTCGTCGGGGACGCCAGCGTCAGCAGGAGCGCGAGCGACACGGCGAGGACGGCAGCGGTACGGCGCATGGGTTCTCCGGGATCGACGGCGTTGCCGCTGGCAACGTACCCGTCCCGGCGGGTGCCGCTCGGCGCGACGACGGGGTTGTATCGAGCGATGGACACCCTCGCGCGCCTTCCCACCACCGGCCTGCACCTGGCACTGATGCTGGCGCTCACCTTCGCCACCGGTCTCGTCGACGCGGTCTGCTACCTCGGCCTGGACCAGGTCTTCACCGCCAACATGACCGGCAACGTGCTGCTCCTGGGCATGGCCCTCGCCGGGGGCGGCGACCTGGCGCCGCTCGGACCGGTGCTCGCGCTCGTCGGCTTCGTGGTCGGCGGGGCGCTCGTGGGTCGCGTGCTCAAGGACTCCTCCGAGCCGTGGAGCACGCCCTCCACCTGGCTCCTGTCCCTGGTCGCGGTCGTCGTCGTGGCCGTCGGCGTGGTCCTGCTGGTCACCGGCGGGGAGCCGCACCGCGCGGTCCGCCTCAGCGTCACGGCGGCACTCGGGGTGGCGATGGGCACCCAGGCCGCGGCCGCCCGGTTCATCGGGGTCAAGGACGTCACGACCGTCGTGGTCACCGGCACCATCACGGCGCTCGCGATCGACTCACCGCTCGGCAACGGCCGCCAGCGCTCGGCGGGGCGGCGCTCCGCCTCCGTGGCGCTGCTCGTGGCCGGTGCGGCGCTCGGCGCCCTGCTGCTGGCCTGGCACCCCGCCTCCGCCCTGCTGGCCGCGGGCCTCCTCATCGCCGCCGTCACCGTCCTCGGCGACCTGCACACGCGCGCCGTACGCGCCACGGCGCCGTCGCCCCAGCCCTGAGGCCGCCGGCGTCCTCAGGCGCGCTTGCTGCGCATCGCCCGGAGGACCGTCAGCTCCCCGGAGGCGAGATGAGCGGCGTACTCCGCGGAGTCCACCGCGCACAGCGCGATCCGGCCCTCCGCGTCGAAGACCAGCCCCCACCCGTGGGAGCGGGCGAGCGGGGAGGTCCGCAAGCACGGCTGGTCCTTCGCGAAGAACTGAGCGCGCAGCTCGGCCTGCTCCTCCTCCGTCACCTCGAGGCCCTGGCGGGCGAACCAGGACTCGAAGAGGACGTCCTCCTGGGTGAAGGTGTACGGGTGCTCGGCGAGCATCTCGTACTGGATCTCCGCGACGGTGCGCGACGACCCACGAGGGACCGGCACCTTGCCGTGGTCGGCCTTGCAGTCGTCGGCCACCGCGATGAACGTCGTCCGGTAGTCCATGGTGTCTCCTCCGCGTGCTGTCGGGAGTGCTGCCTGTCCCCGGACGCTAGCGGCGCCCGGGGACAACGGCGCGGCTCTCGGCCCGCAAGTCCCGCCCGAGGCACCACCCGACCGGCGACCCGAGCGCCTACCTCGGCGGGATCGACGCGCTCATCAGCTGATCCAGCGCACCGCCGTCGTGCCCGTCCCTATCGCAGGGGCGGGCACGCGTCGTTCGGCAGGTGCTCGTCCGCCCACGTCGACAGCGCGCGCATCGCCGGCAGGATCGCGTGCCCGGCCTCGGTGAGGTCGTAGAGCACCGACACCGGGGGCCCCTCCTCCACCGAGCGCCGCACCAGGCCCGCGCCGGACAGCTCGCTCAACCGATCCGAGAGCATCGAGTCGCTGATCCCGGCGATGGCGCGCTTGAGATCGGCGAACCCAGCCGGACCCTCCAGGAGCGTCGCCAGCAGCACGCCGTTCCACCGTTTGCCCAAGAAGCTGAACGCGCGGATCAGGCCGCTGCTGCACGCCCGCGGGTCGTGGTCCGCCGCGTCCGGAGCCGCCTCTTTCGCCATACCGGCAGCCTACCCCTCGCCATCTGCTGGACTAGTTGCTATGTTTTTCGTAGTACCTACTCAATCTCAAGCAGCCAGTCCAGGAGCGGTCATGACCCAGGCACCCCCCACCCTCTTCGCCCTCGAGGAGCAGGCGCGTGCGCTCCTGTTCACCGAGGCCCGCACGGCGAACGCCTTCGCCGACACTCCCGTCACCGACGAGGAGCTCGGCGCCATCTGGGAGCTCGCCCGCTGGTCGCCGTCCGCGGCCAACACCCAGCCGCTTCGCGTGCTGTTCGTGCGCACCGAGGAGGGCAAGGCCCGTCTGATCCCCCACCTCGCCGAGGGCAACCGCTCGAAGGCCGCGAGCGCACCGGTCGTCGCCGTGATGGCCTACGACCTCGACTTCCACGAGCACATGCCCACCGTCTTTCCGGCCCGCGGCGAGCAGATGCGCGAGAACCTCGGCGGCCAGCCTCAGCTGCGCGAGGGTATGGCCCGCCAGTCCGCCTCGCTCCAGACCGGCGTCTTCCTCCTCGCCGTCCGCGCGGCCGGCCTGGCGGCAGGCCCGATGGGCGGGTTCGACGCGGCCGGCATCGACGCCGAGTTCTTCGCGGGCACCTCGTGGCGCTCGCACCTCGTGGTCAACATCGGCCACCCCGGCGTCGACCCGTGGTTCCCGCGCCTGCCGCGCCTCGAGCACGACCAGGCCCTCGCCTGGGCGTGAGCGCGGTCGGGGCGGCGGTCGGATCTCCGGAGGCCGCCCCAGATGCGAACAGCCCCCGCCTGCGGTGCAGGTCGGGGGCTGGTGCAGTGGAGCCGCCTGTCGGAATCGAACCGACGACCTAATCATTACGAGTGATTCGCTCTACCGACTGAGCTAAGGCGGCGTGTCGCCCGGCACGCCGGACAACCCGGCAGAGCATACCGATGCCGCAGGCCGGGCGCGAAACCGGCGCCCACCCCGCGGCGACGACCCACAGACGGGTCAGGCGACGAGCTCGACCTCGCGCGGGCGGCGAGGCTCGGGGACGAGGCGCAGCGGCGCGGACTGGGTGGCGCCGCACCAGCAGGTGAAGGTGACGACGGGGCCGCGAGCGCCCTCGGCGACCGCGGTGACCTGGCTGGGGAAGATGAGCTGACGCTTGTCGCAGGCGCTGCAGACGTGGGTGAACACCGCGGTTCCTTTCCGTGGGTGCGATCGGGGACGCGATCATCCTCCCGCCGGCCCAGGCAAAGGGGTAGCCTTGCTTTCCTCGAAGCCACATAGGTTGGACCTATGCTCTCGCTGCACCAGCTGACCTGCTTCCTCGCCGCCTACGAGCACGGCTCGCTCACCGCGGCCGCCGAGCACCTCGGCTACGCACAACCCTCGGTCTCCGAGCAGATCCGCAGCCTCGAGCGCAGCCTCGGCGTGGAGCTCTTCCGCCGCGTGGGCCGCGGAGTGGTCCCCACCGGCGCGGCCGAGTCGCTCCGACCCCACGCCGAGCAGGCCCTCACCGCGGTCCGCGAGGCCCAGCAGGCCGTGCAGCGGGTCCGCTCCCTGGAGACCGGGACCATCCGGTTCGGCATGTTCGGCACCGCTCGGCTGTACGCCGGGGCGGGCCTGGTCGCCGACGTGCTCGCCCGCCACCCCGGCGTACGCGTCGAGCTGGTGGGACAGAACTCCCTGGACGTCCAGGAGGACCTGCGCCGCGGCCGACTGGAGGCGGCGATGATCGCGGTCTCCAGCGCGGCCAGCGAGGGGCTGACGATCACCCCGGTGGCCCGCGACGAGCTGGTCTACATCAGCGCCGACCACAGCCGCCTGACCAGCCCGCTCACCGCGCACCGGCTCGCACAGGCCTCGCTGGTGATGCCGGAGACCACCTGGCGCGCCCGCGACTCCACCCGGACGGTGCTGCGCCAGATGCTGCACGAGACCGGGCGCAACCCGCAGACCCGCATCGAGGTCGAGGACGTCGAGACCGCCGTCGAGCTGGTCGGCATGGGACTCGCCGACTCCGTGGTCAACAAGGGTGCAGCGCTCCAGCTGCTCCCCCGTCTGGCACCCGAGGCCGGCTGGGTCTCGCTGCGCCCACGCCAGTACGACACGCTCGCGATCGTGCACCGCGCTGGCGCCGCCCTCTCCCCGGCCGCGCAGCTGATGATCGAGCTCGCCACCGCACGCATCCAGGCGATCGCGGACCCGGTCCGCCCGCACTGATCGCCGGCGCGAGCCGGGAGCGGCGAGTCAGCAGCGCCGGCCGTCCTCGGGCACCGTGCCGTCGATGAGGTAGGAGTCGACGACCTCGTCGACGCAGGTGTTGCCGACGTTGTAGCCGGTGTGCCCGTCGCCCTCGCGGGTGAGCAGCACGCCGGACTCCAGCTGGTCGGCCAGCGCGACCGACCACTCGTACGGCGTCGCGGGGTCGCGGGTGGTGCCGATGACCAGGATCGGGGCGGCACCCTCGGCGCGGATGTCGAGCGGCTTCTCCTCGGAGCGGGCGTCGTAGCCGACGCAGCCGAGCAGCCCCCAGGCGAAGACCCGTCCGAAGAGGGGCGCGGCCTCGTCGAACGCCGCGAACTCCTGCGGGATCCGCTTCAGCGGGACCGACGCGGGGTCGTCGAGGCAGCGGACCGCCACGATCGCCTCGGTGGAGTTGTCGAGGTAGCCGTCGGGACCGCGCGAGGCGTAGGTGTCGGCCAGCAGCATCAGCACCGTGCCGTCGCCGTCGAGCGCGCCCTGGAGCCCCTCGTCGAGCAGGCTCCAGTACTGCCGGCTGTACAGCGGGGTGACGATGCCGAGGAACGCCGTGCCCGGCTCGAGCGTGCGCCCGTCGCTGGTGGGCAGCGGCTTCTCGTCGAGGTCGTCGAGCAGCTCGGCGATCCGCTCCATGCCCTCATCGACGGAGTCGCCGAGGAAGCAGTCGCCGGCGTCCACGCAGTTCTGCACGTAGGCGCGCAGCGCGGTCTCGAAGCCGCGCGCCTGGCCCAGGCTGGACTCGCGGGCGTCGAGGGTGACGTCGACACCGCCGTCGAGGACCATCCGGCCGACCCGGTCGGGGAAGAGCTCGGCGTACGTCGCGCCGAGCTGGGTGCCGTAGGAGGCGCCGAAGTAGGTGAGGGTCTCCTCGCCGAGCACGGCGCGCAGGATGTCGAGGTCGCGCGCGGCCTCCACGGTGGACACGTGCGCGGCGAGATCGCCGGAGCGCTCGACGCAGCCGCGGTTGAACGAGCGCACCTGCAGGAGCAGGTCGCCGGCCTCCATGTCGCTGTCCGGCGTCGGGTCGAAGGCGAGATAGCGGTCCAGCGCGGCGTCGGGGAGGCAGTCCACCGGCGAGCTGGACCCGGTGCCGCGGGGGTCGAAGCCCACCACGTCGTAGACCCGGGTCAGCTCCGGGCGGAACGCGGCCTCGGCCTGCTCGGCGTACGCCGTGCCCGGCGCGCCGGGACCGCCGGGGTTGACCAGCAGCGAGCCGATCCGCGCCTCGGGGTCGCTGGCCGGGTCGCGCAGCAGCGCGAGCTCGATGCTCTCGGCATCGGGGTCCGCGTAGTCGAGCGGCACCTCGACTCGGGCACATTCGAAGTCTCCGTCGCCCGAGCAGCGCTGCCAGTCGACGCGCTGGTCGTAGAACTCCTGCAGGTCGGCTGCGGGCGCCTCGGCCGCGCCGGGGGCGGCGGAGCCCGTGGGCGCGGGGCTCCAGTCGTCCCCGCCGGAGGAGCCCGATCCCGAGCCGGAGGTCAGCGCGCTGATCGTGACGCCGAGCGTGCCGAGCACCAGCGCGGCGACGGTGAGCAGGACGATCACGCGGACGGTCGTGGGCTTCACCGCACGGCTCCGTCCGGGGCACGCAGGGACACCATCATCGACTCCAGGGCGAGGGCGGGCGGCACGTTGAACTCCAGCATCTGTTCGCGGGCCTCGAAGATCCACCCGATGCGCTGGAGGTTGAGCTCCGGGCTCGCGGTCTCGACGAGCCACTCCACGTCGGCGCGGATGTCCTCGTTGACCAGCTCGCCCCGGGCGCCCGAGGCGAGCGCCACCGCGTCGCGGTAGACCGAGACCAGGTCCATCAGCGCCCGGTCGACGACGTCGAGGTGGCGCCGCTTCGCGCGCGTCTTCTGCTCCTTCAGCAGCTCGGCGAGCGCGGGGCCGTACTCCCGCGGCCGGCGGCCGCGCTCGACCACGCCGTACGCCGCGTCGAGGTCGGCCTTCTCCCGGGCGTCGAGGTCGCCGGTGAGCGCCTCGGCCTCCTCCTTGCTGACCTCCGCGATCCGGGCCGCGAAGCGCATGCAGGCGCCGAGGCTGGTGAGCTTGGCCGGCATCGCGACGACCTCGTTGCGGCGCTTGCGGGTCTCGGGGTCGCGGGCCAGCGCGCGGGCCCGGCCGATGTGGCCCTGGCTGGCGCGGGCGGCGGAGACGGCCAGCGCCTCCGGGACGCCGTCGCTGGCCATCAGGAACCCGGCGACGTCGCGCGGACTGGGGGTGCTGAGCGTGACCAGGCGGCAGCGCGAGCGGACAGTGGGCAAGACGTCCTCGACCGTCGGCGCGCACAGCATCCACACGGTGCGCTCGGCCGGCTCCTCGATGGCCTTGAGCAGCGCGTTGACCGCCTGCTCGGTGAGCCGGTCGGCGTCCTCGACGACGATCACCTGCCAGCGCCGGCCGACGGGGGCCAGGGACGCGGAGCGCACCAGGTCGCGCACCAGCCGCACGCCCAGCGACAGCCCGGAGGTGCTGACCCGCTTGACGTCGGCATGCGAGCCGCCCAGCACGGTGCGGCACGCGTGGCACTGACCGCACCCGGGCTCCGTGGGGTCCTCGCACTGCAGGGCGGCGGCGAAGGCGAGGGCGGCGTTGGAGCGCCCGGAGCCGGGCGGGCCGGTGAACAGCCAGGCGTGGCTCATCCCGTGGCCGCCGGCCGCGGCGCGCAGGGCGGTGATCGCGGCGCGCTGGCCGACCAGGCCGTCCCACACGCTGCCGGCCTGCCGCACCGCCGTCATCGGACCGCCTGCCCGAGCAGGGGCTCGACGCGGGCCCAGACGGCCTCGGCGATCTGCTCGACCGACGCTCTCGCGTCGAGCACGAGGTAGTGGTCGGGGTCGGCCGCGGCCATCTCCAGGAACGCGGCGCGCACCCGCTGGTGGAACTCCAGCGACTCGCCCTCGATCCGGTCGCGAGCCTCGAAGCGGGCCAGCCCCGCCTCGGGGGCCAGGTCGAGCACGACCGTGAGGTGCGGGCGCAGGTCGCGGGTGGCCCAGCGGGCGACCTCCTCGACCTCGGCCACCGCGAGGGATCGGCCGGCGCCCTGGTAGGCGAGCGTGGAGTCGACGTAGCGATCGGTGATCACCACCGCGCCGCGCGCCAGCGCCGGAGCCACGAGCGTCTCGACGTGCTCGGCCTTGTCCGCGGCGTACAGCAGCGCCTCGGTGCGGTCGGCCAGCGCCCCGGTCTCCGGGCTCAGCACGATGCGGCGCAGCTCCTTGCCGACCCCGGTGTCACCGGGCTCGAAGGTCAGCACGGTGGCGTAGCCGGCGGCGTCCAGGCGCTGCGCGAGCAGCCGCGACTGGGTGGACTTGCCCGATCCCTCGCCGCCCTCGAAGCACACGAAGACGCCGCTGTCGGCGAACACACCCGGATGACTGCTCACGCCGTCCACCTTATGCGGGCCCGCCGACGGTGCCCGGTGCGCCTCTGTCGAGGCCGCACCGTCGGTCGCGCCCGCACCCGTCAGTCCTTCTTGGCGGCCGTCTTCTTCGTGGTGGTCTTCTTGGCGGCCGTCTTCTTGGCCGGCGCCTTCTTGGCGGCGGCCTTCTTCGCCGGCGCCTTCTTCGCGGCCTTCTTGGCGGTCTTCTTCGCCGGGCCCCGCTCGCGACGCTCGGCGAGCAGCTCGGCGGCGCGCTCGAGGGTGATCGCCTCGACCGTGTCGTCCTTGCGCAGCGTCGCGTTGTACTCGCCGTCGGTGACGTACTCGCCGAAGCGGCCCGACTTCACCACGACCGGCTGCCCGGAGACCGGGTCGTTGCCGAGCTCCTTGAGGGGCGGCGCCGCGGCCGCACGGCCGCGCTGCTTGGGCTGGGCGTAGATCTTGAGCGCCTCGTCGAGGGTCACCGTGAAGATCTGGTCCTCGCTCGCCAGCGAGCGCGAGTCGGTGCCCTTCTTCAGGTACGGCCCGTAGCGGCCGTTCTGGGCGGTGATCTCCTCGCCGCTCTCCGGGTCCTCGCCGACCACCCGCGGCAGCTCGAGGAGCTTGACCGCGTCGGCGAGGGTCACGGTGTCCAGCGACATCGACTTGAACAGCGACCCGGTCCGCGGCTTGGCGGACTTGGGGGCGTCCTCGGGCAGCACCTCGGTGACGTAGGGGCCGAAGCGGCCGTTCTTCGCCACCACCTGCAGCCCCGTCTCCGGGTGGGTGCCGAGCGCGATCTCCTCGCCCGCCGGGTTGGCGAACAGCTCGGCGGCCTTCTCCAGGGTCAGCTCGTCGGGCGGCAGGTCGTCGGGCACGTTGGCGCGCTTGCCCGCCGGGGTGCCGTCGTCGCCGGGGCCCTCGAGGTAGGGCCCGTAGCGACCCACGCGCAGGTTGATGCCCGCCTCGGGGTCGCCGATCGGGAACGTCGCGAGCTCGCGGGCGTCGATGTCTCCGAGCCCGTCGACGAGCTTCTTGAGCCCGTCGATGTCACCGGAGCCGTAGTAGAACTCGCCGAGCTCGGTGTTGCGGTCCTTGCGACCGGCGGCGATCTCGTCGAGCACGTCCTCCATCTCGGCGGTGAACTCATAGGAGATCTGCCGGGGGAAGTGCTCCACGAGCAGGCGCACCACTGAGAAGGCCAGCCACGCCGGGACCAGCGCGGTGCCCTTCTTGTAGACGTAGCCGCGGTTGAGGATCGTCCCGATGATCGAGGCGTACGTCGAGGGGCGACCGATCTCGCGGTCCTCGAGCTCCTTGATCAGCGTGGCCTCGGTGTAGCGGGCCGGCGGCTTGGTCTCGTGGCCGCTGGCGCTGACCGACGCGGCCGAGACGGCGTCGCCCTGGGCCAGGGCGGGCAGCCGGGTCTCCGCGTCGTCCTTGGCCGCGCCCTCGTCGACGCCCTCGACGTAGGCCTTGAGGAAGCCGTGGAAGGTGATCACCCGGCCGCTGGCCGCGAACACGACGTCCTCGCCGGTGGACGCGGTGCCGCCGAGCCGGATCGAGACCGACTGACCGGTCGCGTCCTTCATCTGCGAGGCGACGGTGCGCATCCAGATCAGCTCGTAGAGGCGGAACTGCTCGCCGCTGAGCCCGGTCTGCGCGGGGGTGCGGAAGGACTCGCCGGCGGGCCGGATCGCCTCGTGCGCCTCCTGGGCGTTCTTGACCTTGGAGGCGTAGGTGCGCGGCTTGTCGGGGAGGTACTCGGCGCCGTACAGCTCGCGGACCTGGTTGCGCGCCGCCTCGACCGCACCGCCCGAGAGGGTGGTGGAGTCGGTACGCATGTAGGTGATGAAGCCGTTCTCGTAGAGGCGCTGGGCGACCGACATGGTCACGCTCGCGCTCATCCCGAGCTTGCGGCTGGCCTCCTGCTGCAGCGTCGTGGTGCGGAACGGCGCGTAGGGGCTGCGGCGGTACGGCTTGGACTCCACCGAGCGCACGTCGTACGTCGCGTCCTGGAGCGCCTCGGAGAGCGCCTCGGCGCGGGTGCGGTCGAGGTGGACGATGCCGTCGCTCTTCTTCAGCAGCCCGTCGGGGCCGAAGTCGGAGCCGCGGGCCACGCGGGCGCCGTCCACGGAGTGCAGCTTGGCCGGGAACATCCGCTGGTCGTGCTTGCTGCCGGCGTCGAAGGTCCCCTCGAGGTCCCAGTACGACGCGACGTGGAAGCGCATCCGCTCGCGCTCGCGGTCGACGACCAGGCGGGTCGCCACCGACTGCACGCGCCCGGCGGAGAGGCCGGACATGATCTTCTTCCACAGCACCGGGGAGACCTCGTAGCCGTAGAGGCGGTCGAGGATGCGGCGCGCCTCCTGGGCCTCGACGAGGTCCATGTCGAGCTCGCGGGGGTTCTCCGCGGCGGCCTGGATGGCCGGCTTGGTGATCTCGTGGAAGACCATCCGCTTGACCGGGACGCCCTTCTTGGGCTTCAGCTCGTCGAGGAGGTGCCAGGCGATCGCCTCGCCCTCGCGGTCCTCATCGGTGGCGAGGTAGAGCTCGTCGGCGTCCTTCAGCAACGACTTGAGCTTGGCCATGTGGGCCTTCTTGTCGCGCGGGACCACGTAGTAGGGCTCGAAGCCGTGGTCGACGTCGACGCCGAGCCGGCCCCAGGGCTTGTCCTTGATCTTGGCCGGTGTCTCCGCGGCGCTCTGCGGGAGGTCACGGATGTGGCCGATGGAGGACTCGACGACGTACCCCGGGCCGAGGTACCCGCCGATGGTGCGGGCCTTCGCCGGGGACTCGACGATCACCAACTTGTGTGCCACGTCTGCTCTTTCTCTTCGTGCTGCCGGTCAGCGGCTCACGGTAGCGCGTGCCCGAGACGCTGCTGCCCACGAGCCGCCACGCGGCTGGTCGGAGGTCCCGCCCGCACCGGGCGGGACCGTGGTGTCCTAGACGTCGGCCGGCTCGAGGAAGCCCTCGGCCACCAGGTCGCGGACGACGGGGAGGTAGGTCTCGCGCACCTCGGCGGGGTCGCGCTCGAGCAGCTGCGCGAGCGCGTCGAGGATCTGGCCGAGGGTCAGCTCGCCGTCGCAGGCGCCGACGAGCGCGGCCTCGAGGGTGTCGGCGCGGCGGGCGCGGCGCAGGCCGCGCTGCTGGCGCAGCACCAGCGCCTCGGGGTCCTCCGCACCGGGCACCCCGATGGTCTCCTGCTGCACGTCCGCGCGCACGACCAGGCGGCTGCCCGCGTCGATCCCGTCGTCGAGCACCTCGACCGCGTCACCCCAGGCGCCGATCGCCGGGGCGACCGGCTGCTCGACGTCGTAGGGCCACTCCAGCAGCTCCCGGGCCGCGCTGCCGGGGCCGCCCTCCGGGCGCTTGCGCAGGTTGATCCAGCCGAACCCGACCGCCTCGATGCCCTGCTCGTCGAACCACGACAGCCAGGTGTCATAGCGACGCACGTAGTCCGCCGCGCCGTGCTGGCCGGCGTCCTTGAGCCACAGCTCGACGTACGCCGCGGGGTCGAGGACCTCGCGCTGCACGACGAAGGCGTCGCAGTCGTCGGCGAGCCAGGGCAGCAGCCGCTCGTCCCAGGGCCGGTCGCGGCTGATCACCCAGTTGGCCAGCACCTGGCACCAGCCGCCGGGGTTGAGGTGGGCCGGCGCGGCACGGACGATGTCCTCCACGACCCGGTCGCCGGGCAGGCCGCTGTCGCGGTAGACCAGCCGCTCGCCGGTCGCCGGGGAGATCACGAACGGCGGGTTGGTGGCGATCAGGTCGAAGCGCTCCTCGCGCACCGGCTCGAAGAACGAGCCGTCGCGCACCTCCACGGTGTCGGCGACGCCGTTGAGGGCGGCGTTGAAGCGGGTGATGCGCAGGGCGCGCTGGTTGACGTCGGTGGCGACCACCGCGTCACTGTGGCGCGCGAGGTGCAGCGCCTGCACCCCGCAGCCGGTGCCCAGGTCCAGGGAGCGGCCGACCTGGTCGCGCAGGGTCAGCTGGGCCAGCGACGTCGAGGCCGAGCTGATGCCGAGCACGTGGTCGGGGCCGACGCGCTGCGGGCCACCGTCGAGGCCGGGGGTCAGGTCGCTGACCACCCACAGCGGCTCGTCGGCGTCGGTGCCGTAGGGCCGCACGTCCAGGCGCGCGGCCACCTCGCTCACCGACTGCTCGATCAGGCCCTCGACCGCGAGCCGGTCCACCAGGCCGGGCAGCGCCGCGTCGGCCGCGGCGCGCGGGACGGTCTGCTGGAGCAGGAACAGCCGCACCAGCGTCTCCAGCGGCGAGCCGCCGGCGGTACGGCGTACGCCGGGGGTGGTCTCGTTGCGGGCCAGCGCGTCGTGCGCGCGGGGGCCGAGCAGCTCGGCGACGGCGTCGTAGGTGAAGTCGGCGGCCTCGAGGGCCGATCGGAGTCGTGCGGGCAGATCGGTGTCGGGCACGGGCCCAGCCTAGGGGTCCGTGCCCGACACCTCGGACGGTGCCGTCCGCCCGACCAGTGACCCGTCAGTGACCGGAGGCGGCGGGCGAGGGGTCCGACGACGGCGCGGGCGGCACCGGCGTCTGGTCGTCGCCGATCGAGACCCCGCGGCGCTTGGAGATGTAGACCGCGGCCGCGATCACCGCCACCGCGACCAGGGCGATGACGATGCGCGCGACGTCGTTCTCGTCCTCGCCGACGCTCAGCGAGACCACGGCTCCGACGATCAGCAGGGAGACGAGGTTCATCACCTTGATCAGCGGGTTGATCGCCGGACCGGCGGTGTCCTTGAACGGGTCGCCGACGGTGTCGCCGATGATCGTGGCCGCGTGCGCCTCGGAGCCCTTGCCACCGTGGTGGCCGTCCTCGACCAGCTTCTTGGCGTTGTCCCAGGCGCCGCCGGAGTTGGCCAGGAAGACCGCCATCAGGGTGCCGGTGCCGATCGCGCCGGCCAGGAACCCGGCCAGCGCGGAGACACCGAGGCCGAAGCCGACCGCGATCGGGGCGAGCACCGCCAGCAGGCCCGGGGTGACCAGCTCGCGCAGCGAGTCGCGGGTGACGATGTCGACGACCTTGCCGTACTCCGGGCGACCGGTGCCCTCCATGATCCCGGGGATCTCGCGGAACTGGCGGCGCACCTCGAAGACCACCGCGCCCGCGGCGCGGGCGACGGCGTTGATGGCCAGGCCGGAGAACATGAACACCACCGCCGCGCCGATCAGCACGCCGACCAGGACCGCGGGGTTGAAGACGAAGAAGTCCGCGAGGTCGAAGTCGACCGCATTGGCCTCCTCGAGGGCCTCGAAGGCCGAGGTGGCGTAGGAGCCGAACAGCGCGGTCGCGGCGAGCACGGCCGTGGCGATCGCGATGCCCTTGGTGATCGCCTTGGTGGTGTTGCCGACCGCGTCGAGCTCGGTGAGGATCTGGGCCCCCTCCGGACTGACGTCGCCCGACATCTCCGCGACGCCCTGGGCGTTGTCGGAGACGGGACCGAAGGTGTCCATCGCGACGATGACCCCGACGGTGGTCAGCAGGCCGCAGCCGGCCAGGGCGACCGCGAACAGCGAGACGGTGAGGGAGGCGCCGCCGAGCAGGAAGGCGCCGAACACCGCGGCCCCGATGACCAGGGTGGTGTAGACCGCCGACTCGAAGCCGAGCGCGAGGCCGGAGAGGATCACCGTGGCGGGGCCGGTCAGCGAGGTCTCGCCGACCTCGCGCACCGGGGTGTGCTCGGTGCCGGTGTAGTAGCCGGTGAGGGCGAGGATCCCGGCCGCCATCACGATGCCGATCACGACGGCGACCGCGGCGATCAGCGCGGGGTTCCCCTCGCTGGTGCCGCCGAGGACCTGGTCGATCAGGTTGCCCTCCAGCCCCTCGAGCTCACCGAAGGTGGTGGGCAGGTAGAGGAAGGAGACGATCACCGACGCCACCGCGGCGATCGCGGAGGAGAGGTAGAACGACTTGTTGATCGTCGTCAGGCCGCTCTCGCTGGACTTCGGCCGGGTCAGGTAGACCCCCGCGACCGCGGTCAGGGCGCCGATCGCGGGGATCAGGAGCGGGTAGACCAGGCCCGCGTCGCCGAACGCCTGGGAACCGAGGATCAGCGCGGCGACCAGCGTGACGGCGTAGGACTCGAAGAGGTCAGCGGCCATCCCGGCGCAGTCGCCGACGTTGTCGCCCACGTTGTCGGCGATGGTGGCGGCGTTGCGCGGGTCGTCCTCGGGGATGTTCTGCTCGACCTTGCCGACCAGGTCGGCCCCGACGTCAGCGGCCTTGGTGAAGATGCCCCCGCCGACACGCATGAACATCGCCAGCAGCGCGGCCCCGAAGCCGAAGCCCTCGAGCACCTCCGGCGCGTGGTCCTGGAAGAAGATCACCACGACGCTGGCACCGAGCAGGCCGAGGCCGACGGTGAGCATGCCGACCATCGCGCCGGTGCGCAGCCCGATGTGCATGGCCGTCTCGCGCCCGGTGGTGTTGGCCGCCGCGGCGACCCGCAGGTTGGCCCGGACCGCCAGCGACATGCCGAGGTAGCCCACGGCCGCGGAGAACCCGGCGCCGATCAGGAAGAAGACCGAGCGGAAGATCCGCACCGTCCAGTCGTCGGCCGGCAGCGCCAGCAGCAGGAAGAACGCGAGCGCCGCGAAGACCGCGAGGGTGCGGAACTGGCGTTGGAGGTAGGCGTCAGCGCCCTCTTGGACCGCCTGCGCGATGGTCTTCATGTCGTCGGTGCCTTCGGGGGCGGCGAGGACCTCCTGGCGGAACATCGCCGCCATCGCCAGCGCGCCGAGCGCGATCAGGGCGACGACGATGACCAGGACGAGATTGCCCCCGGAGACCTCCACCACTGCTGGGACGACTGCTGGCAGGACTGCTGGTGAGAACCCCGTCATGTGCTTCCTCCTGCTGCCGGCGGATGCGTTCCGCGGCGTCGGCGGCGGAACGAGCCGGAGTCTACGCAGATGAGACCTGGGTCACACCAGGGCGCGGCGAGGAGATTTCCGGGGACGACGACGAGCCCGGCCCCTGGCGGGGACCGGGCTGCGCGGACGCGGAGGTCAGCTGCTGGCGAGCGCGGCGTCGGCGGAGTCGTGGATCACGAACACCTTCGACAGGCCGGTGATGCGGAAGATCTTGAGCAGGCGGTCCTGGGTGCAGACCAGGTGCAGCGAGCCGTCGTGGGCGCGGACCTTCTTCAGTCCGCCGACGAGCACGCCCAGGCCGGTGGAGTCGAGGAACTCCACCGCCTCCATGTCGATCACGAGGTCATAGACGCCCGCAGCGACGAGCTCGGTGATCTTGTCACGGAGCTTCGGGGCGGTGTAGACGTCGATCTCGCCACCGACGGCAACGATGGTCTTCCCATCGACGTCGCGTGTTGCAAGAGTGAGGTCCACGGTTACTCCTCGAGAGGCGGGCTGACGCGAGCCGGCCACCGAGACGTCCCCCGCCCCGACATCCGGCCTGCCATATGAAACCACGGGGTCCGCTCCCGCGCACAGACACGACCACACCTGTGGTGGACGACTCGGCCTCCGCACGGCGGATTCCGGGGCTGTCGGCGCCGTTTGCGACACTGCCCACATGGCCGTCTCGCTGCACCCTCGGAGCGCTTCAGGAGCCTCCGGTGCGGGGCCGGTGACCGGGCTCGTCGAGCGGCTCGCGGCCGTGCCGGGGCGCGAGGACCGCCTGGTCCACCTCGAGGCGCTCGCGGCGCGCGAGGGCATCGCCGCGGACTGGCCGACGTGGGCGGATCCCGAGGTCGTCGCGGCGTACGCCGCCCGCGGGGTGGTCGCGCCGTGGCGCCACCAGGCCGTGGCCGCCGAGGCCGCCCACGAGGGCCAGCACGTCGTCCTGTCCACCGGCACCGCCTCGGGCAAGTCCCTGGCCTACCAGCTCCCCGCGCTCACCGACATCCGCGCCGCCCGGGGGCCGCGGGAGCGGCGCGGCGCCACCGTGCTCTACGTCGCCCCGACCAAGGCGCTCGCCCAGGACCAGCTGCACTCGATGTCCGGGCTCGGCCTCGACGTGCGGATCACCACCCACGACGGCGACAGCGGCCGCGAGCAGCGCGACTGGGCCCGCGATTACGCCGAATACGTCCTGACCAACCCCGACATGCTGCACCGCTCGCTCCTGCCGGGCCACGAGCGGTGGGCGGCGTTCCTGGGCTCGCTGCGCTACGTCGTGATCGACGAGTGCCACCACTACCGCGGCGTGTTCGGCGCCCACGTCTCCCACGTGCTGCGCCGGCTGCGCCGCATCTGCGCCCACTACGGCGCCCACCCGACGTTCGTGCTCGCCTCGGCCACGGTCGCCGAGCCGGAGCGTGCCGCCGAGCGGCTCACTGGTCTGGACGTCCTGGCGGTCACCGAGGACACCTCGCCGCGTGGCCGGCTCTCGCTGGCGCTGTGGGAGCCGCCGCTGACCGCCGGCGCGGGCGAGAACGGCGCCCCGGTGCGGCGCGCCGCGTCCTCCGAGACCGCCGACCTGCTCGCCGACCTGGTGGTCGCCGGGGTGCGCACGCTCGCCTTCGTGCGCTCGCGCCGCGGCGCCGAGCAGGTCGCGATGAGCGCCGCGGGGATGCTGGCCGAGGTGGACCCGAGGCTGGCCGGGCAGGTCGCGGCGTACCGCGGCGGCTATCTGCCCGAGGAGCGGCGCGCGATCGAGGACGCGCTGCGCCGCGGCGAGCTCACCGGGCTCGCGGCCACCAACGCCCTCGAGCTCGGCATCGACATCAGCGGCCTCGACGCCGTGCTGATCGCCGGGTTCCCCGGGACCCGTGCCGCGCTGTGGCAGCAGGTCGGCCGGGCCGGACGCGGCGCCCAGGACGCGATCGGCGTGCTCGTGGCCCGCGACGACCCGCTCGACACCTACCTCGTGCACCACCCCGAGGCGCTGCTCGGACGCCCGGTCGAGGCGACGGTCTTCGACCCCGGCAACCCCTACGTGCTGGGCCCGCACCTGTGCGCGGCGGCGCAGGAGCGGCCGCTGACCGAGGAGGACCTGCCGCTCTTCGGTCCCGACGCCCGCGCGGTGGTCGACTCCCTCACCGAGATCGGGCTGCTGCGCCGGCGCCCGCGCGGGTGGTTCTGGACCGACCGGCGCCGCGCCGCCGACCTCGCCGACATCCGCTCGAGCGGTGGCAGCGCCGTGCAGCTGGTCGAGCAGGACACCGGCCGGGTGGTCGGCACCGTCGACGCGGCCAGCTCCCACGCCGCGGCTCACCCCGGTGCCGTCTACGTGCACCGCGGCGAGACCTGGCTGGTGACCTCGCTCGACCTCGAGGAGCACGTCGCCGAGATCGTGCGCGCCGAGCCCGACTACTCCACCTCGGCGCGCGAGATCACCGACATCGCGATCGTCGCCGAGCGCCAGCACACCAGCTGGGGCCCGTGCCGCCTGGCCTTCGGCGACGTGGAGGTGCGCCACCAGGTGGTCTCGTTCCTCAAGCGGCGCCACCCCAGTGGGGAGGTGGTGGCCGAGGAGCCGCTCGACCTGCCCGAACGCACGCTGGCCACCTCCGCGGTGTGGTGGACGGTGCCGGCCGACGTGCTCGCCGAGAGCGGGATCCTTCCGGCGGACCTGCCCGGCGCCGCCCACGCCGCCGAGCACTGCTCGATCGGGCTGCTGCCGCTCTTCGCCACCTGCGACCGCTGGGACATCGGTGGCGTCTCCACCGCGTTGCACCCCGACACCGGCCAGCTGACGGTGTTCGTCCACGACGGCCACCCCGGCGGCGCCGGCTTCGCCGAGCGCGGCTACCTCGCGGCGCGGGACTGGCTGACCGCGACCCGCGACACGATCGCGGCCTGCGGCTGCGTCGAGGGTTGCCCCTCGTGCATCCAGTCGCCCAAGTGCGGCAACCAGAACAACCCGCTCGACAAGCCCGGCGCGGTGGCGCTGCTGGACCTGCTGCTCGAGCACGCGCCCCGCGCGGACTGAGCACCGACCCGCGCGGTCAGCCGGCGAGCTCGGCTAGCCGGCGAGCTCCGCGAGCTCGGCGATCCCGGCCAGCAGCCGGTCGACGTCGTCGTCGCTGGTGTAGGGCGCCAGGCCCGCCCGCACCGCGCCGTCGTCACCGAGACCGAGCCACCGCGACGCCTCGATCGCATAGAAGTGACCGGCCGGCGCGTTGACGTCGAGCGAGGCCAGGTAGGTCTGGACCTCGTGGCCCGTGCGCCCGGCGACCGAGAAGAACACCGTCGGCGTACGCCGGGCCGGGTCTCCGTGCAGGGTCACCGCCTCGAGGCCGCGCAGTCCGGCCAGCAGCCGGTCGAACAGGCGGGCCTCGTGCTCCTCGACCGCGCGCATCGAGGCCAGCAGCCGGGCCCGCCGGTCGCTCGCGGCCGCGTCACCCGGGGCGAGACCGGCCAGGTGGTCGATCGCCGCGGTGGTGCCGGCGAGCAGCTCGTAGGGCAGGGTCCCGAGCTCGAAGCGCTCGGGCACGGCGTCGGAGGACGGCACCAGCTTGTCGGGGCGAAGCCCCTCCCAGAGCTCGGGCGCCGCGACCACCAGGCCGTGGTGCGGACCGAAGAGCTTGTAGGGCGAGCAGGCGTAGAAGTCGGCGCCCAGCGCGGCGACGTCCACCGGTGCGTGCGGCGTCAGGTGGACGCCGTCGACGTAGAGCAGCGCCCCGACCTCGTGCACGGCGGCCGCGATCGCCGGCACGTCGGGACGGGTGCCGAGCACGTTGGAGGCGCCGGTCACGGCCACCAGCCGGGTGCGCTCCGACAGCTCGGCGCGGACGGCGTCGACGCCCAGCTCGCCGGTCTTGGGGTCGAACCCGACCCAGCGCACGGTCGCCCCGGCCCGCTCGGCGGCCTGCACCCAGGGGCGGATGTTGGAGTCGTGGTCGAGGCGGGTCACCACGACCTCGTCGCCCGGACGCCACTGCCGGGCCAGCGCCCGCGACACGTCGTACGTCGCCTGGGTCGCCGAGCGCGCGAAGACCACCCCGCCCGGGTCGCAGCCGAGCAGGTCGGCCACCGCCGCGCGCGCCCCGAGGGTCACCGCGTCGGCGCGTCGCTGGGCGGCGGTGACGGCGCCCCGGTTGGAGATCCCGGAGGTCATCGTGGCCGCGACCGCCTCGGCGACCTGCCGCGGCACCTGGGTGCCGCCGGGCCCGTCGAAGAAAGCCACGCCCTGCTGCAGGGCCGGGAAGTCCGCACGGACGCGGTCGACGTCGAAGCTCATGACGACATCCTCACCCGCGCGGGCCGCGCAGCCGCGACACGCCCCGGCGGGTCACTCCGGCCCGGCGCGCGCCTGCGCCGTCGGGTCACCGCCGCTCCCCCGCCACCAGGGCCCGTCGACCTGCACCCGCACGAGCACCGCGCGCCCCTGGACCGCGCAGCCGAGGAGCCTCGCGCCGTTGGCCCGGCAACGTCCGCGCCCGGGTGCACCCGTCCTGGCCCGTGGCCAACGCGGTGGCCGCGCCGAGCGCGGCGAGGTCCGCGGCCGACTGGGCCTGACGGTGGGCCACCACCAGGCCGGTCACGGCGGCCAGCGCCGTGCCGAGGAGCAGCAGCAGGCCGATCAGCCCGACCGCCAGCACGCTCGCCCCGCCGCGCTCGTCGCGGGTCATGGGGCGTGTCACGGGGCGGCCTCCTCGTCGACGGCCACCGCCTCGGCCTCCACCCGGATGCCGGGCAGGGCGCCGAACAGGCCGCCGGGACCGTGGACGGTGCCCCGCACCACCACCCGCACCTCGCCGCCGGCACGGACCAGCGTCACCTCGCTGCCGTCGACGGCGACCGCACGCCCGCGGCCAGCGCCTCGGCGTCGGGATCCCCGCGGGCCGCCATCCGGGCGGTCTCGCGCGCCGCGTCCACCGCGCGCACTGGGCCAGCCCCGCGGACAGCAGCCAGACCAGGCCGATCGTCACAGCGACGAGCAGCGGCAGCACCAGCGCCAGCTCCGCGGTGGCCGCGCCGCGGTCGCCGCGCCCGCGCCGGCGCGGCCACCGGGAGCCGGCCGACCTCATCCGATGCCCAGCAGCCCGAGCACGTGGTCGAACAGGGTCTTGAGCAGCTTGTCGCCGAAACCTCCGGTGAGCAGCTTGTAGAGCAGACCGGCCAGCCCGGCGCCGGCGGCCGTGCCGACGGCGTACTCGGCGGTGGTGATGCCCCGTTCGTCGCTCGTGGGCCGAGGATGGTTGGGCAGGTGTCGCATGGGCTCCTCCTTCGGTGGTCACGGGCGTGACCTCGTGCTCCGAGACTGCGGCAGCGCCTCCCCCGCCAGCAGGCCTCGCGAGCGCCGCTGTGGAACCCGGTGCGGGGCGGACGCCGGTGGACGGCTGGTGGCCCGGTGCAGGCCGCCCGGCGAGCCGCGGTCGGGCTCACAGCCCCAGCGTGCCGAGCATCCCGGCCACCAGCGGGACGATGCCGACCAGCACGAACGCCGGCAGCAGGCACAGCCCCAGAGGCAGGGCCGCGCGGACCCCGACCGCGCGGGCCCGGTCCTCGACCGCTGAGCGGGCGGAGGCGGCGAGCTCGTCGGCGAGCCGCTCCACGGTGCGCACCACCGGGGTCCCGGTGGCCTGGGCGCGGGCCATCGCCCGGCCCAGCGGCGCCAGCTCGGGGTCGTCGGCGAGGCTCTGCCACACCGCACCCGGCTCCATCCCGAGCGCCAGACGGGCCGAGACCGGGGCGAGCCGGTCGGCGGCCGCGCCGGGCAGCGCCGCGCACACCGCGGCGACCGCGGCGCCCGGCGGGGTGCCGGAGCGCAGCGCCGCCCCGAGGAGGCTCACGACGTGCGGCAGGTCGGCGAGCACGGCCTCCCGCGCTCGGCGTCGGGCCGGCGGCTCCGTGCGCCCGATGCCCACCCAGGTCGCGGTGGCGCCGGCCGCGCCCGCCACGAGGCCCGCAGGGCCGCCGACGAAGACCGCTGCCGCGACCCCGGCGAGCAGGCACCACAGCGGGCGCCAGCGCAGCATCCAACCGTCCGCGGGGACCACCGCGGGGCTCGTCGTGCCGGGAGCCGGGGCGGTGAGCCGGGTCGTGGGCCGGGCCGGCAGCGCCAGGGCGGCGGCCGCTCCGGCGGCGAGCACGGCGACCAGCGCGGCGGCGGCCACGCTCACCGCACCCGGTCGACGTCGCGGGCGATCGCCTCGATCCACCACAGCCCGAGGAACCCGAACCCGAGTCCACCGGCCAGGCAGGCGATCCCGAGGGGATGGCCGAGCAGGAAGCCCACCGGGTCGCCGCCGGCGCCCGAGCCCATCGCCAGCGCCAGCACCGGCAGCCCGGCCACCAACCGCGCGGTCGCCCGGGCTGAGGCCAGCTCGCCGTCCACGACGCGGCGCGTGGTCTGCGCCGCACGCAGCCCCGCCGCGACCCGGTCGACGGCATCCGCGAGCCCCTGCCCGGTGCGTTGCGAGACCTGCCAGGCCGCGGCGACCAGGCGCAGGTCGCCCGCACCGGGGTGCCCGGCGGCGGTCCGCAGCGCCCGCGGGACGTCCGCGCCCACCCGGAACGCCTCGGCGACCGGGCCCAGCACGGGCCAGGAGACGCCGGCCCGCTCGAGCGCGCGGCCGGGAGGCTGGCCGACGCTGAGCTCGGCGGCGAGCTGTTCGCAGGACTCCAGCACCCGCCGCGACGTCTGCAGGGCGGCGATCCGCTGTCGCCGGCGTCGCCACAGCGCCGTGGCACCACCCGCGCAGCCCAGCGCGACCGCGCCCAGCGCCATCCAGCGTCCCGGGGCGTCCACCGCGACCACGGTGACCACGAACGCGGCCAGGGCCCCCAGCACTCGCACGCCCGGCCGCCGCGATGGCGCCGCCGCGGCGGGAGGCGGGCGCACCAGGAGGGCCGCCGCGAGCGCCGCGGACCCGACCGCGACCAGGACGGCGCCGCTCATGGCGCCCGGTCCAGCAGCCCCGACAGCCGGTCCGCGCCCGGGCCGGTGCGCGAGCGGCCCCCGGCGTCGAAGGACACGGCCGTCTCCATCACCACCAGCCCGTCACGCTCCCGGCGTGGCACCGCCACCTCGCGCAGCCGGCGTACGCCGTCGCGCCCGCGCACCAGGTGGAGCACCAGGTCGATCCCGGAGGCCAGCTGGCTGTGGGCAGCAGCCCGGTCCAGCCCCGCCGCGAGCGCCAACGCCTCGACCCGCGCCGGGACGTCGGCGGCGGAGTTGGCGTGCAGGGTGCCGCAGCCGCCCTCGTGGCCGGTGTTGAGCGCGGCGAGCAGGTCGACCACCTCACCGCCGCGCACCTCGCCGACCACCAGCCGGTCCGGACGCATGCGCAGCGCCTGGCGGACCAGGGTGCGTACGTCGATCGCGCCGGCCCCCTCGACGTTGGCCGGTCTCCCCTCCAGGCCGACGACGTGCGGATGCTCCGGGCGCAGCTCGGAGGAGTCCTCGACGAGCACCAGCCGCTCGCCGGGCGGTACGGCGGAGAGCAGGGCGGCGAGCAACGTGGTCTTGCCGGTGCCGGTGCCGCCGCTGACCAGGAAGGCCAGTCGGGCCGCCACGACCGCCTCCAGCAGCCGGCCGCCCTCGGGGCTCAGCGCGCCCCGCTGGACCAGCTCCTCGAGCGAGAAGTGCTCGCGCCGCGGCACCCGCAGCGACACCACGGTGCCGGGCCGTGACACCGGGGAGAGCACCGCATGGAAGCGGGTGCCGTCGGCCAGGCGTACGTCGGCGTACGGCGTGGCGTCGTCGAGGCGGCGGCCCGCGGCCGCGGCGAGGCGCTGGGCCAGGCGGCGTACGGCGGTGTCGTCGGGGAAGGTGACCGCGGTGCGTTCGAGCCCCTGGCCGCGGTCGAGGTGAACCGCGTCGGGACCGTTGACCAGGACGTCGGTGACGCCGGGCAGGCGCAGCAGCGGCTCGAGCGGGCCGGCCCCGACGACGTCACGGCGCAGCGACTCATAGACCGCGAGGACTGTCGCGTCGCCCACCGGGCGCCCGGTCTCCCGCAGCGCCTCGGCCACCCGGTGCGGGGTCAGCTCGCCGGGGCGGGCGGCCAACCGGTCACGGACCCGGTCGACATCGGCGTCGGTGCCACCGGGCCCGGCCGGGAGCGCGCTCACGCGGCCACCGTGGTGAGCGAGAGCCGGGCCAGGACCTCGGCGGCGGCGCGGCCGAGGGCGCCGCGGCGCGAGCGCACCGGTCCCAGCCCGAGGTCGATGCCCTCCGCGAGTCCGCGCTGCTCCGCCATCGTCGCCAGCACCGGGACCCCGGTGACCCGGGCCACCTGGCGCGGGTCCATGCCGCTGCCCCGCACCACCAGCCGCAGCGCCGAGCGGTCCGCGAACCGGCCGCACAGCCGCGCCGCCGAGGCGAGCCCGACCACCGAGGGCGCTACCACGACGAGCACCAGGTCACAGCGCGCGCACACCTCCTCCACCAGCGGGTCCAGGGTCCGCGGCAGGTCGACGACGACCGTGGCGTGGCCGCGCTGGGCCGCCGAGACCGCCTCCCGCACCGCGAACGCGGGCAGCGGCCCCTGGGTGCCGGCGTGCCAGGTGAGCACCCCCAGCCCCTCACGGCGCGGCAGCGCCTCGCGCAGCGAGCGCGCGCTGAGCCGGCCGGTGGTCTGGCACAGGGCGTCCCAGCGGATGCCGTCACGGTCCTCCAGGCCGAGCACCCGGTCGGCGCCGGGACCGAGCGGGTCCGCATCGACGACCACGACGGGCCCGCGGCGGGCGGCGACCTGACCCAGCGCGCACGCGAACGTGGTCGCCCCCGCACCGCCGGAGCCGCCGATCACCCCGACCATCGTGCCGCGCGGACGGCCGGTCTCGCCCAGGTCGGTCAGCGCCTCGGTGACCCAGGTCTCGGAGCGCGGCAGCTCGGCGACGTTCTCCGCGCCTACCGCCAGCGCGGTGCGGAAGAGCTCATCGGGCGGGTGGCCCCAGACCACGACGTGCACACCGGCGCGCCGCGCCGGTCCGAGGCCGGCGACCTCCTCAGCGAGGTCGGCGCCGAGCAGCACCAGCGGCGCGCTCGACCAGCGGCGCAACGCGGAGGCCGCGTCGCTGGCGTGGTCGGGGCTGATCCCGGCGGCGGCGGCGAGACGGAACAGCTCCTCGCGCAGCTGCGCGTCGGCGGTGATGAAGAGGGCAGCACTCATGACTGTGACGCTCCCCCGGGCCACCCCCGGCCGCGGCGGGGCGGGCGCAGGACTGTGGAGGAGAGGTCTCCGGGTCCCGCCTGTGCGCCGGACCCGGCCCGGTCTCACCGGGAGTCCCTACGATGGGCCCATGGCGACCAGCCGAGCAGCGGCCTTCTTCGATCTCGACAAGACGATCATCGCCAAGTCGAGCACGCTCGCGTTCAGCAAGCCGTTCCAGGCGGGCGGGCTGATCTCCCGCGGCGCGGTGCTGCGCTCGGCGTACGCCCAGTTCGTCTATCTGGTCGGCGGCGCCGACCACGACCAGATGGAGAAGATGCGGCAGTTCCTCTCCCAGCTGAGCACCGGCTGGGACGTCGCGACGGTCAAGGAGATCGTCGCCGAGACGCTGCACACGATCGTCGACCCGCTCGTGTACGACGAGGCGGTCTCGCTGATCGAGGAGCACCACGCCGCCGGGCGCGACGTCGTGATCGTGTCGGCCTCCGGCGCCGAGGTCGTCGAGCCGATCGGCGAGCTGCTCGGCGCCGACACGGTCGTGGCGACCCGCCTGGAGGTCGAGGACGGCAAGTACACCGGCGAGATCGCCTTCTACGCCTACGCCGAGGAGAAGGCCCGCGCGATCCGTGAGCTCGCCGAGAAGCACGGCTACGACCTCGCGGAGTGCTACGCCTACAGCGACTCCGTCACCGACGTGGCGATGCTGGCCGAGGTCGGGCACGCGTACGCCGTGAACCCCGACCGCGAGCTGCGCCGGATCGCCACCGAGCGCGGCTGGCCGGTGCTGGTCTTCAGCCGTCCGGTCACCCTGCGCAGCCGGGTGCTTCCCCCGGTCAAGCCCACCCTCGCCGCGCTCGCGGTCAGCGGCGTGGTGGCGGTCGGCGGGGCGCTGTGGGC
Source organism: Nocardioides sp. dk884 (assembly GCF_009557055.1). Lineage (NCBI taxonomy): Bacteria > Bacillati > Actinomycetota > Actinomycetes > Propionibacteriales > Nocardioidaceae > Nocardioides > Nocardioides sp. dk884. The sequence continues at coordinate 338,404 of NZ_CP045649.1, read as the reverse complement.
CAACGCCCGCCGGCGTCGTATCGGGGCCTGAGCCCGGCGGCCATCCCCTCGTCACGAGCGGCCGACGGCCGACACGGGCGACACGGTGTGAGACACGCACTCAAACCCTAGTAACTTGGCTATATTCATCATTTGTGACGACAGCCTTGATCCTCGGACCCGCTCCGGGACCCTCCGCCCCGGGCTCGGGCAGCCCGGGCACCTCCCCCCGCGCCCGCCGCCGACGCACCGGCGCCTCCTGGGCCGCCCTGCGCTGGGTCAGCCCGCTGGCGCTGGTGGTGCTCTGGCAGGTCTCCTCCTCGACCGGCCTGCTCGACCCCGACGTGCTGCCCGCGCCCCGCGAGCTGGCCAGCACGACCGCGGAGCTCTACCGCAGCGGCGAGCTCGTCGACGCGCTCCTGGTCTCGACGCGCCGCGCCGCGCTGGGCTTCGCGTTCGGCGCCCTCGCCGCCGTCGTGCTCGGCCTCGCGGTCGGCCTGTCCCGGCTCGGCGACGCACTGATCGACCCGCTCATGCAGATGGTGCGGATGCTGCCGCTCTTCGGCCTGATCCCGCTGTTCATCGTCTGGTTCGGGATCAAGGAGGAGCCCAAGATCTACCTGGTGGCCCTCGGCGTCGTGGTGCCGCTCTACCTCAACCTGGTGGCGGCGCTGCGCGGCGTGGACCCCGACCTCAAGGAGGCCGCGATCTCGCTGCGCCTCACCCGATGGGAGCAGGCCCGCCACCTGGTGCTGCCCTCGGTGCTGCCCGGGGCCCTCGTCGGCCTGCGCCAGTCGCTGGGTGTCGCCTGGCTCGCGCTGATCGTCGCCGAGCAGATCAATGCCGGCGCCGGCCTGGGCTACCTGATCAACCACGCCCGCGACTTCCTGCGCACCGACGTGATCGTCGTGGGCCTGCTCTGCTACGCCGTCCTCGGCCTGCTGACCGACCTGGTCGTCCGGGCCCTCGAACGCCGCGCGCTGCGCTGGCGTGACGAAGGAGTCCGCGCATGACCACCACCACCACCGAGCAGGTCGTCCGGGTCCGCGGCGTACGTCGCGCCTTCGGCGACACCGAGGTGCTCGCCGGCATCGACCTCGACATCGCCCCCGGCGAGTTCGTGGCGCTGCTCGGCCACTCCGGGTCCGGCAAGTCCACCCTGCTGCGGATCCTGGCCGGCCTGGACGACGGCGCCACCGGCGAGATCCGCACCGGCAGCGCGCCCGCCGTCGTCTTCCAGGACCCGCGCCTGTTCCCGTGGCGCCGGGCGCTGGAGAACGTCGTCCTGGGCCACCGTGGCGCGGACCCCGAGGCCCACGGCCGCGAGATGCTCGCCGAGGTCGGCCTGGCCGGTCGCGAGGACGCCTGGCCCCGGGAGCTCTCCGGCGGCCAGCGCCAGCGCGTCGCGCTGGCCCGCGCGCTCGTCCGCGAGCCCGACCTGCTGCTGCTCGACGAGCCGTTCAGCGCCCTCGACGCGCTGACCCGGATCTCCGCCCAGCAGCTCGTGCAGGCGCTGTGCCAACGCCACCAGCCCGCCGTCCTGCTCGTCACCCACGACGTCGAGGAGGCGCTGCTACTCGCCGACCGGGTGCTCGTGCTCCACGAGGGCCGCGTGGTGCACGACGACCGGCTGGACCTGCCGATGCCGCGGCGTCGCGACCACCCCGAGATCGTCGCCCGCCGCGTCGAGCTCCTCTCCCTGCTCGGCGTACGCGACGACACCGCCCCGCTCTGACGCCGCTCCCGCTCTCCCCCACCGCTCGCAGCCACTCGCAGCACCCCGACGCGTCGGCGTCGGCGCGCGCCACCCACCCATCAGGAGAAGCCCCATGCCCCGAACCACCCGTGCCCGCCGTACCGCGGCCCTCCTCGCCGCTCTCGGCCTGAGCGTCTCGGCGCTGGCCGCCTGCGGCGGTGACGACGCCAGCTCCGACGACGGACCGGTGCTGCGCGTCGGCGTGCAGAAGGACGGCATCCGCGCCGTCCTCGAGGCCGCCGGCCTGCTCGACGACCTCGACTACGAGATCGAGTGGGCGGAGTTCACCTCGGGCCCGCCGATCGTCGAGGCCGCCTCGGCCGACCAGATCGACGTCGCCTGGGTCGGCAGCGCCCCGCCGATCATCGGCGCCGCCTCCAGCGCGAACTTCAAGGTGGTGGCGGCGGTCCAGGAGCGCGACTCCCACGAGAACTCCATCCTGGTCACCGGCGACTCCGACATCAAGGACGTCGCGGACCTGAAGGGCAAGCGGGTGGCGGTCGGCCGCGGCACCTCCGCCCACGGCCTGCTCGCCCGCGCGCTGGACCGGGTCGGGCTGACCTTCGACGACATCGACGCCAACTACCTCGCGCCGGCCGACGGCTTCGCGGCCTTCACCTCCGGCGCGGTCGACGCGTGGGTGGTCTGGGACCCGTTCGTGACCCAGGCGGTCCAGGAGGAGGGCGCGGTCGCGATCACCGGCGGGCGTCCCGACGAGTTCGGCACCCAGTTCGAGATCGCCTCCACCGAGGCGCTCGAGGACCCCGAGACCCGCGAGCTCGTCGCCGACTTCGTCGACCGCCTGTCTCAGGGCCTGGCCTGGGCCGTGGAGAACCCCGAGGAGTGGGGCGAGGCGTGGGCCGCCGAGTCGGGCCTGCCGGCCAGCACGACCACCGTGGTCGCCGCCCAGAAGGCCTCCGACGTGATCCCGGTCAGCGACGAGATCATCGCCCAGACCCAGGAGCTCGCCGACCTGTTCCACGAGCTCGGCGAGCTGCCCGAGGAGATCGACTTCGCCTCGATCGTGGAGCCCGGCCTCATCGACTGAGCGGATCCGGCTCGCGGCCCCTGCGTCCATGGAGGGGCCGCGAAGTCAACCCTTGAACCCGCGAGCGAAGCGGCGTAGACAGGGATTCACAAGAGCACAGACTCACACGTGGTCCGCGGTACCCACGCGGCGACCTACCCTTCCTCATGGGCGCTGATTCGATCCGGAACCCGGACGCAGCAGTTGGAGCGCGCACGCCTGTTAGCCAGCGACCACGTGTCAGCAGTGGCGTTCGGTCTCCCGAGAACCGAGCGCCACTTGCTCGTCCGGACCGTTCCGGGGCGTTCCGGTGCCGTGGCTGCTGGGTCTACTCGGCGGCCCGGCGCAGCGGGCTGGCCTCGGCGCCCGCGGCGTACGCCTCCGCGGCGTAGAGCACCCAGGCGTGCACGCCCGCGCGGCCGCCGTCGGCGTACCCCCGCAGGTTGGACTCGTACGCCGCGCGCAGCGCCAGGTGACCGGCCTCCGGGACGACCAGCGACTTCTCGTCCACGCCACGCGCGACGAGCACCAGCCGCTCCGCGGCGCGGGCGACGATGCCGTTGTGGGAGCCGAACGGGGCCGAGGTGGCCAGCTCGGCGTGCACGACCGCGGCCACCAGCAGCGCAGGCGCGCTGGTGCGCGCGGTCAGCAGGTCGGCCACCCCGCGCAGGCGCTGGGCGGACTCGGGGTCGCGCGGGCGACCGAGGCGGTCCTCGGGCAGCGAGGCGCCCGCCGCCACGGCGTGCACGCGCGCGAGCGCCTGCAGCGGCGCCTGGCGCAGCGTCGGCACCACCGAGAGCAGCATCGCCGAGACCCGCACCGCGTCGGCCGCGATCGCGTCGCCCTCGCCGGCGCGGACCTCGGCCAGCGTCGAGGCCGATCCCTCGAGCACGCCGCTGGCGTGGGCGCCGCGCAGCAGCGACTCCGCGGTCGTCTCCGGGGAGGTGCGCCGCAGCCCGCGGTCACGCAGCATCACGTCGATGCCGTCGCGCGCGGCGGCGTACGCACTCGGGACGCCTTCGAGGGCGGCCAGCGCCTCGAGGGCCGCGGCGGGCGGGTCGGCGCGGGGAACGGGGCTCACGCCGGCACACGCTACTGGGGCACCTCGGCGGGGTTAGGGTCGAGGGGATGAGTGACCGACCAGCCCGCTCGTTCGGCTCCGTGGCCGACTCCTACGACCGTGGCCGCCCCTCCTACCCGGCGGCGGCGGTGTCCTGGCTGACCGGCGAGCGGCCGGCGACGGTGCTCGAGCTCGGCGCCGGCACCGGGCAGCTGACCGCGCGGCTGGTCGAGCGCGGCCACGACGTGCTCGCCACCGACCCCGACGAGGAGATGCTCGCCCGGCTGGCCGAGCGGCTCCCCGGCGTACGCACCGCGGTCGCGGCGGCCGAGGACCTGCCGGTGGCGGACCGCTCCGTCGACGTCGTGGTGTGCGCACAGGCGTTCCACTGGTTCGACACCGACAAGGCGCTGCCCGAGATCGCGCGGGTGCTGCGCCCCGGCGGCCGGCTGGCGCTGGTCTGGAACCAGACCGACCTCAGCATCCCCTGGGTGCGCCGCCTGGCCCGCCTGATCGGCGACCAGGAGCACCGCGAGGACCTGGCCGAGCCGGTCGTGATGTCGCCGCACTTCGGGTTCGTGGAGGAGGCGTCCTTCAAGCACTGGCAGCGCCTCGACCGGGTGAGCGTGCTCGACCTGGCTCGTTCGCGCTCGAGCATCTCGACGCTGCCGGAGGAGGAGCGCGAGGCCAAGCTCGCCGAGGTGCTCGCCTTCTACGACGACTTCGGCCGCGGGATGGACGGCATGCAGCTGCCGTACAGCGCCCGCTGCTACCGCGCCACCGTCACCGAGGGCCCCGGCCGCACGCCGGCGGTCGGCTTCGGCTCCGACCCCGCCCCGCCGCCCGACGACCCCCACACCCACCGCTCCCCCCGCAAGCAGGCCCCCTCCGGTCCCCTCGACGGCACCGACACCGACCTGCTGCTCATCGACTTCCGCTGACCCCTCCCCCGGTGTTCGCGCCGACTCGCGGGGCGGGGAAGCGCATGGGGACGGCGGGGAGTGGTCAGGATGGGGCCATGAGGGGCCCGACGAGTCGTCCGTGGCGCCGCCGGCACCTGGGCACGGAGGCCGACCGCGCGACGTTCCGCACGCTGCACCAGGCCTCGCTCGCCAGCCCCGCGTTGCGGGCCGGGCTCACCGTCGACAGCGCCCAGCGCTCGATCCGGCACCTGCGCTCCCTGCTCGGCACCCCCGCCCTCGCGATCACCGACCCGGTCTCCGTGCTCGCCTGGGACGGCGCCGGGCAGCACCACGCCGACCGGGTGCCCCGCCTGGTGGCCGCCACCACCGAGGCCGGCGGCACCCGCAGCTTCGAGCGCGGCGACCTGCCCTGCACCGAGCCCGGCTGCCCCGTGCGCACCGCGATCGCCAGCCCGCTGGTCGTCGACGAGCGGATCGTCGGCGCCCTGCTGGCGTTCGCGCCGTACCCCACCGCCGGCCTGGCCCGCGCCACCGACGAGGTGGCCGCCTGGGTCTCCGGACAGCTCGAGCTGGCCGAGCTCGACGCCTCCCGCACCCGCCTGATGGAGGCCGAGGTGCGCGCGCTGCGGGCCCAGATCAGCCCGCACTTCATCTACAACTCCCTCGGCGCGATCGCCAGCTTCGTGCGCACCGACCCCGACCGGGCCCGCGAGCTGCTGCTGGAGTTCGCCGACTTCACCCGCTACTCCTTCCGCCGTCACGGCGAGTACACGACGCTCGCCGAGGAGCTGCGCAGCATCGAGCGCTACCTGCTCCTCGAGCAGGCGCGCTTCGGCGACCGGCTCCAGGTCACCTTGAGCATCGCCCCCGAGGTGCTGCCCGTCGCGGTGCCGTTCCTGTGCATCCAGCCGCTGGTGGAGAACGCCGTACGCCACGGGCTCGAGGGCTCCGATGCCGGCGGCCGGATCCAGATCACCGCCAGCGACCGCGGCCAGGAGTGCGTGATCGAGGTCGAGGACGACGGCATCGGCGAGGACCCCGACCGGGTACGCCGCGCGCTCGCCGGCGACGTCGGCCTCGACGCGGTCGGGCTCGGCAACGTCGACGCCCGGCTGCGCAACGCCTACGGCGACGAGCACGGCCTGGTGGTCGAGACCGCACCGGGCGCCGGCACCCGGGTCACCGTGCGGGTGCCGAAGTTCGCGCCGGGGGTGCAGGTGTGAGCGGGCTGCGCGTCCTGGTCGTCGACGACGAGCGGCCCGCCCTCGACGAGCTGGCCTGGCTGCTGGACCGCGACCCGCGGGTCTCCCGCGTGCTCACCTGCGACTCCGCGACCGCGACCCTGCGCACGCTGCGCGAGACCGAGGTCGACGCGGTGTTCCTCGACATCCAGATGCCCGGCCTCACCGGCCTCGAGCTGGCCCAGGTGCTGGCCCGGTTCCGGACCCCGCCGCCGATCGTCTTCGTCACCGCTCACGAGGCCCACGCGGTGGAGGCCTTCGAGCTGCACGCGGTCGACTACGTCCTCAAGCCGGTGCGCGCCGAACGCCTCGCCGAGGCGGTGCGCCGGGTCGCGGGCGTCGCCGACGGCGGCGCGGAGCGCGGCACCGGCGGGGACCTGCAGGTGCCCGTGGAGCTCGGCGGCGTCACCCGGTTCGTACGCCGCGCCGACATCAGCCACGTCGAGGCCCAGGGCGACTACGCGCGCCTGCACACCGCCACGGGCTCGCACCTGGTGCGGACCCCGCTCTCGCAGCTGGAGGAGGAGTGGGGGCCGGCCGGGTTCGTGCGCATCCACCGCTCGCTGCTGGTCTCGCTGGCCCACGTCACCGAGGTGCGCACCGACGCCGGGCGCTGCACGGTGGTCGTCGGCGGGCCCGGCGGTCCCGCGCTCGGGGTCAGCCGGCGCCACACCCGCGAGCTGCGCGACCTGCTGCTGCGCCGCGCCTCGGAGCCGCGCCCGTGAGCGAGACCCCGCGGCCGCCGCGGGTGCGCGTGAGCGGCCCGCCCCGGCGGCGTACCGCCTCTCCGTCACGGGCCGGCGCGATCGACGCCGGCACCGGGCTGGGCGGGATCTACCTCGGCTCGCTGCTGCGCGAGCAGCTGTGGCTGGCGCTGCGGGTGCTCACCGTGCTGGTGCTCACCGTCGGGCTGCTGCCGCTGGCCTTCCACCTGGTGCCCTCCCTCGCGCAGGTCGAGGTCGCCGGGATGCCGCTGGCCTGGCTGCTGCTCGGGGTGCTGGTCTACCCCTTCCTGGTGGCGCTCGGGTGGTCCTACGTCCGCCGCGCCGAGCGCAACGAGCGCGCCTTCGCCGAGCTGATGAGCGAGGCCGAGGAATGAGCGGGTGAGCACCCTGGACGCGGTGCCCGGCATCGTCGCGATCGCCGTCGTGACGGTGGCGACGCTGGCGATCGGCACCTGGGGCCTGCGCATCTCGCGCACCACCAGCGACTTCATGGTCGCCTCGCGCTCGGTCAACCCCCGCCTCAACGCCTCCGCGATCAGCGGGGAGTACCTCTCCGCCGCGTCCTTCCTGGGAGTCGCCGGCCTGGTGCTCGCCTTCGGCGCGGACATGCTCTGGTATCCCATCGGCTGGACCGCCGGCTATCTCGTGCTGCTGGTGCTGGTCGCGGCGCCGCTGCGCCGCAGCGGGGCCTACACGCTGCCCGACTTCGCCGAGGCCCGGCTGGCCTCGCGCCCGGTGCGGGCCGCGTGCTCGGTGCTGGTGGTGGCGATCGGCTGGCTCTACCTGCTGCCGCAGTTCCAGGGCGCCGGCATCACGCTGCGCTCCGCGGTGGGCGCCCCGAGCTGGGTCGGCCCGGTGCTGGTCGGGGTGATCGTGCTGGCCAACGTCACCTCCGGCGGCATGCGCAGCATCACCTTCGTGCAGGCCTTCCAGTACTGGCTCAAGCTCACCGCGCTGCTGGTGCCGCTCGCGGTGCTGGTGGTGGTGTGGCTCGGCGACGGCTCCCCCGGCGCCCGCGGCGCCGGCGCGGGCGACCCGGCCTGGTCGGTGCCGCTCGCGGGTGACGGCGGCGGGCCGGGGCTGTACACGACGTACTCGCTGATCCTGGCGACGTTCCTGGGCACCATGGGCCTGCCGCACGTCGTCGTCCGCTTCTACACCAACCCCGACGGGCGGGCGGCGCGTCGTACGACGCTCGTCGTGCTGGCGCTGCTGGGCGCGTTCTACCTGCTGCCCCCGGCGTACGGCGCGCTCGGGCGGGTCTATGCACCCGAGCACGCCGGCTCGGGCTCCGACGTGATCGTGCTGGAGCTGCCGCGGCTGATGGTCTCGGGGCTGGGCGGGGAGGTGCTCACCGGGCTGGTGACCGCGGGCGCCTTCGCGGCGTTCCTGTCCACTGCCTCGGGCCTGGCGATCGCGGTGGCCGGCGTGCTGAGCCAGGACGTCACCAGCCGCGGGCCGCGGGGTCGTCGTATCGGCGGGGTGACCGCGTTCCGTCTGGCCGCGGTGCTGGCGGTGTCGGTGCCGGTGCTGACCGCGCTGGCCGCGCCGCACGTCGGGGTCGCGCGGGTGGTCGGGCTGGCCTTCGCGGTCGCGGCCTCGACGTTCGGCCCGCTGCTCCTGCTCGGGATCTGGTGGTGGCGGCTCACCGACGTGGGCGCGATCGCCGGGTTGGTGCTCGGTGGCCTGGGCTCGGCGGTCGCGGTCGCCCACACGCTCGCCGGGGAGCCGGTCGACGGCTGGGGCGGGGTGCTGCTCGCCCAGCCGGCCGCGTGGACGGTGCCGCTGGCCGCCTCGGCGATGGTGATCGGCAGCCTGCTCACCCCGAGCCGGGTCCCGGGTCACACCCGGCGGCTGATGGTGCGCCTGCACACGCCCGAGGCGCTCGGGCTCGACCGGGCCTGACCCCGCCTAGGATCGAGCGCGATGACCGAGATCCCGGCGTACCCCGCCCCGCTGGTCGCGGCGCTGCGTGAGCGGCTGCCCGACGTCGCGGTGCTCGCCGTGCGCACGATCATCGCGGAGGTCCCGAGCTATGCCAACGCGCTCAGCGGGCCGATGGGCGCCAAGATCCGACGCTCGGTGCAGCTGGCGCTCGCCGGGTTCGTGGACCTGCTCGATGAGGAGGTCGAGAACGCCGCGGAGCCGACCGCGCTGGCGAAGGACTACTCCTACCAGCTCGGTCGCGGCGAGGCGCGCAGCGGGCGCACCGTCGACGCGCTGCTCGCGGCGTTCCGCATCGGGGCCCGGATCTGCTGGGAGCACATCTCCGCGACCGCGGTGCGCCTCGACGCCCCCGCCGACCTGGTGGCGGGACTGGCCGGGGTGGTGTTCGCCTACATCGACGAGCTCTCCGCGGCGAGCGTGGCCGGGCACACCGACGAGCTCACCAGCTCGCGGCTGCTGCGCCAGCGGCTGCGCGACCGGATGATCCACCTGCTGCTGAGCGACAGCTCGGTGGAGGCGGTCCGCGAGGCCGCCGCCACCGCCCTGTGGGAGCCCGCGACGACGCTGACCGCGGTGCTGGTGCCGGAGGCGGAGGTACGCCGCGCGCTCACCGCGCTGCCGCCGGGCACGCTGGAGTACTCCGAGGACGTGCCGGGACTGCCCGGGCGCACGCTCGTGCTGGTCCCCGACGTCCACGGCCACGCGCGCGGCACGCTCGGCCCCGCCCTGCGCGCGACCGGGTCGGTGGCCGGGCCGGCACAGCCCTGGACAGCGGTGCGGGTCTCGCTGGACCGGGCCCGCCGCGCCCTCGACAGCGGGCTGCTCCCCGACGGCGGCGACACCGAGGACCACCTGCCCGAGCTGGTGCTGACCGCCGACCCCGACGCCCTGGCCGAGCTGCGCGCCCGCGCGCTGGCCCCGCTCGCCGACCTGCGCCCGGCCACCGCCGCCCGGCTCACCGAGACGCTGCGCTCGTGGCTGCTGCACCAGGGCCGCCGCGACGCCGTCGCCGAGGAGCTGTTCGTGCACCCGCAGACGGTCCGCTACCGCGTCGGGCAGCTGCGCGAGCTCTTCGGCGACCGCCTCACCGACCCGCGCGCCGTGCTCGAGCTCGTGGTCGCCCTCGGCGTACCGCCGGAGGCGGAGCGGGGCTCCCGGTCCGGCTAGTCCGACCGCTCGTCGTACCGATCCGACCGCTGGGCGACGGCGGACGCCGCTGAGCGCCCGGGCGGTGCCGGGTCGTGCCGGACCGGGGGTGGGCACTTCTACTGTGACGGCGATCACACGTCCTCACGGAAGGGGCTCCCGTGTCCACCGACCAGCCCGCGCGTCACGATCCCATCTACGACGACCTCCACGAACGCCCCGAGTTCACCGAGCTGCGCAGCCGATACCGCGGCTTCGTCTTCCCGGCGACCGTCGCGTTCCTCGCCTGGTACCTGCTCTACGTCGTGCTCTCCAACTGGGCCGGCGACTTCATGGCCCACAAGCTCATCGGCAACATCAACGTCGCGCTCGTCTTCGGCCTCCTCCAGTTCGTGACGACCTTCCTGCTCGCCTGGCTCTACAGCCGCTTCTCCTCCAGTCGCCTCGACCCGCTGGCCCGCCAGCTCGACGAGGAGTACGTCGCAGCCCTCGAGGGCCGCACCACCATCGGACGGGAGGGCTGAGATGGACAGTCAGGTCATCACCACGCTGCTGTTCCTCGCCGTCGTCGCGCTGACCGTCGCGATCACGTTCTGGGCCAGCCGGCAGTCCTCCGGCACCGCCGACTTCTACGCCGGCGGTCGCAGCTTCTCCGGCTTCCAGAACGGCCTGGCGATCGGCGGCGACTACATGTCCGCGGCGTCGTTCCTCGGCATCTCCGGCGCCATCGCGCTCTACGGCTACGACGGCTTCCTCTACTCCATCGGCTTCCTGGTCGCCTGGCTGGTCGCGCTGCTGCTGGTCGCGGAGATGCTGCGCAACTCCGGGCGCTACACGATGGCCGACCAGCTGGCCTTCCGGATGCGCCAGAAGCCGGTCCGCATGGCCGCGGCCACCTCGACGGTCGTGGTCTCGATCTTCTACCTGCTGGCCCAGATGGTCGGCGCGGGAGCGCTCGTCGCGCTGCTGCTCGGCGTCGACAGCCAGGTCACCAAGAACCTCACGATCGCGGTCGTCGGCGCGCTGATGGTCTTCTACGTCACCGTCGGCGGGATGAAGGGCACCACCTGGGTGCAGATCGTCAAGGCCGTGCTGTTGATGACCGGCTCCGCGCTGATCGTGATCCTGGTGCTGGCGAAGTTCGACTTCAACCTCTCCGACCTGCTCGGCAGCGCCGCCAGCGAGTCCGGCGCCGGAGCGGCGTTCCTGGAGCCCGGCCTGCGCTACGGCGCCGACCTGACCAGCAAGCTCGACTTCCTCAGCCTCGGCATCGCCCTGGTCCTCGGTACGGCGGGCCTGCCGCACATCCTGATCCGCTTCTACACCGTCCCGACCTCCCGCGACGCCCGCAAGTCGGTGCTCTGGGCGATCGGCCTGATCGGCGTGTTCTACCTGTTCACGCTGGTGCTCGGCTTCGGCGCCGCGGCGCTGCTCGACACCAGCAAGCTCGACGCGGCCGGCAACCTGGCCTCGCCGAAGCTGGCCGAGGCGGTCGGCGGCGGCGCCGGCTCGACCGGAGGCGCCGTGCTGCTGGCACTGATCGCGGCGGTGGCGTTCGCGACGATCCTGGCGGTGGTCGCCGGCCTGGTGCTGACGTCGTCGGCCTCGGTGGCCCACGACATCTACAACAACGTGATCCGCAACGGCACCGCCACCGAGAACGAGGAGATCCGGGTGACCCGGATCGCGGCCGGCGTCATCGGCCTGGTGGCGATCCTCCTGGCGATCCCCGCGCAGAACCTCAACATCGCGTTCCTGGTCGCGCTCGCCTTCGCGGTCGCCGCCTCGGCCAACCTGCCGGCGATCGTCTACAACATGTTCTGGCGCCGCTTCAACACCCGTGGGGCGATCTGGAGCATCTACGGCGGCCTGATCTCCGCGGTCGGGCTCGTCTTCTTCTCGCCGGTCACCTCCGGCAAGGTCGGCCCCACCGGGGAGAACCTCTCGCTGCTGCCCGCCAGCATCGACATCTCCTGGTTCCCGCTGGAGAACCCCGGCCTGGTCTCCATCCCGCTCGGCTTCTTCCTCGGCTGGCTCGGGACGGTGACCTCGCGCGAGCCCACCGCCGAGGACCGCTACATCGAGCTCGAGGTCCGCGCCCTCACCGGAGCGGGCGCCGAGCAGGCGATCAAGCACTGAGGGAACGGCGCCCGAAACGGGCACTGACCGAGCACCGAGCACGGTGGCCCCCGCCGCTACTGTGGCGGGGGCCACTCCCCTTTCTGTTCATCCGACCTGGGATCCACCCCTGCCAGAGGAGCTGACGTGAGCGACGAGACCCTGTCCAACCTGCTGAAGGAAGACCGCCGGTTCGAGCCCCCGGCCGACCTCGCGGCCGCGGCCAACCTCACCGAGGAGGCCTACGCCCGCGCCGACGCCGACCCCGAGGCGTTCTGGGCGGAGCAGGCCGAGCGGCTGACCTGGGACACCAGGTGGGAGCAGGTCCTGGACTGGTCGAACCCGCCGTTCGCGAAGTGGTACGTCGGGGGCAAGCTCAACGCGGCGTACAACTGCGTGGACCGCCACGTCGAGGCCGGGCGCGGCGACAAGGTCGCGATCCACTGGGTCGGCGAGCCGGCCGACGACCGCCGCGACATCACCTACGCCCAGCTCAAGGACGAGGTGTCCCAGGCGGCGAACGCGCTGACCGAGCTCGGGGTGGCCACCGGCGACCGGGTCGCGATCTACATGCCGATGATCCCCGAGGCGATCGTGGCGATGCTGGCCTGCGCCCGCATCGGGGCCCCGCACACCGTGGTCTTCGGCGGGTTCTCCTCCGACGCCCTGGCCTCCCGTCTGGAGGACTGCCAGGCCAAGGTCGTCGTCACCGCCGACGGCGGCTACCGCCGCGGCTCGGCCTCCGCCCTGAAGCCGGCCGTCGACGAGGCGCGGGCCAAGTCGGCCGAGCGCGGCCACACGGTCGAGAAGGTGCTCGTGGTCCGCCGTACCGGCCAGGACCTCGGCGCCGACGGGTGGGACGACGCCGTCGACGTGTGGTGGCACGACGTCGTCGACGCCGCCTCCCCCGAGCACACCCCGGAGGCCTTCGACGCCGAGCACCCGCTCTACGTCATGTACACCTCCGGCACCACCGGCAAGCCCAAGGGCATCCTGCACACCACCGGCGGCTACCTCGTCGGCACGTCGTACACCCACTGGGCGGTCTTCGACCTGAAGCCCGAGACCGACGTCTACTGGTGCACCGCCGACATCGGCTGGGTCACCGGGCACTCCTACATCGTCTACGGCCCGCTCGCCAACGGCGCCACCCAGGTGCTCTACGAGGGCACCCCGGACAGCCCGGAGAAGGGCCGGTGGTGGCAGATCATCGAGGAGCTCGGCGTCACGATCTTCTACACCGCGCCCACCGCGATCCGCTCGTTCATGAAGCAGGGCCGCGAGATCCCGGACCGCGCGGACCTCTCCAGCCTGCGGCTCCTCGGCTCGGTCGGCGAGCCGATCAACCCGGAGGCCTACATCTGGTACCGCCACGTGATCGGCGGCGACCGCACCCCGGTCGTGGACACCTGGTGGCAGACCGAGACCGGCATGATCATGATCAGCCCGCTGCCGGGCGTCACCGCCGGCAAGCCGGGCTCGGCGATGACCGCGATCCCCGGCGTGGCCGCGGAGGTCGTCGACGAGGAGGGCACCCCGGTGTCGAACGGCTCCGGCGGCTACCTCGTGCTCACCCGTCCGTGGCCCTCGATGCTGCGCACGATCTGGGGTGACGACCAGCGCTTCGTCGACACCTACTGGTCGCGCTTCCGTCGCCAGGGCTACTACTTCGCCGGCGACGGGGCCAAGAAGGACACCGACGGCGACCTGTGGGTGCTCGGCCGCGTCGACGACGTCATGAACGTCTCCGGCCACCGTCTCTCCACCACCGAGATCGAGTCGGCGCTCGTGTCGCACCCCAAGGTCGCCGAGGCCGCGGTGGTGGGCGCCAAGGACGAGGACACCGGCCAGGCGGTCTGCGCGTTCGTGATCCTGCGCGATGAGTTCGTGGTGGCGGCCGACGAGGTCGGCGAGGGCAGCGAGATCGTCACCGAGCTGCGCCAGCACGTGCGCAAGGAGATCGGCCCGATCGCGACCCCGCGCCAGATCATGATCGTGCCCGAGCTGCCGAAGACCCGCTCGGGCAAGATCATGCGGCGCCTGCTGCGCGATGTCGCCGAGCACCGCGAGATCGGCGACGTCACCACGCTGGCCGACAGCTCGGTGATGAAGCTGATCTCCTCGGGGCTGTCCGGCTCGGGCTCCTCGGAGTGAGGTCCCCAGGTCCAGGTCCTCGACGTTCAACAGTCGAGCAGGCGCGGTTCCACGGCGCTGGGGCGCGTTCTCCGTACAGCTTGGCGTGCGCGTCGGCCAGGTCCCGAGCGGCCACCAGACCGACAAGGCGCTCTACGCCGAGGAGAAGGCCGAGCGCGTCGAGCGTGAACCGGTAGGCCTTCACCGTCCGGAGGGGCGAGTCGCGCGCCGACAGGTACGCGTCGACCGCGACCCTCCAGGCCGGTGTGGCGGCCGCATCGTGCGGGAGAAGGTCGCTGGTCGTCATCGTGGGGGACCTTTCGTGCGGGGAATCGCGGAGAATGGACTGTTCTCCGATGCCAGGCGCACGACTCCGCCGCCGTCCTCCCGCAATCCGTACGCCGCTGCGACCCTCGGGAGACGTCGTGCGCTGAGCAGGAGACGCAAGCACTCCGGCCGTGAGGACATGCGGCATGACCGTCCCCATCAACCACCCCGACTGTCGGTGGGATCAGGACAATGGACCCGTGAGCACTCTCGACCCGACCTCTTCGCCGGCATCGGCGGACTCTGCGGTCGGGTTCGCCCAGATGGTCAACGCACTCCGCAGCGAGAAGGCGGTCAGCCCGGCACTGCGCGTGGACTTCGGCCTGCCATCCGTGGAGCCGATGCTGTGGGTTCCCGACGCCATCGCGGGCGCTGTCGCGGGTGCGCGGAAGGGCTCGCAGGCCGGCCACCGCCAGGTCCTCGGCGCCATGGTCCAGGAAATCGAAATCGCGCTCTGAAATGCGCGAAGGTCGGGTCCCGTCGTCCGGCGGGGGTCCCGACCTCACTTCTCACTTCCCCAGCGGGGAGGAGCAATACACACAGCGTACGCCGTCGTACGACGGCCACACAAGGCCGCACAAGGCGCCGGTGCGCTCACACAGCCGCTCCCAGGCCGGCCTGACCGTCAAGGTTGCCCCAGTCGGCGCAGCACGGCGATGAGCTAGCCGCGCTGGTCCTCGGGCCGCTGGAAGAGGTCAGGGATGCCGTCGTGGTCCTCGTCCACCTGCTCGAGACGCTCGAGCTCTCGGTAGTGACGGTTGCGGGGGACGAGGACCAGCGCGGACAGCCCGGCGGCGAGCACCGACGCCGCCAGGATCGCGATCTTGGCGTGGTCGTAGTGCGGCGAGCCCGTCTCGAAGCTGAGCTCGGAGATCAGCAGCGACACGGTGAACCCGATGCCGGCCAGCATCGACATGCCGATGAGGTCGCGCCAGGCGATGTCGCTGTCGAGGTTGGCGCGCCGGGTGCGCGTGACCAGCCAGGTGGCGGCCAGGATGCCGATCGGCTTGCCGACCACCAGCCCGACCACGATCCCCCAGGCGACCGGGTCGGTGAGCAGCGCGCCGAACCCGCCGTCGCCGCCGCCGATCGCGACACCGGCGGAGAAGAACGCGAAGACCGGTACGCAGAACCCGGCCGACAGCGGGCGGACCCGGTGCTCGAGCACCTCGGCCAGGCCGGGCCCCTTCCCCTCCTTGCGCAGCACCGGGACCAGGAAGCCCAGCACCACGCCGGCGATCGTCGCGTGCACCCCGGACTCGAGGAAGAAGGCCCACACCAGCGCACCCAGGGGCGCCAGCAGCACCCAGCCGGCCCAGGCGTGCACCCCGAAGAAGGCGGTACGGCGCTGCACCAGCAGGCCGAACGCCGCCAGCGGGATCAGCGCCCACAGCAGCTGCTCGATGTGCAGCTCCTCGGTGTAGAAGAGGGCGATGATCGAGATCGCGACCAGGTCGTCGACCACCGCGAGGGTGAGCAGGAACAGCCGCAGCGCCGAGGGCAGCCGCGAGCCGACGACCGCCAGCACCGCCACCGCGAACGCGATGTCGGTCGCGGTGGGGATCGCCCAGCCGCGCAGCGTCTCCCCACCGGAGGACAGGTTGACCAGGGTGTAGAGCAGCGCCGGCACCGCGACGCCGCCGAACGCCGCCGCGACCGGCACGATCGCGCGGTCCAGGCGCCGCAGGTCACCCGCCACGAACTCCTTCTTCAGCTCCAGGCCGACCAGGAAGAAGAAGACCGCCAACAGCCCGTCCGCCGCCCAGTGCCCCAGGCTCAGGTCGAGGTCGAAGCCGAGGACCTGGCCGCCGACGTGCAGGTCGCGCAGCGAGGCGTAGGAGTCCCCCGGCAGGTTCGCCCAGACCACCGCGATGAGCGCGCCGGCGATGAGCAGCATCCCGCCCACCGTCTCCAGGCGCAGGATCTCGGTGATGCGCTGGTACTCGGGCCAGCTGGGGCGGGTGAGCACACGCCGCCCGCCACCGGGCCCGGCGGGGCCTGGGGCAGAGGTGGTCGAGCGGGAGTCGGGCATATGAGGAGCCTCTTCGACGTGGGGGCGTGGCAAAGACGTGCCGACCAGACTTCCCGGCGCTCCGGAGTCGATCCTACCGGCGGTTGGGCGGGGCGGCGTTCGGTAGGGTCAGGGACATCGTCCGACGCCACGCCGGGTCGAGGACTCACCGCCACGCACACCGCCAGAGGAGCCACATGGCCACCGAACCGGTCAAGGACACCGATCCGACGATCGGCAAGCTCGTCGCTGACGCCAGTCGGGACATCTCGACGCTGGTCTCCAAGGAGATCCAGCTCGCCAAGTCCGAGCTCAAGGTCAGCGTCCGCGCGGGCGGGCTCGGTATCGCCCTGTTCGCCGCGGCCGGCTTCATCGCCGTCCTTGCGATCATCATGCTCTCGATCGCGATCGCCTACCTGATCCACTGGAACGGCTCCGGGCTGTCCCTGCACTGGGCGTTCCTGATCGTCTTCGGCTTCTACCTCCTGCTCGCCGGCCTGCTCGCCTTCATCGGCATCAAGAAGGTCAAGCAGGTCGGACCGCCGGCGAAGGCCATCGAGCAGGGCCGCGAGATCCCGCGCGCACTCAAGGGCCAGAGCTGACGCTCCCCCGCAGTCCAGCACCAACGACACGAGCCCGGCCCGGAGCAGTCTCCGGGGCCGGGCTCGTGTCGTTGGTGGATCAGCTGGCGCAGTCGCCCGTGGAGACCTCGGCGCTGCGGGCGATGCCCTCGGTCGCGACCACCTGCGCCTGCTCGGCGGTGAGGGCATAACCGGTGTCGCTGTCGGTGACCGACGCCGCGAAGACCACGCCCACGACGTCGCCGTCGCGCGCGATCACCGGGCCACCGGAGTTGCCCGGGCGCACCAGCGCGCGCAGCGAGAAGACCTCGCGCAAGACCGAGCCGTCGCCGTAGATGTCGGGCGAGCGCAGCCGCTGCTCGTCGCGGATCCGGCCGGCGCGGGCGTCGAAGGGCCCGTCGAGGGGGTAGCCGAGGATCGCCACGGCGTCCGTGGGACCTGCCGAGTCGTCGAAGTCGAGGGCCGGACGGCCGCGGTCGTCGAGGGCGAGGACCGCGAGGTCCAGGTCCGGGTCGTAGAGCACGACCTCGGCCGGGATGCTCTCCTCGCCGACCACGACCTCCGGGTCGCTGACCCCCGCGACGACATGGGCGTTGGTCATCAGCCGGTCATCGGCGTAGAGGAAGCCGGTGCCCTCCACGCCGCGGCCGCAGCGGTTGGCGCCGCGGATCTTCAGCACGCTCTGCTGGGCCTGCTGCACCCGCGGGGTGCTCAGCAGCTTGTCGTTGCCCGGGGCCACCTCGACGATCCGCTCGGGGGCGAACGGCTCGAGGTACCGGGGGAAGAACCCGGTGCCGACCACGTCGTTGAAGGCGTTGAGCACCGAGTCCGCGGAGGTCGGGAGCACTTCGTCGACCTTGGCCAGCACCGTGGACTCACGCACCATCGAGGTGACCGGCCCGATCTTGGTGCCGGAGACCGCCACGCCGAGGGCCCAGGCCACCAGCAGTACGGCGCCGACGCTGAGCGCCGCGCCCCCGAGCGCGTCGAGCGCGCGCACCGGCTGCCAGGTGATGCGCGAACGGATCCGCGCCCCGACGTACTGCAGGAGCGCCTGGCCGAGCGAGGCGGACAGGATGACGATGAGCAGCGCGCCGATCGAGACCAGCAGCGACGGGGCGGCGTCGCCGAGCGCGTGCGGTGCCAGCCAGATGCCGAGCAGGCCGCCGCACAGCAGCCCGGCCGTGGCGAAGGCGCCCGTCACGAAGCCCTGCCAATAGCCGGACAGCGCGTAGAGGGCGAGCAGGACCACCAGGATCCAGTCGAGCGGGTTCACCGGGCGCGTCGCTCCTCGTCGGAGATGTCGAGCAGGCCGGCGCGCGCGTTGCGCTGGGTGGCGGAGTCGCCGGCGAACATGTACTCCGGCAGGTCCTGCACCCGGGAGGCATCCCACGGCTCGGTCCAGCCGAGGTAGTCCAGGAGCCGGGAGATGATCCCGCCGGTGAAGCCCCACAAGATGACGTCCTTGTCGGGCCCGATCAGGAAGCCGGGGCTGGTGTAGCCCGACGGGTGGCGCACCGTCACGCGGTGGGTGGGGTCGACGAGCTCGGCGATCGGTGCGTGGTGGATCGCGTGCACCTCCGCGGCGCTGACGACCTCGACGCGGTGCTGCTCGCGCCACCAGCCCAGGACCGGGGTCACCGCGAAGTTGCTCGGCGGCAGGAACAGCTCGGGGAGCAGACCGAAGACCTCGACGGAGGCCGGGTCGACCCCGACCTCCTCCTCGGCCTCGCGCAGCGCCGCCTCGATCACCGACTCGCCGGGGTCCAGGGAGCCGCCGGGGAAGGAGACCTGCCCGGGGTGCGAGCGCATGTCGTGGGCGCGCTCGGTGAGCAGCAGCTCGGCGCCCTGATCACCCTCGCCCCACAGCATCAGCACCGCGCCCCGGCGTACGTCGGCGGCGTCGGGCGGCAGGAACCTGGTCAGGTCGCGGCCCTCGATCGTGCGGGCCGCCTCGTGCACGGGCAGCAGCCACGCCGGCAGCCCGGCGGGAGAGCTCACAGGTCCACGCCGAGGTGCTCGGAGACCATCGCGACGAGGTCGTCGGTGGTGTGCACGCCGCCGCCCGCCATGCTGACCTCTCCGTCCTCGGCGAGGAACACGAAGGTCGGCAGCGAGATCGAGCGCAGGTCGGTCCCCTGCAGCTCCCCGCCCGGGTCGGCGAGCAGCGGGTAGGTCACGCCGGTGCGCTCGACGAGCTCCATCGCGGCCTCCGGCATCACGTCGAGGAAGTCGATGCCGATCAGCGGCACCTGCTTGCCGTAGGTCTCGTGGAACTCCTGCAGCACCGGCATCTCCTTGCGGCACGGCGGGCAGGTGGACGACCAGAAGTTGATCACCAGCGGCCCCTCGAGGGTGGAGAGATCGACCCGCTCCCCGCCGCCGAGGCAGGGCAGGCTGACCGCGGGCAGCGCCCCCTCGGTCGCGGTGCCCGGGCGGCACGGCTCCACCCCGGCGTCGGCCTTCATGCGGCGCAGCTGGGGGGTGTCCACAGCGACGTTGGACTCCGACGGCTCGGCCCGCTCGCCGGACGGGGGGTTCGCGTCGGGCGCGCAGCCGGCGAGGGCGGCGGACGCGAGGAGCACGCCCGCGACGAGGCCGGCGCGCAGGCGCCGGCTCACGCCGGACCCTGGGTGCGCACGAGCGCCTCGGCGACGACCGGGTCGGTCGGCCCCTCGCCGTACGACGGGCACCAGCGCGCGACCGGGCAGGCGCCGCAGGCCGGCCGCTTGGCGTGACAGCGGCGCCGGCCGTGCCAGATCACGTGGTGCGACAGCATCGTCCAGTCGCGCTTGGGGTAGAGCGCACCGATCGCGTGCTCCACCTTGACCGGGTCGGTCTCCTCGGTGAGGCCGAAGCGGCGCACCAGGCGACCGAAGTGGGTGTCGACGGTGATGCCGGGGATGCCGAAGGCGTTGCCGAGCACGACGTTGGCGGTCTTGCGGCCCACGCCGGGCAGCTTGACCAGGTCGTCGAGGCGGGGCGGGACCTCACCGTCGTGGTCGGCGACGAGCGCCGCGGAGAGCTTGAGCAGCGCCTCGGTCTTGGCCCGGAAGAACCCCAGCGGGCCCACGATCCGCTCGAGGTCCTCGCGCTCGGCCTGCGCCATCGAGGCGGGGTCGGGGTAGGCGCCGAACAGGATCGGACGCACGGCGTTGACGCGCCGGTCGGTGGTCTGCGCCGAGAGCACGGTGACCACGAGGAGCTCGAAGGCGTTGTCGAAGTCGAGCTCGCAGTGCGCCTCCGGATAGGTCTCGGCCAGCACGCGCCCGATCTTGCGGGCGCGTCGGACGAGCGAGGTGTCGGGGCGCGACAGTGGGACGGCAGCGGGCACGGCCCTAGGGTACGGCGGGGCGCCGACGCCGCGCGCCAAGAGCCGCGCACCCCTACTCTGGGACGGGCCACGACCGGCGCGTTTCTGTGCCGATGAGGCTGTGAGAAACGGCACGCGTAAGATTCGACCGATGCCCGCACGCCAAGGCGGGCGCACCGAAGGAGGATCCGTGGACAACGACGTACTTCGTCAAGCCCCGCTTTTCAGCGCGCTGGACGACGAGGCCGCCACGGCGCTGCGCAGCTCGATGACCGAGTCCCGCCTCCGCCGTGGTGATGTGCTCTTCCACGAGGGGGACTCCGGAGACAAGCTCTATGTCGTCCTCGACGGCAAGGTGAAGCTCGGGCGCACCTCCTCCGACGGTCGCGAGAACCTCCTCGCGATCCTCGGCCCCGGTCAGATGTTCGGCGAGCTCTCGCTCTTCGACCCGGGCCCGCGCTCGGCGACCGTGACCGCGGTGACCGACGCGTCGTTCGCCTCGCTCTCCCACGAGGACCTGCTGCGCTGGCTCGAGGGCCGCCCGGTCGTCGCCCGCGGCCTGCTCACCCAGCTCGCCAGCCGGCTGCGCAAGGCCAACGACGTCGTCGCCGACCTGGTCTTCTCCGACGTCCCCGGCCGCGTCGCCAAGGCGCTGCTCGACCTCGCCGACCGCTTCGGCCGCACCGCCGACGACGGCGTCCACGTCCACCACGACCTCACCCAGGAGGAGCTCGCCCAGCTGGTCGGCGCCTCCCGCGAGACCGTCAACAAGGCGCTCGCCGACTTCGCCTCGCGCGGCTGGGTGCGCCTGGAGCCCCGCTCCGTGGTCATCCTCGACCTCGACCGTCTGGGCCGCCGCGCCCGCTGACACCCCCGCGTCGAGCTGGGCCCGCCTCACGGTTGAGGCGGGCCCTTCTCACGTCTGGGCCCGCCGCCGCAGGTTGAATCGAGACTTTCTACCGTCGAGTCGAGAGTCCTGACCGCTCGAGTCGAGACCTGTCGTCACCAGCGACGGTTTGAGTACGCCGCCGCCAGCGCCTCGCGGAGCTCCGTGAGCCAGCGGTCCAGCGCGTCATCGGCGAAGGCCCCCTCCCGCACCACGATCACGCGCCAGCCCTGGCCGCGCAGCCAGGCCCGGCGGTCCGCGTCGTACTCCTCCCGGCCGCGGTGCGCCTCCTCGCCGTCGTACTCGACGCACACGCGTCGCCGGCGGTAGGCGAAGTCGAGCCGGTACGTCGGCACGCCGTCGACCTCGATCCAGACCTGCGGCTCGGGAGCCGGGAGGCCCGCGTCGAGGATCGCCAGCAGCACCCACGCCTCGCGCTGCGACTCCACGCGGGGATCGACATAGTTGACGAGCTCGCGCAGCTGTACGACGCCGCGGCGCCGGCGATAGCGGCCCAGCGCACGGAGGTAGTCGCCGCGGATGAGCCCGTGGAGCCGCGCCATCGCCGTGAGGACGGCGAACGCCTCGCGGCGCCGCAGGCAGCAGCCGAGATCGAGGGCCGTGCGCAGAGGCGTCGTCACCCGGACGCCGTGCAGGGTCGTCACGTCCTGGGGCGACAGGTCCCTCGTCCGCCCGTCGGCCCCCGACACCTTCGTCGGAGCGTGCCAGCGGAGTGCGCAGATCTCGACGTGCGGCACGCCGTCGTGCTCGGCGTACACGTGGGCGTCGACGCCGTGGAGCCAGGCCTCCGTACGATCCGCGACGACCTGGTGGGGCCTGACCACCTTGGCGACGGCACGCGCCCGGAGCTCGAGGCTGTCCTCCAGGTCGGCTGGCGCATAGACGCCGCGTACGACGGGGCGCACCTCACCGTTGCGCAACGCACGACGCAGCCGGGACGGCGGTATGTCACGGGTGCACAGGTCCGCGCTCGAGAACGGCGCGTCTGGCCAGCGAGGTTCCATGACCCGACGATCGCGCCGCCCGAGCTGCTTCGGTCGGGAGCCGGGGCCGCCCTGTGGAGACGACGCTCCGGCACCCGTCGGTGGACGACACCCGGCCCTCGACTCAACCGGTCAGAAGTCTCGATTCGACCGTCAGAGGTCTCGATTCAACGGGCGGCGAGGTAGGCCAGCTGGGCGCGGACGGAGAGCTCGGCGGCGTCCCAGAGGACCGGGTCGACGTCGGCGTAGACGAGCTCGACGACGCGGCGCGGGAGCTCCTCGCTCGCCAGGCCCTCGGGGTGCGGGTGGGCCCCGAGCTCGCGGACGGCGTCCTCGACCTGGGCGAGGCGCTCGCGGCGGTGGGTGAGGTAGAAGTCGAGCACGGCCCCGGCGTCCTCCAGCACCGGGCCGTGGGCCGGCCAGACGGTGTCGACCTCGCCCGCCTCGACCAGCGACCGCATGGTCTCGATGGAGGAGAAGTACGGGCCGAGCTGGCCGTCGGGGTGCGCGACCACCGTCGTGCCGCGCCCCAGCACCATGTCGCCGGTCAGCAGCGCACGCTGCTCGGGCAGCACGAAGGACACCGAGTCAGCGGTGTGCCCGGGCGTGTGGAGCACCCGCAGCCGCAGCCCGTCGACGTCGAGCTCCTCGCCGTCGCCGAGCGGCTCGCCGCGGAAGCAGTACGCCGGGTCGAAGGCGCGCACCGAGCTGCCGGTGCGCCGCGCGAGCTCCTCGGCCACCTCGGAGTGGTCGAAGTGGTGGTGGGTCAGCAGCACCAGCCCGATCTCGCCGACCTCGGCGAGCAGCCGGTCGAGGTGGCCGTCGGTGACCGGCCCGGGATCCACGACCACGGCACGGTCGGCGCCGGGCTCGCGCAGCACCCAGGTGTTGGTGCCGTCCAGCGTCATGATCCCCGGGTTCGGCGCCAGCAGGCACTCCGCCCGCGGCGGGTAGCTCCCGCCAGTCCAGGCGCTCACCGGCGTCGCTCCGCGACCAGCCCGCGCAGCCGATCGGGCATCGACAGGGTCCAGGTGTCGCCGAGCGGCTCCACCGACGGGGTGAACATCTCCACCGCACGGCTCGACGCCACCGCCAGCACCTCCTCGGGGCTGTCGTGGACGCCGACCTCCAGGCTGGTGAGGTACGTCGGGGGCATCAGCGCCAGCTCGCCGGCGTCGGCCTGCGCCGCGGCGACCCGGGCCGGCAGCCAGGTGACCGAGGACGACTCCGAGGAGACGTCGCGGGTCAGCTGCCCCTCCGGCAGGGCGGCGACGAAGAACCAGGTGCGGAACCGCTTCGGCTCGAAGACCGGCGTCAGCCAGGCGTCCCAGACCCCGAGCAGGTCGGTGCGAAGCACCAGCCCGCGCCGGTTGAGGAAGTCGGTCATCGCCAGCTCGCGGGTCTCCAGGGCGACCCGGTCGGCCTCCCAGTCCGCGCCGGTGGTGTCCGCGACCACCTCGTCCGGGGAGGCCCCGGCGAGCAGGACCCCGGACTCCTCGAAGGTCTCCCGCACCGCCGCGCACACCAGCGCCCGGGCGGTGTCGGCGTCGCAGCCCAGGCGCTCGGCCCAGTCCTGCGGCCCCGGGCCGGCCCAGGCCACGTCGGCGTCGAAGTCGCGCGGGTCCACCCCGCCGCCGGGGTAGACCGCCATCCCGCCGGCGAAGTCCATCGAGACCTGGCGGCGCATGTAGTAGACCTCCGGGCCCTGCCCGGACCCCGGAGCGCACGGGCGCAGCAGGATCACCGTCGCCGCGTCGCGCGGGGCGACCGGCTCGCGGTGGCCCTCGTCGTACTCACGGGCGGCCTCGACGACGTGCGCCGGCAACGGGACCGGCGGCAGCGGGATGCGCATCAGCTCGCCTCGGGGGCGACCTCGACCAGGATCTCGACCTCGACCGGCGCGTCCAGCGGCAGCGAGGGCACGCCCACCGCGGACCGGGCGTGCAGCCCGGCCTCGCCGAAGGCCTGACCGAGCAGCTCCGAGGCGCCGTTGGCGACCTGCGGCTGGCCGGTGAAGTCCGGCGTCGAGGACACGAACGCGACGACCTTGACGATCCGGACGACCTTGTCGAGGTCGCCGATCACGCTCTTCACCGCGGCGATCGCGTTGAGCGCGCACTGCTGGGCGCAGGCGTAGGCCTCCTCGGCCGACACCTCGCCGCCCACCTTGCCGGTCACGCTCAGCTCGCCGCCGCTCATCGGCAGCTGGCCGGAGGTGAAGACGTGGTTGCCCGAGCGCACGGCCGGGACGTACGACGCCACCGGCGCGGGGACGTCGGGCACGGTCAGGCCGAGCTCGGCCAGGCGGTCCTCCGCGGCGCTCACGCTCAGCCCTCGATCGGGCGCTTGAAGTAGCCGACGAGGTTCTCGGGGTTCATCCCCGGTGCGATCTGCACCAGCTCCCAGCCGTCGGCCCCGAAGTTGTCGAGGATCTGCTTGGCGGCATGCGTCAGGATCGGCGCGGTCAGGTACTCCCACTTGGTCATGGCGCGACCCTACTCCGGACCGACCGGCCGCCGAGCGAGGTCATCCCGTGGTCGGACGCGCCGGCGCGCCGAGGCCTCTACGGTGGTGTCCCGTGGACCCTCTGCACGCCCCACGCCAGCCCTGGCGCCTCGACGAGCGGGGGCGGCGCTGGTTCGACCGCACGCTGGTCGCGGTCCTGCTGCTCCCGGTCCCGCTGATGGCGCTCAGCGGCCTCAGTGCCCGGTCGGTCACCTTCACGGTGCTCGAGCTGGTGCCGCTGCTGTGGCGCCGCTCCCACCCGGTCGCGGTGTTCGCGGCCGTGGCCGGGGTCAGTGCGCTCCAGGCCGTGGTCCTCCACGAGCCGACCTGGGGTCAGGTCGCGTTCCCGGTCGCGACCTACGCGGTCGCCCGCCACGCCGACGCCCTCGCCTCCTGGGTCGCGCTCGGCGTCGGCCTGTGTGCCGCCTGGGCCGCGACGTACTCCTGGTTCGCGCCGTACTCCGACAACGACCGCACCGGCGCCGTCTCCTACATCATCACGATGTCGGTGATCGTCATCGCCGCCTGGGCGCTCGGCACCCTGGGCCGCACCCGGCAGGCGTACGTCGCGGCGCTGGTCGAGCGCGGCGAGCGGATCGAGCACGAGGCCGCGCAGCGCGTCGCGCTGGCCGCCACCGAGGAGCGCACCCGGATCGCGCGGGAGATGCACGACGTGGTCGCGCACGGGCTGTCGGTGATCGTGGTGCAGGCCGACGGGGCGCGCTACGCCGCCGAGCACGACCCGGCGATCGCCACCCGCACCCTGGAGACGGTGGCCGCGACCGGGCGCGAGGCGCTCACCGAGATGCGCCGGCTGCTCGGGCTGCTGCGCACCGACGGCGCGACCGGCACCCGCCCGCAGCCGCACCTCGACGACATCGCGGTGCTGGTCGCGGAGGCCCAGGAGCATGCCGCGAGCGCCGGGAACGGCACCCGGATCGAGGCCCGGCTGCCCGAGCCCGGCGTACCGGTGCCGCCGGGGGTCGCGCTGACCGCGTACCGCGTCGTGCAGGAGGCGCTCACCAACGTCCGCAAGCACGCCGGCCCGGGCGCCACCGTGCGGGTCGAGGTGCGCGTCGGCACGGACGTCGAGGTGGTCGTCGAGGACGACGGACGCGGCGCTGCGTCTCCGGACGACGGCCGCGGTCTCGGTCTGGTCGGGATGCGCGAGCGGGTGCTGGTCCACGACGGCGAACTGTGCGCGGGACCCCGACCGGGTGGCGGGTTCCGGGTGTCGGCGAGGCTCCCCCTATGAATGGCCCTGTGAAGGAGGCAGTGAAGGACCCGATCCGCGTCTTCCTCGTCGACGACCAGCAGATGGTGCGCGCGGGGTTCGCGATGCTCGTCGGCAGCCAGCCCGACATGGAGGTCGTGGGCGAGGCCGGCGACGGCCGCGAGGCGCTCGAGCGGCTGGCCGCGACCCGCGCCGACGTCGTGCTCATGGACGTGCGGATGCCCCGCCTCGACGGCGTCGAGGCGACCCGCGCGCTCGCCGCCCGGCCGGGGGCGCCGCGGGTGATCGTGCTGACCACCTTCGACCTCGACGAGTACGCCTTCGCCGCGATCAAGGCCGGCGCCGCCGCCTTCCTGCTCAAGGACGCCACCCCTCCCGACCTGCTCAACGCGATCCGCTCGGTGCACGCCGGCGACGCCGTGGTCGCGCCCAGCACCACCCGCCGCCTGCTGGAGCACTTCGCCGCGGCCCTGCCCGACCCCGCGGCGAGCAGCTCCGCCCCCGACCCCCGCCTGGCCGCCCTCACCGAGCGGGAGCGCGAGGTGCTGGTGCTCGTCGGGCGCGGGCTGTCCAACACCGAGATCGCCGCCGAGCTCGTGGTCGCCGAGGCCACGGTCAAGACCCACGTGAGCCGGCTGCTGGCCAAGACCGGCTCGCGCGACCGGGTGCAGCTCGTGGTGCTGACCTACGACGCCGGGCTGGTCGGCTGACGGCGGTGCTCCCCAGTCACCGGCTGACAGCTGCGCACCGCTGTCTCCCTCCTCAGCGGCCGCAGTCGGCGCACGCGGTCGGCTCCCCCGGCCAGCCACGCCGCCGCAGCAGCGTGCCGATCGCGGTGGCCGTCGCGCAGGACCCGGCGTACACCTGACCCCAGCCGAGCCGCACCGTGTCCCGGCCGGTCACGGCGGCGGCGAGGTCCCGGTCGAGGTCGCGCGCCCGGTCGCGCACGCTCGTGTGGAACGCCCGGCCGTCGAGCTCCACCACCAGGCCCCACGGCCGGTACTCCACGTCGCGGTAGACGCGGCCGCGTCCCGACGCCCGCACCTGGCGCCCGGCGGCGGGCAGCCCGTGGGCTCGCTCGACCCGTTGCAGGTAGCCCTGCTCCAGCGCCGAGCAGGCCCCCGCCTCGAGATCGTCGAGGACCTGTTCCAGGAGCGCACGCCGCGCGAGGCGACTCCGTGCGTCGAGCGCGGTCCGCACCCGCGCCGGCGTCGTACGACGGGTGCCGACGACCTCGCACAGCACCGCCACGGCATCCAGGTCGCGCACCGACTCCGCGGCCACGTCGAGCACCGCCTCCTCGAGCCGTTGGCGCGGCGGGGAGGAACTGGTCAGCACCTTGCCCTCGAAGTCGGCCACCCGGTGCCGAACCACGCCGCGCGGCGCGGCCACCACCCGGTCGCGGTCCACCATCACGTGGATCACTGCCGGGGGCGCGGTGCCGGCGGCCACCGCGAGGGCGGAGGCGTGCGACAGCGCGGCGGGTGCCATGGCGAGGACTGCCGCCCAGTGCTGCTGGTGAGTCGTCAAGGGACCGGTGTGCTCGACGTACACCCCCGGATGGACCACCGCCCACTCGCGGCGCCTGATCCGGCGGCGCAGGTCGTGCTCCTGCAGCCCCCCACGCAGCGCCTGCGCGCGGCTCAGCACGCCGTGCTGGTGGTGCAGGAGGTCGGCGAACGGGTCCACGCCGTCACCCTCGGCGCCCCGGTGGCGACCGGCAACCGGCCGGCGCGGCGGCTGTGGAGGACAGCGGTGCTGCCCTGCCACGGGCTGACAGCCGAGCACCGCTGTCATCCCCAGGTCGTACGACGGACCACACCGCGGCCTGACGACCGCAGGCCCGCGGACGCGAAGACTCGGGGCCATGACCCAGATGCTCGACACCTCCACCAGCGTGGCCGCCAGCGCCCGCGCCCTGACCCGCACCTACGGCCGCGGCGACACCCTCGTCTCCGCCCTGCGCGGGGTCGACCTGGACCTCCCCCGCGGCCGCTTCACCGCGATCATGGGCCCGTCCGGGTCCGGGAAGTCCACCCTGATGCACTGCCTGGCGGGCCTCGACCAGCCGACCTCGGGCACGGTCACCGTCGCCGGGCGCTCGCTGGAGCGGCTCACCGACGACCAGCTGACGACGTTTCGCCGCGAGCAGCTGGGCTTCGTGTTCCAGGCCTTCAACCTGCTGCCGATGCTCACCGCCGAGCAGAACATCCGCCTCCCCCTCGAGCTCGCCGGACGCCAAGCCGACCCCGAGCGCTTCACCCGCCTCGTGGAGATCCTCGGGCTCACCGATCGCCTGAGCCACCGGCCCAGCGAGCTCTCCGGCGGCCAGCAGCAGCGCGTCGCGATCGCCCGCGCCCTGATCACCGGGCCCGCGGTGGTCTTCGCCGACGAGCCGACCGGCAACCTGGACAGCGAGACCTCCGCCGAGGTCCTCGACCTGCTGCGCCACTCGGTGCGCGAGCTCGGCCAGACGGTCGTGATGGTCACCCACGAGCTCGACGCGGCGGCGTACGCCGACGACGTGGTGGTGCTCGCCGACGGCGCGGTCCGTGCGCACCTCCTCGACCCCACGCCCGACGCGCTGGTCGCGACGCTGCGGGGCGAGCGATGAGGACCGTGCTCCTGGCCTCGCTGCGCAGCCACGCGCGGCGCTACGTCGCGGCGGTGGTCGCCGTCGTCATCGGCGTCTCGTTCGTCGTCGTGACCGCCGCGCTGTCCTCGGCCGCCAAGGAGGGCCTGGTCGCCGGGGTCGGGCTCCCCTACACCGGCGCCGACTCGGTGGTCTCGGACCTCGGCACCGACCAGGCCGCCACCATCGTGCGCCGCGCCGAGTCGGTCGGCGACGACGCCGTGATCATCGGCGACGTCACCTTGCCGGTCACCTCCGCAGACGCGGTGCTCGACCAGCGCGCCACCGTCGCGCCCCTCGCCGACGTCGCGGCCCTGCGCTGGCAGGAGCTGCGCGAGGGACGCTGGCCGCAGGGCCCGGGTGAGACCGTGGCCGACGTGAACGGCGCCAAGACCGCCGGGCTCACCGTGGGCGACCCGATCCGCATCGGCTCCGGCAGCCGGGCGCTCGAGGCCACCGTCGTCGGCATGGTCGACACCCCGGCCGCCTCGGACAGGGCCGCGCTCTACCTGCCGTGGTCGCAGCTGCAGCGCTGGTCCTCGACCTTCTACGTCGACAGCGTGGCCTACGCCGGGCCCGGCGCCGCCGAGGCCGCCCGCGGCACCGGCGCTGTGGTGCGCCCCACCGCGCAGTTCGTCCAGGAGCGGCAGGCCCAGGTGACCCGCGACGTCGACGTGGTCGCGATGCTGCTGCTGGTCTTCGCCGCGATCGCGCTGTTCGTCTCGGTGCTGGTCATCGCCAACACCTTCTCGATCCTGTTCGCCCAGCGCACCCGCGACCTCGCGCTGCTGCGCTGCGTGGGCGTCACCCGACGCCAGCTGCTGCGCTCCATCCGCCTGGAGGCCCTCGCCCTCGGCGTCGGGGCCTCGGTGCTCGGCCTCGCCGTGGGTACCGCGCTCGGCCACGGCCTGGTCGCCCTCGCCCGCACCCAGCTGGCCTCCGGGACGCTGGGCAGCTCGTGGGCGCCGCCGACGTGGTACGCCG
Organism: Nocardioides sp. dk884; assembly: GCF_009557055.1. Taxonomy (NCBI): domain Bacteria; kingdom Bacillati; phylum Actinomycetota; class Actinomycetes; order Propionibacteriales; family Nocardioidaceae; genus Nocardioides; species Nocardioides sp. dk884. The sequence goes on along the minus strand of NZ_CP045649.1, from coordinate 308,872 downwards.
CGGCGGGCGCGGTCGGGGTCCTCGTCACCGTCCTCGCGGCCTGGCTGCCGACGCGCAAGGTGGTCCGGGTCAGCCCGCTCGCCGCGCTGCGCCCCGACCCGGGCGTCGACGTGCGCACCGCGTCCGGACGGGTGCGCAGCGTGACCGGCCTGCTCGCGGTGCTCGGCGGCGCCGGGCTGCTCGCCGTGGCGGTCACGCAGCACCACGTGCTGGCGATGCTGGCCGGCGGCATGCTGTCCTTCACCGGCGTGCTGGTGCTCGGGCCGTGGGTCGTGCCCGCACTGGTCCGCGTCGTCGGCGCGCTCGGCCGCGGCAGCACCGCCCGGCTCGCGACCGGGAACGCCGTGCGCGACCCCCGGCGTACCGCCGCCACGACGGCCTCGCTGCTCGTCGGCGTCACGCTGACGACAGCGGTGCTGACCGGGCTGGCCAGCTCGCGCGACTCCGTCGACACCGACCTGGACCGCTCCTACCCGCTCGACCTCGCCCTCACCTCGAGCGGGGCGCCGCTGGAGGAGAGCCTGCTGGGGGACGTCCGGTCCACCGCGGGCGTCCGCGAGGCGGTCGCGCTCGACGGCGTGAGCGCCGAGGTCGACGGCGTCGGCACCATCCCGGTGCTCGACAGCGCCCCGGCCGTGTCCCTCGCCCACGACGCACGAAGGATCACCCCGGATCCTGGCGTGATCGTGGTCCCGTGGGAGCTCCTCGAGAGCGGCGAGGTGCCCGCCAAGGTCGCCGTCACCGTCGAGGGGCACACCGAGCGGCTGCGGCTGGAGACCGCCGACGGCTGGGGCGAGGCGGCACTGGTCGCGCCCGAGACGCTCGCCCGGCTCAGCGCCGACCCGCTGCCGCGCGCGGTCTGGGTGCGCGCCACCGACACCGCCGACACCGAGGACCTCGCCGGTGACCTGGGAGCGCTGGCGGCCAACGCGGGCGTCGACCTGACCAACGCCCTGGCACTGCGCGGTTGGGTGCTGCTCCAGCTCGACGTGCTGACCATCGCCGTCCTGGCCCTGCTGGGCATCGCGGTCGTGATCGCGCTCGTGGGCATCGCCAACACGCTGGGGCTCTCGGTGCTGGAGCGGGCCCGGGAGAACGCCCTGCTGCGCGCGCTCGGCCTGACCCGCCGTCAGCTGCGCCGGATGCTCGCCGCGGAGGCGGTGCTGCTCTCGGCGGTGGCCACGACCCTCGGCACGCTCATCGGGGTGGTGTTCGCCTGGGTCGCGGTGCGGACGCTGGTCGGCGGCGCGGTGGACGAGGTCGCGGTGGTGCTGCCCTGGGGCCAGCTGGCCCTGGTGGCGGTGGTCGCGGCGGTCGCCGGGCTGCTCGCGGGGGTGCTGCCTGCACGCCGGGCCGCGCGGATCACCCCCGCGGCCGGGCTGGCCCTGGACTGAGCAGCACCGCCGGCCCGCGCCCGGGTCACCCGGGCGCGGGCCGGCGCTTCTGGGGGTAGATGGTCTCGTGACGGCCCAGCATCGCCACGAACTCCGCGATCCGCCGCTCGCGCGTCTCGGCCCGCTTGATCGCGCCGAGGCGGTGGATCAGCGCGTACCGGTTCTGGCTGGTCAGCACCTCGAGCATCGCCTGCGCCGCCGGGTCGGCGGCGATCGCGGCGGCCAGGTCGTCGGGCAGCTCGGCGGTCGAGGGCGGTGCGTACGCCGCAGCCCAGCGCCCGTCGGCCCGCGCCGCCTCGACCGCGGCCCGGCCGGCGGGCATCATCCGGCCCTCCGCCTCGAGGCGCGCGACCAGGTCGACGTTGACCTGCGACCAGCGGCTGCGTGCGGTGCGCGGCGTCATCCGCTGGTACGACGTCGCCTCGTCGCGGCGCCGCGCCTGCCCGTCGATCCAGCCGAAGCAGAGCGCGTCGTCGAGCGCGGCCGCCCGGGTCAGCGCCGTGAGCGTGCCGCCCTTCTTGGTCAGCACCAGCCACACCCCCGGCGAGTCCGCGTGGTGCTCGACCAGCCAGGCCCGCCACGCCGCGGCGTCGGGCACGAGCAGCTCCTCGAGGTCCGCCATGTCCCGACCCTAGGCGCCTGCGCCGACAGCGTCGCGGGTGCGGGTGTGCGGGCGCGCGGGTGCGCGTCTATCCGCGCAATTGCTGGGAAAAGCACCGCTCCCGCCGGGCGGCCTCAGGTGGTCGGTGCAACATCCAGTAGTTCGCGGAGCCTATCGGCGGGGGTGTCCCAGTCGAGGGTCTGTCGGGGTCGGATGTTGAGGAGGCGTTCCATCTCGGCGATGTCCTCGTCGCTGACCTGGTTGAAGTCAGTTCCCTTGGGGTGGAAGTCGCGCACGAGGCCGTTGGTGTTCTCGTTGGTGCCGCGTTGCCAGGGGCTGTGCGGGTCGGCGAAGTAGACCCCGCACCCGGTGGCCAGGGTGAACGTCGCGTGCGTGGCCATCTCGCTGCCCTGGTCCCAAGTCAGCGACCGGCGCAGCGACTCGGGCAGGCTGCTCATCATCTCCACGAGTGTGGCCGCGACCGTGGCAGCGTCGTGGGTCATCGGTAGCCGCCGGATCAAGGCGTATCTGGTGGCGCGCTCGACCAGCGTGACCAAGGCCGACTTACCACCGGCACCGATGACCAGGTCGCCCTCCCAGTGGCCCGGTACAGCTCGGTCGGCGGCCTCGGGCGGGCGCTGGCTGATGTGAGCCTCGGCCCCGATCCAGGACCGGCCCCCACGCGAGGGCAGCTTCGATCGCGGCCGCCGAGTGCTACGACCCGAACGCAGCGCCTTCTCCAGCGCCAGCTCCTCACGCAACGATCCTTTGCCCTGCACGTAGAGGGCTTGGTAGATCGTCTCGTGGCTCACCTGCATATCGTCGCGCCCCGGATAGGCCCGGCGTAGATCATGACTGACCTGTTCAGGAGAGAACCGGTCGCGCAGCCGATGCAGCACCGCAGCACGCAACTCGCCGTCCTCGCCCAGCCTGACCGGTTTGGGCCGCGAGCGGCGCGCCAGCGTCATCGCCTGCGCGCCCGCGGCCTGGTAGCGGCCGTCGTGGGTATTACGCGCCAGCTCGCGTCCCACCGTGCTGCGGTGAACTCCCAACTCGGTCGCGATCCTCGCCGGGCAGCGCCCCTCACTTCGGCGGATCTGGATCAACGCCCGCCCGGCCTGTGTCAACCGCCCGTGCTGATCGACCCAATCGCCCTCGATCGAGGGCATCCTCGCCCCGACGACCCCACCGTGGCGTCCCCTGCGCATCTGCATGCCCGCGAGCCTGGCCCACTCCCGCAGTGTGCCCCGATCAATCCCGACCAGTTCCGCAGCGTGTTTGACCGACACGCCATGAGCCAACAACTCCAACGCCCGAGCACACGCGATATCGAGATCCCGCAACACAACCTCCGCAGTCGTGTTGCACCGACCAGTTGAGACCGCCCCGCAGAACAGGTACCAAACCCAGCAATTGCGCGGTTATGGACGCCCCCACCGCCGACGCACCCCGACTCACACGTACGGCGCGAGCGTCTCGCGGATCTCGTTGACCGCGAGCGCGATGAACAGCACCGCGCACAGCGCCATGAAGCCGTTCGACAGCCAGCCGTTGCGCCACTCGGGCGGGACGTCGGAGTGCGGGAGCGCACCGGCGCGGCGCTTGTTGAGCAACACCAGCAGGGTGATCGCGAGGAACGGCATGAACAGCGCGCCGAGCACGCCGTAGGTGAGGATCAGGCCGACCGGCTCGTCGAGCAGCAGGAGCAGCATCGGCGGGAAGGTCAGCCACAGCATGTAGCCGCGGAAGTAGCGGCCGCCGGTGCGGGTGTCGGGGTGCCCCGACGGCAGGTCGCGCAGGTTGCCGACGAAGTCGGCGAACATCAGGCTCACCCCGCTCCACACGCCGATCAGCGAGGAGAACGACGAGGCGAAGAACCCGATCAGGAACAGCTTGCCGAAGACCTCGCCGTAGCGGTCGTCCAGGATGTCGGAGAGCTGCACGAGCGCCTGGTCGCCGGTCTCCGCCGCGATCCCGACCGAGTGGTAGAGTTCGGCGCCGACGATCAGCATGGCGACCACGAAGATGCCGGTGACGGTGTAGGCGACGCCGTTGTCGATGCGCATCACGCGCATGAACTTCGGGGTGCTCCAGCCCTTCTCGCGCAGCCAGTAGCCGTACGCCGCCAGCGTGATCGTGCCGCCGACCCCGCCCGCGATCGCCAGCACGTTGACCACCGAGTCGTCGGGGAACACCGGGCGCAGACCGAGCACGATCTCGCCGAGGTTGGGCGTGGCCACCAGCGCCGCGCCCACCACCGCGACGAACATGACCCCGACCAGCGCGGCCATCACCTTCTCGAAGGCCGCGTAGCTGCCGAACCACACCAGCGCCAGCCCGACCAGGCCGATCACGACAGCGGTCCAGCGCAGCGAGAGGTCCGGGAAGATCGCCACCAGCGGCAGCGCGGAGGACGACATCGCGGTCGCGCCGTACACCAGCCCCCAGATGACGATGTACGGCGCGAAGTACCACGTGGTCCAGCGGCCCAGGCTGCGCCAGCCCTCGAAGATCGTGCGCCCGGTGGCCAGCGAGTAGCGCCCCGCGCCCTCAACCAGCACCACCTTGATGATCGAGCCGAGCACCGCCACCCACAGCAGCGTGTAGCCGAACTTCGCGCCGGCGACCAGCGTGGCGACCAAGTCGGCCGCACCGACGCCGGTCGCGGCCACGACCAGGCCGGGACCGATCACCTTCCAGCGCGGTGGGCGGGCGGTGTCGGCCTGGTTCCCGAGGTCGGTCATGGGCTGACGGTGCCCCAACGGGCCCGCGCCGCAACCTGGTTGACGCCGCACGCTCGGCAGGTCCTACGGTCCACGGGTGGATCCCGCAGCACCTCCGCAGCCACCGCGGCTGCTCTCCCCGGCGTACGCCGCGACGACGATCGGCATGTTCGCGCTGTGCGCCTTCGTGGCGTTCGAGGCGACGGCGGTGACGACGGTGATGCCGACCGTCGCCGACCGCCTGGACGGCGTCGGCCTCTATGCGCTGTCCTTCGCCGCGCCGCTGGCCAGCGGCGTGGTCGGCATGGTGGTCGCCGGCGGCTGGAGCGACCGGCGCGGCCCGGCGGGCCCGCTGGGCGCGGCGCTGGTGCTGTTCTCGCTCGGCCTGCTGGTCTGCGGGACGGCTCCCTCGATGGAGGTCCTCGTCGCCGGCCGGGTGCTCCAGGGGCTCGGCGGCGGGGCGCTCACCGTCTGCCTCTACGTGCTGGTCGGGCTGGTGTTCCCACCCGTGCTGCAGCCGGCGGTGTTCGCCAGCTTCGCCGCGGCCTGGGTGCTGCCCTCGCTCTTCGGCCCGGCGCTCGCCGCGAGCGTCGCGGACGCGCTCGGCTGGCGCTGGGTGTTCCTGGGCGTGGTGGCCCTCGTGGCGCTGGCCGCAGGCCTGGTCGCGCCGGCGCTGCGGCGGGTGGGCGCCACCGGCGCGGACACGCCGTTCCCGACCGCCCGGCTGCTGTGGGCGATGGCCGCGGCCACCGCCGTGCTGGCCTTCGAGCTGCTCGGGTCGCGACGCGGGGCGCTGCTCGCGCTGGCGGTGCTCGCGCTCGTGGTGGTCGTGGTCAGCCTGCGCCGGCTGCTTCCCGCCGGCGCCCTGCTCGCCGCACCCGGGCTGCCGGCCGTGGTCGGGACCCGCGGCATGCTCAGCGCCGCGTTCTTCTGCGCGGAGGCCTACATCGTCTTCGTGCTCCAGGAGCGGTGGGGGCAGACACCGACCCGGGCCGGGGTCGCGCTGATGATCGTCGGCGTCGTGTGGGCGGCGGCCAGCCAGCTCCAGTCGCGCCTGGGCCAGCGGGTCTCCGATCGGGGCGCGATGTGCTGGGGCACCGGACTGGTGCTCGGCGGGACCGTCGCGCTCGCCCTGGTCGTCGCCACGGACCGGCACCCCGCGCTCGCCGTCGCGTCGTACGTCGTCGCGGGTGCCGGGATGGGCTTCGGCTACCCCCGGACCGGGGTGGCGACGCTGGCCGCCTCCACCGACGCCGACCGCGGCTTCAACTCCTCCGCGCTGTCGATCGCCGACTCCCTGGGCGGTGCGGTCGCGCTCGCGGCGTCCGGGATCGTCTACGCGACCGCCGAGCGGGCCGGCGCCGACCCGTTCCTGGGCGTCTTCGTGCTGGCCGCCGTCCTCGCGGTGCTCGGTGTGCTCACGGCCGCGCGGACCCGCCCACCCGGCTGAGGCGCAGGCCAGGCCCAGGCTCAGGAGCCGGCCAGCCAGTCCGCGAAGGTCGTCGTGCCGCGGGGGCCGTCGCCGGTCGGACAGAGCACGCCGGAGCGCATCGCCCGACCCCCGGCGCCGGGCACGGGTACGCCGACCACCCGGCGCCCCAGCCCCCGGGCCTGCGACACCCTGCGCGCCAGGTCGACCATCGACAGCCGCTCCGGGCCGGCCAGGTCCGGGACGCGGCCGGACGGCCCGGCCTCGACGAGGTCGACGAGCGCCTGCGCCACCTCGACGGCGGCGACCGGCTGGCTGAGCATCTGCGGCACGAGCGAGATCGGGCCGAGGGGCGCGAACCCGAGCACCTGCTCGGCGAACTCGTGGAACTGCGTCGCCCGCAGCAGGCTCCATCCGACCGGCGCGGCCGTCACCAGCCGCTCCTGCAGCTGCTTGCCCTGGTAGTAGCCCGAGGCCACGTCGTCGACGCCGACGATCGAGAGCGCGACGTGGTGCCCGACGCCGGCCGCCTGCTCGGCGTCCAGCAGCGTACGAGTGACGGCGCCGAAGAACGCCTCCGCCTGCGAGCGCCGCTGGGTGCGCACGCTGGTCACGTCGACGACCGCCCCGGCGCCGTCCAGGCGCGCGGCGAGACCGGCGCCCGTGGTCAGGTCCACCCCGTGCGCGCGGGCCAGCTCGACGACCTGGTGGCCGCGCTCGCCCGCGACCTCGACGACGTGGCGGCCCACCACCCCGGTGGACCCGGCGACAGCGATCAGCATGGACCGATCCTGCCGCGCCGCGGGTGCGCATATCTGCGCAATTGCTGGGAAAAACACCGGCCGCGGCCGAATCGACGTGCTTTTCCCAGCAATTGCGCGGAAAGACCCCGGGTCAGCCGAGCGCGGAGACCAGCTCCGGCTCGGTCTTCTCGCGCACCTCGTCCTCGGTGACACCGGGCGCGAGCTCGACCAGGTGCAGCCCGTCGGGGTGCACGTCGATGACGGCGAGGTCGGTGATGATGCGCTGCACGACACCCTTGCCGGTGTAGGGCAGCGAGCACTCCTCGACGATCTTGTAGGAGCCGTCGCGGGCGACGTGCTCCATCAGCACGATGACCTTCTTCGCGCCGTGGACCAGGTCCATCGCGCCGCCCATGCCCTTGACCATCTTGCCGGGGATCATCCAGTTGGCGATGTCGCCGGCCGCCGAGACCTGCATGGCGCCGAGGATCGCGGCGTCGATCTTGCCGCCGCGGATCATCCCGAACGACAGCGCGGAGTCGAAGAACGACGCACCGCGGCGCACCGTGACGGTCTCCTTGCCGGCGTTGATCAGGTCGGGGTCCTCCTCGCCGGCGACCGGGTAGGCGCCCACGCCGAGGATGCCGTTCTCGGACTGCAGCACCAGCTCGACGTCGTCGGCGACGTAGTTCGGCACCAGCGTCGGCAGGCCGATGCCGAGGTTGACGTAGGAGCCGTCGGTCAGCTCGGAGGCCGCGCGGGCGGCCATCTGCTCGCGGGTCCAGCTCATCGGTTCTCCTCCTGGGCGCGCACGGTCCGCTTCTCGATGCGCTTGTCGGCGGCCTGCTCGGGGGTCAGCGCGACCACGCGGTGCACGAACACGCCGGGCAGGTGCACCTCGTTGGGGTCCAGCTCGCCGGGCTCGACGAGCTCCTCGACCTCCGCGACGGTGGTGCGCCCGCACATCGCCGCGAGCGGGTTGAAGTTGCGGGCGGCGTCGCGGAACACCAGGTTGCCGTGCCGGTCGCCCTTCCAGGCGCGGACCAGGCCGAAGTCGGCGACGATCGCCTGCTCGAGCACGAACTCGCGCGGGCCCTCGGCGGTCTCGAAGACCCGGACCTCCTTCGCCGGGGAGGCGACGACCACGTTGCCGGCGTCGTCGTAGCGCCACGGCAGCCCGCCCTCGGCGACCTGGGTGCCGACGCCGGTCGCGGTGAAGAACGCCGGGATCCCGGTGCCGCCCGCGCGCATCCGCTCCGCGAGCGTGCCCTGCGGGTTCAGCTCCACCTCGAGCTCCCCGGAGAGGTACTGCCGGGCGAACTCCTTGTTCTCCCCGACGTACGACGCGACGACGCGGCGCAACCGACCGGCGGTGAGCAGCAGCCCCAGCCCCCAGTCGTCGACGCCGGCGTTGTTCGAGAAGACCTCCAGGTCGCGGGTGCCCGCCTCCAGGATCGCCTGGATCGTCACCGAGGGGATGCCGCAGAGGCCGAAACCGCCGACGGCCAGCGAGGCGCCGTCGGGGATGTCGGCGACCGCGGCCGCAGCCGACTCCATCACCTTGTCCATCCCGCGATTCAAGGCAGCAGCCCCCCGGCGCGTCAACGCCGCGCGCCCCGGTCCCCGCGGATCACTCGCCCACCGGACCCCGGCACGCGGTAGCGTTCACCAGGTGAACGCGACGACCCCGCCGGTGGACGTCGTCGGTCGGACCGCCACCGTCCTGCGGGCGTTGGCCGCCCACGAGCCCGGCGGCGCCACCACCACCGAGGTGGCCCAGTGGTGCGGGCTCGCCCGCCCCACCTCCCACCGGCTGCTGAGCGCACTGGCCCGGGAGGGACTGGCCGACCGGGACCCCGGCAACGGGCGCTGGCTGCTCGGCCCGGAGCTGTTCTTCCTCGGCACCGCGGCCGCGGCCCGCTACGACGTCACGGCGGTGGCGCACCCGTTCGTACGCCGCCTGGCCGACGCCAGCGGCGAGAGCGCGTTCTTCTCCGCGCGACGCGGCGACGAGACGATCTGCCTGGTCCGCGAGGACGGCAGCTTCCCGATCCGCTCGCACGTGCTGAGCGAGGGGGTGCGCTTCCCGCTCGGGGTCGCCTCGGCCGGCATGGTCGTGCTGGCCCACCTGCCGGACGCCGAGATCGACGAGCTGCTCGCCCGCACCGACCTCACCCCCGCGTGGGGCGAGCAGCACCGCACCGAGGAGGTGCGCCGCCACATCGCGCTCACCCGCGCCCAGGGGTACGCCGTCAACCCCGGCCTCATCGTCGACGGCAGCTGGGGGCTGGGCGCGGCGGTCTTCGACACCGACGGCCGGCCCCGGTGGGCGCTCAGCATCACCGCGATCGAGCAGCGCCTGGGCCCCGAGCGCCGCCGCGAGCTCGGCCGGTTGCTGCTGCGCGAGGCCCACGAGCTGTCCCGAGCACTGCAACGCCGTGGACCCAGCGCCTACTCTTCGTGAGGTGAGCCAGACCGACACCAGCGCCGGGCGCGAGCAGGTGCGCCTGCACGTCGTCACCGGCAAGGGCGGCACCGGCAAGTCGACGGTCGCCGCGGCCCTCGCCCTCGCGCTCGCCTCGCACGGGCGCGACGTGCTGCTGTGCGAGGTGGAGGGGCGCCAGGGCATCGCCCGGATGTTCGACGTCGACCCGCTGCCGTACGCCGAGCGCCGCATCGCCACGGGCCTCGCGCACAACGAGGCCGACGACGCGCGCAGCGGGCGGGGCGGCGGCAGCGTGCACGCGCTCCACATCGACGCGGAGTCGGCGCTGCTGGAGTACCTCGCGATGTACTACAAGCTCGGGCGCGCCGGCCGGGCCCTGGACCGCTTCGGGGTCACCGAGTTCGCCACGACGATCGCCCCGGGCGTGCGCGACGTGCTGCTGACCGGCAAGGTCTACGAGGCCGTCGAGCGCAACAGCCGCAACAAGGGCGCGGTCACCTACGACGCGGTCGTGCTCGACGCGCCGCCGACCGGCCGGATCGCCCAGTTCCTCAACGTCGGCAGAGAGCTCGCCGGCCTGGCCAAGGTCGGGCCGATCCGCAGCCAGGCGGACACGATGATGACCCTCTTCCGCTCGCCGCGAACCGCCATCCACCTGGTCACCGTCCTGGAGGAGATGCCCGTGCAGGAGACCTGGGACGGCATCGAGGAGCTGCGCGCGGACGCGCTCCCGGTCGGCAGCGTGGTGGTCAACCAGGTCCGCCCCCGCGACATCCCCGAGCGCGACCTGGCGCTGGTCCGCGCCGGCGACCTCGACGAGGCGGGGTTCGGCGCCGACCTGGAGGCCGCCGGGGTCGAGGTCACCCCCGAGCTCGTGGACGCGCTGGTGGCCGAGGCACGCGACCACGCCGAGCGCCGCGCGCTCGAGGAGGCCCAACGGGCAGTGGTCGACGGCTTCGGCGTCCCGGTGATCGAGCTGCCCCGCCTGCCGGGGGGCGTCGACCTCGGCGGGCTCTACGACCTCGCCGCCCGACTGCGCGAGCAGGGCCTCGGATGAGCCCCGCACGCCCCGGTCGCACCCGCACCGGTCGCACCCGCGTCGGCCCGCTCGCCGCCCGCCCCGGCACCGCGCCGGTCCTCGACGTGGACGCGATGCTCGACGACCCCGCCACCGGGATCATCGTGTGCTGCGGCTCCGGCGGCGTCGGCAAGACCACGACGTCCGCGGCGCTCGCGCTGCGGGCCGCCGAGCGCGGCCGCAAGGTGGTCGTGCTCACCATCGACCCCGCGCGCCGCCTGGCCCAGTCGATGGGCATCGAGCAGCTCGACAACACCCCGCGCCGGGTAGTCGGCGTCGACGACGCCGCCGGCGGCAGCCTCGACGCGATGATGCTGGACATGAAGCGCACGTTCGATGAGGTCGTGCTCTCCCAGGCCACGCCCGAGAAGGCCCAGCAGATCCTGGAGAACCCCTTCTACATCGCGCTGTCCAGCTCCTTCGCCGGCACCCAGGAATACATGGCGATGGAGAAGCTCGGGCAGATCCACCACGACGCGCGCGCCGACGGCAGCTACGACCTGATCGTCGTGGACACCCCGCCGTCGCGCTCGGCCCTGGACTTCCTGGACTCCCCCGAACGGCTCTCCAGCTTCCTCGACGGCCGCTTCGTGCGGGTGATGCTCGCCCCGGCCCGCGGCCCGGCCAGGCTGATGAGCGCCGGCGTCGGGATCGTGACCAACGCCCTCACCAAGGTCATCGGCGGGCAGATGCTGCGCGACCTGCAGACCTTCGTGGCCGCGCTCGACACCGTGTTCGGCGGCTTCCGGGCGCGCGCGCAGAAGACCTACGCGCTGCTGCAGGCCGACGGCACGTCGTTCCTGGTGGTCGCCGCGCCGGAGCCCGACGCGCTGCGCGAGGCGGCGTACTTCGTCGAGCGCCTCGGCGAGGACCAGATGCCGCTGGGCGGACTCGTCGTCAACCGGGCGACGCCGACCCCGCGTGGCGAACTCTCCGCCGACGAGGCGATGACCGCCGCCGCGCGCATCCGCAAGCGCGACCCCCGGTCGCTGACCGCGGGCCTGCTGCGCCTGCACGCCGACCGGGTCCGCGCGGTGGAGCGTGAGGCCGCGCTGGGCGAGCGGTTCGCGGCGGCCCACCCGGAGGTCGAGACCGCGGTGGTGCCCGCGCTGCCCGGCGACGTCCACGACCTCGCCGGGCTGCGGCAGGTCGGTGCGTTGCTGGCCGGCCAGGCCGGCGAAAGCTGACGGGTCGGCAGCCAGGGCGATCCCGCTCGCGCGGGACCGCCGTGGCCGACGCGCCGATTCAGACGGTGGTCTGATCCGGGACCGGGGTCCCGGTGGTGCCCTTCGCGCGGGCGGTCTCCAGGACCGTGCGCCAGGAGGCCGCGGGGCGGCGGCGCAGCAGCGCACGGCGCTCGCGCTCCGTCATCCCTCCCCAGACCCCCCACTCGATCTGGTTGTCGAGCGCCTCGGCCAGGCACTCGGTGCGCACGGAGCATCCCGAGCACACCAGCTTGGCCTTGTTCTGCTCTGCTCCCCTGACGAAAAGCTGGTCAGGCGACGTCTCGCGGCACGCGGCACGCGGCGTCCAGTCCTCTACCCACATAGATGTCCCCACATCGTTCCGAGATAGGTCAACGTCCCCATGACGCCTTCCCGGGTTACCCCTCCACCATGAAGGTAGGGGGCATCTCCCCTCCCGTACAGGCCCAGAAGGACCACTGGGCATAGTCCGAATTGACTAGTCTGTGTCGACTACGACATGGGAGGGGTCGATTCAGCCCCGTACCCTGAGGTCATGTCGCAGCTCCCCTCCGAGCGCCTGCGAGCCCGCAGGCTGCTCAGCCACCTGGCCGTGATGGTGGCGGTCTCCGCTGTCCTCGGTGTCGTCGTCGCTGGTCTAGTCATCCCGTTCGCCGGGATCGCAGGGATCGGGGCGAAGAACGTCGCCGAGACCGTGGACAACCTGCCGAAGGAGCTGGAGACGCTCGCGCTGCCGCAGCGCACCCGGATCGTGGACACCGAGGGCGACACCATCGCCACGCTCTACGACCAGAACCGGGTCGAGGTCCCGCTCCACCAGATCTCGCGCACGATGGTCAAGGCGATCGTGGCCATCGAGGACTACCGCTTCTACCAGCACGGCGCCCTCGACCTGAAGGGCACGCTGCGCGCATTCCTGACCAACGCCGCCAACGACGGCGCGGTGCAGGGCGGATCCTCGATCACCCAGCAGCTGGTCAAGCAGACCCTGGTGACCCAGGCCAAGACCAAGCAGGAGCGCCTCGAGGCGACCGACCGCAGCTATGCGCGCAAGCTGCGCGAGCTGCAGTACGCCGTGGCGATGGAGCAGGCCCACAGCAAGGACTGGATCCTCGAGCGCTACCTCAACACCGTCTACTTCGGCGACGGCGCCTACGGCATCCAGGCCGCGGCGAAGAACTACTTCGACGTCAACGCCAAGGACCTCAACCTCGCCCAGTCCGCGATGCTGGCCGGGCTGGTGAAGAACCCCTCCGGCTACGACCCGACCAACGCCCCGGACCGCGCCCTCGAGCGCCGCAACATCGTCCTGGACCGGATGGCCGAGCTCAACGTCGTGCCGCGCGCCCGCGCCGAGAAGATCAAGCGCCAGGGCCTGCGCCTGGACCCCCAGCCCACCAACAACGGCTGCGTCGACTCCGCGGCGCCGTTCTTCTGCGACTACGTCGTCGAGTACCTCATGCGCGACCCTGCGCTCGGCAGCACCAAGGCCGAGCGCCGTGAGCTGCTGTGGGCCGGCGGGCTGACGATCCGCACCACCTTGGACCAGCGCTTCCAGGACGCCGCGGACGCCTCGGTCGCCACCCACGTCTACCCGACCGACTCCGCGATCGGCGGTCTCGCGATGGTCGAGCCCGGCACCGGCAAGGTCCGCGCCCTGGCGCAGTCCCGGCCGATGGGCCCGGACCGCGACAAGGGCCAGACGTTCCTCAACTACGTCGTCAAGGAGTCGCTGGGCAACTCCCAGGGCTTCCAGGGCGGCTCCACCTTCAAGGCGTTCGTGCTGGCCGCCGCCCTCGAGGACGGCCTGCCGCTGACGACGTCGTTCAACTCCCCCTCCTCGCTCACCCTGTCGGAGTCCGGCTTCGAGGACTGCGACGGCGAGCCGTACGGCTACGGCACCTGGCAGGTCGGCAACTCCACGACCTCGGGCACCAAGAACATGTACTCCGGCACGCGCGAGTCGGTGAACACCTTCTACGCCCAGCTCGAGCGCCAGATCGGTATCTGCAAGCCCTACGAGCTCGCCCGCAAGCTCGGCCTCGAGCTGGACAACCCCACCGGTGACGGGCCGGGCCAGGCCGAGCGGGTGCCGACGTTCACCCTCGGCGTCGCCGACGTCAGCCCGCTGGAGATGGCGGAGGCCTACGCGACGTTCTCCGCCCGCGGCCTGCACTGCGAGAGCCGCCCGGTCGTGAGCATCGAGGACGCCCAGGGCAACGTGCTCAAGGAGTACCCCAACCGCTGCACGCAGGTGCTCGAGCAGCGCAACGCCGACGCCGTGAACGACGTGCTGCGCGGTGTCATCGAGGGCGGCTTCGCCTCGGCCCAGGCGCTCGACCAGGACGCCGCCGGCAAGACCGGCACCACCCAGGACGGCAAGGCCGTCTGGTTCATCGGCTACACCACCGAGGTGGCCACCGCCGCGATGATCGCCGGCGCCAACGACTTCGGCACCCCGATCCCGCTGGTCGGCCAGACGATCGGTGGCGACTACATCTCCACCGCCTCCGGCTCCGGCTTCGCCGGGCCGATGTGGGGTGACGCGATGAAGGTCATCGACGACTTCACCGACAACAACACCTTCGTCTACCCCTCCGACGTGCCGGGCGCGGGCGTCACCGCGGTCGCCCCGCCGCCGGCCCCGGAGAGCGACGACAACGACCGTGGCGACGACGTCGGTCGCGACGACGACCGTGGCAACGGCGGCAACCGCGGCAACAACGGGCGCGGCGGACGCGGCGGTGGCCGCGGGCGCTGAGCCCGCCGCCAGGACCGGACAGCAACGGACCCGCACCCTCGACTCCTCGAGGGTGCGGGTCCGTCGTCGTAGCGGGGGCGGAACGCTCAGGCGGCGCCGAGCTGGCGGCGTACCTCCGCGGCCACGGCGGCACCGTCCGCGCGGCCCTTGACCTGCGGCGTCACGACGCCCATCACCTTGCCCATCGCCTTCATGCCCTCGCCGGCCGCGCCGGTCTTCTCCAGCGCCTCGCGGACCACGTCGGCGATCTCCTGCGGGGTCAGCTGCGCGGGCAGGTAGTCGGCAATCACCGCCGCCTCAGCCCGCTCCTTCGCGGCCCGGTCGGGCCGGTCGCCGTCCTCGAAGGCGACCGCGGCCTCGCGCCGCTTCTTGGCCTCGGCCGACAGCACGCCGATGACGTCGTCGTCGGTGAGCTCGCGGGCGACCTTGCCCGAGACCTCGGCGTTCGTGATCGCGGTCAGGACCATGCGCAGGGTCCCCGAGCGGACCTCGTCGCGGGCCTTGATGGCCGTGGTGAGGTCGGCACGGAGACGGTCCTTCAAAGAGCTCATGGCGCCATTGTGGCAGCCTTGTCCCATGCTCTGGACCCGCGCTCTGACGGCTGCCGCCGGCCTCGGCGCGGTGGGCGGCGCCGCGCTCACCGCCTACGCCGCGACCGAGGCCCGCGCCTACACCCTGCGCCGCGTCGAGGTGCCGCTGCTGCCCCGCGGACAGCGCCCGCTGCGGGTGCTGCACCTCTCCGACATCCACCTCACCCCGGGGCAGCAGCGCAAGCAGGACTGGCTCTCCTCGCTGGTCACGCTGCGCCCGGACCTCGTGGTCAACACCGGCGACAACCTCGCCCACCGCGACTCCGTCGCGCCGCTGGTCGACGCGCTCGGCGGCCTGCTCGACGTGCCCGGCGTCTTCGTGCTCGGCAGCAACGACTACTACGAGGCCCGGATGCGCAACCCGCTGCGCTACCTGCTGCCCGACGACGGCCGGCGCCACACCGACGTCCCCGAGCTGCCGTGGCGCGAGCTCCGCTCGCGGTTCAGCGAGGCGGGCTGGTGCGACCTCACCAACACCCGCGCCGAGCTGGGCGTCGGCGAAACGCGGTTCGCCTTCGCCGGGGTGGACGACCCGCACCTGTCCTACGACCGCCTCGACCTCATCGCCGGCCGCGCCGCCCCCGACGCCGACGTACGCCTGGGGGTCGCGCACGCGCCGTACCTGCGGGTGCTCGACCAGCTCGCCGCCGACGGGTACGACGCGATCCTGGCCGGGCACACCCACGGCGGGCAGGCGTGCCTGCCCGGCGGGCGGGCGCTGACCACCAACTGCGACCTCGAGCCGGCGCGCGCCCGCGGCCTGCACCGCCACCCGGCGGACTCCCGCCCCGGCGACCCCGGCTCCTCGTGGCTGCACGTGTCCGCCGGCGTCGGGACCAACCCCTACCTCCGGCTGCGCGTCGCGTGCCGCCCGGAGGCGACGCTGCTGACCCTCGTCGCCCGCGACTGAGCCCGATTGGGGAACCGGAGCCCACCTCCGGTATGCTCCCGTGCTTGTGAGCGGGTGTGAAACCCGTGATCAAGATCGGGCTGTGGCGCAGCTTGGTAGCGCGCCTCGTTCGGGACGAGGAGGCCGCAGGTTCAAATCCTGTCAGCCCGACACCGATTAGGAGCCGGATCCGCTCAGGCGGGTCCGGCTCCTGTCATTTCCGCGAGTCGGCGCCAATGGTTGCGCGAGTCGGCCCCAATGGTTGCGCGAGTCGGCGCCAATGGCGGCGCAGGTCTCGACTCATGCGGTCAGAAGTCTCGACTCGAGCGTCACAAGTCTCGACTCGACCGTTCTGCCGGCAGAGAACGTGGTCTGCGACACTCTGCGCCATGGCAGACGATGACCGCGTCGGGGGTGCGCCCTCCCTCGAGCCGCCCTCGCTGAACCCGTTCCGCCGGCGCCGCGCCGCGGCCGGGCGAGCCGCGCCGCCAGCCCCGCCGGCTGCGCCGCCCGCGCCTCCTCCTGCTCCTGCTCCTGCCGCTGCCGCGCCGAAGCCTCCTCCCCCGCCACCGGCCCCGCAGAGGGTCCAGGAGCGTCCTGCGGGCGGCGTACGGGCCCCTGAGCGCCCGTCACGGCCCCTGGCGCCCCCGCCCGCCCCTTGGGCTCCTCGAGAGCCGCGCAAGCCGCTGCTGGTCGACCTGGTCGTCCCGGGACTGGTGGCGGCGATCCTGAGCGGCCTCGTGGTGGGGCTCGGCGCGGTCTCGCTGACCGCCGGCGGCATGCAGGCCTGCGAGTCGGTGCGCGGCACGTCCGCGTGCGGGCGCGGTCCGGGCTTCGCGCTGCTGCTGGCGATCACGGCGGTGCTGGTCGTGCTCGGCGGCGCCGTGCTGCGGGCGCTGCGCCATCCCGGGCCGCTCGGGACCAGCCTGCTGGGCGTCGGCCTGCTGGCCGTGGTCGTGCTGGTGCTGGCCGACCACGTCTTCGAGACCTGGATGGTGGCGGCGGTGCCGGCGCTCGCCGCCGCGGCGTACGCCCTGAGCCACGCCGTGGTCTCCGACGCGAACGAGCCCGCCCGGGAGTGACTCCCGGGCGGGCTCGCAGCGTGGGCGGGCTCAGCGCGCGGCGGCGACGAGCTCCGCGATCTGCACGGTGTTGAGTGCCGCGCCCTTGCGCAGGTTGTCGTTGCTGATGAACAGCGCGAGACCCCGGTCGCCGTCGACGCCCTCGTCGCGCCGGATCCGGCCGACGTACGACGGGTCCTTGCCGGCGGCCTGGAGCGGGTTGGGGATCTCGGCGAGCTCGACGCCGGGGGCGCCGGCGAGCAGCTCCGTGGCGCGCTCGGGGGTGATCGCGCGGTCGAACTCGGCGTTGACCGAGAGCGAGTGGCCGGTGAAGACGGGGACCCGCACGCAGATGCCGGAGACCCGCAGCTCGGGGATCCCGAGGATCTTGCGCGACTCGTTGCGCAGCTTCTGCTCCTCGTCGGTCTCGTTGAGACCGTCCTCGACGAGGTTGCCGGCGAACGGCAGCACGTTGTAGGCGATGGTGCGGCGGTAGACGCCCGGCTCGCCGAAGTCCACGGCCTCGCCGTCGTAGGCGAGCTCGCTGGCCTTGTCCCCGGCGGCGGCGACGCCGCCGGCCAGCTCCGCGACGCCGGCGATGCCGGAGCCGCTCACGGCCTGGTAGGTCGAGACCACGAGACGACGCAGGCCGGCCTCGTCGTGCAGCGGCTTGAGCACCGGCATCGCGGCCATCGTCGTGCAGTTCGGGTTGGCGATGATCCCACGCCCGGCCTCGATGACACCGCGGGCGTCCTCGGGGTTGACCTCGGAGACGACCAGCGGGATCGTCGGGTCCTTGCGGAACGCCGAGGAGTTGTCGACCACGATCACGCCGGCGTCGACGAACTTCTGCGCCAGCGCCCGCGAGGCGGTGGCGCCGGCCGAGAACAGCGCGACGTCGAGACCGCTGGGGTCGGCGGTGGTGGAGTCCTCGACCACGACCTCGCGGCCCTCGTAGGCCAGCACCTTGCCCGCGGAACGCGGGCTGGCGAAGAAGCGGATCTCCTCCACGGGGAAGGAGCGCTCGGCGAGGATCTGGCGCATCGCGACGCCGACCTGGCCCGTGGCGCCGACGACGCCGATCCGGATGCCCATGTCAGCGACCGGTCCCGCCGTAGACGACGGCCTCGACCTCGGTGGCGTCGAGGTCGAACGCCGTGTGGGTGGCGCGCACGGCCTCGTCGACCTGGACCTCGTCGACGATCACCGAGATGCGGATCTCGGAGGTCGAGATCATCCCGATGTTGACCCCGGCGTTGGCGAGCGCCGAGAAGAACTTCGCGGTGATGCCGGGGTGCGAGCGCATGCCCGCACCGACCAGCGACACCTTGCCGACCTGGTCGTCGAAGAGCAGCCGGTCGAAGCCGACCGTGTCCTGGATGCGGGCGAGCGCAGCCATCGCGGCCTGCCCGTCGGCGCGCGGGAGGGTGAAGGAGATGTCGGTCAGCGCGGTCGCCGCGGCCGAGACGTTCTGCACGACCATGTCGATGTTGGCGCCGGCGGCGGCGAGGGTCTCGAAGATCCGCGCGGCCTCACCGACCTTGTCGGGGACGCCGACGACCGTGATCTTGGCCTGCGACCGATCGTGGGCGACACCGGCGATGATCGGCTGCTCCATGGACTGTGCTCCTGCCTGGGCGTCGGGAATGATCCAGGTGCCCTCCTTCTGGGAGAAGGAGGAGCGGACGTGGATCGGCATCTGGTAGCGGCGCGCGTACTCGACGCACCGCAGGTGGAGGATCTTGGCGCCGGAGGCGGCCATCTCGAGCATCTCCTCGGCGGAGACCCGGTCGAGCTTGCGCGCGGCGGGGACGATGCGCGGGTCGGCGGTGAAGACGCCGTCGACGTCGCTGTAGATCTCGCAGACCTCGGCGCCGAGCGCCGCGGCGAGCGCCACGGCCGTCGTGTCCGAGGCACCGCGACCCAGCGTGGTGACGTCCTTGGTGTCCTGCGAGACACCCTGGAAGCCGGCGACGATCGCGATCGCACCGTCGGCGAGGGCCTGCTCGATGCGGCCCGGGGTGATGTCGATGATCTTGGCGCGACCGTGGGCGGAGTCGGTGATCACGCCGGCCTGGGAGCCGGTGAAGGACTGGGCCTTGTGACCGAGCTGGGCGATCGCCATGGCCACGAGCGCCATCGACATCCGCTCCCCGGCGGTCAGCAGCATGTCGAGCTCGCGCGGCGGCGGCAGCGGGGAGACCTGCTCGGCGAGGTCGCGGAGCTCGTCGGTGGTGTCACCCATCGCCGACACGACCACGACGACGTCGTGACCGGCCTTGCGGGTGTTCACGATGCGCTGCGCCACCCGCTTGATGCCGGCTGCGTCAGCGACGGACGAGCCGCCGTACTTCTGCACGACAATGCTCACGACTGCTTCCCTCGCAACTCGGTGGAGATCCCTGGACGAACCGCACAGCAAAAGGGGCGCGGACCAAGTCTGGCCCGGGCGCCCCTGGCGGCGCCCCCGAGTTTATCGCGCGGGCTCCTCGCTCCCACCGAGCATCTCATCAGCTGCGGCAAGCTGCTCGTCCTCGTCGAGCTCCTCGGTGTCGAGGCGGTCGTGGGTCACGATCGACTGGAGCGCGCGCAGGACGCCGCTCGCGGTATTGCCCCAGGAGGAGACGTAGGAGAACTGCCACCACCACAGCGCCTCGGCGAGGTTGCCGGCCCGATGGTGGCGCAGTCCGTTGGCGACCTCCGCGGCGATGGCCGCGAGGTCGTCGGAGAGGTGCTCCTCGACAAGCTCGGGGGCGTAGGCGTCGAAGTTCACGACGTAGGTGTCCACCGACTCCAGCAGCCGGGCCAGCCGCTCGCGCATCAGGTCGAGGTCGGGGTCCGGCCCGACGTCGGGCTGGTACTCCTCGTCCGGGGTGAAGTCCGACTGCGCGCCCAGGCGGGCACCGGCCAGCAGGAGCTGGCTGACCTCGAGGAGCAGCAGCGAGATCGCCCGCCCGCCGGCCTCGTCGCGGGCGATGGCCTGCAGGGCGAGCAGGAAGCTCTCCACCTGGTCGGCGATCTGCTGGGCGAAGTCCTCGGTCGCGGCGTCGAGGACCGCGGCGGGAGGAGCACTGGGGGTGGGGCTGTGGCTGCTCATTCGGCGGTCCGCCTTCCTGCGAATGCTCGGCCGAGAGTCACCTCATCGGCGTACTCGAGATCACCCCCCACCGGCAGTCCACTCGCCAGACGCGTCACGCGCAACCCCAGGGGACGCAGCATCCGGGTCAGGTAGGTCGCCGTCGCCTCCCCCTCGAGGTTGGGGTCGGTCGCCAGGATCGTCTCGGTGATGGCGCCGTCGGCCAGGCGCGTCATCAGCTCACGGATGCGCAGCTGGTCGGGGCCGATCCCGTCGATCGGCGAGATCGCCCCGCCGAGCACGTGGTAGCGACCCCGGAACTCGCGGGTCCGCTCGATCGCGACGACGTCCTTGTACTCCTCGACCACGCACAGCACCGAGGGGTCACGACGTGGGTCGCGGCAGATGCGGCACTGCTCGTCCTCGGAGACGTTGAAGCAGACCGAGCAGAACTTCACCTTGGCCTTGACCTCGGTGAGCACGTCGGCGAGACGGCGCACGTCGACCGGGTCGGCCTGCAGGATGTGGAACGCGATGCGCTGCGCGCTCTTGGGACCCACACCGGGCAGGCGGCCCAGCTCGTCGATCAGGTCCTGGACGACACCTTCGTACAAGGCGGGTTCCTAGAAACCGAGCTGACCGGGCAGCCCGCCGGGGGCGTCGCCCCCGGCGAGACCTCCGGCCAGCGGGCCGAGCGTCTCGCTCGCGAGGGCGTCGGCCTGGGCCTTGGCGTCGCGGTAGGCGGCCACGACCATGTCGCCGAGATCGGAGAGGTCGTCGGCGTCCTCGCCGTCGAACTGCCCGGCCTTGATCGCGACGCCGACCAGCTCGCCGACGCCGTTGACAGTCACCGTCACGGCGCCGCCGGCCACGGTGCCCTCCACGGTGGAGTCGGCCAGGCGCTCCTGGGCCTGCTGGAGCTGCTCCTGCATCTGCTGGGCCTGCTGCAGGAGCGCGTTCATGTCGAAACCGCCGCCGCCGAGCGCGTCGAAGGGGTTCTGGGTCATCGCGGTCTCACCTGGGTCCTGTCCTGGGTCTGGTGCTGGATCTGTTGGGTCAACGGGGTCACTGGTGGCGGATCTCCTCGATGAGCTTGGCTCCGAGCTCACGCTGGAGCAGCTCCGCGCCGCCCAGCTCGTCGAGGTCGGCGTCGAGGTCGTCACGCCGGGCGTCGGCGTCGCGGTCGACGACGTCCTCGGTCACCACCGGCTCGGGGGTCCCGGCCGCGCGGGTCGGCTGGACCGCCTGGCGGGCCAGGTGGATCGGGTCGTGGTCGGGCGCGCGCGGCGCGCGGGCCTCGGGCGGCGCCTGGTCCGCGCCGGCCGGCGGGGCGTCGTGACCCGGCTGCTGGGCGGGCGCGGTCGGCGCAACCTGCTGAGGAGCGGGATCCGCGGGCGCGGCAGGTGCGGCGGGTGCGGCCGGCGCCGGTGCCGCGGGGCGGGAGGCGTCGACCTGGGTGCCGGGGTCGATGATCGTCTCGATGCGCCACTCGGCTCCGACCACGTCGATCGCGGCCTGGCGCAGCACCGCGTCGCAGCCGCCGGCCACGAAGGAGTCGCGCGCACCGACGTTGGAGAACCCGACGGTCAGCACGTTGCCCTCGAGCCCGACCACCTGGCAGTTCTGGGTGAGGATCATCCACGCCACCCGCCGGCGCAGCTTGGTGGCCTCGACGATGTCGGGCCACAGCCGACGCACGTCGACCAGCGACAGGCCGCCGGACCCGGCCGCGTGCGGCGCGGAGGGCTGGGCGGCGGGCTGGGCGGACGCGGACTGCTGGGCGGGCGCGGACTGCTGCGGAGCGGACTGCTGGGCGGGCGCGGCGGAGCCGGGCGCGGCAGGTGTCGACCACTGGGCGGCGGCTGCTGGGGTGCCGGCGCGGGAGGCTGCTGCGGGGCGGGCTGCTGCGGGGCGGGCGGGGCCGCGGCGGGAACGGGCGGGGCCGCGGCGGGAGCGGGCGGAGCGGCCACCTCGGGGTGCCGCTCGGCCGCCACGTGCACGTCGGCCGGACGGTCCTGGGCCGGCGGTGCCGGGGCAGCGGCCGGACGGGCGGCGGGGGAGGGCGTGCCGGTGATGGTGAGGCGCTTCTCCAGGCGGTCGAGGCGGGCCATCACGCCCTCGGTGGAGTGGTCGGCACCCGGCAGCAGCACCCGGGCGCAGATCAGCTCCAGCAGCAGTCGCGGCGCGGTCGCGCCGCGCATCTCGGTCAGCCCGGTGGCGACCAGGTCGGCGGCGCGGGAGAGCTCGGTGCTGCCGAAGCGCGCGGCCTGGGCGACCAGGCGCTCGCCCTGGTCCTCGGAGACGTCGATCAGCCCGGAGACCGTGGCCTCGGGCACGGCGGCCACGATCACCAGGTCGCGCAGCCGGCGCAGCAGGTCCTCGGTGAAGCGGCGCGGGTCCTGCCCGGTCTCGATCACCTTGTCCACGACCCCGAACACCGCCGCGCCGTCACCGGCCGCGAACGCGTCGACCACCTCGTCGAGCAGGGTGTCGGGGGTGTAGCCGAGCAGGCCGGTCGCGAGCTCGCGGGTGACTCCCTCGGGCCCACTGCCGCCGAGCAGCTGGTCGAGCACCGACAGGGTGTCGCGCGCCGAGCCGCCGCCGGCGCGGACCACCAGCGGCAGGGCCGCGGGCTCGATCGCGACACCCTCCTTGGCGGCCAGCTCGGAGAGGTAGGAGGAGAGCAGCCGCGGCGGGATCAGCCGGAAGGGGTAGTGGTGGGTGCGCGAGCGGATGGTCGCGATGACCTTCTCCGGCTCGGTGGTCGCGAAGATGAAGCGCAGGTGCGGGGGCGGTTCCTCGACCAGCTTGAGCAGGGCGTTGAAGCCCTGCGGGGAGACCATGTGGGCCTCGTCGATGATGTAGACCTTGTAGCGGCTCTTCACCGGCGCGAAGAACGCCTTCTCGCGCAGGTCGCGGGCGTCGTCGACACCGCCGTGCGAGGCGGCGTCGATCTCGATCACGTCGATCGAGCCGCCCCCGTCGCGGGACAGGTCACGACAGCTCTCGCACTCCCCACACGGGTCGGCGACCGGCGCCTTCTCGCAGTTCAGGGCTCGGGCCAGGATGCGCGCCGAGGTGGTCTTGCCGCAGCCGCGCGGGCCGGAGAAGAGGTAGGCGTGGTTGACCCGGTTGTTCGCGAGCGCGGCGCGCAGCGGGCCGGTCACGTGATCTTGACCGATGACCTCGGCGAAGGTCTCGGGCCGGTAGCGGCGGTACAACGCGAGGGGTGACTCCACGTCAGAACCCTAACCACCGGGTCCGACAGCCGGTAGCGCACCGGTCCGACGACGTCGCTCCGGACACAGGCACGACAGAAGCGCGACCTGCCCGGGACATGAAAAGGCCCCCCGCGTACCCGACAGAGCTCACTTACCCTTGCTGCCTTCCGGCCCTGGGGGAGTTGGGCGAGATGCCGCCACGCGGGGGGTTGGCCGCAACTCTAGGCGACGCCCGCGGGAGGCACCAAGACGGCCGGCCCCGCGGACGCCACGACGGCCGGGAACCGGGCTCGGGCGGGGTCGATTTCACCCCCTGTCAGCGTGACCGGTACGCTCCGTCGCGGAGGATTCGCCTAGTGGCCTATGGCGCTCGCTTGGAAAGCGGGTTGGGTTAACAGCCCTCAGGGGTTCGAATCCCCTATCCTCCGCCAGCAGGAGCCCTCGACGTCCGCGTCGGGGGCTCCTTCGCATTTCGCCACCGCCCTGCTGCGGGGCGGCGCCCGACCGTCCCCGCTCGGTCAGGAGCTCCTCGACCGGGCCCGCGGCCACGCTGCCGAGCAGGACGAGCACCGCCAGCACCACCCCTCCCAGCAGCAGCCGGCCGGCCCGGGGCGGCTCCGCCTCGCGCCCGTCAGGAGTGCCGGACACGAACGCCGCCACCACCCGGCGACGCTCGAAGGACTGCGCCTCCGCGAGATCGCGTCGGGTGACCACGTCAGCCTCGGATGGCGGCCGACAGCCCGCTGGCCACCACGAGCAGCGGGGGAAGGGACAGCACCACGGCGGTCTCGGCGAGGTCGCCGAGACGGCCCCGCCGCACCGACCCCGCTCCTGGGACGACGTACGCGAGGAGGACGCCGACACCGGAGGCGAGGAGTGCCGCCGCGGCGCCCGGTCGCCAGTGAGGGTGCAGCACCAGCGCGGTCACGGCGGTGGCGAGCAGGGCGGCGAGGCCGAGGACCGTCGTGGCCACCACCTCGGCGCCGACGCGGTGGCGGCGCGCGCCCAGCAGCACGACCAGGCAACCGGCCACCGCGAGCGCGGTGCCCGCAGCGCCGAGCGACACCGCGACCGGTGCCAGCACCAGAACGGCGAGGCCGACGCCGACCAGGAGGGCCAGCAGGATCTCGTGGGCGGCACGCACGTCGCGGCGTACGCCGGCCAGGTCGACGGGCCGGTCGGGGTGGCGCCGCGCCGGGTCGAGGTCCGGGGCGGCCAGGCTCAGCGCGAGCCGCGGGAGCAGCACGGACCCCAGCACCACGAGCACGAGCAGGACCGCCGCGACGGCCCCCGGACCGCCCGCGAGCTCCCGCTCGGCCACGACCCCGGCCACCCCCAGCAGGCCGGCGAGCACCGGCGGGATCGCCCAGGTGCGGCCCGGCCCGAGAGCGACCAGGCCGACGAGCCCCGCGGACGCGGCGCCGACGGACCCACCCAGCACGACGGGTACGCCGCCCTGCGCGGCGAGCAGCACGCCCGCGACCACGGCGTACGCCACCGCGGCACCGAGGGCGGTGAGCGCCGCGCCCGGCTCGGGACGCAGCCGGGAGAGCAGGACCGCACCGCCGAGCAGCCCGGCGGCGGCGCCCGCGGCTCCGGCCCCGGCGCGCATCGGCTCGTCCTGGGCCAGCAGCGCGAGCGCCCCGAGGACCAGGAGCAGGGTGGCGGTGACCAGGGCAGTACGCCGGGTGGTGGACGTGTGGTGGTGGGCCAGGTCGTGCTCCACGACGTCGAGCACCGCCTCGGCGAGGTCGTCGTGGCGGCGCGGCGGCGGGTCCGCGATCCCGCCGACCACGGTGAGCAGCGCGCCGTCGGCGACGCCCTGCGCGAGCAGCCCCACCTCGCCGGAGAGCGGGCGTCCCGTGGTCGTGCGCAGCCGGTGGCCGAGGTGCGCCGTGCGCGGATCGAGCAGCCCGACCGACCGCGCGAGCTCGGGGAGCAGCTCGGCGACCGGGACCGTGCCGGGCAGCACCAGGTCCACCCGGCGGGTGGCCGAGGCCACCGTCACCCGCAGCAACGCGGCGGGCCCGGGAGGGTCGGGGCCGCCCGCGGACGGCGTCGGGCCGGCCACCGCGCGCTCAGGCGCCGAAGGTCGCGGCGCCCCGGGCGTCGGCCGCTGCGTAGTCGGCGTTGGAGACGGAGACGGCGCGACCGGTGTCGTCGAGCAGCTCACGCATCTCGGTCATCGCGGCGTCCCAGGTCGCCTTGGCCTGCAGGTAGGCCTCCTGGGCGCGCCCGGTCCACTCGCTGCGCAGCGATGCGAGCTCGCTCTCGAGCCGGTCGAGGCGCTGGTCGATCTCGCGGGCCTTGCGCCGCAGGTCGTCGGCGGCCTGGTCGAGGCCGGCGTGGTCGACGAGCATGCCGCCGTCGGGTGCTGAGGTCATGGGGGGCTCCTGTGGTCAGTGGTGGGGATGGTCGAGAGGGCCGGGTCAGCCGAGCCGTGCGGCGGCCGCGGTGAAGGTGGCCGACTGCTGGTCGTCGGTCGTGGTGTTGATCTGCTCGGTGCGGGTCAACGAGCTCTCGAGCTCCTCGAGCGCGGCGACGATCGTGGACTGCTTCGCCGTCCACGCCTGGTGCAGCCGGAAGAACGCCTGCGCGCCCTGCCCCTGCCACCGCGCCTGGGCGCCGCCGATCTGTTCGGAGAGCTGGGCGGAGAGCTGGTCGAAGTCGACGCGGGCGTCGGCGACGAGCGCCGCCCCGGTCGAGAGGGTGCCTGCGCCCTGGCCGTAGGTACCGGTGGTCATCACGTGCTCCTGTCCGGTGACAGCGGGCGCCGTCACGCAGTCGAGATGGGCGAGAGGGGGATGGTGCTGCGACGTCGATGTCGCGGTCCGAGCGGGCCGTGCGGCGCGTCCGGACACTGCGCCCCTACCGCTCGTCCCGGACCACGAAACCGGCCTTCCCCGCTTTCCACAGCCCTCGCCGAGACCCGCTCGGCCGGGCCACCAGCGCAGCGGTCGGGGCGGGCCGGGAGTCGTCCACACCGCGGCGTACGGCGGGCTTCTGCACAGCACTGGCACCGGGCGGCGCGGGGCCGGGGGCGCGGCGTCGCAGCATCACCCGCACGGGCCGCGCCGGCGGCTCGCAACGGTCCCGGACAAGAGGAGGAGCCCGTGACGACGGTGCGCGAGGCCGGACCCCTTCCGCTGCCGAGCGGACGGATCGTGCTCAAGCCTCCGCCCGAGCTGCGGCCCGCCGAGGGTGCGAGCGGCGTGCTGATGAACGCCGTGCCGATGCTCGGCGGTCTCGGCTCGGTCGTGCTGGTCGCCACGATGGGCGGGGGCGCCGACGGCCTGCGCCTGCTGGCGGCGGGCATGTTCCTGGTCGCGACCGTGGGGTTCGTCGTCGTGCAGGTCGACCGTCAGCGCACCCAGCGCGCCGAGCAGGTCGGCGGCGCCCGGGCGGACTACCTGCACCACCTGGCCTCGGTGCGGGCTCGGGCCCGCGAGGCCGGGGACCGCCAGCGCGCCGCACTCCTCTGGCACCACCCCTCGCCGGCGGCACTGCCGTCGCTCGCCGCGCAGCGGTCCCGGGTCTGGGAACGCACCGCGGGCGACCCGGAGTTCCTCCAGGTGCGCTGCGGCGTGGCCGACCAGCCGTCGGCCCTCGAGCTGCTCGCCCATGACGACGCCGACGCCGCCCGGGCGGACCCGGTGGCCGTCGCCGCGGCACGACGGCTGCTCGCGCTCCACCGCACCCAACCCGACCTGCCGCTCACCGTCGACCTCACCGCGCAGGACCGCGTGGACGCGGTCGGCCCGGCGGAGCAGGCCCGGGCCGTGGTGCGCGCCCTGATGTGCTCCGCGGCCGTGTTCCACCCGCCCGACGCGCTGGTCGTCGCCGTCCTGACCGACGACGCAGCCCTCGCCCACTGGGACTGGGTGAAGTGGCTGCCGCACGCCCACAGCCCCCGCGCACGCGACGCGATCGGTCCGCGGCGACTGGTGGGCACCTCCGCCGAGGAGCTGCGGGCCCTGCTGCCCGCACACCCGCACCTGCTGCTGGTCCTCGACGACGACGGGCGACACGACCCCGCCGCCCTGGAGCTGCCGGGGACCGGCGCCACGATCCTGCGAGTGCGCGCCCCGGCCCACCGGGCGGACCGGGTGCGGCTGGTCCTCGGCGCGGACCCGGTCGGCTGCGAGCCCGACCGGTGCGACCTGGCCAGCGCCGAAGCGCTCGCCCGTCGGCTGCTCCCGCTCGGCACGGCCGGCGACGAGCACTCCGGGGGCCGCGGCCGGGGCGGGCCGGTCGACTTCGCGACCCTGCTCGGCGCCGGGGACCTCCGCGTCCTCGACCCGGCGATCAGCTGGCGACCGCGCCCCGAGCGCGACCGGCTGCGGGTGCCGATCGGCACCGGGGAGGACGGCCACGTCGTCCACCTCGACCTCAAGGAGTCGGCCCGTCGCGGCATGGGTCCGCACGGCCTGGTCATCGGCGCCACCGGCTCGGGCAAGTCCGAGCTGCTGCGGACCCTCGTCCTGGGTCTGGGGACGACCCACTCCCCCGCCGAGCTCAACCTGGTGCTGGTCGACTTCAAGGGCGGAGCGACCTTCGCCGGGCTCGCCTCGATGCCGCACGTCTCGGCCGTGATCACCAACCTCGCCGAGGAGCTGGCCCTGGTCGACCGGATGCAGGACGCGCTGGCCGGTGAGCTGCTGCGCCGCCAGCAGGTGCTGCGCCGGGCGGGCAACCTGGCCTCGCAACACGACTACGAGCAGGCACGCGCCGCCGGGCGGGATCTCGCACCGCTGCCTTCGCTGCTCGTCGTGGTGGATGAGTTCTCCGAGCTGCTCGCCGCCCGGCCCGAGCTGCTCGACCTGTTCGTGGCGATCGGCCGTCTGGGCCGCTCCCTCGGCGTGCACCTGCTGCTGGCCTCCCAGCGCCTGGAGGAGGGCCGGCTGCGCGGCCTGGAGTCCCACCTCTCCTACCGCGTCGGGCTGCGCACGTTCAGCGCCCAGGAGTCGCGGGCCGTGCTCGGCGTCCCCGACGCCCACGAGCTGCCGCCCGTCCCCGGCCTGGGCTACCTGCGACCGGACCCGGCGAGGCTCGTGCGCTTCCGCGCGGCGTACGTCTCGGCGCCGGTCGAGCCGGTCGAGCCGGTCGGGCCGGTGCCCGAGCCGCGAGGCCGGCACAGCGCCGCGCCGGCACCGACGGGGATCTGGCCGTTCCCGGTCACCCGCGTGGCCGCCCGGTCGGTGGTCCCGTCGCCTTCCCGCCTGCCGGCGCTCCTCGACCCGCGCCCCCTGATCGAGGTGGCGCTGGCCCGGATGGCCGGTCACGGACCCGACGCCCACCGGGTCTGGCTGCCGCCGCTCGACGCCCCGGAGACCCTGGACCGTCTGCTCGGGCCGCTCGTCGAGGACCCCTCGCTCGGGCTGGTCGCGCCGCGCTGGCGCGAGCTGCCGGGACTGAGGATCCCGGTCGGGGTGGTCGACCGGCCCCGTGAGCAGCGCGCCGAGCCGCTCACGATCGACCTGGCCGGCGCCGCCGGGCACGTCGCCGTGGTGGGCGCCCCGCGCAGCGGCAAGAGCACCCTGCTGCGCACCCTCGTCGCCGCCCTGGCGCTGCGCACCACCCCGCAGGAGGCGCAGTTCTTCGTGCTCGACTTCGGCGGCGGCACCTTCGCCCCGTTCGCCCGCCTGCCGCACGTCGCGGGCGTCGCCTCGCGCGCCGAGCCCGACGTCGTACGCCGGGCGTTGGCGCAGGTGCACGGCCTGCTCGACCGGCGCGAGGCCTACTTCCGCGAGCAGGGCATCGACTCCGCCGAGACCTATCGGGCCCGGCGCGCCGCCGGCCGCGCCGACGACGGGTACGGCGACGTCTTCGTGGTCGTCGACGGGTGGAGCAGCCTGCGCGCCGAGCTCGACGACCTGGAGGTGGCGCTCCAGCAGCTGGCCGCGCGCGGGCTGGCCTTCGGGGTGCACCTGCTCACCAGCGCCGCGCGGTGGGCGGACTACCGCACCTCGGTGCGCGACGTGCTCGGCACCCGCATCGAGCTGCGGATCGGCGACCCGATCGAGTCCGAGGTGGACCGACGGGCCCAGGCCCTGGTGCCGCGCTCGCGCCCGGGGCGGGGGCTGGTCGCGGGTCCGCTGCATGTGCTGGCCGCGGTCCCGCGCATCGACGGTCGCCGTGACGCCGACGACCTCGCCGATGGGGTGGCCGACCTCGTCGACCGGGTCGCCGCTGCCTGGCGCGGGCCGACCGGCCCGAGGCTCCGGCTGCTGCCCGGGCACGTCCCGCTCGCCGACGTACGTCGTGCCGGCGAGACCGGTGGCGAGACCGGCGGGGAGACCACCGGCGCGGGCGGCCCGCTGCTGCTCGGGCTGCGCGAGTCCGACCTCGCCGCGGTGGAGCTCGACGTGGACGCCGAGCCGCACCTGCTGGCCCTCGGTGACAGCGGGTCCGGCAAGACCTCGCTGCTGCGCGCCTACGTGCAGGAGGTGATGCGCACCCGCAGCCCCCGGCAGGCCCAGGTCGTGCTGGTCGACCCGCGCCGCTCGCTGCTCGGCGAGGTCCCGGACGCCTACCTGCTCAACCACCTGTCGTCGGCGGCCCAGGTCGACGCGGCCATCGCCGACCTCGCGGCCCATCTGCAGACCCGGTTGCCGGGTCCGGGGGTGAGCACCGAGCAGCTGCGCAGCCGGTCCTGGTGGTCCGGCGCCGAGGTCTTCGTGGTCGCCGACGACCACGACCTGCTCACCACCTCCCAGGGCTCACCGCTGCAGCGCCTGCAGCCACTGCTCGCCCAGGCGCGCGACGTCGGGCTGCATCTCGCCCTCGCCCGCCGGGTCGGCGGGGCCGCCCGCGCCTGGCACGAGCCCGTGCTCCAGACGGTGCGCGACCTGGGCGCGCCGGGGCTGCTGCTGTCCGGTCGCCCGGAGGAGGGCCCGCTGCTCGCGGGACTGCGCCCGGCGTCCGCGCCGCCGGGGCGCGGACGCCTGGTGACCCGCGGGCGCGGGGTCGAGGTCGTGCAGGTGGCCTGGCAGGAGCCGGCTCCGTGAGCGCCGGCCCCGCCCCCGGCCCGTCAGGGTCAGTGCGTGGCGACCCCGGGACCGCTGATCTTCAGGCCCGGGAGCTGCTTGAGGTCGTACTTCATCTCGAAGGTGCGCCGGTAGCCGGTGTGCGCGACCCGCCAGCCCTCGGTGGTGCGGACGTAGCGGTCGGCGTAGAACGCGGCCCCCTCGAGCATGAAGTCGTAGGCCGGCACGATCACCCGGTCCTGGAGGTACCAGCGCCCGGTCGCGGTGTCCCCGTCGACCTCGATCTCGGGATGGTGCGCCTGGTGCAGGGTGTACATGCCCTCGACCATGTGGGTGCGCATGTAGTCCACCAGCCCGGTCCGGTCAGCGAAGACCAGTCCGTCGTAGTCCCCGGTCGCCTCGGGGACGAAGCACGCCTCGAAGTCCTCCCACTGCTTGGAATCGAGGGTGCGCAGGTAGCGGTACTTCAACCGGCAGATCTCATCGACGTCGCTCACGGGTGCAACCTAGATCACATGGCGACCGGTTGAGCCACAACGTTCCCGTAACCGGGACACAACATCGTGGCGATCTTGGGGGCGCACGCTGAGTCTCGACTCCCCCGCTCCCCGACCCCGCCAGGAGGCACCGATGTCCTACGAGACCGACCCGACGCTGGACCGCATCGCCGTGCAGCGCACCAAGCTCGAGCTGCGCCACTCCCAGGCCCTCGCGCGGCTGATGGAGGAGCGCCAGGACCTCCGCGGCGTCAATGCGCTGGCCGACCTCGTCGCCGACTCGCTGCTCTGGTCCGCCTGAGCCCGGCGCGGCCCCGGACGGGGCCGCCGTGAGCGGTCCAGCGACGGCCTCCGGAGAAACGTGATGCTCGTTATAGTCGCCGCGTGATCTTCAAGCGTGTCGGCGACGGTCGCCCGTACCCCGACCCCGGGCTGAGTCCTCGTGACTGGGCGGCGATCGCCCCGCGCCCGGTCCGCCTGGACGCGCTGGTCACCACCAAGGACACCTTGCAGCTGGCCGCGCTGCTCGATGAGGACTCCACGTTCTACGGCGACCTGTTCGCCCACGTCGTGGAGTGGCGCGGCGAGCTCTACCTCGAGGACGGCCTGCATCGCGCGCTGCGCGCGGCACTGCGCCAGCGCAGCGTCCTGCA
Organism: Nocardioides sp. dk884; assembly: GCF_009557055.1. NCBI lineage: Bacteria > Bacillati > Actinomycetota > Actinomycetes > Propionibacteriales > Nocardioidaceae > Nocardioides > Nocardioides sp. dk884. The sequence continues at coordinate 277,519 of NZ_CP045649.1, read as the reverse complement.
CGCCCGGGTCCACGTGGTGCCCGAGTGAGCGCCGAGAGCGGCCTCTCCCCGCGCGGTCGCAGCGCGCTGACCCTCGGCGCGCTGATCCTGCTCCTGCTCGGCGGGGCGGCGTGGGGCTGGACCGCACTGACCTCGCCGCTGCCCCAGATCTCCGAGGAGGTCTGCGTCGACACCGAGATCGCGGCCGGCACCAAGATCTACCCCGACCAGGTCCTGGTCAGCGTGCTGAACGCCGGCACCCGCAACGGCCTGGCCGGTCGCACGATGCAGGAGTTCATCGACGCCGGCTTCGGCGAGGGCACCCGGGACAACGCGCCCCGGGGCACCGACGTCATCCGCGCGCAGATCTGGACCACCACGCCCCAGCACCCCGCCGTGCGCCTGGTCCGTTCGCGGCTCGGCGAGGCCAAGGTCGTCAAGCGCCGCACCACCGAGCCGGGCGTGGTGGTGGTGGTCGGGGACAAGTTCGACAACCTCGTCCCCGGGCGCAAGACCACCGTCGCCGTCGGCGACGTCACGGTCTGCAGCCCGCCGGTCCTCTAGCGCGCGGGCCGCTCGCGGGTGGCCTGGAACCACTGCGCCAATCGGCCATAGCGGCTCACCTGGCGCAGCCGGGACTCCGTGGCCTCGCGCTGCCGGCGCGGAGTGACCACCAGCAGGTCGTCGCCGTGGCGCAGCACCGTGCGCCGGTCCGGGACCAGCGTCTCGCCGTCGCGGATCACGATGGTCACCACCGCACCGCGGGGGAGGCGCAGCTCACCGATCTCGACGCCGTGCATCATCGAGGCCGGGCCGATGGTGACCTGCAGCAGGTCCGCGGCGATGCGCTCCAGGGGCGCGGCCTCGAGCTCCAGCTCGCGCGCCTCGGCTGGCCGCGCCACCCCGAGTCGCCGGGCGACGAACGGCAGCGTCGGGCCGGTCACCAGCGTGTAGACCACCACGAGCACGAAGACGATGTCGAAGAGCTGCTCGGCACCGCCGACGCCGTCGGCGAGCGGGATCGTGGTGAACACGATCGGCACCGCGCCGCGCAGGCCGGCCCAGGACAAGAACACCCCCTCCCGCCACGGCATCCGGCGCACCAGACCGCACACGAAGACCGAGACCGGGCGCGCCACGAACGTCAGCACCATCCCGGCGACCACCGCCAGCCAGACGGTCTCCCCGGTCAGCCGGTCCGGCTCGAGCAGCAGCCCGAGCATCACGAACAACCCGATCTGGGCGATCCAGGCAACTCCCTCGGAGAAGGACCGGGTCGCCTGACGGTGCGGCAGCTCGGCGTTGCCGAGCACCAGCGCCGCGACGTACACCGCGGCGAACCCGGAGGCGTGGACGGTGACCGCGACGCCGTAGGCCAGCACGGCCAGGCACAGCACCGCGATCGGGTAGAGGCCCGAGGCGGGCAATGCCGCGCGGCGCATCAGCCAGGCGCCACCGACGCCGACGCCGAGTCCGAACAGGACGCCGACGACGAGCTCGAAGGCGATCAGGGCGAGCATCGCCAGCACCCCGTGCTCCTCGGCCGCGCCCGAGGAGACGAGCACGATCAGCACGACGACCGGCGCGTCGTTGAGGCCCGACTCCGCCTCGAGCGCGCCGGTCAGGCGCGCCGGGAGCGGGAGCGCGCGCAGCACCGAGAAGACCGCCGCCGCGTCGGTGGCCGAGGTCGCAGCGCCGAGCAGCACCGCCACCTGCCAGGGCAGCCCGAGCAGGTAGTGCCCGGCGAGCGCGACGATGCTCACCGAGACCGCCACGCCCACGGTCGCCAGCGCGACCCCCAGCCCCATCGAGGGACGGATCGCGCGCCAGCTCGTGGTCAGCCCGCCCTCGGCCAGGATCAGGACCAGCGCCCCGAAGCCGAGCGCGTGGGCGAGCTCGGCGTCGGCCAGGTCGATCCCCAGGCCGGAGGCGCCGAGCAGCACCCCGAGCAGCAGGTACACCAGCAGGCTGGGCAGCCCGGCCCGGTGCGAGACGCGCACGGCCAGGACCGCCAGCAGGGTCACCGACGAGCCGATCAGCAAGAACAGGTCCAGCTCGCGGGCGTCGAACATGGCACCTCGGGGACTCGGCGGGAGTGCGGCCGATGCTAGCCGCCGACGCGGCCGGCCCCGTCGCGCGAAAGTGAAACTTGTTCTAGATTCCTCGCATGACGAGCGAGCCTGCGGGCACCCGGGTCCCCGACGTACTGTCCCCCGACGTCCTCGACGGCGCCGCGTCGTACGACGTGGTGGTGGTCGGCTTCGGCATCGCCGGCGGCTGCGCAGCCCTCGAGGCCGCGCGCGCCGGCGCACGCGTGCTGGTGCTGGAGCGAGCGGCGGTGCACGGCGGCACCTCGAGCATGTCCGGGGGGCACTTCTACCTCGGCGGCGGCACCGTCGTGCAGCGCGCGACCGGCCACGAGGACTCCCCCGACGCGATGTACGACTACCTGGTCGCGGTCTCCAAGGAGCCCGAGCACGACAAGATCCGCGCCTACTGCGACGGCTCGGTCGAGCACTGCGACTGGCTGGAGGCGCTCGGCTTCGAGTTCGAGCGCTCCTTCTATCCCGAGAAGGCGGTGATCCAGCCCGGCACCCAGGGCCTGATGTTCACCGGCAACGAGAAGGTCTGGCCGTTCCGCGAGCAGGTGCCGCCCGCCCCGCGCGGGCACAAGGTGCCGGTGCCCGGCGACACCGAGGGCACCAAGATGGTGATGGACCTGCTGCGCGACCGCCTCGAGGAGGCGGGCGTCGAGGTCCGCTACGAGACAGGCGCGACCAACCTGGTGCTCGACGCCACGGGCGCCGTCGTGGGCCTGGCCTGGCGCCGGTTCGAGGACACCGGGGTCGTGCGCGCCGGCGCCGTGGTGATCGCCGCCGGCGGCTTCGTGATGAACCCCGCGATGGTCGCGCGCTGGACCCCGCAGCTCGGCGAGAAGCTGTTCACCCTCGGCTCGACCTACGACGACGGCCTCGGCATCCGCCTCGGCGAGTCCGCCGGCGCCGAGCTCAAGCACATGAGCGAGCCGTTCATCACCGCGCCGTGCTACCCGCCGTCGCGGCTGCTGACCGGGGTGATCCTCAACCAGCGCGGCGAGCGCTTCGTCGCCGAGGACTCCTACCACTCCCGCACCTCGCAGTTCGTGATGGAGCAGCCCGGCTCCGCGGCGTACCTCATCGTCGACAGCGAGCACGTGGAGTACGCCAAGTACGCCCTGGTCCCGCTCATCGACGGCTACGAGACGCTCGCCGAGCTCGAGACCGCGCTGGACCTGCCGTCTGGGTCGGTCGCCGCGGCCCTGGCGCGCTACGACGAGCACGCCGCGCGCGGCGAGGACCCCGACTTCCACAAGGCCCCCGAGTGGCTGGCCCCGCAGTCGGTGGGGCCGTGGGCGGTCTTCGACCTGCGCCTGGGACACGCGATGTACGCCGGGTTCACCCTCGGCGGCCTGCGCACCACCGTCGACGGACAGGTGCAGCGCGCGGACGGCGCCGTCGTCCCCGGGCTGTACGCCGCCGGTGCCTGCGCCTCCAACATCGCCCAGGACGGCAAGGGCTACGCCTCGGGCACCCAGCTCGGCGAGGGCTCGTTCTTCGGACGGCGGGCAGGCCGGCACGCCGCGACGCGCACCGGGGTGCCTACAGTCGGGGCGTGACCTCCCTGAGCGACCGCTTCGCCGTGGCCAGCCGCGCCAACGTCCCGCCGTTCCACGTCATGGACCTGCTCGCCGCGTCGGCCGCGCGCCAGCGCACCCACGGCGACATGCTCAACCTGCTCGCCGGGCAGCCCAGCACCGGCGCGCCCGCCCCGGTCAACGCCGAGGCGATCCGGCTGCTGCAGTCCGGGGACCCGCTGGGCTACACCCCGGCCGCCGGCCTGCTCGAGCTGCGCGAGCGGATCGCCGCGCACCACGGGCGCACCCACGGCATCGAGGTCTCCCCCGACGAGGTCGTGGTCACGACCGGCTCCAGCGGCGGCTTCCTGCTGGCGTTCCTCGCGGCGTTCGAGGTCGGCGACAAGGTGGCGATGGCCCGGCCGGGCTACCCCTGCTACCGCAACGTGCTCAGCGCCCTGGGCTGCGAGGTCGTCGAGATCGCCACCGGCCCGGAGACCCGGTTCCAGCCCACCGTCGAGCAGGTCGCCGCGCTCGGCCCGGACATCAAGGGCCTGGTGGTGGCGAGCCCCGCCAATCCCACCGGCACGATGCTGCTGCCCGCCGAGCTCGCCGCGCTGGCGGCGTACTGCGAGGAGCACGGCATCCAGCTCATCTCCGATGAGATCTACCACGGCATCGAGTACGCCGAGCCCGGCGCGCACCTGGCCCGCTCGGCATGGGAGACCAGCCGCGAGGCGGTCGTGTTCTCCAGCTTCAGCAAGTACTTCTCGATGACCGGCTGGCGCATCGGCTGGATGCTGGTGCCGGACCGGCTGCGCCGCGCGGTCGACGTGCTCACCGGCAACTTCACGATCTGCCCGCCGGTGATCGCCCAGCGCGCCTGCCTGGCCGCCTTCGAGGAGGAGTCCTACGCCGAGCTGGACGGTCACGTGCGCCGCTACGCCGACAACCGCCGGCTGCTGCTCGACGGGCTCGCCGACCTCGGCGTCACCCGGCTCGCCCCGGCCGACGGCGCGTTCTACGCCTACGCCGACATCAGCCACCTCACCGACGACTCGATGGCCTTCACCCACGACGTGCTGCAGCGGGTCGGCGTCGCCATGGCCCCCGGCATCGACTTCGACACCGTCGACGGGCACCGCTCGGTGCGCTTCAGCTTCGCCGGCCCCGGTCACGAGATCGAGGAGGCGCTCGCCCGCCTGCGCCCCGTCTTCACCTGATCCTTCCACGAGTCGGCGCGTGTGGTTGCGCGAGTCGGCGCGTGTGGTTGCGCGAGTCGGCGCGTGTGGTTGCGCGAGTCGGCGCCAATGGCGGCGGGCGCGGCTCAGAGCAGGTCGTGGACGAACTCGGAGAGCTGGGTGAGGTTGCGGCACTCCACCATGTCCACGACCTCGCCGTACGCGCTGGCGGCCGAGTCGCCGGTGTCCCACTGCCGGCGGTGCTCGGGGTTGAGCCACCAGGCGTGCCGCGCCGAGCCGGCCATCTCGCGCAGCGCGCCCAGGGCGAGCTCGCCGTGGTTGGAGCGGGCGTCGCCGAGGATCAGCAGCGACGAGCGCGGACCGAGCGCGTCGGCGTGGTCCTCGGCGAACCGGGTGAACGCGCGGCCATAGCTGGTGCGCCCCCACAGCGCGGCGTACGACGCGCTGGCGGCCAGATCGGCCATCACCTCGGCCGGATCGGCCTGCGGGCGCAGGTGGTGGGTCACCTCGTGGACCTGGTCGACGAAGGTGAACGCGCGCAGGTTCTGGAACTGATCGCGCAGCGCGAGCACCAGCAGCAGCGTGAACTGCGCGAAGTTGGCGACCGACCCGCTCACGTCGCACAGGACCACCAGGTCGGTGCGGTGCGGCCGCTTGGGCTTGTGCCGGGTCTCCAGGGGTACGCCGCCGGTGGAGAGCGAGGCGCGCACGGTGCGCCGGAAGTCCAGCGGACCGCGGCGGTGCGCGTGGTGCTCCTGGGTCAGCCGGGTGGCGAGCCTGCGCGCCAGCGGGTGCACCTGGCGGCGCAGCTCGTCGAGGTCGGAGCGCCGGGCGGAGAGGAAGTCGAGCTGGTCGATGGTGGGCCGCACAGCGGTGCGCGCGACGTGGGCGGCCCCCTTCTCCTCGGCGGTACGCCGCCGCGCCTCGGCCTCCGCGGCCGCGGTGAAGGTGCCGATGCGGCGGGCGGCCGTGCGCTGCGCGCGCTCCTCGTCGCTCCCCCGGCCAGCAGCGCGCGGACCAGGCGCTCGACCAGCCGCTCAGGGGCGACCCGCTGGAGGGCGGCGTACGCCGACCAGCCGGGAGCCCCGCGCCCGGCCCCGGGCAGCCGGCCGAAGGTGCCGATCGCCTCGACGGCGAGCTCGGCGGCGGCCTCGGCCGCCGTCGCGTCCTCGGCGCCGGCCAGCGCGTCGACCAGCCGCTCGCGCAGCGACTCCAGTGCCGCCGCGCCGTCGCGGACCTGCCCGGTCGAGGCCTCGTCGGCGTGCGGCCCGTCGGCGTCGGCGCCCGCGTCGCCGGCGTACCCCTCCCCGACCAGCCGCGGGAACCACAGGTCGAAGACGGTGTCGAAGGTCGGCCGCTGCGCGCGCCGCTTGACCAGCGTCGCGGCGTACGCCTCGCGCACCAGCGCGCGGTCCTCCCAGGTCACCGCGGTCAGCGCGGCGACCGCGTCGAGGTCCTCGGCGAGGGAGACCGGCAGGCCCGCCCCGCGCAGCGCCTCGAGGAAGGAGAGGTGGCGGTCCAGGAGGCTCATCGCCGGAGCTTCAGCTCCCGCACGGCCCGCTCGGTGTCGGACACGTGCTTGAGCACCACGCCGAGCGTGGCGTCGACCGCCGCGTCGTCGAGGTCGTCGATCTCCAGCGCGAGCAGGGTGCGCGCCCAGTCGATCGACTCCGCGATCGAGGGCGCCTTGCGCAGCTCGAGGTCGCGCAGCCGGGCCACCACCTCGACCAGCTGGGTGGCGACGGCGTCGTCGAGGCCGGGCACCGCGGCGGTGATGATCTCGCGCTCGCGGGCGGCGTCGGGATAGTCCAGGTGCAGGAACAGGCAGCGGCGCTTGACCGCCTCGGACAGCTCGCGCGTCGCGTTGGAGGTCAGCACCACGAACGGGCGGCGTACGGCGCTGATCGTGCCCAGCTCGGGGATCGTCACCTGGAAGTCCGAGAGCACCTCGAGCAGCAGCCCCTCCACCTCGACGTCGGTCTTGTCGACCTCGTCGATGAGCAGCACCGTCGGCTCCGCGCGCCGGATCGCGCTCAGCAGCGGCCGGGTGAGCAGGAACTCCTCGGTGAAGATCTCGTCGTGGGTGCGGTCCCAGGACTGCTCACCGCTGCTGGCCTGGATCGCCAGCAGCTGCTTCTTGTAGTTCCACTCATACAGCGCCCGGGCCTCGTCGAGCCCCTCGTAGCACTGCAGCCGCACCAGCTCCGCGCCCGCCGCCCGGGCGACCGCCTTCGCCAGCTCGGTCTTGCCGACACCCGCCGGCCCCTCGATCAGCAGCGGCTTCTCCAGCGCCCCGGCGAGGTACGTCGTCGTACCGGTGGCGGCGTCGGCGAGGTAGCCCGCCTCCCCCAGGCGCTCGATCGCGTCGGCGGGCGAGGTGAACCAGGGTGCGGAAGCCATGCGGCCCATCCTGCCGCAGGGCAGGCGGGGTGGTGGGCCGATGGCGCGGGTCGTCCGTAACTGCGCAATTGCTGGGAAAAACACCTGCGGAAGCCGGCGAGGTCAATCGGTGGAAGCAACGGTCATGCTGCTGCCGGGTTGGCGAGCAGCTCGGCCAGCGCTTGGGCTGGGGTCCGTAGGTCCAGGGTAGGGCGGGGTCGCTTGTTCAGGGTCGCGGCGATGCGGGCGAGGTCGTCGGCACTGTGGGTTGAGAGGTCGCTGCCCTTCTCTAGCCAGAACCGGAGGAGTCGGTTGGTGTTCTCGTTCGACCCGCGCTGCCAGGGCGAGTGGGGGTCACAGAAGAAGACCGGCATCTCCAAGGCGGCCTCGACATCGCGGTAGTTAGCCAGCTCGCTGCCGCGGTCCCAGGTCAGCGAACGACGCAGATGCACCGGCAGCTGACCCATCTCGCGGATCATCGCCTGGGCCACTGACTCTGCGTCGTGGCGACCGGGCAGGTGCAGCAAGAGCACGAACCGCGTCGAGCGTTCGACCAGGGTCCCGACCGCGGAGCGGTTGCCGGCACCGAGGATCAGGTCACCCTCCCAGTGCCCGGGCACGGCCCGGTCAGCGACCTCGGCGGGGCGTTGGCTGATGGTGAAGGCCTCGCGGTACAGCCCTTTCCTGCGCCCGTCGGGGTCGGCGTGCGGCTTGCGTGCGCGGCGTTTGGTCAGCAGCTGCGCGGCCAGGTCCTTGCGCAGGCTCCCGCGGGTCTGGACATACAACGCCCGGTAGATCGTCTCGTGCGACACACGGGCCATCCTCGCTGCTGGATCGTGACCGGGGTGGGCGTGGCGCAGCATCGACGCGATCAGTCCTGGCGACCACCCGTCGTCCATCCAGGTCTCGATCCGACGACACAGCCCGGGGTTCTCGATCAGCTTGAACGCCTTGGGTCGGCGTCGCCGTTCGTGCGCGACACGATGCGCGATCGGGGCCCAGTAGGAGCCGTCGGGGCCGCGGTTGCGCGCGACCTCGCGAGAGACCACCGACTTGTCGCGCCCGATCAGTGTCGCGATCCGGGTCAACGCCCACCCTGCACGCAACCCTGCCGCGATCACCGCACGGTCCTCGCTGCTCAACGCCCGCCGTCGGCGTGGGCCTTCTTCGGGATTGCGTATCCCTGGCACTCCTACGGGAGCGCTTCCGGGCAGGCCACCGATCGCACCGAATTGGATGACTGGGCTCACAAGCCCCGAGGATCGCCACCAGTACGTCGCGGTTCGATGCGACACACCGACCCGATCCGCGGCAGCCTGCAGCGCGAACCCACCACAGACCAACGCGAAGAACTCCTCACGAACCTCGTACGGCACGTACCGCCTGCCCATCGCAACACCACCATCACTCGGCGTTGCTTCGACCGATGGACTCCGCCGCCCGGGACCGGTGCTTTTCCCAGCAATTGCGCGGAAAAACACCGCCCTCGGGCAGCCGGCAGCCGGGCACCGCCTCCTCAGAGCGTGCTGGCCACCCGCCAGGCGGAGTGGATCGCGCCCTGGATGTAGCCGACCTCGCCGGCGTCGCCGACCACCTCGACCTTGATCCCGCGGCGGGTGAGCTCGTCGGCGAGCGGGGCGCCGGAGGCCACCTCGGAGGCGACGACGACCAGGTCGGCCGGAGCGCCGAGGATCTCGCCGTCCTCGCCGACCCGGTAGCGCACCTCGGAGCCGGTGATCTCCACGACCCGAGCCCCGCGCACGGACGTGACACCGTGCTCACCGGCCCGTCGTACGGCGGTCCAGCGGCGCGGCATCGCCATCGGCAGGCCGAGCTGGGCGCCCTCCTCGAGGATCGTGACCCGCTTGCCGCGCTCGGCGAGGAACTCCGCGAGCTCGAGACCGACCAGCGAGCCGCCCATCACCACGACGTCGGAGCCGACCGGGAGGAAGCGGCGCGTCGCCTCGCGGATCAGCTCCGGGCTGCGGGTGACGCGCGTCAGCCGGCCGGCCGCGCCGGCGAGGCGGAGCAGGGGCTTGGTGCCGCCGGCGTCGCCGGCGTCGCCGCTGCCGGTGAGCAGCGCCCGCAGGCTGTCGCCGGTGTGCACGTGCGGCAGGTCCGCACCCGGTACGCCGGGGCGCCCGCGGTGCGCGCCGGTGGCCAGCACCACCGCATCCGGCGCCAGCGCCGCGATCGTCTCGGCGCTCGCGCGGTGCTTGAGCCGCACGTCGACGCCGAGGCGGCGCAGCTCATGGCCCTGCCAGTCCAGCAGCGGCCCGTTGGCGGGGGTGGTCAGCTGGGAGAACCACGCCGAGCCACCCAGCCGGTCGCCGGCCTCCAGCAGCGTCACCCGGTGCCCGCGCTCGCGCGCCACCCGGGCCGACTCCATCCCGCCGGGCCCGCCGCCGACGACCACCACGTGACGCGGCGTGGTCGCAGGCACCAGTTCGCCGGCCGCCTCGTCGCCGAGCGCCGGGTTGACCGCGCAGATCGGCGTACCGTCCCAGAAGTTCTGCTCCACGCAGACGTAGCAGTTGATGCACGGGCGCACCCGCGCCCGGTCGCCGGCGCGCAGTTTGTTCACCAGGTCGGGGTCGGCCAGCAGCTGGCGCCCCATCGCCACGAAGTCGGCGTCGCCGGCGGCCAGGATCTCCTCGCCCACCTCGGGCAGCACCCGCCCGACGGTGATCACCGGGATGCTCACGGCGTCCTTGACCGCGCGCGCGAAGGAGCGGTACGCCGCCACCTCGGCCGGCAGCGGGCCGTCGGTGAAGTTGCGGAACGGGTTGCGCGCCCAGCCGGTCACGTGGATGGCGTCGGCGCCGGCGGCCTCGAAGAGCAACGACGCGGCCACCGCCTCCTCGGTGCTGAGCGCGCCCTCCTCGCCGTACTCCTTGCCCGCCACGCGGACCAGGATCGCCAGGCCGTCGCCGACCTCGGCGCGCACGGCGGCGATCACCTCGCAGGCCAGCCGGGCGCGGTTCTCCAGCGCGCCGCCGTAGCGGTCGGTACGCCGGTTGTCGGCGCTGGCGAGGAAGCTGCCGAGCAGGTAGCCGTGCGCGGCGTGGATCTCGATAGCGTCGGCGCCCGAGGCGAGCACCCGGCGCGCGGCGCCGGCGAACTGCTCGACGGCCCAGGCCAGGTCGTCCTCGGTCGCCTCGTGGTAGCTCGGCTGGTTGCCCTCGTTGATCGCCGCCATCGCGACCAGCTCGTCGCGGGTGTTGTCGGCCAGCGCGCTCATGTCGCGCTCCACGCGCGGCTCCGAGGGCACCAGCATCGGGCGCCCGTCGGCGGTGTCGATGCGCGCGACCTTGCTGTGGTGGGTGGCCTGCACGCAGAGCAGCGACCCGGCGGCGTGCACCGCGTCGGCGAGCGCGGTGAGCCCGGGCAGGAACCGGTCGTCGGAGAGCCCGGGCTCCTTGCGGCTGGTCGCGCCGACCGGGTACGCCACCGCGCTGGCACCGGTGATGACCATCCCGACGCCGCCCTTCGCGCGCCGCGCGTAGTGGACGATGTCGCCCTCGTGGATCACCCCGTCCTCGCACAGGTTCATGTCCATCGCGGGCAGCAGCACCCGGTTGGGCAGCGTGATCGGGCCGATCCGGCCGGGGGCGAGGAGACGGGGGAACTCGGTCTGGGTGCGCACCGCGCCACGGTAGGAACCGCCTCGTCGCCGCGGGCCCACCGATCCCTGTGACCGGGACCACTCGCCCGACTGGATCGAGCGAGCGGTGGCCGGGATCAGGTCACCGGCCGCGCGCCCTCACGGTGCCGGGCCGCCAGCTCGACGTAGTACGGCGCGTTGCCGGCGACCATCCTGGCCGCCGGGGTGCCCTCGATCGAGCGCAGCACCCGGGCCGGGGTGCCACCGACCACGACCCCGTCGCCGACGGTGGTCCCCGGGGTGACGACCGCGCCCGCCGCGACCAGGGTGCCCGCGCCGACCCGGGCGCCGTCCAGCACGATCGCGCCGTTGCCGACCAGCGAACCCTCCCCGACCTCGGCGCAGTGGACCATGCAGGAGTGCCCGATGGTGCTGTGCGCGCCGATCACCAGCGACTCCCCCGGCCCGGCGTGCAGCACGGAGTTGTCCTGCACGTTGGCCCCGGCACCGATGACGATCGCCGCGACGTCACCGCGCAGCACCGCGCCGTACCAGACGCTCGCGCCCGCCTCCACCGTCACGTCGCCGATCAGCGTGGCGGTCGGGGCGATCCAGGCGTCGGGGTGCACGGAGGGGCGCTTGCCCTCGAACTCGATCAGGTTCACGGGCGTCACTGTGCCCGCCCCGCGCGACGGTCAACCCCGGACGCGCCGCGGCCGGGGAGCTCAGGCGCCGCGCGGGGCGTACATGATCACCGCGACGCCGACCAGGCAGACCAGCGCCCCGGCCACGTCGTACCGGTCGGGGCGGAAGCCGTCGACGAGCATCCCCCAGGCCAGGGACCCGGCGACGAAGACCCCGCCGTACGCCGCGAGCACGCGGCCGAAGTCGGCGTCCGGCTGCAGGGTGGCGACCAGTCCGTAGAGCCCGAGCGCGACGAAGCCGGCGCCGACCCACAGCAGGCCGCGCTGCTCGCGCACGCCCTGCCAGACCAGCCAGGCGCCGCCGATCTCGGCCACGGCAGCGAGCACGAAGAGCGGCAGCGAGCGCGCGATGTCCATGCGCGCATTGTGTCGCCTCAGGTCGTCGGGCGACTCAGTCGTGGGCGAAGGTGATCGACGGAAGGATCCGGCGCAGCCAGGTGGGGCAGTACCAGGCTGCCCACCCCCGGGGATCGTTCCCGGCGCGCACTAGCCTCCCCGGGTGGACGACCTGCTGCTCCGCACGCACGCCCCGGGCGTCGACCGGCTGGTCGCCGGCGCGGTGGTGCACGTGGAGGACCGCGTGCTCGTCGTACGCCGCTCGGCCGGCGACGACTTCCTTCCCGGCATCGAGGAGCTGCCCTCCGGCGGGTGCGAGGCGGGCGAGACGCTCGGCCAGGCGCTGGACCGCGAGCTGGCCGAGGAGATCGGCTGGTCCGGGCCGGTCCGCGTCGACCCGGCTTTCGTGGCGGAGTTCGACTACGTCAGCGGCAGCGGGGCTCGCGCGCGGCAGTACACCTTCGCCGTACCGCTCGGCGAGCAGATCATCCAGCTCTCGCCCGAGCACAGCAGCTGGCGGTGGCTCGGCCGCGGCGAGCTCGACCGGTCGGACCTCACCCACGAGACCCGGCGCGTGCTCGAGGAGTGGTGGGCAGGCCAGGACCGCTCGGCGCGCGGCTGACTTGCTCCGCCTTCTAGCGGGTCGGTCGGGGGCGGTGTCTTTCGGCGCAATTGCTGGGGAAAACACCTCTCGCCGCCCGCACGAGGTGCTTTTCCCAGCAATTGCGCGGTTACGTGCACCCCGCCGCGGTCAGCTCGAGAAGCGCGCGAGGAACCCCGAGTCGAGGTCGGCCTCGCTCACCTCGTAGTGATCGACGTGCCCGTCCTTCTCGGCGAGCAGGTCGTCGTCGCCCGGGTAGAAGACCGCGACCTCGGGGCGCTCGCCGGCGAACCGACGGACGTCGTCCATCGACTCCCACAGCGACAGCGTGACCACCTCGACGAGGTTGCCCACCGGGCGGCGCAGCACCAGCGCACCCAGGTTGCCGGGCGTGGAGCGGTAGCCACGGATGCCCGTGTCGCTCTGGTGCGCGAGGTAGGCCTCGGCGTCCTCGGGCCTCACGGCCCCTCGCCAACGGCGCAGGATCATGACCGCACTCCCCTCAACAGCCCGCACACCGGTGTCGGCAGCGGAGCTCTCAGGGCACCACAGGCCCGCACCCCCTGGCAACGGACCCGGCAGGACCACCCGAAATGCCGAAAGCCGCCCCGGTTCCCGATCTCTCGGGCCTGGGGCGGCTCTCTCACGACCTACGTCGTCTGGCGGTGGCGGTGGGATTTGAACCCACGGTGGGTTTAACCCCACACATCATTTCGAGTGATGCACCTTCGGCCGCTCGGACACGCCACCGCGGAGGAATGTACCGGAGGGTGGCGGAGCGGACGAAATCCGGTGCCCGGTCCGAGACGGGTCAGGGGGTCGGGGTGGCGGTGCGGGGGGAGGCCGTGCCGCTCGGCGTGCCGGAGGCGGACCCCTGCGGCGACCGAGCCGGTGACGAGCTGGGCGGTGAGGCCGGAGCGGCCGGCTTCGTAGACGTCGCGCTCGGCTCCTGCGTCGGCTCCTTCGTGGGCAGCGTGCTCGGTTGTTCGATGGGCGACTGGCTGGCCGGCGGGGACGCCTGCTGGCTCGGCTCCTGGGTGGGCGTCGCGGTGGGCGGGGTGCTCGAGGGAGCGCTCGGTGCCGGCTTGTCGCCCGGCGTCGGCTGCTCGCTCGGCGTGGGCTTGTCGCTCGGCGTCGGCTTGTCGCTCGGCGTCGGCTTGTCCGACGGCGTACCGGCCTTCGCGACCCTCACGGTGTGCGAGGCGGAGGTGCTGGCCTCGGCGAGCGGTCGGTCCACGAAGCGCCAGCGGTACGTCGTGGTCTGCTTGGGGCGCACCGTCGCGGCCGGGTCCAGCCCGGGGCCGACCTCGACCACCTCGACCTTCTCCCAGCCGCCGCCGGCGAGCTGGCGCTCCAGGATGACCGAGCCCCACGGCAGCGGCGCGCCGTCCTGGTCGCGCAGCGTGCCGGTGAGCCGCACCGCCTTGCCCGGTCGCGCCCGGGTCGGGCCGGAGATCGTGGTGGTGGTCGCCAGCCCCTCGAGGTCGTACGTCGTGACGGCGCCCGCCGGGCCGGACCGCAGCGCGTCGAGGGAGAACGGCTGCCCGTCGCAGCCGAAGCCGATGGTGAAGAAGGCCCCGCCGTCGCCGCCGCCACGCGCCGCGAAGGCGCGCACGCCCGTCGCGGAGGCCGGGCCACGCTCGAGGACCGCGCCGCTCGAAAGGTCGACGCGGGACCAGGTGTAGGAGGTGCGCATCGCGTCGATCTCCTGCCAGCCGCCCGCCGCTCGCAGGTCGGCGCGCCCCAGCCACATGACGTCGGTGCCGCGGTCGGCGCGGGTCTGGTATCCGGCGTAGGCGACCCCGCGGGCGCCCGCCGGGGCGTGGACGGAGACCGACGCCACGCTGGTCGCCCGCACAGAGGCGACGACGTGCATGGCACCGACCGCGTTGCCGCCGGCGAGGTCGTAGCCCAGGCTGCGCCGGCCGGCCGGCGGCTGGCCCGGGCCGAGGCCGACGTACGCCTGGGGCGTCTCGGCGCGCAGCGCACCGATCGACTCGCAGCCCACGTAGGACAGCCGGGTGGCCATCGGGTCCGGGAAGGCGGCGCCCCGCACCGTGACCGCGCCGTCAGCGCTCGCCGGCGGCGCGACCCACGCGGTGCACGCCAGCGTCAGCGCGGCGAGCGATGCCCCGGCGCTCACGGACCCGCGTCGAGAACGCCGCCAGGAGGTGAACCTGCCCTGGGAGCGTGTCGAGGATTTGCCGGTGAACGGAGCCGCCACCTGGCCAGTATGACCCCGGTCCAGACATCCGGAAGGTGAAATCTGGGGATCCCCCGCGGGGGTCAGTCGCGGGGGCGGTGCCGGGCGAAGAAGTCCTCGAGCAGCGCCGTCGACTCGGCGGCCAGCACCCCGGCGACGACCTCCGGGCGGTGGTTGAGCCGGCGATCGCGCACCACGTCCCACAGGCTGCCGACCGCGCCGGCCTTGTCGTCGAAGGCTCCGAAGACGATCCGCTCGACCCTCGCCAGCACCGCGGCCCCCGCGCACATCGTGCACGGCTCGAGCGTGACGACGAGCGTGCAGCCGCTGAGCCGCCACTCCCCCAGCGCCCGCGCCGCGGCGCGCAGCGCGACCACCTCCGCGTGCCCGGTCGGGTCCCCCTCGGCCTCCCGGATGTTGCGCCCGGCGCCCAGGACGTGGCCGTCCGGGCCGAGCACCACCGCCCCGATCGGTACGTCGTGCGTCGCGTCGGCAGCCTGCGCCTCGGCGAGGGCGGCGCGCATCGGCTCGCGCCAGCGGTCGTGCAGCACGGTGGCGGTGGTGCGCCGGCTCAGGCCGACGTCAGCCCGACGGCGTCGTCGAAGGCCTCGCCGAAGCCCACCTTGCGGGCCACGTCGGAGAGCACCTCGTCGGGGTAGAGGTCGAAGTCGTCGAGCAGCACGGCCATGTCCATCGCGTGCATGCCGAGGTCGCCGAGCAGGTCGAGGTCGCCGGCCGGGACGGCCTCGGCGTCCTCGTCGTCGTCGAGCGGCGCCGTGATGCCGAGCACCTCCAGGGCGGAGGCGGCCAGGTCGGACTCGTCGGCCGCGGCGACGTCGGAGACCAGCACCCGCACCACGGAGCCGGTGACGCGCACGAGCAGGAAGTAGTCGTCGTCGATGCCGATCAGCGCGATGGCGCCGCTGTCCCCGGGCAGCCGGCGCAGCGCGTCAGCGAGGGTCTCGAGGTCCGCGAGGTGCTCGCGGGTGAGCTCCCCGACCGTCCATGCACCGTCCTGTCGGAACGCGGCAAGGGCGAAGTCGACCTCGTCGATCTGGACCATGACGCTCCTCCACACCGGTGCTGGTCGCCGCCTGTCTCCCTAGGGTGGCAGAGCCCCGCCGCCCGGCCAAGTCTCGGACCGGGAACCTGGACTAGCCTTCACACATGCGTACTCATGTCGTGGACCACCCGCTCGTCGCCCACAAGCTCACCACCCTGCGAGACGAGCGCACGGACTCCCCGACGTTCCGCCACCTGACCGACGAGCTGGTGACCCTGCTGGCCTACGAGGCCACCCGCGACGTCCGCGTCGAGCAGGTCGACATCACCACCCCGGTCTCGCCCACCACCGGCGTACGCCTCGCGACCCCGAAGCCGCTCGTGGTGCCGATCCTGCGCGCCGGGCTCGGCATGCTCGACGGCATGATGCGGCTGCTGCCGACCGCCGAGGTCGGCTTCCTCGGCATGGTCCGCAACGAGGAGACCCTCGAGGCCGCGACGTACGCCGAGCGGCTGCCCGAGGACCTGTCCGGTCGCCAGTGCTACGTGCTCGACCCGATGCTGGCCACCGGCGGCACCCTCGCCGCGGCGATCCGGTTCCTCACGGACCGCGGGGCCGACCACGTCACCGCGATCTGCCTGCTCGCCGCTCCCGAGGGCTGCGTGCGCCTCGAGAAGGACCTGGCCGACCTCGACGTGCCGGTCACCGTCGTGACCGCCGCGATGGACGAGCGCCTCAACGAGAAGGGCTACATCGTGCCCGGCCTCGGTGACGCGGGCGACCGGCTCTACGGCATCGCCGGCGGCGCCTGAGCCTCGCCGGCCGCCCAGCCGCCCGGCTCTACCCGCCGGGGTGGACCGGGACCACGCCGGTGACGATCAGCACCATCAGGCCCACCACGACCAGCGCGAGCAGGACGTAGACCCACTCCCGGCTCTCGCGCTCGCTCTCCGGCTCCGGTGCGGCGTAGCGGTGCCCGTCGGGGCGGCCCAGGCGCTCCTCGTCCTCGTCCATGCCGTGCTCAACGAGCGGGCGGCCGCGAGGTCCCGCCCTGGTCTGAGCCTGCTCAGAGCCCCTTGAGGGCGGCGAGCAGCTTGGCGAGTGACTCCTTGGCATCACCGAACAGCAGCGTCGTGCGCGGGTCGAAGAGCAGCTCGTTGTCGATGCCGGCGAAGCCGGGGCGCATCGAGCGCTTGAGGAACACCACCTGGCGGGCCTGGTCGACGTCGAGGATCGGCATGCCGTAGATCGGCGCGCTGGGGGTGGTGCGGGCCGCGGGGTTGACGACGTCGTTGGCGCCGACCACGAGCACCACGTCGGTGTGGCGGAACTCGTTGTTGATGTCGTCCATCTCGACGAGCTGCTCGTAGGGCACCTGCGCCTCGGCGAGCAGCACGTTCATGTGCCCGGGCATCCGGCCGGCCACCGGGTGGATCGCGTAGTCCACGCGGACGCCGCGCTCGGTGAGCAGGTCGACGATCTCGCGGAGCGTGTGCTGCGCCTGTGCGACGGCCAGGCCGTAGCCGGGCACCACGATCACCCGCTCGGCGTACCCCAGCGCGATCGCGACGTCCTCCGGCCCGGCGGAGCGCACCGGGCGGTCGGAGGCGACGCCGGCGCCGAGCGTGGAGCCGCCGCGCAGCGCGCCGAAGAGGATGCTGGCCACCGAGCGGCCCATCGCCCGCGCCATCAGCAGGGTGAGGAAGGTGCCGGAGGCACCGACGAGGGTGCCGGCCACCAGCAGCACGACGTTGCCCAGGACGTAGCCGCCGGCGGCCACGGTCAGCCCGGTGAAGGCGTTGAGCAGGCTGATCACGATCGGCACGTCGGCGCCGCCGACCGGCAGCACCAGGAGTACGCCGAGGAGCAGGCCGACCGCGGCCAGCGCGACGCCGAGCGGGACCGAGGGGTCGCGGACCACGAGCACCGCGAGCACGACCGCGGCGACGGCCGCGAGCCCGAAGGCCACGGGCAGGCCGGGGAAGACCACCGGCCGCGAGGTCATCAGCTCCTGGAGCTTGGCGAAGGTGATCGCGGAGCCGGCGAAGGAGACCGCGCCGACGGCGAGCGTGAACCCGGTCGCGGCGAGGTCGAAGTCGGGGGTCGCCGCCCCCATGTGGGTCAGCTCGAGCAGCGCCACGAGCGCGGCCGCGCCGCCGCCGACACCGTTGAAGAGCGCCACCATCTGCGGCATCTGGGTCATCTGCACCCGCTGGGCGCCGAGCACCCCGACCAGGGTGCCGAGCGCGATCGCGCCCAGGATCAGCGCGACGTGGTCGAGGTCGAGGTAGAAGAACGGGACGGCGACCGCGACCACCGCGGCCCCCGCGCCGACGAGGTTGCCGGCGCGTGCGGTACGCGGACCGGACAGGCCCTTGAGCGCGAGGATGAAGCCGACCGCGCAGGCGAGGTAGACCAGCTGGGCCCAGGTGGGGGTCATCGGGCGCTCCCCCGCTGCGGGGCGGCGTCCTTGGCGGGGCGGCGCCGGCCGAACATCCGCAGCATCCGGTCGGTCACCACGAAGCCGCCGGCCATGTTGATCGCGGCCAGCACGATCGCGACCAGCCCGACCACCAGCGCGAGCGTGGACTCGGTGGTGCCGGTGACGATGACGGCGCCGAGCAGGATCACGCCGTGGATGGCGTTGGCACCCGACATGAGCGGGGTGTGCAGGGTGGAGGAGACCTTGGCGATCACCTCGATGCCGACGGCCACGCTGAGCACGAAGATCGTGAGCCAGGCGACGGGGTCGCTCATGCCGACTCCCCTCCGGCGTCCTCGAGCAGCAGCCGCGCCGGCTCGTGGCGCACCTCGCCGTCGTGGGTGACGCAGCTGGTGGCCACGATCTCGTCCTCCCAGTCGGGGGCCAGGGCGCCCTCGCGGGTCAGCAGGGCGACCAGGTGGGCGACGTTGGCGGCGTAGAGGCGCGAGGCCGGCTCCGGCATCTGGGCGGGCACGTTGCGACCGCCCCACACCTGGGCCCGCCCGACCCGCACCACCTCCCCGGGCACCGAGCCCTCGACGTTGCCGCCGGTCGGGGCGTCGGCGGCGAGGTCGACGACGACCGACCCGGCGCGCATCTGCTCGACCATCGCGGCGGTGACCAGCAGCGGTGCCGCCCGGCCGGGTACGGCGGCGGTGGTGATGAGCGCGTCCGCGGCCGCGACGTACGGCGCCAGCAGCTCGCGCTGGAGCTCGGCGCGCTCCTGCGACATCTCCCGGGCATAGCCGCCGGCGCCCTCGAGGGTGGGCAGGTCGAGCTCGATCGCGTGGGCGCCCACCGAGCGGATCTCCTCCGCGGCCGCGGCGCGCACGTCGTAGGCGCGCACGACCGCGCCGAGGCGACGCGTGGTCGCGATCGCCTGCAACCCGGCGACCCCCGCGCCCAGGACCACGACCTCGGCTGGCGGGACCGTGCCGGCGGCGGTCATGTTGAGCGGCAGGAAGCGGCGCAGCAGCCCCGCGCAGACGACCGCGCAGCGGTAGCCCGCCACCAGCGACTGCGAGGAGAGCGCGTCCATCGACTGCGCGCGCGATATCCGCGGGACCAGCTCCATCGCGAACGACGTCGCCCCGACGTCGCGCAGGTCCGCGACCAGGGCCGGCTCCAGGGTCGCGGGCAGGAACGAGACCGTGGTGGCGCCGCGGCGCAGGCGGCGTACGCGTGCGGGCGAGAGCGGCTGCACCGAGAGCACCAGGTCGGCACCGGCGAGGTCGTCGACCAGGTCGGGGTCGAGGACCGCGCCGGCCGCGACGTAGTCGTCATCGAGGTGCATCGCCCGCTCGCCGGCGCCGGGCTCGACCGCGACCTCCCACCCGAGGCCGGTCAGCTTGGTGACCAGCTCAGGTGTCAGCGCCACCCGCGTCTCGTGCTCGCGGGTCTCCCGGACCACAGCGACCCTCACAGGGTGAACCTAGTCACATCCGCCGACAGGGCGCGCCATTTGCGCCGACTCGCCGCACCATTGGCGCCGACTCGCGCAACCAGTGGCGCCGACTCGGCGAGGGGTCAGAGGTCGTCGAGGCGGTCCTGCCAGTGCCGGCGCAGCACCGGGGGCACCTCGCCGTCGAGGGCGTCGCGCAGCAGCTGCACCTGCGTGGGGTCGAGGGCGAGCGCGGGGAAGGCGCGCCCCACGACCTGGGAGAAGGCCTGGCCGCGGCGCTCGGCGATGCCGGGCGACTCGGCGAAGTAGCGGGCGACGTACGGCGCGAGCAGGTCGGTCTGCCCCGGCGACCACAGCCCCGCGGCGAGCGCGGCGTAGAGCCGGTTGGAGACCTCGGGGTCGTCGGCCATCCGCGCCCACGCCTCCGCCTTGGCCTCCTCGGTGGGGCGGGCCGCCAGCGCCCGCGCGGCGCCGAGCTCGCCGTCGACGGTGCCGTCGCGGCGTCGCTCCTCCTCGATCGCGGAGGCGTCCAGCGCCCCGAGCTCGGCGAGGCGGTGCACGATCCCCCAGAGCAGTCCCGGCGTCAGCTCGACGCCCTCGGCGGTGCCCCCACCGGCGCGGGCCGCGGCCAGCCAGCCGCCCAGCAGGTCGACGTCGGTGGAGGTGGTGATCAGGCCGCGGGTGCAGGCCAGGGCACGCTCGGGGTCCCCGGCGCCGTCCGCCAGCCCGCGCGCGCAGGCCGCGGCGACCACCGCGAGGAGCCACTCGGCGTCGCCCGGCGCGGTCCGGCGCAGCAGCACCTCGTCGAGGGTGCGCTCCAGCACCGCCTCGAGCAGCTCGGGATGCGACTCCGCGGGCAGGTGGGTGGCCACCAGGTCGGCGTACTCCTCGACCGGGAGCCGCCGCGACTGCACCAGCTCGAAGGCGTGCTGCCACAGCACCGTGCGGACAGCCACGTCGTCCAGGCCGGACAGCCCGGCGCGTGCTGCGTCCCAGGAGAGCGGGTCCAGACGCAGCCGCGCGAAGGTCTCGCCGTGGCTGTTCGGCACCACGACCCGACCGGCCCAGTCCTCGAGGCGCACCGGCTCGTCGGCGACGTCGACGAGGCGGGCGCCGACCTCGGTCCAGGTGCCGCCCGGCGCCACGTCGTACGCCGTGACGCGGAGGCGGTGCGGCCGCTCGCCCTCGCGGGTCAGCACCGGTACGCCGCCGTCGCGATCGACGCGGATCGTGTCGTGGCCCGAGCGGCGCAGCCACGACTCGACCCAGCCGCGCACGTCGCGCTCGGAGGCGGCGTCGAGGGCGTCGACGAAGTCGGCGAGCGTGGCGTTGCCGAAGCGGTGGGCGGCGAGGTGGGCGTTCACACCGACGAGGAACGCCTCGTCGCCGAGCCAGGTGACCAGCTGGCGCAGCACCGAGTTGCCCTTGGCGTAGGAGATCTGGTCGAAGTTGTTGAAAGCGGCGTCCACGTCGGGCACGTCCTCGGCGCGCGGCGCGACCGGGTGGGTGGAGCGGCGCAGGTCGGCGTCGTAGGCCCGCGGCTTGCGGCGCGCCTCGTGGGCGACCAGCGTGTCGGCGTACCCGGCGCCGTCGCGCGCGACGCGGTAGCCCATGTAGTCGGCGAAGGACTCGTTGAGCCAGGTGTCCTCCCACCAGCGCATCGTCACCAGGTTGCCGAACCACATGTGCGCCATCTCGTGGGCCACGATCGTCGCGCGGCGCACCCGCATCGGCTCGCTGACCCGGCCGCGGGGCAGCAGCTCGTCGCGGTAGGTCACGCAGCCCGGGGTCTCCAGCGCGCCCCAGTTCTGGCCCGGCACGAACGCCTGGTCGTAGGAGTCGAAGACGAACGGCTCGGCGAGCAGCTCGGCGTAGTGGTCGAAGCAGCCCTCGGTGAGCGCGCGCAGCTCCGCGGCGTCGCGGTCGAGCTCGGCGGCCAGCGAGCGGCGCGCGTGCCAGCCGAACGGCAGTCCGCGGTGCTCCCAGGTCACCGAGTGCCACGGGCCGGCGCAGACGACCACCATGTCGGTGGGGATCGGCGGGGTCGTCGCGAAGCGCCAGGTGCCGTCGCCGTGCTCGCGCGCCCGGCCGTTGGCCAGCACGGTCCAGGCGGGGTCGGCGTGCACGGTCATGGTCACCGGCGCCTTGAGGTCGACCTGGTCGAAGCAGGCGAACACCCGCTGCGAGACGTCCATGCCGAGGTAGGCCGACAGGTAGGTCTCGCCGTCCGCGGGGTCGGTGAAGCGGTGCATCCCGTCGCCGTCGGTGACGTACGGGACCCGAGCGGTCACCTCGACGGTCGCCGGGTCGCCGGTGGGCAGGCCGGTGAGCGCGATCCTTCGCCCGTCGTACGACGTGGGGACGGGGGCGCCGTCGAGGAGCACCTCGAGGTCGCGCGCACCGCTCAGCTCGAGGAAGGTGTCGGGCCCGGAGGTCGTGAACGTGACCCGCGTGCGGCAGCCGAAGGTGTCCGCAGACGCGTCGGTGAGGTCGAGCTCGATGTCGTAGGCGACGTCGCTCAGCTGGGCGGCCCGGGCACGGGCCTCGTCGAGGGTGAGGGACATCCCCCGACCGTATCGGTGCCCGGGGCCCGCCATTGGCGCCGACTCGGCGCGCCATTGGCGCCGACTCGCGCAACCACACGAGCCGACTCGGCGGTGGGGGTCAGCGGGTGAGGGGGAGCTCGTCGATGAGCTCGTAGCGGGGGCGGCCGCGGGGACCCTCGCCGAGGTGGGAGGCGATCAGGCGGAGCCGGTCGACGGTCCAGGCCGGGCCCCCGTAGGTGTCCAGCAGCCGCACCCAGTCGCTCACGTCGTCGGGGTGGCGCAGCCGGGCCAGCGTCACGTGCGGGCGGAAGCGCTGGCCGTCGACGGCGACGCCGGCGCGGTTGGCGGCCGCCCGCGCCCCGGTGGCGAGCCGGTCGAGCTCGGTCCGCCCCTCCTCGTCGAGGTCGAGGCCGGCCCAGATCACCCGGGCCCCGGCGACGTGCGGGAACGCGCCGCCGCCGGTGATCGCGGTGGTGAACGGCGTGCGCTTCGCGGCGGCCCGGCCCAGCCGCTCGACCAGGTCGTCGAGCGCCCGCTCCGGCACGTCGGCATAGAACGCCACCGTCACGTGCAGCTGCTCGGCCGGCGCCCAGCGGAACGGCCCGGCCGCGCGGCGTACGTCGAGGAAGGCGTCGAGATCCGCGACGACCTCCTCGGGTGGCACCACAGCCGCGAACATCCGCATCACCAGATGCTAGACGTCTCCCGACACACGATTGCCCCGGCGCGACCCGGGGCAGGGTGCGGGTCCCGGGCGAGGGGCGGCCGGCGATCAAGGAGGCGGCGAGGACGTGCGCGACAGGCAACGGCGGCGGAACCGGCCGGACCGCTTCTACGAGCCGACGCTCACGCTCACGACGTCCGCGCCGCCCGAGGTGGCCGTGGCGGCGCTCGTCGACGCGCTCATCGCCGCCCGGTACCGACTCCAGGAGCGCGAGCCCACTCGTGCCCGGCTGCGGGTCGGGTCCTGGCCACGCACGCTGCTCGTCCCCGACGACATCGGATTCCTGCAGCGCCTCGACCTGCTGCCGCGGCGCCTGGTCACTTGGTCCTTCATGGCGACCGTCGACCTGGAGACGCTCGACACCGCGCCGCAGACCCAGGTGCGGGTGCGGATCCACCGGGTGTGGGGGGACGAACGGTACGGCGTGCCCCACACCCTCCGCGCGGTCGACGCGGCGATGCGGGCGCTGTACGCCGCCGGCTACCAGGTCGAGGGCAGCGAGGTCGGCGAAGGGCCGTGGCTGCGGCCGTAGCTGTGGCTGTGGCTGCCCCGGGAGCCCTCAGACCTGCGTCCCCAGCAACGACCCGATCGCATAGGTGACCCCCATCGCCAGCGCGCCCCCGGCCACGTTGCGCACCACCGCCCGGGTGCGCGGAGCGTAGCCCAGCGTCGCGCTGGTGACGCCGGTGATCGCCAGCGCGACCAGCACGCTCAGCACCGTGACCACGACCCGGATGTCGTCGGGCGCCAGCAGGATCACCAGCAGCGGCAGCAGTGCCCCGGCCACGAACGACACCGCGGAGGCGAACGCCGCCGCCCACGGGTTGGTGATGTCGTCCGGGTCGATGCCGAGCTCGACGCGGGCGTGCGCGGCCAGCGGGTCGCGGGCCATCATCTGCTCCGCCGCCTCGCGGGCGACGTCCTCGCTCAGCCCGCGCTCGACGAGCAGGCCGGCGAGCTCCTCGCGCTCGGCCTCGGGCTGCTCGGCCAGCTCGCGGCGCTCGGTGTCCAGCATCGCGAGCTCGGAGTCGCGCTGGGTGCTCGTCGAGAGGTACTCGCCGGCGGCCATGCTGATCGCGCCCGAGACCAGCCCGGAGACGCCGGCGACCGCGATCGCGCCCTGGTCGGTCGTCGCGCCCGCGACACCCACGACCAGCCCGGCGGTGGACACCACACCGTCGTTGGCGCCCATCACGCCGGCCCGCAGCCAGTTCAGCCTCCCCCGAACGCCGCCGCTGCCCGGCTCACCGGGCCCTCCCGGCTCCCCGGGATGGGTGGTCGATGCGGGGTGGCGCGCCTTGGGGCTCATCGTCCCAGCGTCGCCCGCGCGGCGAGGGGCGGCAAGCAAGGCTTGCCTGCCCCTCGCCGCCACTCACAAGCCCTCACAGCCCCTCACAGACCAATGTCGCGCCCGATGAGCTCCTTCATGATCTCGTTGGAGCCGGCCCAGATCTTCGAGACCCGGGCGTCGCGCCACGCGCGGGCGACGCGGTACTCGTTCATGAAGCCGTAGCCGCCGTGCAGCTGCACGCAGTGGTCGAGCACCTCGTTCTGCACCTGCGAGGACCACCACTTCGCCTTCGCGGCGTCGACCGGGCTGAGCTCGCCTGCGTCGTGGGAAACCACGCACTGGTCGATGTAGGCCTGGGTGACCTCGATCTTGGTGACCTGCTCGGCGAGCAGGAACTTGTTGTGCTGGAACTGCCCGATCGACTGGCCGAACGCCTTGCGCTCCTGGGCGTAGGCGATGGTCTCCTCGAGGATCTGCGCGGCGTGCGCGACGTTGGAGATCGCGCAGCCCAGCCGCTCCTGGGGCAGCTTCTGCATCATGTGGATGAAGCCGCCGTCGAGCTCGCCGACGATCTCGGCGTCGGTGAGCCGGACGTCCTCGAAGAACAGCTCGGCGGTGTCGGACTCGTCCTGGCCGACCTTGTCGAGCTTGCGTCCGCGGCTGAAGCCGGGCGCGCTCGCCTCGACGGCGAACAGGGTGATGCCGCGCGCCTTCTTCTCCGGGGAGGTGCGGGCCGCGACCAGCACCAGGTCGGCGGAGTAGCCGTTGGTGATGAACGTCTTCGAGCCGTTGATCACCCAGGAGTCCCCGTCTCGCACCGCGGTGGTCTTCAGCGCAGCGAGGTCGGAGCCGCCGGAGGGCTCGGTCATGCCGATCGCGAGCAGGATCTCGCCGGCGGCGACGCCGGGCAGCCAGCGCTTCTTCTGCTCCTCGGTGCCGAGCTCGACGAGGTACGGCGCGGTGATGTCGGCGTGGATGCCCACGCACGAGCCGAGCGCGGCGTTGACCTTGTTCAGCTCCTCGAGCAGCACCGCGTTGAACCGGTAGTCGTCGGCCCCGGCCCCGCCGTACTCCTCCGGGATCGCCAGGCCGAGCAGGCCCTGGCGCCCGGCCTCGAGCCAGAACTCGCGCGGGATGGCCTTCGCCTCGGCGTACCGCTCGACGTCCGGGAGCACCGAGCGCTCCAGGAACTCGCGTACCGAGCCGCGGAATGCCTCGTGGTCCTCGTCATAGATCGCTCGCAACATGTCGTCACGATACTCATCGGTAACAGACGGCGGGAGGCCTGGAAGATTCCTCCCGGCGACCAACGGGTACAAGTCGGGCTCCGCCGCCCAGGGCCCGCGCGCGCCCCCTCCCGGGCGCCGCGACCCGTCCCGCTCCACGCAGCCCCGCGAGAGGTGCCCCCGTGATCGATCCCGCCGACGCAGCCCCCGAGGTCTGGCCGGGCCAGCCCTACCCCCTCGGTGCCACCTTCGACGGCAGCGGGACCAACTTCGCGCTGTTCAGCGAGGTCGCCGAGCGCGTCGAGCTCTGCCTGTTCGACGAGACCGCCGACGGCACCCTGTCCGAGACCCGGCTGGAGCTGACCGAGGTCGACGCCTACGTCTGGCACTGCTACCTGCCGCGCATCCAGCCCGGGCAGCGCTACGGCTACCGCGTGCACGGTCCCTGGGACCCCGAGCAGGGGCTGCGCTGCAACCCCAACAAGCTGCTGCTCGACCCCTACGCCAAGGCGACCACCGGCGATATCGACTGGGACCAGGCGCTGTTCGCCTACAACTTCGGCGACGAGGGCTCGCGCAACGACGAGGACTCCGCGCCGCACATGACCCACGGCGTCGTCATCAACCCCTACTTCGACTGGGAGGGCGACCGGCGCCCCGGCTACGGCTACAACGACACGCTGATCTACGAGGCCCACGTCAAGGGCCTCACCCAGCTGCACCCGGACGTGCCGGAGGAGCAGCGCGGCACCTACGCCGGCGTCGCGCACCCGGCCGTGGTCGCGCACCTGCAGAAGCTCGGGGTGACCGCGATCGAGCTGATGCCGGTGCACCAGTTCGTGCAGGACAGCACGCTGCTGGAGAAGGGCCTGCGCAACTACTGGGGCTACAACACCCTCGGGTTCTTCGCCCCGCACGCCGACTACGCCTCGACCGGGCGCGACCCCGCCACCCTCGGTGCGCAGGTCCACGAGTTCAAGTCGATGGTCAAGGCCCTGCACGCCGCCGGCATCGAGGTGATCCTCGACGTGGTCTACAACCACACCGCGGAGGGCAACCACCTCGGCCCGACGCTGAGCTTCCGCGGCATCGACAACCAGGCCTACTACCGCCTCGTCGAGGACGACCCGCGCTACTACATGGACTACACGGGCACCGGCAACAGCCTCAACGTGCGCCACCCGCACTCCCTGCAGCTGATCATGGACTCGCTGCGCTACTGGGTCACCGAGATGCACGTCGACGGGTTCCGTTTCGACCTCGCCTCCACCCTGGCCCGGGAGTTCTACGAGGTCGACCGGCTCGCGACGTTCTTCGAGCTCGTGCAGCAGGACCCGGTGGTCAGCCAGGTCAAGCTGATCGCCGAGCCGTGGGACGTCGGCCCGGGCGGCTACCAGGTCGGCGGCTTCCCGCCGCAGTGGACGGAGTGGAACGGCGCCTACCGCGACACCGTGCGCGACTTCTGGCGCGGCGAGCCGTCCCTGGGCGAGTTCGCCAGCCGGCTCGCGGGCTCCTCGGACCTCTACGAGCACTCGGGGCGGCGCCCGTTCGCCAGCATCAACTTCGTCACCGCCCACGACGGGTTCACGCTGCGCGACCTGGTGTCGTACAACGAGAAGCACAACGACGCCAACGGCGAGGACAACAACGACGGCGAGAGCCACAACCGCTCCAACAACCACGGCGTCGAGGGTCCCACCGACGACCCCGAGATCCTGGCCGCGCGGGCGCGCGCGCAGCGCAACCTGATCGCCACCCTGCTGCTGAGCCAGGGCGTGCCGATGCTGCTGCACGGCGACGAGCTGGGCCGCACCCAGCAGGGCAACAACAACACCTACGCCCAGGACTCCGAGCTGAGCTGGGTGGACTGGAAGGACGCCGACCTGCCGCTGGTCGAGTTCACCGCCGCCGTCGCCCGGCTGCGCCGCGACCACCCGACGTTCCGGCGCAAGCGGTTCTTCACCGGCGGCACCGTGCGGGTCCCCGACGGTGGCGACGGCGACCGTCTCAACGACATCGTGTGGCTGCACCTGGACGGGCGCCCGATCGAGGACGACGCCTGGGACGACGGCGCCAAGGCGCTGGGGATGTACCTCAACGGCCACGGCATCGCCGGGCGCGACGAGCGTGGCCAGCCGATCATCGATGACCACTTCCTGCTCTACTTCAACGCCGACGGCCCGGCCACGATCACCCTCCCGCCCGAGGAGTACGCCGAGGCGTGGGACGTCGTGATCGACACCGGCGGCGAGGCCGACGCGAGCCCGCCGCTGGCGGCCGGGGCGACGTACGAGCTGGACACCTGCAGCGTGCTCGTGCTGCGCGAGCACCGCGAGCCGGAGACCGAGCCCGACCTGTCGGTCGCGGCGTCCGTGGCGGCCCAGTCGGCCCACAACGGGCGGGGCTGAGCCGTGCGCGTCCCCACCAGCACCTACCGGCTGCAGATCACCGAGGACCTCGACCTGTTCGCCGCGGCCCGGCTGCTGCCCTACCTCCACGAGCTGGGGGCGGACTGGGTCTACCTGTCCCCGCTGCTGGCGGCGGAGCCCGGCAGCACCCACGGGTACGACGTGGTCGCCCACGACCACGTCGACGCCTCGCGCGGCGGCGCGGAGGGCCTGGCCGCCGTGAGCGCGGAGGCGCGCCGTCTCGGCATGGGCGTCCTGGTCGACATCGTGCCCAACCACGTCGGCGTCGCGACGCCGGCGGCGAACCCGTGGTGGTGGGACGTGCTCAAGCACGGTCGCCACGGCGAGCGCGCCGCCGCCTTCGACATCGACTGGAACCCCACCGGCCAGCGGCTGCGGATCCCGGTCGTCGGCGACGACGACCAGACCCTCGACGGCGGCCCGGTCGGCCACCTCGACGTGGTGGACGGCCCCGACGGCGAGCCCGAGCTGCGCTACCACGACCACCGCTTCCCGGTCGCGCCCGGCACCGCTGACGACTGGGGCAAGCCGGGGGTGGACGCGAACACCGTGCACGACCGGCAGCACTACGAGCTGGTCAACTGGCGGGTGGCCGACGACGGGCTCAACTACCGCCGCTTCTTCGCGGTCAACACGCTGGCCGCCGTACGCGTCGAGGAGCCACAGGTCTTCGACGACACCCACGTGGAGATCCGGCGCTGGTTCGACGAGGGCCTGGTCGACGGGCTGCGCGTCGACCACCCCGACGGGCTGCGCGACCCGGGCACGTACCTCGACGACCTGGCCGCCCTCACCGGCGGCGCCTACGTCCTGGTCGAGAAGATCCTGGAGCCCGGCGAGCAGCTGCCGTCCTCCTGGGCCACCGCCGGCACCACCGGCTACGACGCGCTGGCCCACATCGACCGGGTGCTCACCGACCCCGCCGGCCAGGGGCCCCTCGATGCGCTCGAGGCCCGGCTGCGCGGCGCGCCGGTGGACTGGGCCGAGATGGTGCACGGCACCAAGCGCGAGGTCGCGGACAACCTGTTGCACTCCGAGGTGCGCCGCATCGTGCGCGACCTGCGCCGCGAGGACCCGACGCTGCCGGCCTTCCGCGCCGAGGACGCGATCGGGGAGCTGATGGCCTGCTTCGGCGTCTACCGCTCCTACCTGCCCGAGGGCCGCGAGCACCTCGAGCACGCCTTCGCCGAGGCGCGGCGCCGGCGTCCCGACCTCGCCGGCACCTTCGACAGGCTCGAGCCGAAGCTGACCGACGGCGAGGCCGACGGGACCCGGCGCTTCCAGCAGACCAGCGGCATGGTGATGGCCAAGGGCGTGGAGGACTGCGCGTTCTACCGCTGGTCGCGGCTCACCTCGCTCAACGAGGTGGGCGGGGACCCCTCGGTCTTCGCGCTGCCGGTGGCGGGCTTCCACGAGGCGATGGCCGAGCGTCAGCAGCGCTGGCCGCACGCCATGACCACGCTCTCGACCCACGACACCAAGCGCGGCGAGGACGTCCGCGCCCGCATCACCGCGCTCGCCGAGATCCCCGAGGTCTGGGCGGCCGCGCTCGACCGGTTGCTGGCGCTGGCGCCGCTGCCCGACCCGGGCTTCGGGTCGCTGCTGTGGCAGGCCGTGCTCGGGGCCTGGCCCGCAGACCGCGAGCGGCTGCACGGGTACGCCGAGAAGGCGATGCGCGAGGCCGGCGACCGCACCACCTGGACCGCCCCGGACACCGACTACGAGGCGGCCGTGCACGCGGCGGTCGACAGCGCCTTCGACGACCCCGAGGTGACCGCGGTGCTGGAGGACCTGCTCGCGCAGGTCACCGTGCCGGGCTGGTCCAACGCGCTGGGCGCCAAGCTGGTCGCGCTCACGATCCCGGGCGTGCCGGACGTCTACCAGGGCAGCGAGCTGTGGGAGCAGAGCCTGGTCGACCCGGACAACCGCCGGTGGGTCGACTTCGACACCCGCGCCGAGCTGCTGCGCACCGGCGCCTGGGAGGCGCCGACCCCGCGGGTCGATGACCCCGGGAGCGCCAAGCTGCACGTCACCGCGACCGCCCTGCGCCTGCGCCGCGACCGCCCCGAGCTGTTCACGTCGTACGACGCGGTGGACGCGAGCGGGCCGGCGGCCGACCACGTGCTGGCCTTCGACCGCGGCGGCGCTGTCACCGTGGCGACCCGGCTGCCGGTCGGGCTCGCCGCCCGCGGCGGCTGGGGCGACACCAGCGTCGCGCTGGCACCGGGGCGCTGGGTGGACACGCTCACCGGGACCATCCACGAGTCCGGGCCCGGCGGGCTCGGCCTGAGCGACCTGCTGGACCGACTGCCGGTGGCCCTGCTGGTCCCGGCCACTGACGAGGAGAAGTGATGAGGGGTCCCTTCGACGTCTGGGCGCCGCGCCCGGCGCGGGTGCGCCTGGCGGTGGGCGAGGCGGTCGTGGACATGGTCCGCGGCGCCGACGACTGGTGGACGCCGGGCGCGGCGCTCCCCGAGCTCCCCGGCCTGACCGATGGCCCCGCAGACGGCATCGACTACGGCTACCTGCTCGACGACGACGAGACCCCGCGGCCGGACCCGCGCTCGCGGCGCCAGCCCGACGGCGTCCACGGCCGCTCGCGCACCTTCGACCCCACGGCGTACGCCTGGACCGACCAGGCCTGGACCGGGCGCCAGCTGGCCGGGTCGGTGATCTATGAGCTGCACGTCGGCACCTTCACCCCCGAGGGCACCCTGGACGCCGCGCTCGAGCGCCTGGACCACCTGCGCTCGATCGGCGTCGACTTCGTCGAGCTGATGCCGGTCAACGGCTTCAACGGCACCTGGAACTGGGGCTACGACGGCGTGCTGTGGTCGACGGTCCACGAGGCGTACGGCGGCCCCGCGGCGTACCAGCGCTTCGTCGACGGCTGCCACGCCGCCGGGCTGGGCGTGATCCAGGACGTCGTCTACAACCACCTCGGGCCCTCGGGGAACTACCTGCCGCTGTTCGGGCCCTACCTCAAGTCGGGCGCGAACACCTGGGGCGACCTGATCAACCTCGACACCGAGGGCTCCGCCGAGGTGCGCCGGCTGATCCTCGACAACGTGCGGATGTGGCTGTCGGACTACCACGTCGACGGGCTGCGCCTCGACGCCGTGCACGCGCTCGACGACTCCTCACCGGTGCACCTGCTGGAGGAGATGGCGATCGAGGTCGCCGCGCTGTCGGCCCACCAGCGCCGCCCGCTCACGCTGATCGCGGAGTCCGACCTCAACCAGGCGCGGATGGTGACCCCGCGCGAAGGCGGCGGACTGGGCATCGACGCCCAGTGGAGCGACGACTTCCACCACGCCGTGCACGTCGCGCTGACCCGGGAGACCGAGGGCTACTACGCCGACTTCGAGCCGCTCGCGGCGCTGGCGAAGGTCTGCGAGCGCGGGTTCTTCCACGACGGCACCTTCTCCTCCTTCCGCGGCCGCGACCACGGCGCGCCGATCGACACCGAGACGCTGCCGACCTGGCGCCTCGTGGTGTGCAGCCAGAACCACGACCAGATCGGCAACCGCGCCGTCGGCGACCGGATCACCGAGGTGCTCGACGACGACCAGCTCGCCTGCGCGGCGCTGCTGACGCTGGCCGGCCCGTTCACCCCGATGCTGTTCCAGGGCGAGGAGTGGGCGGCCTCCACACCGTTCCAGTTCTTCACCAGCCACCCCGAGCCCGAGCTCGGCACCGCCACCGCGGAGGGGCGGATCGCGGAGTTCGAGCGGATGGGCTGGGACCCCGCGGTGGTGCCGGACCCGCAGGACCCCGCGACGTACGAGCGCTCCAAGCTGGACTGGTCCGAGCTCGAGGGCGGGCGGCACGCGCGGCTGCTGGAGGTCTACCGCGAGCTCGCCCGGCTGCGCCGTACGCTCCCCGACCTCACCGACCCGTCGTTCACCTCGGTGTCCTGCACGGTCAACGAGGAGGCCCGGGTCTTCACGATGCGCCGCGGCTCGCTCCTGGTCGCGGTCAACTTCGGCGACGCCGAGGCGGTCCTCCCCGTCGGCCCCGACCGCGCGGCCCTCTTCAGCACCCCCGCCGGCGCCACCCTCCACGCCGACACCCTCACCCTCCCGCCGCACGCCGGGGCGCTCCTCGGCTGAGAGGTTGAATCGAGACTTTTGACGGTCGAGTCGAGACTTCCGACCACTTGAATCGAGACGTACGCCGCCATTGGCGCCGACTGGGCGCGCCATTGGCGCCGACTCGGCGAGGGGTTCAGGCCCAGGAGTCGGTGAGCAGCTCGGAGACCCAGGCCGGGACGAGTACGCCGGCGGGGCCGAGGCGGGACTCGTCGAACAGGTGGCTCCCCTCGCTGGGCAGCAGGTTGAGCTCGAGGGTGCGAGCGCCGTAGGTGGCTGCGTTCTGCACGAAACCGGCCGCGGGGTAGACCGCGCCGGAGGTGCCGATCGAGACGAACAGGTCGCAGCGCTGGAGCGCCTCGACGATGCTGTCCATCGCATAGGGGATCTCACCGAACCAGACGATGTCGGGGCGCAGCTCGGCGCTCCCGCAGCGCGGGCACGGCGGGTGGTCGCTGAGGTCCCCGTCCCACCGCGAGCGGCCGCGGCAACCGACGCACAGCGCGGAGAGCAGCTCGCCGTGCATGTGCACGACCCGCTGGGATCCGGCGCGCTCGTGCAGGTCGTCGACGTTCTGGGTGACCACCAGCAGGTCGTCCCCGAGCGCCTCCTCCAGGCGGACCAGCGCGAGGTGCGCGGGGTTCGGCTCGACGCCGGCGAGGGCCGCGCGGCGCGCGTCGTAGAAGCGCTGCACCACCGCGGGCTGGTACTCGAAGGCCTCCGGGGTGGCGACGTCCTCGGCCCGGTGGCCCTCCCACAGCCCGTCGGAGTCGCGGAACGTCGGGACCCCGCTCTCCGCGGAGATCCCGGCTCCGGTCAGCACGACCACCCTCACGACACGTCCTCCTCAGGCCTGCGATGCACGGTGATGACGTACCCACCGTCGTCGTAGGCCTCACCGTCCCACGTCGCGTAGCGCGCGACCGGCTCCAGGCCGGCCGCCGCGAGCGCGGCGTCGTGGTCGGCGAGCGGGGTCGGCGCGCACCCGGCCGGCAAGTGGGCGGAATCGAGGCCGAAGCCGCACACGACCAGACCCCCGGGGACCGTGTGTGCAGCGAGCCGCTCCGCCACCGCACCCAGCGTGCCCGGCTCGAGCAGCGGGATGATGTTGCCGGCCAGCAGCACCAGGTCGAAGCGCTCCCCGAGGTCCATCGTGGCCAGGTCGGCCTGGCGCCAGTCCAGCGTCGGCGCCGCCGCGCGGGCCTGCTCGAGCATCGCGGGGTCGACGTCGGCGCCCACCACCGCATAATCCAGCTCGGCGAGCCGCTCGGTGATCCGGCCGGTCCCGCAGCCGGCGTCCAGCACCCGCGCCGGCGGGTCGAGCAGCCGCTGCACGAACGCCGCCTCCCCGTGGATGTCCTCGCCCTGCGCCGCGAGAGTGCGGAACCGCTCGGCGTACGCCGCGGCGTACTCCTCGCCGTTGTTGGCGCGCGCGATGCGCTCCCAGCGGGTGGTCATGGGCTCCTCGAGGTGGTGTCGGTGGTGGCGTCGACCCAGTAGTACCAGGGGGCGCGCAGCGGCACGGTGCCGACGCGAACCCGCGCGCCCGCTCACCGCCTCGGCGTGGCACCCTGGTCAGCGTGCGGCGGGTGACGATCAGCGACACGGCGCTCTTCGCCGCCTTCGACCCCGGCAGCATCGCCCGCGGTCGTCAGTACGCCGCGACGCGGCGAGTGCTCTCCGCCGAGGCGGGCCCGAGCGGCCGCGAGGCGGTGGAGATCCGCGGGTCCGTCGCCGGCACCAGGAACGCTCCCTACCGGGTCCGGATCCGGATCGACGAGGGCGCCATCGACGCCCGGTGCGAGTGCCCGGTCGGTCACCAGTGCAAGCACGCCGTCGCGGTCCTGCTGGCGATCCGGGCCGCGGAGTCGATGCGCCCGGTGGCCGCGCCGCCGGCGTGGCAGCGCAGCCTGGACCAGGTGCTCGAGCCGCTGGAGCAGGGCGCGGCGGCCCCGCCCGCGCGCAAGAAGCTGGCGCTGCAGTTCGAGATCCCGGTGCCGACCCGGCGGCGCTACCGCGGCCACGCCGAGGCCGCTCAACGTCTGTGGCTGCGGCCGATGCGCCAGGGGGCGCGGGACAACTGGATCAAGACCGGGATCTCCTGGGCGCACGCCGCGACTCCTCAGTACGACGACGCCCACGACCTCGACCAGCTCGCGGTGCTGAGCCGGTTCGTCCAGGCGGTCCCCGGAGCGGCGCCGCGCGATGTCCTCGACCTCACCGAGATCGGCCCACAGCTGCCGACGCTGCTGCAGCAGGCGCAGGAGGCCGGGATCGCGCTGATCGGCGGCGAACGGGTCGCCACCGTCGAGGTCGCCGACCCGGTCGATGCGGTCCTCGACGTCGTGGAGCACCAGGACGGGGCGCGCCTGCGGCTGGGGGTCTGGCGCGGCGAGGTGTTCGTCTCCGGCGAGGGCCTGCTGCTCCTGGGGAGGCAGCCGCACTCGGTCGCGCTGGTCGCGCCCACCCGGAAGGGCTCCACCGCCCTCCACCCGCGGCTGCACCTCGTCCTCGCCCCGTTGCAGCAGCGGCTGCCCGAGGCGTTGCTGCAGGTGCACCGCAGCGGCGGCAGCCTCGAGGTGCCGGCCGCCGATCGCGCGGCCTTCGAGAGCGACTACCTGCCCCGCCTGCGCCAGCACCTGTCGGTCGTCTCCTCCGACGGGTCGATCCCGCTCGCCGAGGAGGTGCCGCCCCGGCTCCAGGTGGTCGTGGAGTGGGAGGGACTCCTCGCCCAGGTGTCGTGGCGCTGGCGCTACGCCGACGCCCACTTCCCGCTCGACAGCACGCAGCGGGACCCCGCCGTACGACGTCCGGCCGCGGAGCGCGCCCTGCTCGAGGCGGCCGGCGAGTGGCCCCACCTGCAACCGCGCGTCACGGTGACCGGTCCGGCGGCGGTCGACTTCGTCGCCGATGACCTGCCGCGCCTCCTGGCCCACGACGGCATCGAGGTGGTGGAGACCGGGCAGCGCCCCCACTTCCGCGCCGCGGTGGCCGCGCCGACGATCGAGTTCGTCACCGATGAGGACGACGCCGACGGCCCCACCGACTGGTTGGACCTGCGGGTGGTGATCGACGTCGAGGGCGAACAGGTGCCACTCACCGACCTGTTGGGTGCGTTGACCACCGGGCAGTCCCGGATGGTGCTGCCGAGTGGGCTCCACCTGGCCACCGACCGCCCGGAGTTCCGGCGCCTCGCCGAGCTGGTCGCGGCAGCGGCCGAGATCCGCGCCGCGCGGCCGGACCGGTTGCGGGTCGACCAGGGCGACCTGGGCTTCTGGGCCGAGCTGGCCGAGCTGGGCGTCGTGGACGCCCAGGCGGCCCGCTGGGTGGAGGCGGCGCAGGCGCTGATCGGCCACGAGACGCTGCCCGAGGTCGAGGTGGCGGGGCTGGTGAGCACGCCGCGGCCCTACCAGCACGACGGGATCCGCTGGCTGGTCCAGCTGTGGCAGCTGGGGCTCGGCGGGATCCTCGCCGACGACATGGGGCTGGGCAAGACCCTGCAGACCTTGGCGATGATCAGCCACGCCCGCGCCCACGGCGCCGCGCCGTTCCTGGTCATCGCCCCGACCAGCGTGATGACGGCGTGGGCCTCGGAGGCGGCGCGGCACACCCCGGGTCTGACCGTGCGGGTCGTGGACGCCTCGGCCGCGCGGCGTACGGAGTCCCTCGAGGAGGTCGCGGCCGGCGCCGACGTGGTCGTCACCTCCTACACGCTGTTCCGCCTCGAGGCCGACGCGTACTCCGCCCTGGAGTGGGGCGGGCTGGTGCTCGACGAGGCCCAGGCGATCAAGAACCACCGGAGCAAGACCTACCAAGCGGTCCGCCGCCTCGAGACGCCCTTCCGGCTGGTGGTGACCGGTACTCCGTTCGAGAACCGGCTGATGGAGCTGTGGTCGCTGCTGTCGGTGGCGGCGCCAGGCCTCTACCCCTGGCCGACGAAGTTCCTCGAGCAGGTCGCCAGGCCCGTCGAGAAGCACGGCGACCCCGCGGCTCTGGCGCGGTTCCGGGCGCGGATCCGGCCCTTCGTCCTGCGCCGGACCAAGGACCTGGTCGCCTCGGACCTGCCGGCCAAGCAGGAGCAGGTGGTGGAGGTGAGCCTGGGGGCGGCGCACCAGCGGCTGTACGACACCTGGCTCCAGCGCGAGCGGCAGTCGATCCTCGGTCTGGTCGACGACTTCGACTCCAACCGGGTGGCGATCTTCAGTGCCCTGACCCGGCTGCGCCAGCTGAGCCTCGATCCTGCCCTCGTGGACGAGGCCCACGAGACGTTGGGCTCGGCGAAGCTGGACGTCCTGGCCGAGCACCTGGTCGAGCTGGCTGCGGAGGGACACCGCGCCCTGGTCTTCAGCCAGTTCACCAGCTTCCTCAAGCGGGCCCGCACGCGGCTGGAGGCGGAGGGGTTGACCGTGCGCTACCTCGACGGCGCCACCCGCCAGCGCGCTGCCGAGATCGAGGCGTTCAAGTCCGGTGACGGGGACGCGTTCCTGATCAGCCTCAAGGCCGGCGGGGTGGGCCTGACCCTCACCGAGGCCGACTACGTCTTCGTCCTCGATCCGTGGTGGAACCCGGCGGCGGAGAACCAGGCCGTCGACCGGGCGCACCGGATCGGCCAGGACCGGCCGGTGATGGTCTACCGGCTGGTCTCCGCGCGCACGATCGAGGAGAAGGTGGTCGCGCTGAAGCAGCGCAAGGCCGACCTCTTCGCCTCGGTGTTCAGCGGCGAAGGGGCCCAGGGCCTCGGCATCGACGCCGACGACGTGCGCGGCCTGTTCTCCTGACCTGGCGGGACGCCCCCCCGGGTCCCCCGAGCGGATGAACTCGAGTCGTTCCGAGCCCACCGAGTGCCGGCGGCCCCCGCTCGCGGCAGCATAGGATCCCCCGCGTGTACGACGACCCGGTCGCTTGCTGGGCCCGCTCCGGAGCGATGGCCCTCAGCGGCCGGCCGGACGGGCCACCACTGGTGGCGCCCGGCGCTCCGGCCTCTTACGCCGCGCGCCGGCTGGCCGCCTTCGCAGCCGCGGCAGCCGCACGGCGCGGGGCCTTCGACCTCGCGGCGCACGGTCTCGACACCGGCGTCCTCGGTGAGCGTGCCGCGATCGCGGGACTCACCCGCCAGGGGCCGCGGTCGTGCGGGGGCGCCTTCCGCACGATGCCGACCACCGACGGTTGGCTGGGGCTGTCGCTCCCCCGCCCCGACGACATCGAGATGGTCCCCGCCCTGATCGAGGCGGTCGTCGACGCCGACCCGTGGCAGGCGGTGGCGGACTGGGCCGCGGACCACCCGACCGGCGACGCCGTGGCCCGCGCCCACCTGCTCGGGCTTGCCGCTGCGGCATGGCCGCCGGCACCCTCCCGCCGCCCGGGCGTGGTGCTCACCGAGGGTGCCACCCGGCAGCCCCGGGAGCGTCCGCTCGTCGTCGACCTCACCTCGCTGTGGGCCGGCCCGCTGTGCGCACACCTGCTCGGGCTCGCCGGGTGTCGTGTGGTCAAGGTGGAGAGCACCGGGCGCCTCGACGGGGCGCGCTTCGGACCGGCCGGCTTCTACGACCTCCTCCATGCCGCGCACGAGTCGGTGACCCTCGACTTCGCCGACCCCAGCGACGTACACCGCCTGCGTGAGCTGATCGGTCGGGCCGACCTCGTGCTCGAGGCCTCGCGGCCCCGCGCGCTGCAGAGTCTCGGAATCCTCGCCGAGGACCACGTCGCCGCCGGCACCACCTGGGTCTCGATCACCGCTCGCGGCCGCGCCTCGGACACGATCGGCTTCGGCGACGACGTCGCGCTTGCGGCAGGTCTCGCGGTGCCGGACGGGACCGGGCTGCTGCCGGTCGGAGACGCGCTGGCCGATCCGCTCGCCGGTCTCGCGGCCGCGGCCGCGGCCGCCGAGGCCCTGCTCCCACGCACGGCGCGACTGGTCGACGTCTCGATGCTGCACGTCGCCGAGGAGGCTGCCGCCCGTCCCGCGCACGAGGCGACGGTCATCCGGCGCGACGGGGAGTGGTGGGTCGAGACGGCGAGCGGCCTGCACCCGGTCGAACCGCCGCGGGCCCGTCGCCCGTCCGGCACAGCCGCGCAACCGGGGGCCGACAACCCACGGTGGTGGCGTTGAGGCTGCACCTGCGCGACGTCGAGGTCGGTGGCCGGCGCTGCGACGTGGCGATCGTGGATCCCGAGGTCGTGCTGCTCGACGGCGAGTACGTCGCGTCGTCCTCCACGACGGACGAGCTGGTGGTCGACGGCGCGGGTGGCGCACTGCTCCCCGGGCTGCACGACCACCACCTCCACCTGCTGGCGATGGCGGCACCGTCGGTCGACTGCGGCGTCGCCGCCGACGCCGAGGAGCTCGGCGCCCTGCTGCGCACCGCCGAGGATGGGTGGGTCCGGGCCCGCGGCTATCACGAGTCCATCGCCGGCCACCTCGACCGAGATGTCCTCGACCGCCTCCTCCCCGACCGCCCGGTCCGTGTCCAGCACCGCAGCGGCGCGCTCTGGGTCCTCAACTCCGCAGCCCTCGCGCAGGTCGCCGAGGCGCTCGACGACTCCGCCGACGTCGAGCGCGACGACGCCGGCCGGCCCACGGGTCGTCTCTGGCGCTACGACGTCCGCCTGCGCGCCGCGCTCCCCGCGACCGAGCCCGACCTCGCCGCGGTCGGCGACCGGCTGCTCCGGCTCGGCATCACCGGCGTCACCGATGCGACCCCCGAGCTCGACCGCTCCGCGCTCGAACTGCTGACCGGCGCCCGGCGGAGCGGCGCGCTGCCGCAGCGCCTCACCCTGCTCGGCGCACCGGACAGGTGGTCGGCGCCGGACGGGACCACAGGTGTGGCGTCCGGGCCGGCGAAGCTGCTGCTGCGCGACCACGACCTGCCGCTCGTGGAGACGGTCGCCGCCTGGATCGAGGCCCGCCACCGCAACCGGCGTCCGGTCGCCGTGCACTCGGTCTCGACGGATGCTCTCGCCCTGGTCCTCGC
Source organism: Nocardioides sp. dk884 (assembly GCF_009557055.1). Lineage (NCBI taxonomy): Bacteria > Bacillati > Actinomycetota > Actinomycetes > Propionibacteriales > Nocardioidaceae > Nocardioides > Nocardioides sp. dk884. Next base: position 238,733 of record NZ_CP045649.1, on the reverse strand, counting down.
GGCGCTCGAGCAGGTCGGCACCATGGCGGGCGACCGCCTCGAGCACGGCGGCGTCGTCGTACCCGGGTTGCGTCCCGACCTCGCCCGCCTCGGCCTGCGGGTGGTGACCAACCCCGGCTTCGTGGAAGCGCGCGGGGACCAGTACCTCGTCGATGTCGAGCCCGGCGAGCAGCCGTTCCTCTACCCGTACGCCTCGCTGCTCGAGGCCGGGATCCCGGTGTGCCCGGCCAGCGACGCGCCCTTCGGCGACCCTGACCCGTGGCGGGTGATCCGCGCCGCCGCCGCTCGCCGGACCACGACAGGCAGGCCCGTCTCACCGGAGGAGGCCGTGCCGACACTCACCGCCCTCGCGGGGTACCTCTCCCCTCCTGCGGACCCCGGGCACAGGCCGCGCCGGCTGAGCCTCGGCGTAGCGGGCGATGTCTGCCTGCTCCGGATTCCGCTGCAATTCGCCAGCGAACGACCCGCTGCCGACCTGGTGCGACTCGTCGCGACGGGGGGGCGGATCGCCGCGATCGGGACGTAGTGTCCTTTCATTACCCAGTGCAGGAATTCAGCGCGGAGGTCTGGGGCAAATAGAGGACAATCAGCCAATCAGTATAGATTGTTCGCAACAATGGAACGCGGGGGCGCCCAGGCGTCGCTCAATGAGAGGAAGCCCATGGTGTCGGTCAGCACGGACCGGGTGCGAGTACCCAAGACCGCAGAGGTCGTCGCCCACACCTTGCGCACGCAGATCGTCCGGGGCGAGATCGCCGAAGGCGAGCCCCTGCCCAGCGAGAGCGCCCTCATGGAGCGCTTCGGCATCTCGCGGCCCTCGCTGCGCGAGGCCTTCCGCATCCTCGAGTCCGAGCGGCTGATCGAGGTCCGCCGCGGCTCCCGCGGCGGCGCCCGGGCGATCCGGCCCGACATCGGGGTCGCCGCCCGCTACCTCGGGGTGATCATGCAGTTCGACCAGGTCGAGCTGAAGGAGGTCTTCGTCGCCCGCGCCTACTTCGAGCCGCTCGGCTTCCGCCTGCTCGCCCAGGCGCCGAACCGCGCTGAGGCCGCTGCTGAGCTGCGCACCATCCTCGAGGAGCGCTTCGATGCCGAGCACCTGGCGGAGGCCTACGTCAGCTTCTTCACCGCGCTCTTCGCCCGCGCCGGCAACCGCCCGCTCGAGCTGCTGTACGGCGCCCTCACCGAGGTGGTCGGCCGTGAGCTCGCCGACGCCATCACTGACAGCACCGACAGCGCCGCGTCCACCGCGCGCAAGGTCCTCGGCAAGGCGCTCTCCCTGGCCGAGAAGGGCGACGGCGCCGCGGCCTCGGAGTTCTGGACCAAGCAGATGCTCCAGGTCGTCGACTCCGTCGGCGAGCACCACGCCGGCAAGACGATGGTCGAAGCCACCGACGGCTACTGAGCCTGGAGCACACCGTCACGAGGGCCGGCCGTCGCCCAGACGACGGCCGGCCTGACGTGTCAGCTGGCCACGCTGTCGGGGACCGGTTCGGTGGCCCGCACCGGGCGCCAGGTCGCGGCCAGCAGCAGCAAGGTCGCGACCACGCCGACGCCGAGGGAGACCGCGATCCCCTGCCACTCGACGACCTCGATCCCGGCGGCATGGTCGACCGAGATCTCCCCCGGCCCGACCGCGCCCAGCAGCACGGCGACCACGCCGACCAGCAGGACGTACTCGTAGCCCTCCTTGAAGATGAAGAAGCCGTTGCGCCAGTGGTGGAGCAGGCCGGCGACCAGCATCACGCTGACGACCGCGGCCGCCGCCAGCGAGGTGAGCGCGCCGAGGATCAGCAGCACGCCGGCACCTATCTCGGTCACGACGCTCGCCCAGGCCTGGAGCACGCCGTGGCGCAGGCCGAGGCTCTCGAACCACCCCGCCGTGCCGGCGATCTTGCCGCCGCCGAGCCAGTGGTTCAGGCCGTGGGCGATCATGATCGCCCCGAGGGCGATCCGGACGACGAGCAGAGTGAGATCGACTGCCTCCACGAGGCGTGCCTCCTTGTGACGGGGGTGACGGGGTGACGGGGTGACGGGGTGACGGGGTGACGGGGTGATGGGGACGGACGTTGACGGGCCCGGTCAGAGGTCGAGCTCTGCGCCATCCTTGCGCCGGGTGACTGGCTCCGCGAGCCCTTGCTCGTCGCAGGCCACCTGCACCGCGGCGATGGTCTCCTCGAGACCGGGGCCGAGGCGCTTGCCCGGGGTGAAGGTCGCAGGCAGATGCTTCATGCCGTTGATGACGCCGGTGGTGTCGTAGTGGACAGCCCCAGCCGGGTCGCACACGAAGTCCGGCATCCGGTCGAGCACATGGCGCACCATCGTCTTGAACGCCGCGCGCGCGACGTTGGAGCCGATGCACCGGTGGATGCCGAGGCCGAAGCTCGCGTGGCGGTTGCCCGAGCGGTCCAGGCGGACGCGGTGCGGCTCGTCGAACACCTTCTCGTCGCGGTTGGCCATCGCCCAGGAGAGCCAGAGCCGCTCACCCTCGCGCAGCTGCACGCCGTGGATCTCGACGTCCTGGGAGATCGTGCGTCCGTCGCCCTGCGCTGGCGTGTAGAACCGCAGGAACTCCTCGGTGGCGCTGTCGAGCAGGGTCTCGCGCTCGCGACTGAGGCGGTCGCGCTCCTCGGGATGCTGCGACAGCCACTCCAGCGAGTGGGCCGTGAGGGCAGTGGTGGTGTCGAAGCCGCCACCGATGAGCAGCATGACCGCACCGATGAGGTCCATGTCGTCGGGCTGGTGGCCGTTGATGTCGGCACGGATGAGCGCGTCGGCGAGCCCCGGCTTCCGGGTCTGCTTGATCTCCGCGATGCTCTCGAACGCACGGACCCCCATCTTCATCGCCATGTCCATGACGCGGGCGTGGTCCGGGTCATCGGGCGAGGTGTAGACGCTGGCATGGGCAGGCTCGCAGTAGACCACCCAGTCCTTGAGCGGGAAGCCCAGGATCGCCATCGTGAACACGGCCGGCACGATGTTGGCCAGGTCGTCGACGAAATCGATCTGCCCGGACTCGATCTTCTCGTCGACGCAGGCACGGGTCAGCTCATCGAGGACCGGCTGCCAGCGCTGGACGGCTGCGGGAGACAGGTACGGGTTCAGCGCCTGGCGGTAGTGCCGCTGCTCCGGGGGATCCATCTCCAAGAAGCCGCCGATCGTGGTGCGCCCCTCCGGCGGCGGACCCGGGATGTTGATGCCCTTGTAGCCCCGGCGCTGCTGATGGATGTCGGCGTCGTTGGACAGCACGTCGGCGCGACGCGCCGTGTCCATCAGCTCCTGGTTCCCACTGACGTACCAGTAGCCGTCGTGGGTGTCGTTCCACGCGATCGGGCACCTGGCGTGCAGCTCGTCGGTGTTCTTCTCGAAGTCAGTCCGGTACGTCGAGGCGTGCCGGTTCATGGTGATGCGGAGGCGTTCCTTCTGCTCCTCCGCACCACCCGCCCCGCTCACCGGACAGGCACTGGGCTCGGTCTCGTTGATCGCCATCTGTTAGCTCCGTTCGTTCGTCGCCATGTCAGTCGAAGAGGCCGACGGCCTGCTCGGGCAGGAGCGGACCGCTCGATGCGCGCGTTCCGCGCACGGCGCGTGGCCCTGGTGCAGCGGCGGTCGCTGTGACGCTAGTCACTCATTCATCAACCCGTCAACGCTTCCGGCCCGGAACGCGTCGAGCTTCTTGCATGCATCACACGGTGCAGGAATCGCTGACCCCTCGCGGCGCCGCCCCGGACCGGCCGCGCGCTACTGCACCGACAGCGGAACGTCTGCGAGGGCAGGGGCGTCGTGCGACTGAGGACCGAGGGAGCTCGCCCCACCGGGCGCCCCGAGCTCGGCGAAGAAGGAGGCGTTGATCGCGGTGTAGTCGGCCCACCTCTCCGGAAGGTCGTCCTGGAAGAAGATGGCCTCCACCGGACAAACCGGCTCGCAGGCGCCGCAGTCGACGCACTCCTCGGGCTGGATGTAGGCCATCCGCGGCCCCTCGTAGATGCAGTCGACCGGACACTCGTCCACGCATGCGCGGTCGCGGAGGTCGACACAAGGTTGGGCGATCACGTACGTCATGAGCGAGGACTGTACCGGCATCAAGGGTATATAACTGGATCAGTCATATAATTAGTCTGCGATTGACGATGCGGACCCGACACCGCAGGTGAGCCCATGCAGCACGAGCAGGTCCCGGAGGCGGTCACGGCGCCCGACGAGCGGCTCGACCCGGGCGGGCAGACGGCCCCGACGCCCTCCCCCACCCACCGCGAGCTGCTCGTCGCCGTCTCCGGGGTGATGCTCGCGATGTTCGTGGCCCTGATCTCGGGCACCGTGGTCATCAATGCCCTGCCCCGCATCGTCCCCGACCTGGGCGGGAGCCAGACGGCGTACACCTGGGTGGTAGTGGCCAACATGCTGACCATCACCGCGACGACGCCGCTGTGGGGCAAGCTCGCCGACCAGCTCAACATCGAACACCTCATCCGCGCGGCGCTGCTCGTCTACGTCGTCGGCAACCTCATCGGCATGCTGGCCCAGGACATCCCCACGATGATCACCGCCCGAGCCATCCAGGGCGTCGGCATCGGCGGACTGGTGGCGCTGTCAGCCGCCGTGATCGCGCGTCTCGTCCCACCGCGCGAGCGCGGCCGGTTCACCGGCTACCAGAACATGTGCTGGGCGACCGGCACGATCGCGGGGCCCGTCGTCGGCGGCATCATCGCGGACTCCCCGCTCGGCTGGCGCGGTTGTTTCCTCATCGGGCTGCCCTTCGCCGCCGCCTCGATGGCGCTGATGTCGCGCACCCTACGGATCCCCCACCAGAGCCGACCGGTCAAGGTCGACCTGCTCGGTGGCCTGCTCGTCGTCGCGGGCATCAGCCTGCTGCTGGCCCTGCTCTCCCTGGGTGGTTCTCGTTTCCCGTGGGCATCATCGACGACCGTGGCCCTGGCACTGGCCGCCGCCGCCGTGATCGCGGCCGTGGTGTTCGTCGAGTTGAAGGTCGCGACCGAGCCGATCATCCGTTTCGGGCTGTTCCGGGGACGCACCGTCGCCCTCGCGACGGCGACCGCCGCACTGGTGGGCATGGCCATGCTGGCCGCGACCGTCTACCTCGGCGAGTACTACCAGTACAGCCGCGGGCTCGACCCGATGGACGCCGGGCTGCTCACCGCTCCGATGGTCGCTGCCCTCGCGGCGACCGGCGTCATCAACGGTCGGATCGTCTCCGCGACCGCGCGGTGGAAGCCGATGTGCCTCTTCGGCTGCGCCGTCGTGGCGCTCGGGGTGGCGATGATCGGTTCGGTCGACCACGCCACTCCTGTCCCCTTCGTCGCGCTGTCGAGCGCCGTCCTCGGCATCGGTCTCGGCGCGAGCACGGCGAATCTCATGGTGGCCGTCCAGACGATCGTCGATCCCGACGAGGTGGGCTCCGCGAGCTCACTGGTGACCTTCGCCCAATCGCTGGGCGGCACCGTCTCGATCGCGATCCTCGGCACCTACTTGGGCAGCCGGGTCGCCAGCGAGACACCCGAGATCGGCCACTCGCTCCCCGACCCGGCGACGCTCCCGGACGCCCTGCGCGCGACCTACCAGCAGGTCGTCGGCGACACCATCGGCGATCTCTTCCTCTTCATGACGCCGATCGCGGCGCTCGCCGTCGTGCTCGCGCTGCTGATCCCCGGCACCCGGCTCCGGTCGACGCATTGACCGGGCACCGGCGCCTACTTCCATGAGACGCTCAGCCGCATGACATCCGCCCGCGCAGGTAGGCCGTCGGCCACGACGCACGCCCGGATCGCCGCCCACGCCGAGGCGCTCTTCGAGGAGCGTGGCTACTCCCGCACGGCGGTGGGCGACATCGCCGACCGCGCGGGCATCGCGCGGCGGACGTTCTTCGCCTATTTCGCCAGCAAGGCCGACGCCTTCTGGTACGTCGAGGACGTCGAGCTGCGGGCGGTCACCCAGCAGCTGGCCGAGCACCCGCGCACGAGCGACCCGCTGCAGGAGGTCATCGACGTCGCGACCTCCCGGCCGACCTGGACGTCGAACGATCGCGCATCGGCCCGCTCCCGCATGGCCACCATCGATCGCAACCCCGAGCTGATGGGCGGCGCGCTCCGGTTCCAGCGACGCTGGCAGGCGACGATCGCCGAGCACCTGCGCCGGCATCTCGACCTCCCGGAGTCCGACCTTCTGCCGGAGGTGGTGGCCGCAGGCCTCCTCGCCATCTCCCAGGAGGTGATCAACCGCTGGCTGGACTCCGACGAGAACGAGGACCTGGCCGCGATCTTCACGCGCAACGTGCCACGCCTGCGCTCGGCCTTCGAGCAGGCGGTCACCGACGAGATCCTCCGCTGAGACCCGTCCCCGACGGACGTGCCGACCCACCTCGCAGCGCGCCGGAACGGCGCTACTGTAACCGGCATCACGCCAGACGATCGAGCGAGGAGCCCGAGCCGATGCGAACACGACGAGGTTCGATGTCCAGCCCCACGTCCGGCCTCACCCCCGAGGACTTCGGGAGTCGCACCGTCACCGTCCTCCTCGACGAGGCGCCCGAGAGCTGGCGCGCGCTGCTGAGCGCGGTGGCCGAGGCGGGGCGCGAGGGACGTGACCTGCGGGCCATCCTGCTCGACCTGCCCCCCTGGGTCGTCTTCGCCACGATCTGCCCCTTCTACCTGGAGACAGCGGGCGGGCTGGCCGCGGCGAAGCGGGACCTGCGCGACGAGTACGACGCCGCCCTGCGGGCCCACGGCTTCGGCCCGACGCTCGTCGTGACATCGCGACGCGAGCTGGTCCGACACCTCATGGGTTCGCCGGCGCACCGGATCGTCGCCGGCATGCAGCGCGGACACGCTTTCCGATCAGCCCTCGGCGGGCTCGGCCAACCGACGCTGCTCGTCCCCTGACACGGACCACGGGGCCGGAACCGCGGCGAGGGCACGTCGCCGACCGACTCTCCGCTCGGCATCGATCGACGATCATGGAAGCGACGCCGAGATCTCCCGCCTTGCGCATGACAAGTTTGCAATCGTCTTACTCATCACACTATTCTTGCGCCATCGCGCGCCGCACGGGGCGTCGATGTGAGCGCGTCGGCCGACAGCCTCAGGCGCCATCAGACAGCCACCGCGGACCACGCGGGCTTGCGGAGAGGAACCACCATGAGGCCAGGCGAGAACGCCGGCGCCGAGCGCGTCGCGATCATCACCGGCGCAGGCCGCGGACTGGGGCGCAGCTACGCACTGGCCCTCGCCGAGCGCGGCGTCCGCGTCGTCGTCAACGACCTCGGGTCGACGGTCGACGGCACGGAGGACCAGGAGGACGCCGCCGGCAAGGTCGTGGCGGAGATCCTTGCTGCGGGCGGGGAGGCGATCGCCAACTACGCCAGCGTCACCGATCCAGTTGGCGTGCAGGCGATGGTCGAGGAGACCATCGAGCACTTCGGGCGCATCGACATCCTCATCAACAACGCCGGGATCCTGCGGGACCGCTCCTTCCACAAGGTGGCGCTGGACGACCTGCTGACGGTCCTCGACGTGCACCTCACCGGATCGATCCGGTGCACCCACGCGGTCTGGCCGCACATGCGGGAGCAGGGGTACGGCCGGATCCTGTTCACCTCCTCGCAGAACGGCACCTACGGCAACTTCGGCCAGGCCGGCTACGCCACGGCGAAGGCCGGGGTGCTCGGCCTGATGAAGGTGCTCGCCATCGAGGGCGAGTCGAAGAACATCCGGACGAACACCATCGTCCCGGTCGCACGGTCGCGGATGACTCTCGGGACGATCATCGGCGAGGAGTCCGACGCGGACCGCCTCCCTCCCGAGGCAGTCGCCTCCGGAGTCCTCTTCCTCGTCGGCGAGGACGCGCCGAACGGCACCATCCTGAACGCCGGCGGCGGCTGCTTCTCGGTCAGCGAGATCCCGGAGAGCCGCGGCGTCTTCCTCGGCGTGGATGCGCAGCCGGAGGACGTCCGCGCACGCTGGAACGACATCGGGGCAGGCGGCTACGTCGACGTGCTCCCCGACGGCCCGGCGCAGTTCACCAAGTTCCTCGGCATGCAGGTCGACTAGCCGGACCGCCTCATGCCAGGGCGTCCACCAGGCCCCAGGCATGGGCGGTGTCGGCGTCGATCGTGGCGCCGGTGAGCATGAACCAGTTCGCGCGCTGCCGGCCCATGCGCTGCACGACCGACCAGGTGCCGCCGGCCCCGGGCACCAGCCCCATCGCGACCTCGGGCAGACGGAAGGTCGCGCCGGGCGCCGCGACGACGTGCCGGGCGAACGCGAGCAGCTCGACGCCGGCCCCCACGCTCGGTCCGTGCGCATAGGCGGTCACACGATCCGCGACCCGGGCCAGGGCGAGCGCCGGATGGCGCGTCCCGCGTACGGCGTGCGCGGTGGCCGGGTCGTCGGCGTCCCCGAACTCGGTCAGGTCACCGCCTGCGCTGAAGCACACCCCGGCGCCCCTGAGCTCGATGCCCACCTCGGGCCGCAGCTCCGCCGTCTCGAGCGCCGCGACCAGGCAGTCGCGCAGCCGGAGGTCCACCGCGTTGCGCGCCGCCGGGCGGTTCAACGTCAGACGCAGGACGCCCTCGGCCTCCTCCACCAGCACCGCCTCCGCGGGCTCGGTCCTCTCCTTGGACGCGGGCTTCGTCGCCAGCCACTCCTGGTAGCGCCGGCTGCCCATCAGTGCGGAGAACACCGCCGACTCCGCCCAGATGCCGTCCGCCGCGGACATCCCCGCTGACCGGCGGGTCAGCGTCACGAGGGCATAGGCACCCAGCGGCGCCAGGCCGACCGCGCGCTCGACCGCGCCGATCTCGGCCCGGTCGAGCGTCACGAGGTCGAAGGCGTCGACCAGCGCCTGCGCCTTGTCCGGCCACGCCGCGGCAGCCAGCAGCGTCACCGCCGGGATGTCGCGGACGTACGCCGCCGCCGCCTCGAGGTCGATGTCCCACGACAGCGGCTCGACGACGAGCAGACCCGGGCCGCCGAGGACGCCGGACTCCTCGACGAGACCGAGCCGCCCCGCCGCGGTGGCGAGACGGCTCAGGTCGTTGATGCGAACCGATGTCACCCGGTCATTCTCACCGGATGAGCGTGCCCAGGTCGACCTGGAGCTGGGTGCCGGTGATGTGCCGCGCCTCGTCCGAGGCGAGGAAGGCCACCGCGCCGGCGATGTCCTCCGGCTGGCTGACCGGATCCGGCAGCGAGCCCATGAATATCGGCCCCAGGGTGGCGGCGTTCTCGACGATGAGATCGTGCAGGACCGGCGGGGCCATGCCGGTCTCCACCCCGTGAGGATGCACGGTGTTGACCCGGATGTTGTACTGGGCGAGCTCGACCGCCATCGTCTTCGCCAGGCCGGTGACGCCGTGCTTGCTCGCCACGTAGGCACCGAGGAACGGCTGGCCGCGAAGCCCGGCGACCGAGCTGGTGATGATGATCGAGCCGCCGGTGCCCTGGTCGATCATGATCGGCACGCACGGCTTCACCGTCGCGAAGGTGCCGGTGAGGTTGGTGTCGATCATCTCCTGCCAGTCCTCGCGGCCGATCTTCCACGACCAGTCGCCGAAGCAGATGCCGGCGTTGGCGACGACCACGTCGAGACGGCCGAGCTCCGCGACACCATCCGCCACGACCTGCTCGATGCCGTCCCAGTCCCGGATGTCGACCTTCCGCGAGAGCACCTCCGCGCCGTACTTGCGGGCCAGCTCCGCTGTCTCCTCGAGCTCCTCCTCGGTGCCTCCCGGGTAGCCGGTGCTCCGCGCGGACTGGCAGCTGTCGATGAGGATGAGGTTGGCACCCTCGGCGGCCAACCGTTCCGCGTGGGCACGACCCATACCGCGGGCAGCACCGGTGATGAACGCGACCTTGCCGGCCTGCCGCTCGACGACGTCTCGCATGCTGCTCTCCTTTGATGGGGTGTTCGCCGGCGGCCCGCGTGGCCGGGGCTGCTGCTCAGCGCTGACCCGTGGTCGCTTCCGGGTCGGGGCGGCGGATGTCCCGCCCTGCCTGGTAGAGGGTGGCGAACGGCTCTAGGCTGGCGTCGAGGTCACCGAGCAGCCTCTGCGCCGTGTGCACGTCCTTGTCGACGAACTCGGCCGTGGACTCCGAGAACGCCTGGGCCGATCCGCCCCGCTTCACCATGCCGATGACCGCGCTGTTGCCACTGCCGTGCGACATCGCCTCGTAGAGGGTCTTCTCATCGAGGTCGAGCTTCCGCGCGAGGTCGGAGAGCACCGACACGACGCCGACGTGGGCGCCGAAGGCGGCGTTGTTGAGCAGCTTCACCTTCATCCCGGTGCCGACCGGGCCGAGATGGAAGATCGGGTTGCCGTAGGCCTGGAGGAGGCGCTCGGCCTTCGCCCATGCCTCGTCGCCACCTCCGACGAACAGGGTGATCTCACCCGCCGCGATGTCGTGGGGGCCGCCACTGACCGCCGCGTCGACGTAGAGGGCCCCGACCTCCGCCAGCCTGGCTTCGATCAGCTCGGAGGTCCGCGGGCTGCTCGTGGTGTGCAGGATCACGATCGTGCCGGGAGCCACGGAGTCGACCAGACCGCCGGGCGCCAGCACGAGCTCTCGCACCTGGTCGTCGCTGAACAGGTTCACCACCACGGCGTCGGCCCCCCGGGGCAGGTCAGCGATGTCGGTGGTGACCTCCGCGCCCTGCTCGGTGAAGTCCTCCTTCTCCCAGTCGAAGCGGTAGTGCACGCGCACCGTGTGCCCGGCCGCGATCAGTCGTTGCATCATCGGGCGGCCCATGCGGCCGGCCCCGAGGAAGCCAATGTGTGCCATCCGTGGGTCTCCTTTGACGTGGTCGGGTCGACAAAGGCCCCGCCCCGGGCGGTGCCGGGGCGGGACCTCTGCGGGTGTTGCTCAGACGCGCGGGAAGTTGAAGATCTTGCGTGCGTTGCCCTCGACGATGAGCCGCGCCTCGTCGTCCGGCACGTCGACCAGCTGCTCGGCCAGGATCTTGCGGGTGTGCGGCCAGTTGCAGTCGGAGTGCGGGTAGTCGCTCTCGAACAGGATCTGCTCGATGCCGATGTTGTGGCGCTGGTCGATGCCGACCTGGTCGGAGACGAAGCACCCGTAGATGTGGTCCTTGAAGAGCTCCGAGGGCCGCTGCTCGGCGTTGACGTTGCACCAGTAGCGGTGACGCTCCCACGAATAGTCGGTGCGCTCGAGGATGTACGGGATCCAGCCGGTGCCGCCCTCGGCCATGACGAACTTCAGGTTCGGGAACTTGTAGAAGACCGGCGACATCAGCAGGTCGACCGTCGCCATGATCGAGTTCATCCCGAACAGGGCGATCTGGATGAACATGTCGCCGTCGGGGGCGGTGCCGAGCGGCACGCCGCCCGAGCCGAAGTGCGCCGCCAGCGGGAGCTGCGCCTCCTCGGCCGCCTTGAAGATCGGGTCCCAGTGGTCGGTGTGGAACGACGGGAGCCCCAGCTTGTGCGGGGCCTCGAGGAAGGTCACGGACTTCGCGCCCTTCGCGGCGGTGCGCTCGATCTCCTTCACCGATGCGGCGACGTCCCAGAAGGGGACCATCACCAGCGGGATCTGGCGACCGGGGTCGTAGGCACACCACTCGTCGAGGATGAAGTCGTTGTACGCCTTCACGCACTCCTCGGCCAGCTCCTTGTCCTTCGACTGCCAGAACGTGGAGCCGGCGAACCCGCCCATGTTCGGGAAGCACATCTGGGCGTGCATGCCCTCGATGTCCATGTCGGCGAGGCGGTCCTTGATGTCGTGGCAGCCCTGGCGCATGTCGTCGTAGGAGCGCGGGTCCATTCCGAACTCACGCGGGTGCTTGCCGGCGACGGCGTTCAGCGCGAAGTTGCCGCGCGGCACGCCCTCGAAGATCCAGGCGTCGTTGCCGTCGGGAAGCTTCTCGATGCGCGGCGCGACGTCCTGGTACTTGGCCGGCAGGCGGTCGAGCCAGACACGCGAGTGCTCGATCACGTGGTCATCGACGGAGATGATCTGTGCGTCATCAGGTAGGCCCATGATGGCTCCTCAATTCTTTCGGATGTCGTGTGGTGGATGGCGTGTTCGTGGAGGTGCGGGAGAGGGCGACGTACGTCGCCGGGAGGCTCAGAGGTCGAGGCCCATGCGCGCCAGCGCGGACTGCGCGGCGCTGAGGGCGGCGCCGGTGTCGATGCCCTCCGCTTCAGCGAGGGCGACCAGGAGGCGGGTGTCCTTCTGCAGCAGCGGCCCCGCGACGGTGGCAGCCGGCTTCAGGTCCCAGTCGTCACCGCCGACCATGGTGACGCCGAAGCTGCGACCCGAGCCGTTGCTGAGGACCAGCTTCAGGCTCTCGGGGTCGACGCCGACCTGCTTGGCGATCGCGAAGGCGCTCTCGGCGACACCCATGTTCGCGGTCAGCAGGACGTTGTTGATGATCTTGGCGCTCTGCGCCGCCCCCACCGGACCCAGGTACGGGATGAGGTTGCTGTACTGCTCGAAGATCGGCTTGACCTTCGCGACGTCGTCGGGGTCGCCGGCGGTCATCACGAGCAGCGACTTGTCCTCCGCGGCGTGTCCGCCCCCGCTGACGGGAGCGTCGACGACGCCGACGCCGTGTTCATGAGCGACCGCGGCGATCTCGCGGATCGTGTCGGGGTGGACGGTCGAGTGGATGACGACCACCGAGCCGGGCTTCATCGACGCGATCGGTGGTTTGGCCCCGAACCCGCCCATCACCTGCGGCTGCCAGGCGCCGAACAGGACGTCCTTCACGTCGTCGTCGTCACGCACCACGAGCACGACGACGTCGTTCTCCATGAGGAGACCGAGCGAGGTACTCGACGTGGTGGCCGGAGTGTTGTCGTACGCGGTGAGCGACTCGGGGCGGCGAGCCCACAGCTGAACCGGAACGCCGGAACCGGCCAGCACCCGGGCCATCGGACCGCCTTGGCTGCCGAGGCCGATCCAGCCGACCTTGAGCGTGGTAGCGGGTGCAGTGGATGTCACTGCTCCTCCGTCCTGAACGTGTGTCATCGAGAGCGCCGTGTGATCAGCGCCACTGGGGCGGCACGTTACAGCGCAGGTTTCATCGAACTCAAGGGATTGGTGACACGTGATACTAGAAATTTTCTCGCGCCATTTTCGGCACTCCGTGCAGCGATCGCCCGATTGTCTGCCGACGGTTGCGCATATGTCGAACAGTATGGAGGATTGCACTATTGCGTCCCCCACTTCCGGTGGCCTACTCGATGGAGAAGCTATGAATCAGGAGTCGTGCCAGCAGGCGACGCTGGTCGACGATCCGCCCGGCCCCTCGACGGTCGTCCGACGGGACCGGGTGGTCATCCGCTTCGCCGGGGACTCCGGTGACGGGATGCAGCTGACGGGTGATCGGTTCACCACGGAGACGGCACGGTTCGGCAACGACCTCGCCACGCTCCCGAACTTCCCGGCCGAGATCCGCGCACCTGCTGGCACCATCCCGGGCGTCTCCTCCTTCCAGCTCCACTTCGCGAGCGTCGACATCCTCACGCCGGGCGACCGCCCCGATGTGCTCGTCGCAATGAACCCCGCCGCACTCAAGGCCAACATCGACGACCTCGCGACCGGCGGCGTCCTCATCGTCAACTCCGACGACTTCACCAAGCGCAACCTCGCGAAGGTCGGCTACCCGGCCGACCCGCTCGAGGACGGTTCGCTCGAGCAGTACCAGGTGCACAGCGTCCCGATGGCGACGTTGACGCTCGGGGCGCTCGCCGAGACCGGCCTGTCGAAGAAGGAGGCCGAACGCGCGAAGAACATGTTCGCCCTGGGTCTGCTGACGTGGATGTACAACCGGCCGCAGGAGGGCACCGAGCTCTTCCTGCGCGAGAAGTTCGCGAAGAAGCCCGCCATCGCCGAGGCCAACATCATCGCCTTCCGCGCTGGCCACGCCTTCGGCGAGACCACCGAGGCCTTCGCCGTCACCTACGAGGTGGCACCGGCTCCACTGGAGGCCGGCCGCTATCGCCAGATCACCGGCAACACAGCCCTGGCGTACGGTCTGCTCGCCGCCGGCCAGGCGTCCGGTCTGCCGCTGTTCCTGGGTAGCTACCCGATCACGCCGGCGTCGGACATCCTGCACGAGCTCAGCAAGCACAAGGCCCTCGGCGTCACCACCGTGCAGGCGGAGGACGAGATCGCCGGCATCGGCGCCGCTCTCGGTGCGGCGTTCGGCGGCGCCCTCGGGGTGACCACGACGAGCGGCCCCGGCATCGCGCTCAAGGGGGAGGCCATCGGCCTCGCGGTGATGCTCGAGCTGCCGCTGCTCATCGTGAACGTGCAGCGTGGGGGCCCCTCGACCGGGCTGCCGACCAAGACCGAGCAGGCCGACCTGCTTCAGGCCCTCTACGGCCGCAACGGCGAGTCGCCGGTCCCGGTCGTCGCCCCGCACTCCCCCGGGGACGCCTTCGAGGCGGCCATCGACGCCGCGCGTATCGCGATCACCTATCGCACCCCCGTGATCGTGCTGTCCGACGGCGCAATCGCCAACGGCTCCGAGCCCTGGCACATCCCCGACGTCGGCGCGATCGAGCCGATCGATCCCGCCTTCGCGACGCGGCCCAACGCTCCGGACGGGTCCGGCGAGTTCTGGCCCTACCTCCGGGACCCTGAGACGCTGGCGCGCCCGTGGGCTGTCCCGGGCACCCCCGGCCTCGAGCACCGCATCGGCGGTCTGGAGAAGGCCGACGGCTCCGGTACCGTCAACTACGAGCCGGGCAACCACGAGGCGATGGTCCGTCTTCGTGCCGCCAAGATCGACGGCATCGTGGTTCCCGATGCCGAGGTCGATGACCCGACCGGTGATGCCGACCTGCTGGTCGTGGGGTGGGGGTCGACGTACGGACCGATCCTCGCGGGCGTGCGTCGCGTCCGCACCCTGGGCCACCGCGTCGCACGTGTCCACCTGCGCAACCTCCATCCGTTGCCGGCGAACCTGGGCGACGTCCTGGCCCGCTACCAGACGGTCCTCCTTCCCGAGATGAACCTCGGCCAGCTCGCGCAGCTGCTGCGAGCGAAGTACCTCGTCGATGTCCAGAGCTACACCAAGGTGGCCGGCCTGCCCTTCGCCGCGGAGGAGCTGCAGGACGTGCTGCTGACCTACCTGACCGGAGCTGACTCATGACCACGGTTGACCTGGGCCTCCCCACCATCGGCGGACTCGACGGGGTGCCGCGCGCGAGCGACAAGCTGACCGCCAAGGACTTCACGTCCGACGCCGAGGTCCGGTGGTGCCCCGGGTGCGGTGACTACGCCATCCTGGCCGCGGTCCGCAGCTTCCTGCCGACGCTCGGCATCACGCGAGAGAACACCGTGTTCATCTCGGGCATCGGCTGCTCCAGCCGATTCCCGTACTACATCGACAGCTACGGCATGCACTCCATCCACGGTCGTGCGCCGGCGATCGCGACCGGTCTCGCGACGGCACGCCCCGACCTGTCCGTCTGGGTCGTGACCGGTGACGGTGACGCGCTCTCGATCGGTGGCAACCACCTGATCCACGCGCTGCGCCGCAACGTCAACATCAAGATCCTGCTGTTCAACAACCGCATCTACGGCCTGACGAAGGGCCAGTACTCGCCCACCTCGGAGGTCGGCAAGGTCACCAAGTCCACTCCTATGGGCTCCGCGGACCACCCCTTCGACCCGATCGCCCTTGCGCTCGGCGCCGAGGCGACGTTCGTCGCACGTGCTCTCGACTCCGACCGCGCCGGGCTCACCGCCGTGCTCAACGCCGCCGCGGCACACCGCGGCACCGCCCTCGTCGAGATCCTCCAGGACTGCCCGATCTTCAACGACGCGAGCTTCGACGTCCTGCGCAAGCCGGACAGCGCGCCGCAGCGGCTGATCAAGCTCACCGACGGCGAGCCGATCGTCTTCGGACCGACGGGCGAGGACGGCCAAGGCACCTGGGCGGTCGTCAGGGACGGCTACGGGCTCGGCGTACGCCCCGTCGCGGACGTCGACCCGGGCGACATCGTCGTGCACGACGTGAAGGACCCCCACCTTCCCACCCTGCTCGCCAGGCTGACGACGACCGACCTGACCCACGTCGTCACCGGGATCTTCCGCGCCGCGGACCGGCCCGTGTACGACGACGTCGTGCGCGGCCACGTGATCCAGGCGCAGGCATCGGCCGCCGCGACGGGCGCGATCGACCTGCAGAGCATCGTGGACGGCAATGACACCTGGGTCGTCGGCTGACCCAGGCCGGTCCGAGCGCCGGGACGATCGTGAGGGGGATTCATCCCCTCAGGTATTGCCGCACCGGGTGCAGTGTAGTTCGATAGCCCACAACGTATCGAACAAGAAGATCGAGGTAGGCACCGTGGAGCACCGCTCGACCGCACCGGATGCCTTCAAGGCGCTCGGGGATCCCGTGCGGTGGTCCATCATGCAGTCCATCGCGGCGCAGCCCGAGCTTGCCGGGTCCGTCCTCGAGGAGTCGCTGCCGATCTCGCGCCCCACGATCTCCTACCACATCCGCATCCTGACTCAGGCGGGCCTGATCGAGGCCAGCAAGCGCGGGCGCAACCACTACTACACGGTGCGCCAGGACGTGCTGGGCAGTCTGCTGGACCACCTGCACGACCTCGTCCCGGGCCTCCGTCTGGTCCCGGACACCGAAGCCTCCCCTGGCCAGCTGGCCCAGGGTCCTCCGGTCACCGGCGAGTTCGCCGATCCGGAGATGCTCCCGACATGGTGAGCAACCCCGATCCTGCCGTCCAGCTGACCGAGCCCGCCGACGGCGTCCGGCTGCTCACGCTCAACCGCGCGGGCATCCGCAACGCGATGAACGGCGAGCTGACGAGCGCGTGGAACCGCACCCTCGACGAGCTGGACGAGGGCGGGGAGACCCGCTGCCTCGTCGTCACCGGCGCCGGTAGCTCCTTCTGCGCCGGTGCCGATCTCTCGTGGCTCGACCAGGGGAGCCCCGACACCACCATCGACCGCCTCCGTAGCCGGATGCTGCCCTTCTACGAGAGCTGGCTACGGCCGCGGCGTCTCCCCTACCCGGTGATCGCCGCTGTCAACGGCGCGGCGATCGGCGCAGGCCTGTGCCTCGCCCTTGCCTGCGACGTGCGGTACGCCAGCCCGCAGGCCGTCTTCAGTGCTCCCTTCATCCACCTCGGCACCCATGCCGGGATGGGCGCCACCTTCCTGCTCCCCGAGGCGGTTGGTCAGACGCGCGCCCGCGAGATGCTCTTCACCGGGCGGGAGGTCCGTGCCGAGCAGGCACAGGAGTGGGGGCTGGTCTCTGAGGTCGTCCCGGACGTGGTCGAGCACGCCATCGCGATGGCGACCAGGATCGCCGCGGCAGGACCGATCGCCGCGCGACTCACGAAGACGGGGCTGGACGCATCGGCCGCAGGTCTCGAGGCGGCGATCCGCTGGGAGGCGCTCGCGCAACCGGTGACACTGACGACCGAGGACATCCACGAGGGCATCGAGGCGTTCCGCGCCGGCCGCAGGCCGAGGTTCACCGGACGCTAGGTCGTCTCGCCCTGCTCGACACGGAGGCTCGCGAAGTCGACCTCGGTGATCCGGTCCGCGCCGCCGAACTCCATGAGCAGGGCGTCGAGGAGAGCGACGAGCATCGGCCGCATGTCGCCCCAGACGGTCGACAGCCTGGGCTCGGCGAGCTGGCCGAGCGGTCCCTTCCCCATCCCGAGGACCCCGATCGTGCATGGCACGTCCAGCCCGAGGGTGCGGGTCGCGTGCAGCACCGCCAGCGCCACGTCGTCGTTGAAGCAGGCGATGCCGACCGGGGCCGGGATGCTCTTCAGCATCGCCGCGAGCGCGTTGGTCGCACCGTCAGCGTCGAGGGGGACGCCGAAGAGGTAGGGCTCGGGCAGCCCGTTCTCCGCGCACACCGCACGCGTCGCCTCCGCGCGACCCTGGTCGAAGGGGTGGCCGCGCTCGTCGGTGAGCGAGGCGTACGCCACCTGCCGGAAGCCCCGGGCCACGAGGTGCTCGGCCTGCACCCGCCCGAGGGCGAGGTCGCTGCCCGCACCGCGCGAGTCCACCGCGGTGCCGACGACCGGCAGGCCCAGCCGTCGGAACTCCTCGTGGTCCTTCCGGGTCAGGCCGCCGAGGTCGATGATGCCGGCGGGCCGCAGCGAGTCCGCAACGTGGCGCAACCGGAGGTGGGCCTCGGAACCGACCGGGCCCGAGAGCTGCACGATGGTGTTGAAACCGTGCTCGGCCAGCCCTTCGGACAAGACGTCGACGATGTCCTGCAGATCGGTCATCGTCATGAACGGGAAGACGATCATCACGAGATCGCTGCGACCCTTCACCAAGGACCGGCCCGCGGAGGAGGGCACGTAGCCCAGGTCCTCGGCCGCCCGGCGGACCCGCTGCAACGTCTCGGGGGAGAAACGGCCGCCCTGACCATTGAGGATATGGCTGACCGTCGCGCGGGACACTCCCGCGCGACGGGCCACATCGATGCTTCGAGGCGGGCGCTCGCTCACCTGGGCAGCGTATTAGACGGCAACCGCACCCTCGCCGAGGTAGCTGCGGGTGAGCTCGTCGCCGACCTCGGACGCCGGCCCCGACCACGCGAGCGTACCGCGCTGGAGGATCAGCGCGTCGTCGGCGAACTCCAGCGCGCGGGACGCGAACTGCTCGATCATGATGACGGCGACACCCTTGTCCCGCGCTCGCTCGAGCCCGTCGAAGACGACGTCGACGAGTCGTGGCGCCAGGCCGAGTGACATCTCGTCGGCGATCACGACCTTGGGGTCGATCATCAGCGCGCGGGCCAGCGACAGCATCTGCTGCTCCCCGCCGGACAGGGTCCCGGCCAGCTGGCGACGGCGGTTGCCGAGCACCGGGAAGATCTCGAAGGCGTGCGCGAGGGCGGCGTTCTTGTCGATGCCCTTCTCCGCCGCCAGCGCCATCCGGAGGTTGTCCATGACCGTCAGCCCGCGGAAGACGCCGCGGCCCTCGGGGAGGTGGACGACCCCGGCGCGGCGCCAGACGTGACCTTGCTTGTGCGTCAGGTCGTGACCCTCCAGCTCGATGGTGCCCGACGTCGCCTGCACCAGCCCGGAGAGCACGCGGGCCAGCGTCGACTTGCCCGCGCCGTTCGACCCGAGCACGGCGATCGACTGCCGGGAGCCGAGCTCGAAGGAGATGTTCGAAAGCGAGAGGGCGGGTCCGTAGTGGACGTTGAGGTCGGTGACCTTCAACAGTGGTGTGCTCATGCCAGGTCTCCTGCACTCGTCGATGCCAGCGAAGCATCGGCTTCGCTCTCGTAGACCTCGATCGCCGGGCTCTCCTCGCCGAGGTACGCCGCGCGGACGGCGGGGTCGCTGCGGATCTGGTCGGGGTCGCCCTCCGCGATCTTCACCCCGAAGTCGACCACGTAGACGAAGTCGCACAGGCCCAGGACCAGTGGCACATCGTGCTCGACGAAAAGCAGCGAGACGCCGTGCTCCGCCACGACCCTGCGCATGGTGGCGGCGAGGTCCTCCGTCTCGGCCACGTCGAGGCCGGAGGAGGGCTCGTCCATCAGCATCACCTTCGGATCGGTCGCGAGGGCGCGACCGATCTCCACCAGCCGGCTCGTGCCCAGCGGGAGCCCCATGACGGGACGGTGCTGGATCTCGGTCAGGTTGAGCTCATCGAGAAGGGCGTCGACGCGCGCGTTCTCGACGGCGTCCTCCTTGGGGAAGAGGCCGCGCCCGGTGACGAGATCGGTGAAGATGCGGCTCTTGCTGTGCCGCGCCCGGTAGCCGAGGGCGAGATGCTCACGCACCGTGAGCGACGCGAAGAGCTCCGGGTGCTGGAACGTGCGGGCCAGGCCCCTGCGTGCACGCAACTGCGGCGTCGCGTGGGTGACGTCCTCACCGTCCATGAAGACGGTGCCGGCGGTCGGCTTCAGCAGCCCGGACAGCACACCGAAGAGCGTGCTCTTGCCGGCGCCGTTCGGGCCGACCAGCCCGACGATCTGACCGGCGGGGACCGCGAGGTCGACGTCGGCCAGCGCGACCAGGCCGCCGAACTTCATGGTCACCCCCTTGGCCTCGATGCGCGGGTGGTTGCTCACGCTGTTCTCCTTCGCACTCATGCGCGCTCACCCACGGTGGCCGGCGCAGAACCCGGCTGGACGGTCGGTGCGGCCCCGGGCGGGACGGCGGGCGCCGACGTGGGCACGCTCTTCTCGGACTTCTTCGCTCGCCGCTTCGCCAGGTTTCCCGCCCCCTGGGCGAAGGCGCCCTCGGGGTGGGAGGCCAACGCGACCGCACCGAGGCCGAAGAGGATGATCGGGATCTCGCCGACCTCCGTCGGCAGGTACTGCTGGAACAGCGCCGGGACCATGTAGTACATGAGGCCGGTGGCGAGGGCCGCCATCACCGAGCGCGAGCCCAGCGTCATCAGGACCGCCAGCCAGACCAGACCGGTGAACGGCTGGAAGAAGTCGGGCAAGGTGGTCTGCTTGTCCATCGCGATGAACGTGCCGCCGAGGGCCGCGACGTACGTCGCGAGCGCCGACACCAGCACCTTCGACTGCACGACCGAGAGCCCGATCGTCTTCGCACCGCTCTCGCTCCAGCGCACGGCGCCGAGCGCCAGACCGGCGGTCGAGCGGCGCAGGTTGATGATGAGGAACGCCAGCACCAAGAACGCCCCGAGCGCGAGGTAGGTGAAGGCCTGGTTGTCCACGGCGAAGCTGGGCCGGCTGACCATCGTCCCGGATCCCCAGTTGTACCAACGGTCCTGGGTGACCACGAGGGACTGGGCGAGGATGCCGGCGCTCAGGGTGACCAGCGCGATGTAGAGCTCACCGAGGCGGACCGTGAGCACACCGATCAGGATGCCGATCGGCACGATCGCGATCGGGCCGAGGATCGCCGCGACGAGCGGGTTCCAGCCGTGCATGGTCGAGAGTTCCGCGACCATGATCGCGCCGATGCCCGCGAAGCTGATCTGGCACAGCCAGAGCATGCCGCCCTCACCTGTCACCAGCGTGTAGGAGAGCAGGACGATGGCCAGCACGATGCCGCTCGCGGTCAGGCCCGCCCAGTAGACGTCGAAGACCAGCGGCAGGATCGCGACGACGGCGATGAACACGACAGAGAGCACGACCGGCATCGGGTAGCGGCCGATCTTCAACCCCGCGCTCGGGACCAGGCTCGGGTCACCGCCCTCGACGGTGATCGCCTTGTCGAGCGCGCCGCCGGCGGCCTGGTCGCCGGTCTGCCCTCGAAGCGCGAAGTAGAGCAGCGCCAGCAGCATGAAGATGAACGGAACGCTCGGGAGCAGGTACTGCGCCAGCGTGCCGTTCGGGTCGATCCACTTCTGGGGCACCGAGCCGGCGAGGCCGATGAGCAGGCCGACGCCCACCGCCACCGGCAGGCTCTTGAGACGAGCGGCGACGACGGCGGCGAACGCGGTCGCCATGAGCGGCGTCATACCGGCCGCGGTGAGACCTGACGTCGGCGCGATCAGGATGCCGGTGAGGCCCGCGAGGGTGGTGCTGACCGCCCAGACCCCCATCGAGATCCGCGTCGGGCTGGAGCCGTTGAGGCTGGTCAGCGCGCCCGAGTCGACCAGTGCACGGACCTTCAGGCCGATGTCGGTGAAGCGGAGCACGCCCACACCCACCGCCAGGACCACGACGAGTCCCAGCACCATCGCGAGCTGGTCGGCGTTCACGACGGCGCCGAAGACCTTGAAGACCTTGAGCGGCACCGGCGCCAGGCCGGGGGCCGTGACCGCCGCGAGCTTCCCGAGGACGAGCTCGACGAGGGGTGGCAGCGCGACCGACAGGCCGAGGGTCGCCATCAGCTTCACGATGGTCGACCGGCCCTGCAGGAAGCGGAAGAGGATGACGTAGAGGAGCGTCCCCAACAGCGGCGCGAAGACCCCGAGCGACACCAGGGCGGAGGGAAGGATCCCCCATCCGGCCTCGACGTGCAGCTCGTAGTAGAAGCGCGCGACGGTGAACGCCATAGCCGCGAAGGCCAGGTTGAACACTCCGGACGCTACGTAGGTGATCACCAGGGCGCTGGCTGCGATGGCGTAGATCGAGCCAGTCGCCAAGCCGGCAAAGATGTACGAGAGCACGTGAACTCCATCTGACTTCGGTGCAGGCAGTGCCGGCGGCATGCCCGATCACAACGAGTTCGGCGGCAAGCGCAGCAGTCGATGTGCGGCCACCTGATCGCCGCAGCGTGCTGCATCCGGTGCATCTAGGTCAATGGGTTGACCCATTTTGATGTGGCGGGCGCCACAATTTCATCGAACTGGGTGACCTTGACACTCCGTCATAATTTTGTGGTTCTAAACACGTGACGCCAATCACACCAGTGGTGCACTATCAGCCTCGGGTCGAGCCAAGTCCAGTTCGACGCTTCGACAAGAACCCTGAGGAAGAGCACATGCGCACTAGAACAGCAGCAGCTTGTGTCACCGCGTCGCTGGCACTTGCCCTGACCGCCTGCGGAAGCGATGACGGCACGGCGGAAGGCAACGATTCGGGCCCACTGAAGGTCGGCGTCATCGCCTCCCTCACCGGCCCGTCCTCGGAGACCTTCAAGGTGACTCCGGACGCCGCGGACGCCCGGATCAAGCAGTACGTCGCGGACGGCGGCGAGTGCGCCGACCGGTTCGACGGCTACGAGCTGGTCAAGGCCGACGACACCAACACGCCCGAGGGCGCCCTGCGGATGGCGCAGCGGCTCGTCCAGCAGGACAAGGTCGACGTCATCCTGCAGGGCACCGCAGCGTTCTACGGTGCCTCGCAGTTCCTCACCACCGACCCCGCAGCAAAGAAGATCCCGGTCCTGGGTGGCGGCTTCGACGGCGCCCCGGTCTACATGAGCACCGACAACAACGTCTTCGCGAACTTCGCTCCGATCGACTTCGAGGTGACCTACACGACCTATGGCGAGCTCATGAAGAAGGTCGGCGGCACGAAGGCCGCCGTCATCGCCTACGACAACCCCAGCTCGGCACCTTCGGCTGAGGCGACGATCCGCTCCATCAAGGCCTCCGGCCTGGAAGTCGCCTACGAGAACCTCAAGATCCCGTACGGCTCGACCGACGTCGGGGCCGTGACCCAGGGCATGATCGACGCGGGCGTCGACACGCTCATCACGAGCCTGAACCCCGAGACGGCGTTCGGCGTGATCGGCGGCCTCAAGCAGGCCGGGCACGAGATGAAGCTCGTCCAGCTCCCGATCGGCTACAGCGCCCAGCTCCTCGAGTCCGAGCCGTCGGTCCAAGCAGGCCAGGACGTCTCGTTCTCCACCTCCTCGGCTCCGATGGAGTTGCACAACGAGGCGACCGAGAAGCGCAGCGCGGCCCTCAAGACCATCGGCAACGACTCCGGCATCGCCGGCTTCGCCGAGGACCAGGGCTACCTGGCCGCCGACATGCTGATCTTCGGGCTCGAGGAGGCCGGCTGCGACTCGAACGGCGAGGAGATCATGGCCGCCCTGCGCGAGACGAACACCTGGGATGGCTCGGGCCTGCTGCCGCTGCCGCGTGACTTCGGCTCCGCTGAGGCCGGCGACCAGCAGTGCAGCTACTACGTGAAGCTCACCGGCAAGGAGTTCGTCCCCGTCAGCGAGGAGCCGATCTGCGGCGACAAGATCTAGGCGCCGCAGCCAAGCACCACCGGGTTCAGCGGCCCGGATGCACGCCGCATCCGGGCCGCTGCCTGCGTCACGGCATGGGCACCACAGAAGGAGCACTGGATGAGCACGAACAACGAGGCGGACCAGGACGGCCCCGCCGGCGGGTGGCAGGTCGGCGACGGCGTGGTCTACGCACCCCGCTTCAGCTTCGACGCCAGCTATCACAAGGGCGTCATCGTCGGCATCGAGATCGCCGACGGCCCCCACGGTCAGCCGGTCGCCAAGTTCACCGTCGAGTCCGCTCCCCCGCTCGGCTTCGGGCGGGTCCAGCTCGAGCTCGCCCACCTGCGGGAGCGCTGGGACCCCGACCAGGCATGAGCGGCGCTCCGGCGCGGCGCAGCAGGTCACAGCAACAAACAGTCAGATATATAGCCTGAATGGCCCGTTGGGGCCTACCATGACCACACCCCTCACCGGGCCCGACATCTCAGAGGAGCCATCGTGGCGTCGTATGACTACATCATCGTCGGAGCAGGCTCGGCCGGCTGCGTGCTCGCCGACAGGCTGAGCGCCGACGAGCGAACCACCGTCCTACTGCTGGAGCTGGGCGGTGACAACAAAAGCTTCTGGGTAGAGGTGCCCAAGGGCTTCTCGAAGACCGCGGGCGACCCGAACTACGCCATCTACAACCAGACCGAGCCGATCGAACCGTTCGGCATCCAGGAGACGTGGTTCCGCGGCCGCGGTCTCGGCGGCTCGAGCGCCATCAACGGGATGGTCTACAACCGCGGCTTCCAGGCCGACTTCGACGGCATCGTGGAGCAGGGCAACCCCGGCTGGGGCTGGGACGAGATGCTCCGTGTCTACAAGACCATCGAGGACCACGAGCTCGGCGCCAGCGACACTCGTGGCGCCGGAGGTCCGCTGAAGGTCGGCGTCCGCACCTACGACGACGACCTGTCGCCGCTGATCATGGACTCGGCCACCAAGCTGGGGCACAAGCGCGTCGTGGACGTCAACGCCTCCGACGACGAGCGGATCGGCTACACGCCCGGCAACATCCGCAAGGGCCGGCGCCAGAGCGCCGCGAAGGCCTTCCTCAAGCCGGCGATGACTCGCCCCAACCTCACGGTCCGGACCGGCGTGGAGATCACGAAGGTCCTCATCGAGGACGGCACGGCCGTCGGCGTGACGGGCAAGGCGGACGGGTCGCCCGTCGAGTTCCGCACGAGCCGGCGCGGCGAGGTGATCGTCTCGGCGGGAAGCCTCGGTTCGCCCAAGCTCCTGCAGCTCTCCGGCATCGGCCCCTCGACGGTGCTCAAGGAGGCCGGGGTCGACGTCGTCGTCGACTCCCCCGGCGTCGGCAACGGTCTGCGTGAGCACCGTTGCATCCCGATGCAGGTCCGCATCAAGAGCGACCTCGGGCACAACAAGCTGATCTACGACAACAAGCACCAGAACTGGCAGGGCTTCAAGTACCTGTTCACCCGGAAGGGCCCGATCGCGACGCCCGCCTACGAGATGCTGTGGTTCTTCAAGGCGACGGCCGAGGCCGAGCGCCCGGACGCGCAGGTGCTGGTCACGCCGATGTCCATGGGCGTCGGCCTCACGGGTTACGGCATCGAGCGGCGACCCGGTTTCCAGATGCTCGGCTTCGCGCTGCGCCCGGACAGCCTCGGTTCTGTCCACATCACGTCCTCGAACCCCGACGTGCCGCAACAACTCCGGGCCAACTACCTCGCCACCGACCACGACCGCGAGGTCTCGCTCGGCATGTTCGCCAAGATGCGCGAGCTCATCAAGCAGTCGCCGATCGCCGAGGAGGTCGTGATCGAGACTGTTCCCGGGCCGTTGATCCAGGGCGACCAGGCCGTCCTCGCCCACGCGGGCATGTTCGGAGGCGCGGGCTACCACGCCTCGGGCGCGGTAGTCATGGGCCCGGAGGACACGGACCCGGTCGACGCGAAGTGTCGCGTCCGTGGGGTCGACAGGCTCCGCGTCGTGGACGTCTCGATCCTGCCGCGCATGGTCGCGGGCAACCTCAACGCCCCGATGATGGCCATGGCCTGGCGCGCGGCGGAGATGATCGACGCCGACCGCTGAGGTCCTGGTCCTCCAACGCCACGGGCCGCCCGATCCGAGGATCGGGCGGCCCGTGGCGTTTCCGTGTGGCGCGAGTGCGGTCAGTCGATCTCCACGGCCACGGTGGTGATCGCCTTGGTCCCCGCGACGACCTGGTCGCGGTAGCCGGCGAAACGCGCGGGAGCGCCGAAGGAGACCACGCCGAGGAGGTGGCCACCCCTGCGGTAGCCGAGCACGGCGCCCTTGACCGGACCACCCTCGAGGCCGTCCCCCTCGAGCTGCACCACCTCGTCGGCGATGTCCGGGCGACCGAGCACCTGGATCTTCATGCCGAACTGGTCGGACCAGATGTACGGCGGCGCGAGGGTGGGTGTGTCCTTGAGCAGGATGTCCGCCGCGACCATCTGCGCCTGGTCGCTCGCGCTCGTCCAGTGCTCGTTGCGGGCGTAGCCTCGTCGCGGCTGGTCCCACCACGACGTCGAGTCCCCGAGCGCCCAGACCATCGGCAACGGGGGCACCCGGCCGGTCCCGCCCGCGAGGATGCCCTCACCGATGGGCAGCTCGGTCCCCTGCAACCAAGCGACGTCGGGCGTCGACCCCACCGAGACCAGGACGTTGTCGGAGGTGATCCTCTCCCCTCCCGCCACCTCGACGGTGGTCGCGTCGACGAAGCCCGCGATCGGCGTCCGCGTGCGCAGGGCGACACCCGCTTCCTCGAACAGCCGGCCGACCAGCTCGCCGGCCCGCTCGCCGAGCTGGCGCACGCAGGGCTGAGCGGCAGCCTCCACGACCGTCACGTCCACGCCGGCGGCACGGGCCGCTGTCGCCACCTCGGCGGCGATGAAGCCGCCGCCCACGATCAGCAGGCTGGAGCCGGGCACCAGCCTGTCCTTGAGCGCGAGGGAGTCCTGGAGCGTCCGGAGCGTCAGGACGCCCTCGGGCTGACCGGGGATCGTGCACGGCACGGATCCGGTCGCGATGATCGTGGCGTCGGTGCGCAGCTCCGCGCCGTCACTGAGGTGGGCCGTCCAGACACCGAGACCTACGCAGGACACGCCGAGCCTGAGGTCGACGTCCAGCTCCTTGATCGCTTGGGCGTCGCAGAGGCTGGCCCGCTCGGGCTCCCAGGCGCCGGTCAGGACCTGCTTCGAGAGCGGCGGGCGGTCGTAGGGGAGCGCGTCCTCCTTGCCCACCAGGGTGATCGTGCCGGTGTAGCCCTGGGTGCGCAGCTGCTCGCAGACGCGAAACCCCGCGAGGCCTGCACCGATGACGACTATCGACTTGGGAACGATGTGAGCCACAGTCTCTTCCTTACTTTTCTGATGAGAGCAGGAGGCCGACGAGCTTGACGTCGAGGTACTCATCGATGCCCTCGGCACCACCCTCACGCCCCAGCCCGCTCACGCCCGTGCCACCGAAGGGCGCTTGTGCGCCCGTGGGATTGATGTCGTTGACCCCGACGATGCCGAATCGGAGCGCCTCCGAGACGCGCACCGCCCGGCTCAGGTCGTGGGTGTAGATGTACGACGCGAGGCCGTACTCCGTGTCGTTCGCCTTCGCGATCACCTCGTCCTCGGTGTCGAACTCGATCACTGCAGCGACGGGTCCGAAGGTCTCCTCGTGGTAGATGACCATCGACTCGTCGACGTCGGCAAGCACGGTGGGCGCGAAGAAGAACCCGCGGTCGAGGCCCTCGTCCACCAGACGATGACCACCGTGGAGCAGCCGCGCTCCCCGCGCGACGGCATCGTCGACCTGGCGCTGCACCTTGTCGAGGGCGGCCTGGTCGACGAGCGGGCCGATGCCGACCTTCGGCTCTTCTCCCCTGCCCGCGACGAGGGCGGAGGTGCGGGCCACCAGGGCCTCGGTGAACCTCTCGGCGATGCCGCGTTGCACGTAGATCCGGTTGGGGCTGATGCACGCCTGGCCGGTGTTCAAGAACTTCACCAGCGAAGCGCCCTTGGCCGCGTGCACGGGGTCCGCGTCGTCGAAGACGACCATCGGAGCGTGCCCGCCGAGCTCGAGGGAGACTCGTTTCATGGTCGCGGCCGCACGGGCGGCGAGCAGCTTGCCGACCTCCGTCGACCCGCTGAAGGTGAGCTTGCGGACGGTCGCGTCGTCCAGCAGCCGGTCCCCGACCTCCGCCGGGCGGCTGGTGGTGACCAGGTTGGCCACGCCGCGAGGCAGGCCGGCGTCCTCCAGCACCTGGAAGACGGCGGCCGCGCACCACGGCGTCTGCTCGGCCGGCTTCAGCACCATCGCGCAGCCGGCCGCGACGGCAGGAGCGAGCTTCCGGGTGATCATCGACATGGGGTAGTTCCACGGCGTGATCGCGGCGACCACGCCGACGGGTTGCTTGAGCACCATGAACCGGTGGTCGTTGCGGCTCGACGGGATGGTCTGGCCGTAGACCCGCTTCGCCTGCTCGGCGAACCACGCCAGGAAGTCGGCGGCGTACCTCACCTCGTTGCGCGCTGCCTTGAGCGGCTTCCCCTGTTCCAGCGTCATCAGCCGGGCTAGGTCCTCGGTGCGCTCCACCATGAGGTCGTGCGCGGCCCACAGCACCTCGGCCCGCCGATACGCCGTCTCCTGGCTCCAGCTCGGCAGGGCGTCGGAGGCGGCCGCGATCGCCCGGGCCGTCTCGCCGGCGCCGGCGTCGGAGGCCGTGCCGATGACCTCGCCGGTCGCGGGGTCGGTGACCTCGAAGGTCAGGTCACCGTCGGCGGCCTGCCACTTCCCGTCGATGAAGAGGGTGCCCGCGTCGAATGACATGGCGTCGAAAGGCCTGGCGGCGAAAGGCATGGGGTCGAAAGGCATGGCGCCGGCTCAGTCCTGGTTCCGCAGCAGCATGGCGCCGCTCGGCGTGAGTCCGCCGCTGCTCACCACCGCGATCCCGGCGTCCCTCACCTGTCGGTCCCCGCCCTGACCGCGCAGCTGCACGACCGCCTCGTGGAGGAGCCCCATGCCGTGGGTGCGGCCCGCGGACAGCTGCCCTCCGTGGGGGTTGACCGGGAACAGGCCGTCCAGGGCAATGTTCTTCCCGCCGTCGAGGAAGTCCTTGGCCTCGCCGATCTCGCAGAAGCCGAGGCCCTCGAGCCAGGAGAGGCAGTTGAAGCTGAAGCCGTCGTAGAGGAGGGCGACGTCGACGTCGGCCGGCGTGAGGTGGGTGCGTGACCACATGTGCGCGGCCGGTCCGATCACCTGCGGCTCGTGCCAGGAGGTGCTCTGCATCCACTCGACGGGCTCGATGAGCTGGGTGCCGAGGGACTCGAAGTACACCGGTTTCTGCGGCGCGTCCTTCGCGTAGTCCTTCGTCGAGACGACCACCGCGATGGCGCCGTCGCACGGGACGTCGTTGTCGAGCAGCCCGAACGGCGTGGTGATCATCCGGGCACCCAGGTAGTCATCCATCGTGATCGGGTCGCGGTAGATGGCGTCCGGGTTGCGGCCAGCCATCGTGCGCTGGTTGATGGCGATCCAGCCGAGCGTCTCGCGGCTCGCGCCGTACCTGGCGAAGTAGCGGTGGGCATGCTGCGCGAGGACGTGGCTCGCCGAGGACGCACCCGCGGGCGCGCCCCAGGCCGAGTCGTGAGCCGACTGGCCGCCGCCCAGCTTGATCTTCCCCTCGCGCATGAGGGTCTCGTTGGTCGACTGCCACAGGGTCCGGAAGCACAAGACGTGCTTCACCAGTCCCGAGGACACGGCCATGGCGCCGCCGATCACCGCCCCGCCCGGACCGAAGGTCTCGCCGCCGCCGTTGAACCAGGTGGGCCGCAGGCGCAGCGCCGCCTCGAGAGCGGTGACCCCGCCCTCACCCATGCCGAACTCCAGGCCACCGCCGGGGTACGTCGCGAGGCCGTCGATGTCCTCCGGGGTGAGCCCGGCGTCCTCGATGGCTTTGAGGCAGGCCTCGACCGTGAGCGACAACGGGTCGACCATCTGGCGGCGGGCGATCTTCGAGGTGCCGATACCGGAGATGATCGAGTCGTCCTCGTACTTCTTCGTGGTCGGCGCCGGGCGGACGAGGGCGCGGATCTTGGCCGGCGTCAGCTCGTCCTCCGGGAGCTCGCGGATCTCGCCCTCCACCGGGTGGAACGTCGGCACGAACTTGTCGTGGTCGGTGGCGACCATCGTCACCGCGACCGGGATCCCGTGCTCGACCTTCTCCGGGTCGAGATCGGTGATCAAGGCCTGGACCTTGACGTAGGGCGCTTCGTCGAGCGCGACGGTGCCGGTGACGTACGGCGGCGGCGGCAAGCCCGGCAACGAGAAGTGCACGTTGACGCTGTAGCCGAAGAGGATGCCTTTGCCCGAGACGACCTCGGGCACCACACGGAAGCTGCGGCACGCGTCGCACACCGGCTTCGGCGGGTGTATGTAGCGGCTGCAGTCCTGGCAGCGCTTGATCCGCAGCTGGCCGTCGCCGCCCTCGTCGAAGAAGTACTCGTTGCCCGGGGCGACGAAGGGGGTGCGGACGTGAAGCTCGGTCACGGGGTCTCCAACCTGATGGTGCGTGGCACGGGTGAACGGGTCGATGCGCGCCGCCGAGCCGCACGCGGCGCCCCCGGCGACCCTCACCTCACGTGACCTCGGCGATGCGGGCGTTGCGGGTGACCGGCTCGGCGATGCGCTGCTCGTCGATCACCTTCTGCATCGCCGCCATCGTCTCCGCGAGGTTCGGGCCGCGCCGCTCGCCCGGGGTGAAGGTCGCCTTGAGGTGCTTCATGCCGTTGATGACGCCGGTCGTGTCGTAGTAGACGGCGCTCGCCGGGTCGACGGTGAAGTCGGGCAGCCGGTCGAGCACCTCCTTGAGCATCGCCTTGAACATCGAGCGCGCGACGTTCGAGCCGATGCAGCGGTGGATGCCCAGACCGAAGCTGGCGTGCCGGTTGCCGGTGCGGTCCAGGATGATCTCGTTGGGGTTCTCGAACACCTTCGGATCACGGTTGGCCATCGCCCACGACAGCCACAGCCGCTCCCCCTCCTCGAACCGCACGCCGTCGATCTCGACGTCCTGCGCGATCGTCCGCCCGTCGCCCGAGGCCGGGGTGTAGAAGCGGAGGAACTCCTCGGTCGCGGAGTCGATCAGCGTGTCCCACTCATCGATCAGGCGCTGCCGCTCCTCGGGGTGCCCGGAGAGCCAGTCCAGCGAGTGGGCCGTGAGGGCGGTGGTGGTGTCGAAGCCACCACCGATCAGGAGCGCAATGTTGCCCAGGACCTCCGCGTCCTCGGGCGGCCCCCCGGCGAGCTCGGCATCGAGCATCGCCTCGACCAGGCCGGGGTTGCGCGTCTCCTTGACCCCTGCGTAGAGACGAAGGGTCGCGTCGCGCATCTCGGCGACCGACTCCTGGAGCCGTGCCCGGCCGTCCAGGTCGTCGGGAGAGAGATAGACCTGCGCGTGCGTCGGTTCGACGAACGGCTCGTACTCGGCCAGCGGCCACCCGAGCAGACCCATCGTCATGATGGCCGGCACGACGTTGGCCAGCTCATCGACGAAGTCGACCTCGCCCTTCTCGATGAACTCATCGACGCTCGCCCGCACGATCTCGTCGAGGACCGGCTTCCAGCGAGCCACTGCCGCCGGCGAGAGGTAGGCGTTCAGGGCCTGGCGCCAGTGCCGCTGCCGCGGGGGGTCCATCGCGAGGAAGCTCGGTGCCGCAGAGCCTTGGCGATACGCCTTCGGCGGCGGCGGGATGGAGATCCCCTGGTAGCCGGCCCGCACCTCGAACGGGTCGTCGTCACTGGAGAGCACGTCGGCGCGACGGGCCAGGTCGAACAGCTCCTGGTGGCCGGCGGCGAACCAGTAGCCCCCGTGGGTGTCGTTCCAGGCGATCGGGCACCTCGACTGCATGGCAGCCGCGTTGGCCTCGAAGTCGATGCGATAGCCGGCGTCGTGGCGGTTCATGCTGAACAGCAACGCCTTCTTCGAGATGTCCTCGGGGGCCTCGAGCTCGTCGGTCGTCATGTCGTCTCCCTAGGGCGGTGCCAGTCGTGGAACGATCAACCGACGAGGTCTGCGGCTTCCTTCTTGCGAGTGACGGGCTCGGCGATGCGCTGCTCGTCGATCACCTTCTGCATCGCCGCCATCGTCTCCGCGAGGTTCGGGCCGCGCCGCTCGCCCGGGGTGAAGGTCGCCTTGAGGTGCTTCATGCCGTTGATGACGCCGGTCGTGTCGTAGTGGACCGACTGCGAGTGGTCGACGGTGAAGTCGGGCAGCCGGTCGAGCACCTCCTTGAGCATCGCCTTGAACATCGAGCGCGCGACGTTCGAGCCGATGCAGCGGTGGATGCCCAGACCGAAGCTGGCGTGCCGGTTGCCGGTGCGGTCCAGGATGATCTCGTTGGGGTTCTCGAACACCTTCGGATCACGGTTGGCCATCGCCCACGACAGCCACAGCCGCTCCCCCTCCTCGAACCGCACGCCGTCGATCTCGACGTCCTGCGCGATCGTCCGCCCGTCGCCCGAGGCCGGGGTGTAGAAGCGGAGGAACTCCTCGGTCGCGGAGTCGATCAGCGTGTCCCACTCATCGATCAGGCGCTGCCGCTGGTCGGGGTGGTCCGAGAGCCATTCGAGCGCATGCGCGGTCAGCGACGTGGTGGTGTCGAAGCCGCCACCGATCAGGAGCCCGATGTTGCCCCTGACCTCGGACTCCTCGGCGGGCGCGCCATCGATCTCGGCTCTCAGCATCCCCTCCACCAGGCCGGGCGCCCGTGTCTGCTTGACCTGCTCCATGAGGCGGTACTGCGCCATCACCATCTGGGTGCCGGTCTCCCGCAGTCGCGCCTGGCCCGCCACGTCGTCGGGTGAGGTGTAGACGCCCGCGTGAGTGGGCTCGACGAACGGCTCGTACTGGTCGAGCGGCCAGCCGAGCAGGCCCATGGTCATGATGGCCGGCACGATGTTGGCCAGCTCGTCGACGAAGTCGACCTCGCCCTTCTCGATGAACTCATCGACGGTCGCGCGCGCGATCTCGTCGAGGATCGGCTTCCAGCGAGCCACTGCCGCCGGCGAGAGGTAGGCATTCAAGGCCTGGCGCCAGTGCCGCTGCCGCGGCGGGTCCATCTCCAAGAACCCACCGACCGACCCGCGAGCCTTGACGGCTTCCTTGTCCGGCGCCGGGATCGAGATGCCGTCGTACCCGTGCAGCACGCCGTACGGGTCGCTCTCGTTGGACAAGACGTCGGCACGACGCGCCACGTCGAACAGCTCCTGGTGGCCGGCGACGAACCAGTAGCCCCCGTGCGTGTCGTTCCAGGCGATCGGGCACCTCGACTGCATGGCAGCCGCGTTGGCCTCGAAGTCGATGCGATAGCCGGCGTCGTGGCGGTTCATGCTGAACAGCAACGCCTTCTTCTGGATGTCCTCGGGGGCCTCGAGCTCGTCGGTCGTCATGTCGTTCTCCGTTGTCTCCGTGAGCGGGTCAGAAGATGGTGATGGCCTGCTCGGGGCAGGATCGTGCGGCCTCGTGCGCGGAGGCCTCGAGCTCCGGCGGGACGGTCTCGGAGACCGGGGAGGCGTGGCCGTCCTCGTCGTCGAGCTGGAACACCTTCGGCGCTGCCATCGCGCACAGGGTGTGGCCCTGGCAGATGGAGCCGTCGACCTTGACCTTCATGGGCGGACCTCTCCTCGTGGTGCGGTGGGTGGCACCGGCTGTGGGCGACGCGACGGCTCGTGCGCCACAGGCGCGGAGCGGGTGACGGGGATCACAGCCAGCACGGTGACGCTACTGAAGCGTCTATCTAACAGTCAATGATTTACCTGTATAAAGGTTCGATCTTCTTGCACGCGTCACACCGTGCAGAAAATCACCGGGCGCCCGCGACGTGCTTCGCTGCCGCGTAGCCGAAGACGATCGTGTTCGCGATGCTCGCGCCGGGGCCCGGGTAGGCCCGGCCCATCACCGTCGCGGTGATGTTGCCGGTCGCGTAGAGGCCGGGGATCGGCCGGTCGTCCTCGCCCAGGACGCGCGCGTGCTCGTCGGTGAGCACGCCGCCGCACGTGCCCACGTCCGCGGGAATGATCTTCGCGGCGTAGAACGGCGCCGCGAGGATGGGACCGACGGCCGGGTTCGGCACCTTGCGGCTCGGATCGCCCATGCACCTGTTGTACGTCGACTCGCCGCGGTGGAACTCGGGGTCGAGACCGCGCACGGCCCCCTTGTTCCACGCCGACACCGTCCCGGCGAGCACTGTCGGGTCGATCCCCATCTGTACGGCGAGCTCCTCGATCGTGTCGGCGCGCTTGAGGAAGCCCTCCTCGACCACGTTCGGGGGCAGGATGCCGGGGCGGCCCTTGCCGTTGACGTAGCGCTTGCGGTAGTCGTCGTCGTGGATCAGCCACGCGGTGCCGTCGCTGTGGGCGAACATGCCCTGCGCGACCTCGACCATCGAGTCGGCCTCGTTGACGAAGCGCCGACCCTTGTCGCTCACGAGGATGGTGTTCGGACGCTGGCGTCCCTGACCGATCGTGGTCTGGGCGAGCTGCGGGATCGCGCTCGGGAGCCACCATGCCTCGTCGAGCAGGTCGGTCTTCGCGCCGAGGGCGATGGCCTGCTCCAGCACCTCGCCGGTGTCGCCGGGGTTGGACACCGAGTACGTCTCGTCCGCCGGCTGGGTGTGCTCGCTGAACTTCTTGCGCATCTCCCCGTTCCGACTGAAGCCGCCGGCGGCCAGCAGGACCCCGCGGGTGGCGCGGACGCGGAAGGGCCTGCCCTCCTTGACCACGACGACACCGACGACGCGGCCGGCCTCGACGACGAGCTCCTGGACGGGGGTCTCCAGCCAGATCGGCACCTGCTGGTCCCGGGCGATCTTCACCAGGTTGGCGATCAGCGCGGAGCCGTTGGTGAGCAGCCGCTTGCGCCGCAGCTTGCCCATGGCGGTGCGGGCACCGACGCGTGCGGCCACGAGGAACGCCCGCGGTGACCGGTTGACGTACTGGATCGAGCGCAGCTCATTGGTGTACACGGTCATGCCGATCATGCTGGCGATCCCGGGCAGCATCTTGTCGGCGTACTCGGGGATCTGGCTGGCGTCGAACGGCCTGCACTCGACGGAGCGGCCGCGATCCACGCCACCCTTCCGGCTGCTGTAGTAGTCCGCGTACCCCTCGGCGCGGATGAACTCCACACCCTTGGCCCGCAGGTCCTCGATGACCTCGCCACCGCGGCGGATGTAGGCCTCACGCTTGGCGGGCGTGGAGCAGGCGCCGACGTCGCCGACGACCGAGTCGAAGTAGGCCATGCCGTTCTCGACGGAGTCGAGCACGCCCTCCTCCCGCATGAGCGGGTTGGCCGGCACCCACAAGACGCCGCCGGACATGCTCGTCGAGCCCCCGACGTGGGGCTGCTTCTCGACGACGAGGGTGGAGAGCCCGGCGTCGCTGCCGGCGATCGCCGCCATCAGGCCGCCTCCGCCGCTGCCGACCGCGACGAGGTCGACGGTGTGATCCCACTCGGACATGAGGACTCCCAGCGCTAGACGAAGGACGTGATGCTGCGGTACGGGATGGGGCGCGTGGTGCCGGAACCGCCCGCGGACGGGCCCACGGGCGGTTCCGAGATGGTGGGTCCGCTCAGGTGACGGCGCCGGCGATCTTGAGATCGAGGATCTGCTCCTCGCTGAGGCCGAACTCGGTCAGGATCTCGTCGGTGTGCTCGGCGAACTGCGGCGCGCGGGTCGTCGGCAGCGGCGTCTTGTCGAACAGGATCGGGTTGGTCACCAGACGACGCGGGGCGCCGTCGGCGTCGACGACCTCCTGAATCTGGCCGTTGGCGATCAGGTCCGGGTCGCTCGCCATGTCCCAGCCATCCTGGACCGGGGCCCACTGGCCGTTGAGCTCGTGGAGGATCGTTCCCCACTCCTCGAACGTCTTGGTGGAGAAGTGCGCCTGGAACAGCCGCTTGGCCTCCTCCGCATTGGCCATGATCTGTTCCGAGGAGCCGAACCGCGGGTCGTCGATGAGCTCGGGGAGACCGAGGGTCTTGCAGGTCTCGGCCCAGTACGCGGCCGGCTGCAGCATCATCAGGGTGATCCAGCGGCCGTCCTGGGTCTCGTAGGTGTGCGTGAGCGGGTTGCCGCCCTCGCGCTTCATCGGCCCCTTCGGCAGGTGGCCACCGACCATCATCGCCAGGTTGATGTTGAACTGCGTAGCCCAGGCACCCATGCCGAGCAGCGACACGTCGACGGTGGTCGCCTCACCGGTGCGGTCGCGGTGGAAGAGCGCCGTGACGATCGCACCCGCGATGGTCAGGCCGCCCACGTTGTCGCCGTAGGCGCCACCGGGCTGGTTGACCAGGAACGGGGAGTCCGCCGGGGTCGCGCCTTCCGCGCTGCCGCCGCGCGCCCAGAACGCACTGCCGTCGTACCCGCCCTTGCGTGCATCGGGTCCCAGCGGACCGAACGCGCTCCCGACGGTGTAGATGATGTTGGGGTTGACCGCGCGGATGTCCTCGAGGGTGATGCCGAGCTTCTCGCGGGCACTAGGGGTGAAGTTGGTCAGGAAGACGTCGCACTCCTTGGCCATCTCGAGCAGTGTCGCGCGACCCTCGGGCTTCTCCAGCGCCAGTCCGATGCTGCGCTTGCCCCGGTTCGGACCCTCCATGATCGGGACGAAGGAGGAGCCCTCCGACGCGCCCGCGAGGCCGAGGACCGTCAGCAGCCCGCGTTGGGCGTCGCCCTTCTCCGCGTGCTCCACCTTGATGACGTCGGCGCCCCACTCGGCAAGGACGGCACCGGCAACCGGCACGAACGTGAACTGCGCGACCTCGAGGACGCGGATCCCTTGCATGGGGAGGACCACGGCAACACTCCTTCGGATGGGGCTCCGGAGCCATTGCTCGGAGCCGGATGTGACGCTGGGAACATAACGTGACGCGGGCCTCAGGGGGAACAGAAAAGGCCAATCATCTCACTAATTGTGGCGAGGCTCGCGGCGCCGGACCGGCCGCTCGGCTCGCGCCGCAGCGCATGGCCGAGCAGCCCCTGCGGGTCCGACCCGCAGGGGCGCAACCGGGACGACCGGCCCGCAGCCCGTCAGTGACCGGCGGGGCGGGCTCCGGCGGGCAGGAAGTCAGCGGGCACGCCGACGGTCTTGGACTCCATGTACTCGGCGAAGCCGTCGTCGCTGTTGCGCCGGCCGAGCCCCGACTGCTTGGTGCCGCCGAACGGGCTGGTGAGGCCGAAGTAGCCACCGCCGTTGACGGTCATGCTGCCGGTGTTGATGCGGCTGGCGATGTCGAAAGCCCGCTGCGGGTCGCCGGCGCTCACCTGGCCGGAGAGGCCGTAGACGCTGTCGTTCGCCAGCGCGATGGCCTCCTCGTCGCCGTCGTACGGCGTGACCGCGAGCACCGGGCCGAACACCTCGTTCTCGAACAGGTCGGTGCCGGGGCGGACGTCGGCGAAGAGCGTCGGGCGGGTGTACCAGCCCTTCTCGAAGCCCTCGGGACGACCGAGACCACCTGTCACCAGACGTGCCCCGTCGTCGATGGCACGCTGGATCATGCCCTGGACCTTGTGCCACTGCAGACCAGCGACCTGCGGGCCCTGCAGCTTGCTCGGGTCCCACGGGTCGCCGTACGGGAACTGCTCGAAGGCGGCCTTGAGGATCTCCAGCCCCTCCTCGTAGCGGCTGCGGGGCAGCAGGATGCGACTGGGGAGCACGCAGCTCTGTCCCGACATGACACACGCGATCATCGCCGCCCCGGGGAGGAACGTCGCGAAGTCGGCGTCGTCGGTGAGGATGTGCGCCGACTTGCCGCCGAGCTCGAGCACCGTCTTCTTGACAGTGGCGGATGCCGCCTCCAGGATCCGGCGGCCGGTCGCGGTGGAGCCGGTGAAGGAGATCATGTCGACGCGCGGATCACGGGTGAGGGCGGCGCCGACCTCGTTGTCATTGGAGGAGACGACCTGGAAGATCCCGGCGGGGATGTCGGTCTCCTCGAGGATGATCCGGCCATAGGTGGTGCCCGAGTACGGCGTCAGCTGCGCCGGCTTCAGGACCACCGCATTGCCGGCCATGAGGGCCGGAACCGTCTCGGCGATGTTGAGGTAGAGCGGCGTGTTCCAGGGGGTGATGGAGCCGACCACGCCGATGGGCGACCACTGGGTCAGACGGCGCGACTTCATCCCGTAGCCCTCATGGAGCCCGGTGTCCTCGAGGTAGTTCCAGCTCTTGCCCTTCTCCGCCCAGAACGCGGGCTCGAGCAGCGGCGAGTCGACCTGGGACGCCGTCACGCTGACCGGCGTGCCGACCTCGCTGACGATGATGCGGCGCAGCTCCTCACGGTGGCGGTCGAGCGCCTCGCTGAGCTGGGTCATGCAATGGTGGCGGAACTCGACGTCCTCACGCCACTGGCGGTTGCTGTCGAAGGCGTGGCGGGCGATGCCGATCGCGCGCTCCATGTCGGCGACAGTGCCGTCGGCGACCTGGCCGATGATCTCCTCGGTGGCGGGGTTCTCGACGTCGAACCGACGACCGCCCTCGGCCTCGACCAGCTCGCCACCGACGAGCATCCGCTGCTCGCCGGCCAGGACACCACTCGTGTTCTCTACTGCGGTCATGCCGTGTGCTCCTTCGGTGATCCAGGTCGGGGCGGTGCGAGCCCGAGGGGCAAGTGCGCCACGTCACACTAACCAGTTCAATGAATTAAAGGAAGGCCCGCCGACTCGCAACAGAGGCGTCGAGCGCCGCGCCGGTCGGTCCTCAGTCGGAGGCGGGGAGGGGCTTGGCGACCTTCATGGCCAGCTCGTTGCCGCCGATCGTCAACGGGCCCGGGCCCGGCTTGACCACCAGGACCTCGATGCCGGAGGTCTCCTCGACGTAGCGCTTGCCGATCGCGTACGTCGCGTCGCCCGCCGGGCCGGGCGTCACGTCCGCCGCCATCGGCTCACCGGCGGCCAACAGCTGCTCATCGATGCTCGGCGGCGTCACGACCACCACCTCGAGGGCGGACGTCGTCGTCTTGAGGCGGGCTCCAGCAGTCAGGCTCACGTTGTTACTCCCCTATCGAGATCGGTGATGGCAGCGTAAGGTACATCACCATAAAGATTCAACTGATTGAGTGTTCTCGAAGTATGAGGAGCCGGCGTGAGCGCAGTCCCGGGCGGCGGGCCCACGATCCCTCCCGTGTCGGTCGGGGCGACCCGGCGTACGACCAGCATCCTGATCACCCCACACGGCTCCTGGGCGAACGGGCAGGGCGTCATCGCGACCGGGCGCGACCTGCGCCGGTCCGACGGGGACGTCCGGACGACTGACGAGCAGCTCTCCTTCGACCTCGACGCCGCGGGCCTGATCGTCCCGCGCGCGGGCGGGCACACCCTGCCGGAGGAGCTGCGGGGACTCTCGGCACAACGCGGACTGCGCAAGACGGTGGCACGGCTGCGTGCCGGGCTGGGCGACCGCGGCGACGACGCGTTCGGACCGGTCGGCGGTCTCACCGACACGCTGCTCGACGACGTCGTCGGCACCTGTCTCGCCAGCGGCTACGCGCGGCTCTACGAAGGCTCGGCGCAGGCCGACGGCGGCCGGCTCCCGTCGCTGATGCGGCTCACCTGCGTGGGGTTCAGCACGATGGACCGACGCGGCGAGCAGTTCGACGTCCCGGCGTACTTCGCCACCAAGGCCCCCAGCGTCGAGTTCGTGATTGCCGACCCGCTCGTCTGGCACGACGAACCGCCCGTGTCGCCGGGCTCGTTCCGGCGTCGGCGGATGCTGCAGGTCGCACCGATGGAGGACCGCAGGACGGCCGTGACCGGCTACTTCCGCGACACCTTCGTGCGACCCGACGGCGTCGAGGTGGTCGTCCACGAGTACGGCCTCGTCGCGGCGCTGTCCGGCGACCCGCTCGTGCTCGACACCGTCGAGGCGGTGCCCGGCAACCTGCCGCTGGAGCACTGCCCCCTCGCTGCCCGGTCGGCACTCGCGCTCGGGGGCCTCCCAGTCTCGCAGATCGAACCGACGGTACGGCGCGCCATGGCCGGCCCCACCGGCTGCACGCACCTGAACGACGAGCTCCGCTCGCTGCGGCTGGTGCCGGCGCTGCTCGAGCCCGACGTCCCCCGGCGTCAGATGCGCACGTACCCGCCGTCGACCGACAGTGTCTGACCGGTGACCCACTCGGCGGCGGGCGAGCAGAAGTAGGCGACCGCCGCAGCGACGTCTGCGGGACTCCCCAGCCGCTTGACGGCGTACCGGCTCGCGAGCTTGGCCGCCACCTCCTCGGGCATCCCCGGAGCGGCGATCGTGCTGAGGCTGATCGAGTTGCAGGTCACGCCGTACCTGCCGACCTCGCCCGCCACTGAGCGCATGATCGTCGCCGCAGCCGCCTTCGAGGCGGCGTACATCGCCAGGTTCGGGTCGCCGACGCGGGCCGAGTCGGAGACGATGGTGACCACGCGGCCCCAGCCCTTCTCGATCATCGGGGCCAGCGCGGCCCGTGTCATGAACGCGACGCCGTAGACATTGATGTCGACGAAGCGCTTCCAGCTCTCGGTGGCCTCCTCCACGAACGACGACAGGCCCATGCCCTGCGGGGGGATGCCGGCATTGTTGATCAGGATGTCCACGGCACCGAGCCGGTCGGCGCGGGCGAAGATCTCCTTCACCGCCCCCTCGTCGGTGATGTCGCCGGCCGCCGACACGGCCTTGCCGCCGGCGTCGGTGACGGCGCGGACGGCCTGCTCGGCGCGCTCGGCACTGACGTCGTTGATCGCGACGGCGGCACCGCGGGCAGCGAGCTCGAGCGCGATGCCGAGCCCCACCCCGCGGCCCGCGCCGGTGACGACGGCGACCTTGCCCTCGAGGTTCCGCTCGGTCATGTCCGCTCACTCCCTGTCGTGTGGGTCAGCCGCGGCCGGGGCCTCCCGGCCCAGGTGCACGCTAGGGCGGCCCCTTGTTCATGTCAATGATCCAGATAATCCACCTGATGGTCGCCTTTTCGGTGTCAGTGCGTGAGGATGGCGCGGTGAGCGAACCCACCGAAGAGATGATCAAGGTCGCGCTGGAGCTGTTCGATGCGGCCCGCGACGGACAGACCGCCCGCGTGCTCGCCTACGTCGACGCCGGTGTGCCGGTCGACCTGACCGACCACCAGGGCAACACGCTCCTGCTGCTCGCGGCGTACCACGGCCACGCATCCCTGGTCGACGGCCTCGCCGAGCGAGGCGCCGGCGTCGACACCGCGAACGATCGCGACCAGGTGGCGATCGCGGGCGCTCTCTTCAAGGGATACGACGACGTCACCGCGGTCCTACTGCGACACGGCGCCAGCCTCGACGTCGGCACTCCCACCGGGCGCGACGCGGCCGAGATGTTCCAGCGCGCGCTGCCCGAGTCCCGATGACCGTGACCGAGAAGCCGCCAGTCGTTCTGGTCCACGGCATGGGCAGCACCTTCGAGCACAACTGGCGACGGCACGGCTGGGTCGACATGCTCGAGGCGGAGGGGCGGGCGGTGGTCGGGTTCGACCTGCCCGGTCACGGACGCTCCCCCGGCCTCACCGACGCCACCGACACCGGCGTCGGGCGCCTCCTACAGCTGTGCGAGTCCTACGGCGAGGTGGACCTCGTCGCCTTCTCGGCCGGCTCGGTGCTGAGCCTGAGTGCCGCCGTACGCCGCCCGGAGCTCTTCCGGCGACTGGTGTTCCTCGGCCTGGCCGACACCCAGCTCCGGGTGACGCGGGAGTCGATGCGCGCCGGCGCGAACGACCTGGACTCCCCCGTGATGCGGAGCGTGCGACGAGCGGCGGAGCGAGCGGGGAACGACGTCGCAACAGTCCTGGACTGGGCGCGCCGCGCGGAGGCGCCACCTCGCTTCGCCGACCTCGCGCGGGTCACCGCGCCGGTCCTCCTGGTGCTGGGCGAACGGGACTTCCTGGGCGAGCCGGACGAGCTCCTGGCGTCGTTGCCACAGGCGCAGCTGGTCACCCTGCGAGACACCGACCACTTCGCCACCACGTCGCAGTTCGAAGCGAAGCTCGTCGTGCTCGACTTCTTGATGGCGTGAGGGCCGCGCGCCGGTCGCCGCGGCGACCGGCGCGCGGGCCGTCTCGATCTACTCCGCCTCGTCCTCGGTGGCGGCCTGGAACCGGCCCGCGAACTCGGTGGACTGGACCCGACGATCGAACGTCGAGGAGTGGTGGACGAAGGTGTCGACCACCTTCCAGAGCTCCTCGCTGGTCGCGGCGAAGTTGTGCTGGTGGGCCGATTCACGCAGCACGAAGGTGTCGACGTGCGCACTGGCGAACGCCGCCGCCTCCTCCTCGATCGGGTGCGTGACGTCGCGGTCACCGACGGCGAGCAGCACCTCGGCCTCGATGTCGCCGGCCCGGACGGCGGACGCCCCGAGCAGCTCCGACACGTAACCCGGGATCGATCGGCTCACCCAGGGCGCGTCGTCGTGACGGACCGGCAGCCCGAGCGCGACATCGATCCCCGCGAGGGACGCGAGATCCGTCGGCTCGGCGGTCGGGTCGACCTCCGGGACCGAACCCCAGTGGAAGGCGTAGGTGAAGTCGGCCTCCGCCGGTGAGTCCGTCGACCCGCCGCCAGCGAGCGGGAACCGAGTGCCGAGGACGCTACACCCGAGCAGGCCGACACCCTTGAAAGTTCCGTGCTCGGCCTGCGTCACGGTCACCAGGTGGCCCCCCAAGGAATGGCCCACCCCGGCGGTGGCACCGATGGCCACGGGCCCCAGGCCGGGGATGAGCGTCCCGGCCCCGAGGCCACCCACGACCTGGTGGACCGCCGCGTCGAGCGCGGCGGCCGCGTCTGCCGCCGTGGCGTCCTGGGCCGGGCTGCTGTCGCCGGCACCGAGCGGGTCGATCGTCACGATGATGTTGCCGCGGCCCGCGTGGTACATCGCCTGGCTCGCACCCGGCACCGGCAGGTTGAAGTAGCCGCGGCTGTAGCCCGCACCGGGGATCAGCGCAAGCAGGTTGGGACCGGCGGGCAACGCCGACGGAGCCGGGAGGAAGACGGTCGCGGCGAGCTCCCAGGGCTGCCCGGCGGGGCCGGGCGTGGGCACGCGGAGCTCGTGGATCTCAATGGGCATCGGCACTCCAGGGTGAATAGGTGTAATAATATTACTTGGAAGTCTGTACTGTGCGCCGCCAAGCAGCAAGCCTCAGCGCGAGACCGGCTGCCTGCGCAGGCTGCGCAGGGCGTGGGCGATCTCCGCCCCGACGGCTGCGGCCAGCTCGGGGACGCTGTCACCGACCGGCTCGGGAACCACCCGGTGGACGGCGCCGTCTGCGAGCAGGTCGACGGCGCGGACCCGCTGCTGCTCAGCCATGGCGGCTGCGTGCGTGATGTCGCCGTGGACGATGACACTCGCTCCCTCCGGCGGCAACGGCGTGAGCCAGGCCCGCTCCGTGGCGATGACCCGCTTCGCGGCCAGCAGTGCCAGCGCGCCACCGCCGCAGCCCTGACCGAGGATCACCGCCACGGTCGGCACCTTCATCCTCGCCATGGCGCCGAGGCAACGAGCGATCTCGCCGGCGATCGCACCCTCCTCCGCCCGCACGGAGAGGTCGGCCCCCGGGGTGTCGATGACCGTCACCAGCGGGAGGCCGAGCTCCTCGGCGAGCGCCATCGCACGGAGGGCCTGTCGCAGCGCTGCGGGGCCCATCCGGGAGCCGGACCCCTGTCTCGAGCGGTCCTGACCGATAAGGACGCACGGCTCACCGTCGACGCGAGCGAGGACCGTCAGCACCGAGGCGTCACGCTCCCCCGTGTCCGTGCCCGAGAGGCGCACAATGGAGTCCCCGGCCTGCCGCAGCAGGTCACGAACACCGATCCGGCCATCCGCTCGCGTGGCGCTGATCGCCGACCAGGCCGAGAGGCCCGCATCCGGTCGACCGGTGCGCCGTGCCAACACGGAGGGAACCGGAGGGTCCAGGAGCACCGCGAGCGCGCGGTCGACCACGTCAGGCAGGTCAGCAGCCGCCACCACCGCGTCGATCACGCCCTTGGCGGCAAGGTTCTCCGCCACCTGGACCCCCTGAGGGAACGAATGGCCCTCGAGGGCCTCGAAGACCTTGGGTCCGAGGAAGCCGACCAGCGCCCCGGGCTCGGCGACCGTGACGTGCCCCAACGAGCCCCATGAGGCATACACCCCGCCCGTCGTCGGGTGACGCAGGTGCACGAGGTACGGAAGCCCCGCCGACCGGTGCTCCATCACCGCCCGAGATATGTCCATCATCCGCACGAACGCCGGCGTACCCTCCTGCATCCGCGTCCCCCCGGAGGCGGTACTTGCCAGCACCGGCAGCCCGAGCGCCGTCGCGCGCCGGATCGCCTCGACGATCCGGTTCGCCGACGTCCTGCCGATCGAACCGGCCAGGAAGGCGAACTCGTTCAGGACCACGACGACCGGCCGCCCCCGCACCAGGCCCCGGCCCGTGAGGACCGACTCGTCAGTACCCGCCTTGAGGGAGGCGGCGGCGAGCTCAGCGCAGTAGTCCTCCGACAAGCCGGAGGTGTCGACGGGCGAGTCCCAGGACTCGAACGAGCCCGCATCGAGGACGAGCTCGATCAGCTGGCGAGCACTCCAACGCTGTGCCATGTGCTTTCCTCCTGCTCGAGAGACGGGGCCGAGGGGACCGGACACGACGACCGGCGGGCCCGGCCACGCATCGGCGAGTTCGACCACTTCGGCCACACGGGTGTCAGAACCGGTTTAATTAGCATAATCTATAGGCGACATCCCCGCGATCGAACCGAAGGACCCATCGTGGATCTGCTGACACTTCTCGAAATGACCGCCGGCGGGATGGGCGAGCGCGTCCTGCTCGGCCGCCGCCAGGACGGCCTCACTGCCCAGGCGCTGCGCGACCGGTCCGCCGCCGCGGGGGTGCTGTTCGCCGGGAAGGACGCGGAGAAGGTTCTCTATCTCGGTGGCAACGGCCCCGCGTTCGCGATTGCGCTGTTCGGCGCGGCCGCCGCCCACAAGCCCTTCCTGCCGTTGAACTACCGGCTCGCC
The DNA here is from genome assembly GCF_009557055.1 of Nocardioides sp. dk884. NCBI lineage: Bacteria > Bacillati > Actinomycetota > Actinomycetes > Propionibacteriales > Nocardioidaceae > Nocardioides > Nocardioides sp. dk884. Next base: position 194,074 of record NZ_CP045649.1, on the reverse strand, counting down.
GACGAGCAGCTCGAGGAGATCCTGCGCCGCCACACCGGCCTGCTCATCGCCGAGGACACCAAGCGCGCGCGCACCCTCGCGCCCGCCGCCACCGAGGTCATCAGCACCGACGACGTCCTCGCGATCCTCTCCGACCCGGACGCACCGATCATCCCGGCGGACATCGAGGACATCGCGGTGCTGCTGATGACCTCCGGCACGACCGCCGCGCCGAAGAGCGCCGTGCTGCGCCACCACCACCTGACGTCCTACGTCATGCAGACCGTGGAGTTCGCCGGCGCCGACGAGCAGGACGCGACGATCGTGTCAGTGCCGCCGTACCACATCGCGGCGGTCGCCAACCTGCTGTCGAACCTGTACGCCGGGCGGCGCATCGTCTACCTCGACCGATTCACGGCCGAGGACTGGGTGGACATCGTCACCGAGGAGGCGATCACCAACGCGATGGTCGTGCCGACGATGCTCGCCCGCATCGTGCGTCATCTCGAGGAGACCGGGCGCAAGGGCCCCGCGACACTGAAGGGCCTGTCCTACGGCGGCGCCAAGGTCCCGCCGACGGTCCTCGAGGCAGCGCTCGCCCTGTTCCCCACCACCGGGTTCGTGAATGCCTACGGGCTCACGGAGACGTCATCGTCGATCGCGGTCCTCGGTCCTGAGGACCACCGTGCGGCACTCGCGGCGACCGATCCGAGGGAACGCGCCCGGATCGGCTCGGTCGGCCGAGTGCTTCCCGGCGTGGAGGCCACCATCCGCGACTCGGCCGGCAACGAGGTCCCGGCAAACACGCCCGGCGAGATCTACGTCCGCGGCGCCCAGGTCGCCGGCGAGTACCTGGAGCAGGGCTCCAAGCTCGTCGGGGAGGGCTGGTTCCCGACCCGCGATCGCGGCTGGCTGGATGAGGAGGGCTTCCTCTTCGTCGAGGGTCGGGCGGACGACACGATCATCCGGGGCGGGGAGAACATCGCACCCGCGGAGATCGAGGACGTGCTGGTCCGTCACGACGCCGTGCTCGAGGTCTGCGTCGCCGGCGTCCCCGACGAGGAGTGGGGCAACGCGATCGCCGTCTTCGTCGTGGTGAAGGACGGCAGGACCTGCACCGAGGACGAGATCAAGGCGTTCGCGCGTGGGCACCTGCGCGGCTCGAAGACGCCCGACCGCGTCTACTTCCTGCCCGAGCTCCCGGCCACGCCGACCGGCAAGATCCTGCGCAAGGACCTGGTCGCCAGCGTGAGCTGATCCGTCGACCGAGACGCACGAGAGGGCCCGCTCAAGCAGCGGGCCCTCTCGTGCGTCTGCGGTGAGACTGCGCGCGCTACCGCCCCTGCCGCACCTCACGGAACGGGACGTCGCGGTCCGCGGCGTACTCCCGCGGCATGCCGAGCACCCGCTCGCTGATGAGGTTGCGGGCCATCTCCGTCGAACCGCCACCGAGGGACGCGCTCTGGCGCATCAGGTAGTCCTCGACCCCGTTCGTGATCGCGCCGGCGTAGTGACCGTTCGGAGCGACCGCCAGTCCCCCGGCGACGTCCATCATCACGTCGCGGGTGGTCCACATGCTCTCCGCGTGGAACAGGCGCATGATCGAGGCGGCCGGCGGCGGCAGGGCGCCCCGGCGCATCGCCTGGCCGACCCGGTGGTTGATCTGCCCGTGGATCACCTCGTAGGTGTGGGCCAGCCCCACCCGGTCCTGCACATAGGGGTCGTCCTGCTTGCCCAGGCTCTTCGCCAGCTCGGCCGGCGACTGGACGTCGTGGTTCTGCGGCCGCGGCATGCGCGGACCCTGCGTGTACTGCGACCCGCCCCCGACAGCGGTGCGTTCGTAGACCAGCTGTCGCGAGGCGACCGTCCAGCCGTCGTTCACCTCGCCGACGAGCGCGTCCGCAGGCAGGACCAGGTCCTCGAAGAACTCCTCGCAGAAGTCGGAGTCGGCCGTGACCATCCGGATCCGGTTGAGCGTGAATCCGGCCTGCTCCTTGATCGGCACCATGAACATCGACAGGCCGCGGTGCTTCGGTGCGTCCCAGTCGGTGCGCGCCAGGCAGATGCCGTAGTCGGCGCCGTACGCCGCCGTCGACCAGATCTTGTTGCCGTTCAGCACCCAGGTGTCGCCGTCGCGCTCGGCGCGGGTGATCACGCCGGCCAGGTCGCTGCCGCCCTTGGGCTCGGAGAAGAACTGCGACAAGATGACGTCGCCCATGAGCGCCCCGCGGACGTACTTCTGCTTCTGCTCCTCGGTGCCGTGGTCGAGGATGACCGGCGCGACGATGGCGAACGTCGGGAGGTTGAGCCGCGTCGGGGTCTGATAGCCGTGGATCGCCCGGCCGTAAGCCTCCTGGTAGGCGGTCGACAGGCCGAGTCCGCCGTACTCCTGCGGGAAGCAGATGCCGGCGAAGCCGCCCTCCCACACCTTCTTCTGCAGCTCACGCTGACGGCTCCAGTCCTCGAGGTCGTCCTCGAAGTGGGGCGGGTTGTCAGGGTCTTCCGGGGGCAGGTTCTCCGCAGCCCAGGCGCGGGCCCGGGCCTCGAACTCCTCGACGGTCTCAGTCGTCATTGCTCTCGTCCTTCAACTCTTCGGTGGCCGGTCAGGCGGGGATCAGCTGGGCGACGCGGCGCCGGTGCTCGGTCGGCGTGCCGTAGAGGTGCTTGTTGATGGTGGCCCTGCGCAAGTAGAAGTGGATGTCGTGCTCGTAGGTGATCGCGATGCCACCGAAGAGCTGGACGATGTCCTGGATGATCTCGGTGGACTTGTCACCGACATAGTTGGCCGCGACGCTGACGAGCTCGGCCGAGTTGGAGGAGCGCCGACTGACGGCCTCGACCGCCGCGTCGGTGGTCGCGAGGATCGCCTCGAGCCAGGTCTTCTGGTCGGCCCACCGGTGCTTGAGCGCCTGGTACGACGCGAGCGGGCGACCGAAGGAGTACCTGTCGAAGGCCCACTCGCAGGACATCTCGAACGCGCGGCCCACGACGCCGGCCGTCTCGGCACACTGGAGGGCGACGGCCACCTGGAACTGTCGCTCCACCACCGCGGGGGTGGTGGAGCTCGTGCCGACCTGGTTCGCCGCGGCGACCTCGACGTTCTCGAACCTCACCTCGCCGAAGGGACGGGCGAGGTCGACACCGTCCTGCCGGGTGACGGTGACCCCGGCAGCGTCCGCAGGCACCAGCACCTGGATGACGCCCTCCGGACCGGAGGCGGTGACCAGGAAGAGGTCTGCCGACGTGGCGTGCTCGACGCGGTCCTTCACGCCGTCGATGACGATGCTGTCGCCGTTGACCTTGGCCACCACGCTCGGGTTGAGCGGGTCCCACTCCCTGCCGGGCTCGTAGACCGCCCAGCTGGCGATGAGCTCGCCGGAGAAGAGCCCACCGATGGTCTCGGCGTGGCGCTCCTGCTCGCCGACGACCTCGACCAGGCCGGCGATCACCGTGTTCACCGCCTGGAGCGGCCCCGGCACGACACCGCGACCGAACTCCTCGGCGACGATCGCGAGGTCGCACAGACCGTCGCCCGAGATGGTGCCGCCGTCGAGCTCCTCGGGCACGAGCATCGCGGCCCAGCCGAGCTCGGCGCCCGACTGCCACCAGCGACGATCGAAGGTCGCGCCGACCTCGACCATCTCGCGGATCCTGCTGAGGGGCATCTCCTTCTCGATCGCTCGCCGAGCGGTCTGCTGGAACGTCTTCTGGTCGTCGTTGAGGTCGAGCTGCATCGAGGCCTCCTGGTGTGAACGCCGTGGCGCCGTGACGACGCGACTGCTAACGTACTAATTATCTTACTGTATGGACTGTATCAGGGAGAGTCGATGCCAGCCAAGCCCTTCATGAGCGTCGAGGAGGTCGGCGACGCCCTGCGCGCAACCGGCTACCTGCCGAACGAGGAGACCTCCACGGCGGTGCTTCTCGCGACCCGCCTGGGCCGCCCACTGCTCGCCGAGGGGCCGGCAGGCACCGGGAAGACGGCACTCGCCAAGGCACTCGCGGCCGCGACCGGCGCCCGGATCATCCGACTCCAGTGCCACGAGGCGATCGATGAGTCGCGGGCGCTCTACGAGTGGGACTACCGCAAGCAGCTCCTCGCCATCCAGTCCGGTCGCGGCGACCACGACGAGGCCACGGTCCACGACGTGTACGCCGAGGAGTACCTCCTCGTGCGCCCCCTGCTCGATGCCCTGCGCGCCGACGACGACGTGATCCTCCTCGTCGATGAGGTCGACCGCCTCAGCGTGGAGGCGGAGGCACTCCTGCTGGAGTTCATGGCCGAGCGTCAGGTCACGGTGCCCGAGCTCGGCACCATCACCGCCCGGCAGATCAGCCCGGTCATCCTCACGTCCAACAACACCCGCGAGCTCTCGGAGGCACTTCGCCGCCGCTGCCTCTACCTGCACCTGGACTACCCGGACCCGCAGCGCGAGCGGGACATCGTGATGAACGACGTGCCCGGGCTCCGCGCCGAGATGGCCGAGCAGGTGGCCACCGCCGTCGCGACGTTGCGCTCGCTGGACCTGCGCAAGAAGCCGTCGGTTGCCGAGACGCTCGACTGGGCGCAGTCACTGCTGGTGCTGCCGAAGGAGCAGATCGACCTCGAGGCGATCAGGCAGGCGCTCCCGCTCCTACTCAAGAGCCAGAGCGACATCGAGCTCGCGCTGACCGAGCTCGCCAGGGCCTGACAGTCCCTTCCTGACCCTCACCGCGTCAGACCCCCGCGCCACCACGCCGGGCCGTTGCCCGAAGGAGTACGTGCCGTGCCGCTCGCCCACGATCCGCAGGCCCCACTGGCCCCGGAGGAGGACATCGCCCGCCACACCTCCCCGGGGCGGGCCCGCCTCGAGGTGGCACTCATCGGCGGCGCCAGCCTCACCGTCGCACTGACCCAGACCGTCCTGGTGCCGCTGCTCGGCGTCCTTCCCGCCCAGCTCGACGCGACGGCGAGCGAGGTCACCTGGCTGCTCACCGTCACCCTGATCGCCTCCGCGGTCTCGATCCCGCTGTTCGGCCGCCTGGGCGACATGTTCGGCAAGCGTCGGATGCTGCTGATCTCGATCGCGATCCTCGTCGCCGGATCCGTGCTGGGCGCGCTCGCCGGCGACAACCTGGCGGTGCTGCTGGTCGCCCGCGCGATCCAGGGCGCGGCGGGTGCGACCATCTCGCTCGGCATCAGCCTGTGCGCGGCACTGCTGCCCCACGACAAGCGGCCCGGCGCGATGGCGTTCATCAGCGCCACGATCGGCATCGGATCGGCGCTCGGTATGCCGTTGGGCGGCATCTTCGGGGAGCACTCCGACTTCCACCACCTCTTCTGGATCGCCGCGGCCGTGGGGGCACTCTCCTTCGTCGGGATCCTGCTGGTCGTCCCGGAGGCGCCGTCGCGCACCGGCGGCCGGGTGCACGTCATGGGCGTCGTGACGCTGAGCGGCGCGCTCGTCACCTTGCTGCTCCCCCTTGCACAGGCGCCGACGTGGGGATGGGGCGATCCCTGGACGATCGGGCTGCTCCTCGTCTCCGCAGCGCTCACGACGGTGTTCGTGCGGAGCCAGCGGCGGGTCACCGACCCGCTGGTCGACCTCGTCGCGCTGCGCCGCAAGCCGATCGTGCTGACGAACCTGTCCTCGCTGCTGTTCGGCGCCGCATTGTTCGCCTCCCTGATCGCCACCACGACGTACGTCGAGGCGCCGGAGGCGACCGGCTACGGGTTCGGGGCCTCGACGATGGGCGGGGCGCTCACGATGCTGCCGATGGCGATCGCGATGCTGCTGCTCACCCCGCTCTCGGCCCGATTGATCATCGGATGGGGAGCGCACTACACGCTGGCCCTCGGTGCGGGCATCGTCGCGCTGGGCTGGCTGGCACGGGTGTTCTTCTCTGCCGAGATCTGGATGATCGCCGCCGCCACCGGCGTGATCGGCGCCGGCACGGCCATCGCCTACGCCGCGATGCCGGCGCTGATCACGGCGAACACGCCGAGCTCGGAGATCGCGGCCGCGAACGGGCTCAACACCCTCTTCCGCGCGCTTGGCTCCTCGCTGGCGAGCGCCGCCGGCAGCACGATCCTGGCGATGCAGGTCATCGACATCGACGGGCACGAGATGCCCGAGTGGACGGCGTTCCGGACCCTGTTCTGGATCTGCTTCGGCGCCAGCGTGCTCGCGCTGCTGGTCGCGCTGAGGATCCCCCGCCAGGCCGACCCGCGCGCGCTCTGAGTCTCGGCGCTCAGTCCTCGGCCAGGAACTTCAGGACGGCCTCCTGCGCCTCGAAGCGCTGCGTGGTGGAGAAGTGGTCGGTGCGCCGCAGGCTGACGAGGCGCGCGTCCGGAAGAGCGTCGAGGAGCCGGTCGGCCGGACCCACGAAGTCGTCCTCGCCGAGCACGATCAGCACCGGACACCTCACAACCGACATCTCCTCGAACGACGGGACCGGATGGGTGTGATGCGAGGACTCCAGTACCTGCGCGAAGTCGTTGCCGGCGCGCTCGGCGGCCAAGCGCACGCCGGCCATCGTCGGGCTGTCCATCCCGGCCGCGAGGCTCGCCCGCTTCTGCTCGAGGGTGAGCAGGTAGGACCGGTCGCCGGTGCCCATCAGGACCAGGCGGTGGAAGATGTCGGGCCGCTGCACCGCGGCGGTCAGCGCGAGCACGGAGCCGGCGGAGAACCCGACGACGTCCGCCGGCCCGCCCGACTCCTCGATCTGCCGGCACAGCCGGCCCGGTCCGGTGTCGTCCGGAGGCTCGAGCAGCGGCGCGTCGCCGTGGCCGGCCATGTCGTGGCCGAGCGGCGTGCGCCCCTCGGCCGCCACCAGGTCGGCCCAGCCCGACCGGACCCAGTTGGCGGCGTAGGTGCTGCCCAGGCCGTGCACGAAGATGACGGGTGGCTTGTGCATGCAATTCACACTATCATCTACCTTATTATGTCCTACGACGTGCTCGGGCTCGCGCAGCACCTGCGGTCGATCGGCGTCCCGGTGTCGACCGAGGAGATCCGAGACACCTACGCCGCCCTCGCCGTCGTCGGCGCCGAGCGGGCGATGCTCGCCCTCGAGATGGTGCTGGTCAAAGACGACGAGGCGCGGCGGGCGCTGGCCAGCATCGCGCCGCTGTTCGCCGACACCGCGGCGGAGACCGCCGGGACCGACGGCTCGGACGTGGTCGCCCGCCACCTGCGCGGCCTGGACCAGGACTCGCTGCGCGAGTTCGCCCGCACCGCCCTGTCCCGCCGCGACGCCGTCGCCACCACGGTCGCCGCCCACGAGCTCGTCGAGCGTCACGTCACGATCCAGCCGGGCGCGCCCGTCGCCGGCAACGTCCATGTGATGAAGGCCTACCGTGCCGTCGGTCCCGACCGGCTCCGCGACGAGCTCGAGGGCGAGCTCCCGCGCAGCGACCACGACCCCCTCTCCTCGCTGAGGGCGCGACTCTGGCGCGACGAGGTCGACCGCCGCCTCGAGGTGCTGCGCCAGGCGATCGAGACGGAGGTGCGCCGCCGCCTGGTGCACGACCGCGGAGCGAGCTCCGTCGCCGACGCCGTACGCGCAGGCCTGCCCGAGGACGTCGACTTCCTCACCGCCTCGACCCAGGACATCCTCCGGCTGTCGTCGGTCATGGACACCCTGCCCTCGCGGCTCGAGAGGCGGCTCGCGCACGCGGCGGCCCGCCCGCCCGACGGTCGCCTCGACATCCGCAGGACATTGCGCGCGTCGATGGCGACCGGAGGCGTGCCGGCCCGCCCGGCCTTCCATCCACGCCGTCCACCGAAGCCGGGACTGGTGGTGCTCGCGGACATCTCGGGCTCGGTGGCCTCCTTCGCGCGCTTCACCCTCTCCCTCGCCCACGGGTTGCACCGCAGGTTCCACTCGGTGCGCAGCTTCGTCTTCGTCGACGGCCCGGACGAGGTCAGCGACCTGCTGCACGACAGCACCGACCTGCGGCGGACCGCGGCGCACATCGACGCGCACCGCCTCGGCGTACATCTCGACGGGCACTCCGACTACGGCCGCACCTTCCAGCAGTTCTGGCGCTCCTGCGGCCACCAGCTCGACCCGAGCACCATCGTGATGGTGCTCGGCGACGCGCGCGGCAACTACCGCGACGCCCAGGAGGACTGCCTGAAGGCGATCGCCCGACGCGCCGGCCGAGTCTTCTGGCTGAGCCCGGAGCGGAAGGCGACGTGGCACGACGGCGACTGCCTCATCGACACCTACCAGCCGCACTGCAGCGGCGTGTTCGAGGTGCGCAACATCCGTCAGCTCGAGGAGTTCGTCGTCCGGCACGCCCGATGACGCCAGACCCGCAACAGCACCCCCACGACGGCACCCACCACAAGGAGACAGACACCGTGACCGAGTCCTACGTCTCGGCGGCCATGAGCAAAGCGGTCGGCACCGAGATCGGCCGTACCGTCAGCTATCCGGTCGGCGAGAACGACATCCGCAGGTGGGCCATCGCGACGTACTGGCCCGACGATCCGCCGGCCAGGTACCTCGATGCGCCCGCCGACGGCAGCCCGATGATCGCGCCGGAGGAGTTCAACGCCATGTCCTCGGCCTGGCGACCGGCCTCCTCGCAGCGCTCGGCGGAGGCCATCGAGCGGCCCGACCTGACCATCAACCCCGACATGACCGAGAACCAGGTGGGGGTCGAGGGGCCGGGCCTGACGAAGATGCTCAACGGCGGCATGAGCGTCGAGTACGGCGTTCCGATCCGGGCCGGCGACGTCATCACGAGCGTGCGGACGCTGGGCGAGTACGCCGAGCGTGAAGGACGCCTCGGCCTGATGCTCTTCAGCACGACCGTCGACACCTGGACCAACCAGGACGGCGACCTCGTGAAGCGCTCGACGATGACCTTGATCCGGTACTGAGAAAGGACCCGCGATGATTCTGTCTCCCGCACCCGAGGTCGGCGCCGAGCTCCCTCCGCTCGTCCGCGACACCGGGTTCCACAACTGGAACCGCTATGCGGCGGTGAACTACGAGTTCGTGCCCATCCACATGGACGACGAGGCCGGTCGCGCCGCTGGCATGCCCGGCGCGTTCGGCATGGGCAACCTGCAGTGGTCCTACCTCCACGTCCTCCTGCGCAGCTGGCTGGGCGACCAGGGCCGCATCAGGAGCCTCAGCTGCGACTTCCGCGCGCCCAACACCAAGGGGGTCGTGACCACGAAGGCCGTCGTCACAGCGGTGTCACAGGAGGCCGACACGTCCGTGGTCAGCCTCGACGTGTGGACCGAGAACGCCGACGGCAAGAAGATGGCCCCCGGCTCCGCGGTCGTCGAGATCTGGTGACCTGCCACCAGAGCCCCGGCGTTCGCCGGGGCTCTGGTGGTCTCGCGTCGTTCAGCCGGCGAACGGGTCGCCCGCGATCTCCTCGTCGGAGAGGAAGATCGGCGCGTTGAAGGTGTCGCTCGGGTCGAGCACGAGCAGGCCGGGGCGGGGGCGCGTGGTCCGCACGCCCTTCGTCTTCAGCCAGCGCTCAGCCGAGTCGACGTCGCTCACCTTGAAGCGCAGCCCGTAGATGAAGTTGCCGTACTGCTCCACGTGCTTCCCGAGGTCCGACGTCGGCTCGAGGGGCTGGGCGATCTGCAGCAAGCAGTCGCCGAGGTGGAGGTTGACGTACTTCGCGCCGAGGTCCTCGTCGATGCCCTCCTCGAGCGGTACGGCCTTGAAGGCGTTCACGTAGACCTCCACCGCGGGCTCGAGCTCGCGGACGCCGAGCGTGACGTAGGAGAAGCGCTCGATGGTGAGGGGGTGGTGCGAGGTGACGTTCCACAGCGACGACCACTCCTCCTTCTCCCGCGGGTCGTTCGGCATCGGGTGCTTCGAGACCTCGACCATCAGGCCCGCCGTGTACTTCGGGCTCGGGTAGAAGTACATGAGGTTGGGGTCGTCCATCGACTCCACCGCACCGCCACCGGGCTTGCCGATGTAGATGCCGTTATCGATCATGTGGTTGCCCAGCCCCACGATGTCCTCGACGTAGTAGCCGACCGAGTGCAGGTGCTGTCCGAACTTGGAGTAGAACCTGCCCACGGGGAGCTGGGGACTGTTGACCTCGCCCGCCTCGTTCATCGCCGGCGCCATGACCTCGATGCAGAGGTCGCGCACCATGAGCAGGCAGGCGCGCCGATCCTCGATCGGCAGGTAGTTCGGCTCGTCGACGCCGAAGTAGGTGAAGCCGCCGAAGACCTCCTCCCACCACTTCTGCAGCTTCGGCACGTCGTCGGTCATATGGATGGCATGCACCATCTGCCCGATGCCGTACTCGCTGGTCTTGGTGACCGGCTTGATCGCCATGCTGTCCGCTCCTCCTGTTGGTGGGCCTCAGACCCTGATGAGAACTGCGCCGCCCTGACCGCCACCGGCGCACATGGTCGCCATGCCGAGACCGCCACCGCGACGGCGCAGCTCATAGATCAGGGTGTTGAGCATCCGGCCACCGGACGCGGCGACCGGGTGGCCGATCGAGCAGCCGCTGCCGGAGAAGTTCACGAGCTCCTCGTCGATGCCCATCTCCTGGCAGGCCACGACGGGCACCGTCGCGAAGGCCTCGTTGATCTCCCAGAGGGTGATGTCCTCGATCCGCAGGCCGGCCCGCTTGAGCACCTTGTCCGCGGCAGCGAGCGCGCCGGTCCCGGTGTACCTCGGGTCGACCCCGACCGATCCCCAGGCCACGATCTCGGCCAGCACCTCGAGGCCCTCGCTCGCGGCGAGCTCGTCGCTGGCCAGCGCCAGGGCTGAGGCCGCGTCGTTGCCGCCCGCCGCGTTGCCCGCCGTGATCGAGAAGCCCTCGATGTCCGGGCGGAGCGGCTTCAGCGCGGCGAGCTTCTCCATCGTGGTGTCGCGCCGCGGGTGCTCGTCGACCTTGAACTCGACCGTCTCTCCCGCCTTGTTCACCACCGTGATGGGGGTGATCTCCTCGAGGAACCTGCCCTCGTCGATCGCGGCGACGGCTCGCTGGTGCGAGCGCAGCGCCCAGGCATCGAGCCGCTCCCGGCTGATGCCGAACTTCTGGGCCAGGTTCCACCCGACGGTGAACTGCACGTTGTCGTCGACGCCGTCGCGATGCTGGAAGGTGGGCGGCATCCGCTGCTCGTAGTCCGCCTCCGTGTGCGGCTTGCGGAAGCTCGAGATCGGGCCGAGCGAGCTGGCCTGCACTCCGCCCGCGATGATCGCCGACTCCATCCCGGACATGATCGTCGCGGCGGCCAGACCTGTCGTGGTCAGGCTGCTGGCGCAGTGGCGGTTGACCGAGATCCCGGGAACGGATTCGAGCCCGATGGCGTCGGCGGCGTAGCGGCCGATGTCGCCGCCGCCGTACAGCACGTCGCCGAAGTAGACGTCGTCGTACCGGTCACCCGGCAGGCCCGAGCGGGCGACGACCTCCTGGACGACGTGCGAGGCCAGGACCTCGGCGGAGGTCTCGGTCAGGGTTCCTCTGCGGGCGGTTCCCACCGCGGTGCGGGTTGCTCCGATGACTACGGCCTTGGGCATTGCTGAGCACCTCGTTCTCTGCGTGGTGGTCGCCCGAAGCCATCGGCCGACGCGTTGCGTGGACGTTGCGGTGACGTGGCGACACTCGTCACACGCATGCTAGGTTCATCGACGCATACATGTAAACAAGTTAGATATATGCGGCTGCGGGAAGCCGGCGGTGTCCCGCCCCTGCGGCGGCGCCCCTCGCTTCCCCGCCATCCCGCCCACGGCCTAGAAAGCAGGACACGACATGGACCTCTCCGGCACCTCCGCAGTCGTCATCGGCGGCACCGGCGGCTTCGGCTCCGCGACGGTACGCCGCCTGGTCGCCCAAGGCGTGCAGACCGTCATCGCCGACATCAACGACGACCGCGGCGAGGAGCTCGCCAAGGAGCTGGGCGACAACGCCTACTACGCCCGCACCGACGTCTTCAGCGACGACTCGCTCGCGGCGACGTTCGCGGAGGCCCAGGAGCTGGGCCCGCTCCGGTCGGTCGTCATCGTCCACGGCAGCGCCCAAGGCGGCGGCGGTCGCCTCGTCGGTCGCGACGGCCAGGCGGTCGCCCAGGAGAGCTTCGACAAGACCGTCGAGATCTTCCTGCTCGCGACCTACCGCGCCCTGCGTCTCGCCGCGGCGTCGATGGCCACCAACGAGCCGCTCGACTCCGGACAGCGCGGCGTGGTGATCCAGACGGCGAGCATCGCCGGCCTGGAGGGCCAGGTCGGCCAGACCGCGTACGGCGCGGCGAAGGCGGGCGTCATCGGGTTGACCCTGCCCGCGGCCCGCGACCTCGCCCCCGTGGGCGTGCGCGTCATGACGATCGCCCCCGGCACCTTCTTCACCCCGGCCTTCCGGATGTCCGAGGAGGACGCCTACACGCGCTTCGGTCAGGCCATCCAGAACCCGAAGCGGATGGGCCGCGCCGACGAGTACGCCCAGCTCGCCCTGCAGATCATCGAGAACGACTACCTCAACGGCGAGACGATCCGCATCGACGGCGCCCTCCGCTTCCCCGCCAAGCCCAGCTGACGGGCCCTGGCGGCGGTCACGTGCTGAGGGGTCGAATCGAGACTTCTGACGCTTCAGTCGAGAGTTTCTGCACCATTGGCGCCGACTCGCGCCGCCATTGGCGCCGACTCGGCGCAAGGGACGGACTGCTCAGTAGTACCAGGGGTACGGCGACCAGTCGGGCTCGCGCTTCTCGAGGAACTGGTCGCGGCCCTCCTGCGCCTCGTCGGTCATGTAGGCCAGGCGGGTGGTCTCGCCGGCGAAGAGCTGCTGGCCGACCAGGCCGTCGTCGAGGAGGTTGAAGGAGTACTTCAGCATCCGCTGGGCGGTGGGCGACTTGCCGTTGATCTTGCGGCCCCACTCCAGCGCGACCTTCTCCAGCTGGGCGTGCTCGACGACGCGGTTGACCGCGCCCATCGCGAACATCTCCTCGGCGGAGTACTCCTCGCCGAGGAAGAAGATCTCGCGGGCGAACTTCTGCCCGACCTGGCGGGCGAGGTACGCCGAGCCGTAGCCGCCGTCGAAGGAGCCGACGTCGGCGTCGGTCTGCTTGAAGCGGGCGTGCTCGCGCGAGGCCAGGGTCAGGTCGGCGACGGCGTGCAGCGAGTGGCCGCCGCCGGCGGCCCAGCCGGGAACCACGCAGATGACGACCTTGGGCATGAACCGGATCAGGCGCTGGCACTCGAGGATGTGCAGGCGCGCCAGCTTGGCCTTGTCGATCACCGACGGCTCCTCGGCGCCGGTGTCGTCGGCGCCGATCGCCTTGTCCTCGTACTGGTAGCCGGCCTTGCCGCGGATCCGCTGGTCGCCGCCGGAGCAGAAGGACCACTTGCCGTTCTTCGCGCTCGGCCCGTTGCCGGTGAGGATCACGCAGCCCACGTCGGCGGACTGGCGCGCGTGCTCGAGCGTGCGCAGCAGCTCATCGACGGTGTGCGGGCGGAAGGCGTTCAGCACGTCGGGGCGGTCGAAGGCGATCCGCACGGTGCCGTGGGCCTTGGCCCGGTGGTAGGTCAGGTCGGTCAGGTCCGCGAACCCCGGAACCTCGTCCCAGTCAGCCGGGTCGAAGATCTCCGAGACGCCGTCGATCGCACTCATGGTGCGCAGGCTATCGCCGGAGGAATACCTTCCCCTCGCCTGGTCAATGGAAGGACATGGCACTGACAGGCGAGTACGAACCCAGTCCCGAGCAGTGGGTCCGCGACCAGGTCGCGGAGTTCGAGGCCTCCAACGGCCAGCGAGCGAACACCCTGCGCGACAGCGACGACCCGATCGTGGTGATCACGTCGGTCGGCGCGAAGTCGGGCAAGCTGCGCAAGAACCCCGTCATGCGCGTGGAGCGCGACGGCACCTACGTGGCGATCGCCTCGCTGGGCGGCGCACCCAAGCATCCGACCTGGTACTACAACTTCGTCGCGCACCCCGAGGTCGAGCTCCAGGACGGGGCCGAGAAGCACACCTACCGCGCCCGGATCGTCACCGGCGCCGAGCGCGAGGACTGGTGGGCGTACGCCGTGCAGACCTGGCCGACGTATGCCTCCTACCAGGAGAAGACCGAGCGGGAGATCCCGGTGTTCGTGCTCGAGCGGGTCTGACCCAGGGGCCGCCGGAGCCTTCGCGACCTGAGGTGACCGCCAGGATCACCAGATGTTTCCTCTAGTTCCTCGCGGTCACCTCTAGGTAGCCCGAAGTCAGTTCTTGAGGTGCTTTTCCGCCTCGATGATCAGTGCATGACCACCACCACTACCACGCGCGCCGAGATCCACGGCGCGACCGTCGGGGGGCGCCGCGCGCTCGACTCCGTGGTCGCAGTGCTTCCCGCGCACAACGAAGAGGCGGTGCTGGGGGCGGCCCTGACCTCCCTGGCCAACCAGACCGAGCCGCCCAGCCGCGTGCTCGTCGTCGCTGACAACTGCACCGACCGGACCGCCGAGATCGCCCGCAGTCACGGCGCCGAGGTCCTCGTCACCGTGGGCAACGTCCACAAGAAGGCCGGCGCGCTCAACCAGGCCCTCGCCCAGCTCCTGCCGACCCTGGACCCCGCCCACCTGGTCCTGGTGATGGACGCCGACTGCAGCCTGGACCCCCAGTTCCTCCAGGTAGCGCGTGCCGCGCTGGCCGATCCTCGGCTCGGGGGCGTCGGCGGCACCTTCCGCGGTGGCCCCGGGGGTGGTCTGCTCGGCACCTTCCAGCGCAACGAGTACGCCCGCTACGAGCGCGACGTACGCCGACTGAAGGGGCGGGCGCTGGTGCTGACCGGCACCGCCTCGGTCTTCCCGGTCCCGGTGCTCGAGGAGGTCGCCGCGGCCCGCCGCGAGCTGCGCCTCCCCGACCAGTCGGGGGCAGGGGCGGTCTACGACGTGCACGTCCTCACCGAGGACAACGAGCTCTCGCTGGCCCTGTTGCACCTGGGTTATCAGATCAAGGCTCCCCACGAGTGCACGCTCGAGACCGAGGTCATGTGCACCTGGAAGGCCCTCGGTGACCAGCGGCTGCGCTGGAAACGCGGCGCCCTGGAGAACCTGCTCGACTACGGCTGGACGCCGGTGACCCGGCGCTACTGGGGCCGGCAGCTGCTGAGCGCGATCGGCGTGCTCGCCAGTGTGCTGTACCTGATGAGCCTGGCGGTCGGGATGTTCCTGGGAATCGAGCTGCACTGGTTCTGGCTGGCCCTGACCGGCGTCTTCATGCTCGAACGGGTCGTCACTGTCCGCTCCCGCGGCCTGCGGCAGATGCTGCTCGGCGCGGTGATCGTGGTCGAGATGGTCTTCGACCTGTTCCTTCAGCTCGCGCAAGCCCGCGCGTTCGCCCAGGTTGCCCTGGGCACCGACAGAAAGTGGTGACAAGATATGTACAACAACGGCTCGATCACTGCCGGCGGAACGCTCGCCGCAACCGGGATCGCCTTCAACACGGTCTGGATCTTCCTCGCCGCCTTCGCGATCCTCGCCGGCATCCTGGCGGTGGCGCGCATCCTGCCTCGGCTGCGCTGATGCGCCGCCGCCTCCTCCTGGTCCTGGGCGCGCTGCTGGCCGCGCTCCTCGTCGTCCCGGCGGCGCAGGTGGGGGTGAGCGGCCTGCAGACGCAGCGCGCACAGTCCGATCTCCTCGAGGAGCTCGAGCCGCCGGCGACCGCCGGCGGCTCGGGCCCGGAGGCGAGCAGCAACCCGGCGGTGGCCACCAGCGTGGAGCACGGCCGCCCACTGGCGGTCATGGAGATCCCCCGACTCGGGGACTCTTGGCGGTGGGCGGCGCTCGAGGGCACCGACGACGACGTGCTCGCCGACGGGATCGGCCACTATCCCGGAACACCGCTGCCCGGCGTGGTCGGGAACGTCGCCTTCGCCGGACACCGGGCCGGCCACGGGTCGCCGTTCCTGGACTTCGATGAGCTCCGCCCCGGCGACGAGGTCCGGATCAGCCAGGGCGAGCACACCTGGACCTACCGGCTCACCACCACCCCGCGGAAGATCGACACCGACGCCGATTGGGTCCTCGACCCGCTCCCGGGCCACCAGCTCACGCTGACCACCTGCTGGCCGAAGTACGGCTCGCTGGCACGTCTGTACGTGCGCGGCGAGCTCGCCGGGGTCGGTCCGAGAACTACCTGAGCGCCCGACGCAGCACCCGCAGCGCTCCCGGCGAGGAGTTGACCCGCCAGTCGCGCTCCTTGCGGGCGTGGAACCAGACCACGACACGCAGCCGCGGGAAGCTCCGGGTGGTGAGCGCGTCCTTGGTCCAGCGGGCCTTGCTCTGTCGGAGGTCCCGCGGCGCCCCGTCGCTGCGGGACGGCTCCTTCGAGCCGACCTCGCAGATCCACACCGGCGCGGTGGGGTGCAGGGCGGTCAGCCGGCGATACATCGGGGCGAAGGTCTGCTCGAAGGACTTCCAGCGCCCCCACTTGGAGTCCCGACCCCAGTTGAAGCCGTCGATGCCGAGCACGTCGACGTAGGCCGCGCCGGGCCAGATCAGCCCCACCGGGGTGGTGCCGACATAGACGTCGACGGTCGGGTTGAAGACCCAGCGCAGGTTGGTCACGCCGCGCGCTCGGAAGTAGGTCACCAGGTAGCGCCAGGCCGCGCGGAACTCGGCGTAGGTGCCGCCGTAGGGGCGGGCGCCGTCGGCGGTGGGCTGGAACTCCTGCCAGTCCCCGTTCATCTCCGGCCAGGGACGCACATAGACCGTCCACGGGTAGGCCAGCGACGCAGCAACGAGATCGTCGAGGTAGTCGTCGTGCTGGCCGTTGGTCCACTCCGAGAACCGGGTCGGACCCATGTCCCAGGAGAGCAGGACCTTGCGCGTCCCGTTCCGGGCGAAGGACCGCTCGATCGCCCCGGGGAAGATGTCGCCGAACCCCCAGTAGTAGGAGGCGATGTCGGTGGGAGCGCGGACCAGCGACTCGAACGCGGCCAGCCGTTGCGGGGCGTGGGTCATCCCGTCGACGTAGGCGCCGAACTCGACCCGGTCGACCAGGCGCCGCGCCGCCCGCATCCGGGCGGCGCCGGACGGCGCCGTCGTCACGCGTGCCGTCTTCACAGGTGCTGCCTTCACGGTTGCGATCTTCGGCGAGGTGGTCGTGGAGACCGTAGCCGAGGCGGTGGGCGAGCTACCGGGACCGACACCCAGGCCAGCCAGGACGAGGGCGGTCAAGCTCAGCGCGGCCAGGGTCCGGGGCAGGGGCACCGCACCCCTCTGCCGGCGTCGGACGTTCAGCATGGGTCATCCTCGGCGGGCCATCGGTGAAAGGGGGGTGACTATCCCTACCGGTCACACGCCGACAACAGGCACGGTTTGTCCACATCTGGTCAACATTCGGTCAACAATTTCGGTCCCCGGCGCCGTAGCGACATCGGTCTCTACGTCCGAATCCGAGTCATCAGCAGCACAACCCCGGGTCGATGTCCGTACAGTGATTGCTCGTGTCAACTAATTCTGTGCGCTCCGCCGCGCCCGTGCGCCCCGGGGCAGTGGTCGTCGTCCTCGCCATCGCGGGCATCACCGCCGCCCTCATGCAGACCCTCGTGATCCCGCTGATCCAGGACCTGCCCCGGATCCTGGACACGAGCGCGTCCAACGCCTCGTGGGTGATCACGGCGACGCTGCTCACCTCGGCGGTGGCGACGCCGATCAGTGGCCGCCTCGGTGACATGTTCGGCAAGCGCCGGATCATGCTGATCTGCGCCGGCTCGCTCATCGTCGGGTCGGTCGTCGGGGCACTGGCCACGACGGTCGTGCCGATGATCATCGGCCGCGGCCTCCAAGGCATCGGCATGGGCATGATCCCGCTCGGCATCAGCGCGATGCGCGACCTGATCCCCGCCGAGAAGCTCGGCGGGGCGATCGCCCTGATGAGCGCCTCGATGGGCATCGGCGGCGCCCTCGGCCTCCCGATCGCGGCCGCCGTCGCCGAGAACGCCAACTGGCGCGCACTGTTCTGGGGCGCCACGGCACTGGCCGTCGTGGTGGCTGCGCTCATCTTCTTCTTCATCCCGGCCACGCCCGTCACCAGCAGCGGCGGGTTCGACGCCGTGGGAGCCGTCGGGCTCGGCATCGGACTGGTCAGCCTGCTGCTCGGCGTCTCCAAGGGCGCCGACTGGGGCTGGAGCAGCGCCACCACGCTCGGGCTGCTGATCGGTGCGGCCGTCGTCCTGGTGGCCTGGGGCGCCTACGAGCTGCGCAGCGCCGCGCCGCTGGTCGACCTGCGGGTCACCGCGCGCCCCGTCGTACTGCTGACCAACCTCGCCTCGCTGGTGATCGGCTTCGCGATGTACGCGCAGTCGCTGATCATCCCGCAGCTGCTCCAGCTGCCCGCCGAGACCGGCTACGGCCTGGGCCAGTCGATGATCGAGATGGGCCTGTGGATGATGCCGGGCGGCTTCGTGATGATGGCGATGTCGCCGGTCGGCGCCAAGATCTCGCACGCGCGCGGCCCGAAGATCACCCTCGCCCTCGGCGGCTTCGTCGTCGCGGTCGGCTACGTCTGCGCGACGCTCCTGATGAGCTCCACGTGGGGCCTGCTGGTCGCGGTCTGCATCTGCTCGATGGGCGTCGGGTTCGCGTACGGCGCGATGCCGGCGCTGATCATGGGCTCGGTCCCGCTCTCGGTGACCGCCTCCGCCAAC
Organism: Nocardioides sp. dk884; assembly: GCF_009557055.1. Taxonomy (NCBI): domain Bacteria; kingdom Bacillati; phylum Actinomycetota; class Actinomycetes; order Propionibacteriales; family Nocardioidaceae; genus Nocardioides; species Nocardioides sp. dk884. The sequence continues at coordinate 175,484 of NZ_CP045649.1, read as the reverse complement.
AGCGTCAACACCCTGATGCGCGCGCTCGGCACGTCGTTCGCCGCCGCCGTCGTGGGCGTGGTGCTGGCCCAGATGACCACCGACTTCGGTGGTGTCGCCGTGCCGAGCAAGGCCGGGTTCCAGACCGGGCTGCTGCTCGGCGCCGGCCTGGCGCTGCTGGCCAGCCTGATCGCGCTGTGCATCCCGCAGCGCGCCAGCCTGGAGGCCGAGGACCACATCGAGCACCCGGAGCACGCCGAGGGCGTACAAGCGGCCGCGGTCCGCTGAGACCGGGTCAGCCGGCGCGCGAGATCGACATCGCCAGCGCGACCAGGTGCCCCAGGCGGGCCAGCTCGGAGTCGAGGAACTCCGGGCCGCCGCGGCGCCCGATCAGGACCATCTCGTGCTTGTTGAGCCGGGCCCCGCAGTGCACGTTGTCGTCGTCGGTCTCCAGGCGCGCGGCCTTGCCGAGCTGCTGCCAGGCCAGGTCGCTGGGCGCCGCCTGCGTCGCGTAGACGACGCCGCTCTCGCGGCTCACCCGCGCGGCCCAGTCGGCGCGGAAGGTGATCGGCAGCAGGTCGATGAGCCGGTCGAGCGCGCGGACGGGGTCGGCGGTCAGCTCCTCGACGGCCTCGAGGTCGAGGAACAGGTTGCCGCCCGCGGCGTACCGGCTGATCCACACCACCCGGACGCCGTCGAGGCCGTTGCAGGCCGAGACGATCGAGTCGGGCATCGTGCCCGGCGCGGTCTCGAGCAGCACGTCGTCGACCGCGACCCCCTCGTGGCGCTTCTCGACGATCTCGATGGCCTCGATGTCGCCGCCGGCCTCACCGATCGCGCTCGCCAGCCGACCGAGCGATCCGGGGACGTCGGGCAGCTCGACGCGCAGCAGGTAGGGCATTCAGCACTCCATTCGGTCGCCCCGACCATAGCGACCCCACGGCGGCGGGGGCGGACCTGCTCAGAACTCGGTCCTCACACCTCCGCGCCGCGCACCTGGGTCGCGGCGCGCAGCCGCTGGCGCAGCCCGGTCGCGCGCTGCACCCGGTGGGCGACCGCGGCCCGTACGGCGGCCTGCGAGCCGACCACCCGCACCCGCTCCTGGGCGCGGGTCACGGCGGTGTAGAAGAGCTCGCGGGTCAGCAGCGGGGAGTCCTCCGGCGGCAGCAGGACGGTGACCTCGCGCGCCTGGCTGCCCTGGCTCTTGTGGACCGTCATCGCGTGCAGGGTGTCGACGTCGGAGAGCCGGGAGGTCGCGAAGCGGAGGTGCTCACCGACCCCGGCCACCACCGCGCGCAGCTCGTCGTCCTCGCGGACCACCACGCCGGTGTCGCCGTTGAACAGCCCGAGGCCGTAGTCGTTGGCGGTCACCAGCAGCGGGCGCCCGGCGTACCACTCCTGGCCCCACACGGCGCCGACCGGCTGGCCGGTCGCCTCCCCGAGCCACCGCTCGACCTGGCGGTTCCAGTGGTTGACCCCCCAGGGGCCGTCGCGGTGGGCGCACAGCAGCCGGTGGTCGTCGGTGGCGGCGACCGCCGCCTCCGCGTCGCCGGCGAGGGCGGCCTCGCGCACGGCCAGGGCATGCTGGACGAGCAGGCCGCGCAGCTGGTCGGTCGCGTCGGGATCGTCGGGGTCGATCAGCTCGACGTCGTCGGCACCGGAGGTCAGCAGCGTGAGCACCTCGTCGGCGTCGCCGGCGCGCAGCGCCTGGGCGAGCGCCCCGATGCTGCCCCCGAAGCGGTGGGTGGTGCGCAGCGCGGCGACGGCGTCCGGGGCGGTGCCGGCCAGGCCCTGCACGAGGTCGGAGAGCACCGCGCCGGCCTCGACCGAGGCGAGCTGGTCGGGGTCGCCGACCAGCACCAGCCGGGCATCGGGGCGCACCGACTCCAGCAGCCGGGCCATCATCGTCAGCGACAGCATCGAGGTCTCGTCGACCACGACGACGTCGTGGGGCAGCTTGTTGCCGCGGTGGTGGCGAAAGCGCGTGCTGGACTCCGGCACCCAGCCCAGCAGCCGGTGCAGCGTGGAGGCGCCGAGCTCGGCGAGGCGGATCCGGTCGTCGTCGGTGAAGCGCTCCGAGCGCTGCGCCTCCTCCACCGCCTGCTGCAGGCGGGCGGCCGCCTTGCCGGTGGGGGCGGTCAGCGCGATCCGCAGCCGCCGCCCGCTCGCCTCGGCCTGGTCGGTCAGCAGGGCCAGCAGGCCCGCGACCGTGGTGGTCTTGCCGGTGCCGGGTCCGCCGGTGAGCACGGTGGTCCACTGGCGCGCGGCGGCGAGCGCGGCGGCGCGCTGCTCGGCGTACCCCTCGCCGGGGAAGAGCCGGGCGGCGGTGGCCTCGAGCCGGGCGGGGTCGACCGACGGAGCGACCGCCGCGGCGCGGGTCAGCAGGTCGTCGCGGACCTGACCCTCCTCACGCCAGTAGCGGTCGAGGTAGAGCTGGCCGTGCTCGACCTGCACCACCGAGGCGGCGGCCGCGGGACTCGCCGCCACCCGTGCGAGCCAGCCCTCGACCTCGGGCCACGGGAGCGGGTCGGGCTCGCCCGCGCTGGCGACCTCGTCGGGGTCGGGCGCCGCCAGTGCGGCCACCGCGGCGAGGTCGACGCAGACCGAGCCGTGGCGGGCCGCGCGCACCGCGAGCGCCAGCGCGAGGCGCACCTCCTCGTCGACGGTGCCGGTCAGCTCGCCGAGCCGGGTCGCGACGTGGACGTCGGCCGCAGTGATCACGCCGGCGTGGTTGAAGGTCCGCAACAGCCCGGCGGCGCCGATCGCCAGCCGGGCGTCGAAGCGGTCCTCCACCTCGAAGCGTTCGATCATGACTCCCTCTCGTGCACACCGTCGAGCAGGTCGGACAGGGCGGTGACCAGTGCCGCGGGCGGACGCCAGCCGAAGACACCCGACGGGCAGCCGTCGACGGTCGGGGTGTCCGGGCCGCACATGCCGCGGACGTAGAGGTAGAGCACCCCGGCCAGGTGCACCTCGGGGTCGTAGCCGGGCAGCCGCCAGCGCAGGTAGCGGTGCGCCACCACGCAGTAGAGCATCGCCTGGAGCGGGTAGTGCGAGTGCAGCATCGCCTCGGCGAGCAGCGGCGGCGCGTAGTCGGCCGCGGTGAGCGGGCGCGAGGGGTCGCCGAGCATGTTGGTCTTGTAGTCGACGACCACGAACCGCGGGCCCTCCTCGGTCTGCAGCCGCAGCACGGCGTCGACCGAGCCGGAGAGATAGCCGCGCAACGGCTGCTCGCCCAACGGCGGCGTCTCCAGCCGGTCGGCGTACGGCGCCAGCGGGTCGCCGGTGGGCAGGTGGCGGCGCAGCAGCGGGGCGAGGTCGCGCAGCAGCACCTCGCGGCGGGCACCCGCACGCACGTCACCGCCGGCCAGCGGGAGCTCGAACTCCAGCTCGCGCAGCCGGTCGCGCAGCGGCACCCGACCCAGCGTCCAGCCGGGCGCGAGCGGGCCGAACGGCGTCTCGTGGAGCGGCACCAGTGCCTCCGCGAGCGCCTCGGCGCCCACCTCGGCCGGCCACCAGATCAGCTGCTCGGCGACGTGGCGCCGCAGCTCGGCGCGCAGGTCGGGGGCCTCGGGATCGGTGTGCTCGAGGACCGCGTGGACCAGGCTGCCGAACCCGGCGCCGGCGGGCAGGTCGGCCATCGGGGACGGCACCGAGGCAGCGGCCTCGAGGATCGCGGGCGAGCCTGCGGCCAGACCGGCAGCCAGCCCGGCGGGTCCGGGCTCGGGCGCGGGCGGCTCGTCCTCCAGGCCGGTGACCTCGGGCTCGCTGGCGACCTCGCCGTGCCCGGCGCGGGCCTGCTCCTCCTCGATCCGGATCAGCCCGGAGTACGACGTGCGGCGCCAGTCGGCGTCGACGACCCGCGCGAAGCGGCGTACCGCGAGGTCGCCGGCGCGCGGGCCGGCGGCCGGGCCGGTCGCCTCGACCGGCTCGGCGACCTCGGCGACCGGGCCGCCGAGCTCCTCGAGCATGGACAGCACCCGGGCGGCGTACTCGTCGTCGCGCACGTCCTGGGCGTCGGGGACCTCCGCGACGCCGGGCCGGCGCCCGAACAGCAGCCGATGGAGGCCGCCGATGCGGGTGTTGAAGGTCGGCGCCCACCAGGTGACGACCTGGCCCTGGGCGCGGGTGAGCGCGACGTAGAGGTCGCGCAGCTCCTCCCCGCCCTCCTCGGCGCGGTGCCGGGCGAGGTTGGCCTCCCACCCGGGCCCGGAACCGCTGACGTCGAGCGTGCGGCGCCCGGCGTCGTCGTGGAAGAGCGCGACCTCGGTGTCGAACTCGAAGCTCTGGTAGGCGAAGGGCAGATAGGTGACGGGGTACTGCAGGCCCTTGCTGCCGTGGATGGTGACGATCTGCACCGCCGCGGCGTCGGAGTCGAGGCGGCGCGGGCGCTCGGTGGCGGTGGTGCGGCGCTGCTCCTCGCGGAACCAGCCGAGCAGGGCGGTGAGTCCGAGCTGCTCGCGGGTGGCGAGCTCGTGCATCAGCTGGGCGAGGTGACGCAGGTCGGTCAGCAGCCGCTCGCCGTCGACGGCGCCCAGCACTCGGGCGCTCAGACCGCGCTCCTCGGCCGCCTCGACCAGGGCGGCCACGCCGCGCCCGCGCAGCAGCAGCGCCCAGCCGCGCAGGGTGTCCGCGACCCGGCCGGTGAGCCGCTCGCCGCCCTCGTCGAGCTCGGCGGTGGTGTGGCCGAAGAAGCTGGTGAGCGCGGCGGCGCGGACCAGCCCGGAGCGGTGCGGCTGCTCCAGCGCCTCCAGCAGCGCCAGCCACTCCCCGGCGGCGGGGGTGGAGAAGACGTGGCCGCCCCCGGCGAGCACGGCGGGTACGCCGCGGCGCGCGAGCGCACGCTGCACGAGCAGGCCGTGGTCGCGCACGCCCACGAGCACCGCCACCTGCCGGGCCTGCAGCGGCTCCTCGCACCAGGTCGCCCCGGAGGCGAGCAGCGCGGCGATGTCGGCCGCACAGTCCTCCGCGATCGCCTCGCGGGCGTCGGCGGCCCCGATCAGCCCGCGCTTGAGCCGGAAGCCGTCGCGTGGGAGCCGGCGCAGCCGGAACGACGCCGGGGACGGCGCGCCGCGCAGCCGGGGCGTCTCGCGGTCGGGCCAGGGGTGGTGGGCGGCGACGTCACGGACCACGATCTCGGGGTGGCCCAGCGCCGCGCCGCCCAGCACGACCTGGAGCCGCTCGACCAGGTCGGCGTCGGTGCGCCAGTTGGTGGCGAGGGTCGCCTGGGTGGTGGCGGTGCGGGCGGCCGCGAGATAGGTGACCACGTCACCGCCGCGGAAGGCGTAGATCGCCTGCTTGGGGTCGCCGATGAGCACCATCCGGGCGTGGCCGCTGAACGCGCGCTCCAGCACCTGCCACTGCACCGGGTCGGTGTCTTGGAACTCATCGACCAGCACGATGCGCCAGCGCTCGCGCATCCGCGCCCGGGCCGGGGCGTCGTCGTCCTCGAGCGCCGCGGCGAGACGGGTGAGCAGGTCGTCGTAGCTGAGGATGCCGCGGCGCCGCTTGCGCCGGTCGACCTCCTCGCGCACGGCCTGGGCGAAGCCGACCCGGGCACCGGCGGCACTGGCCGGGTCGCTCGCGGGCGCGAGCACCGCCTGCGGGTCGCCGACGGCGCGGCGCCCCAGGGACAACGCGCAGGCGCGGTCGAACGGCGGGCGCTCGCGCAGGTGGCCGAAGCGCTGGAGGTAGAGGTCGTCGACGACCTCCACGACCAGGTCGTCGAGGTTGTCCACCAGCTGCGCACCCGAGTCGGTGTCGCCGGCGACGCCCAGGGACCGCAGCACCATCTGGCAGAACTGGTGGGTGGTCGCGATGGTGGCGGTGTCGAAGGACGCGAGCGCGTCGCGCAGCCGGCGGCGCATCTCGCTCCGCTCGGCCTCCCCGGCCGCCAGCAGGTGGGCCACCACCGCGTTGTCACGGTCGGCCGACGCCGGGTCGGCGAGCGCCCGCTCGGCCTCGACGAGCTGGTCGCGCACCCGCTCGCGCAGCTCCTGGCTGGCGGCGCGGCCGAAGGTGATGATGAGCATCTCCTCCAGCGCCGCCACCCCCTCGGCGACGTAGCGGGTCACCAGCGCACCGACGGTGAAGGTCTTGCCGGTGCCGGCGCTCGCCTCGAGCAGCGTGGTGCCGACGCCCGGCAGCTCGCCGGTCACCTCGAAGGAGGTCACGGCCGCGGCCGGCTGCTCTCCGGTCGGTCGGACGGACTGCACGCTGTGCACCATCACCAGCTCCCCTGCTCGGCCACCAGCAACGGGCTCCACAGCCGCAGCGCGAGCGCGCCGAAGCGGGTGGTCTCGCCCTCGAACCCCTCACCGTCGCGCGGCGCGACGTCCAGCCCCGGCAGCTTCGCGCCGGGTCCCCACACGGTGCGGTGCGCCGGCAGCGACTGCTCGCCGGGGAACCGCCCGTCGCGCCAGTCCCAGCCGGCCTTGACCACCGCCTCGTCGTGGGTGGCACGGGTGCGGCGGGTGCGGGCATAGGCCAAGGACGCCTTCAACGGCAGCGGGAGCGGCTCGCTCAGACCGCGGTCGCGCAGCTCGACCAGGTCGCGCAGCCGGCTGCCCGCGGTGTGGTCGAGCGGTCCCAGCAGCGAGACCGCGAAGGCCTCGCGCGAACGACTGTTGGTGGGCCGGCCCAGGGTGTGGGCGGTCCAGCTCTGGTCCTCGTCGGTGGCGGCCAGCGCGAGCAGCCGGATCCAGGACTGCAACCGGTGCGCGGCGCCGAGGCGGGAGTAGGTGACCGGCACCTGGCGGTCGCCGTACACGTCGGCGACGGTGCCGCGCAGCCGCCGCCCGTGGCCGAGGTCGACGTCGACCTCCACGGCCCGCGGCGGGCGGGTGCGCCGCTCGCGCGCGGCCGCGGCGAGCGGCTCGGCGCGCATCAGGAGGTCGCCGAGGATGCGCCAGCCGAGCATGCCGGGCGGCAGCACCCCGCGGCGCCACTCCTGCTGACGGGCCTGCTCGACGTCCATGCCGGCCAGCAGGTCGCGCAGCACCCGGTCGCCGACCTGCCACTGCACGAGCTGGTCGACCTCGACGGGCAGGCCGTCGTCGAGCGGCTCATCCTCGTAGGGCAGCGCGACGTCGAGGCGCTGGCGGGAGAGGAAGCCCTGCACCGGGCCGCCGCGGCGGCAGAAGAACGAGACCAGGTCGTCGAGGGAGACGTCCTCGGGCGGGGCCGGAGGCAGCGGCCCGCTGAGGAACGGCGCCACCGGGTGCCGCTCGCCCGCAGCCGCGCGGGCCCCGCTCAGCGCGGCCCGGTCGAAGGTGAACGGGGTGCCCGGCACCAGCGCACCCGGGACCAGGTTGCGCGTGTCGAAGGGCTGCAGCGGGTGCCGCACGGTCACGGCGTCCGCGACGCTGCCCTCCGGGGCGGTCGCGGTGAGGTCGAGGGTGTCGAGCAGCTCCCCGAGCGGTACGGCGGGTGGGCGCGGCTGGCCGGAGTACTCGTTGGCGCCCGTGTAGGTCACCACGAGGTGCTCGGTGGCGGCAAGGATCGCGTCGAGGAAGAGCTGGCGGTCCTCGCTGCGCGGGTCGCGCTCACCGGCCAGCGGGTCGCGGGCCAGCACGTCGTCTCCGTCGACCGAGCCCACCCGCGGGAAGACCCCGTCGTCGAGGCCGAGCAGGCAGACCACGCGGTGCGGCACCGAGCGCATCGGGACCATCGTGCAGACGGTGAGCGTGCCGGTGCGGAAGTTGGCGCGGGTGGGGCGCCCGGCGAACCGGTCGGCCAGCAGCGCGCGGACGTCGGGCAGCCGCAGCGAGGTGGTGGCCAGCCCGGCGGCGGCCTCGCGGACCCGGCCGAGCTCGCGCTGGACCTGGCCGAGCTGCCAGGCCTCGCTGGCGGGCACGGCGCTGAGCGACTCCACGCCGTCGGCGAGCACGCTGAGCCAGTGCTCCAGCGGATGGGCGCCGACGAGCTGGTCGGTGACCGTGCGCAACCGCTCCACGAACTCGGCCAGCCGACCGGCCAGCTCGACCTGGCCGCTGCCGACGTCGTCGATCGGGAGGGTGCGGTCCAGCCAGGTGCCGGTGTCCTCCGACATGGCCACCCCGGCGAGCAGCCGGTCGAGGCCGAAGCGCCAGGTGTTGGCGACGTAGGAGGACAGGCCGTACTCCGCGCGGTGCTCGGCGTCGAAGGCCCAGCGCACCCCGGCGGTGCGCACCCAGTCGGTGAGCTGCTGGAGGTCGTCGTCGCGGAACCCGAAGCGGCGTCGTACCGGCTCGGTGTGGGCCAGGTCGAGCACGTCGCCGGCACCGGCGCGGCCGCCGGCGAGCTCGAGCAGCCGCTCGGCGACCGAGAGCAGCGGGTTGGTGCGGGTGAGCGCGCGGTCGGCGAGGCGGACCCGCAGCCGATGGGCGGGGTGGCCCTGCTCCCCGACCACGTCGCCGAGGCCGAAACCGGCCGAGATGAGCGGCGCGAAGGTCTCGATGTCGGGACACATCACCAGCACGTCGCGCGGCTCGAGGGTGGGGTCCTCGGCGAGCAGGCCGAGCAGCACCTCGCGCAGCACGTCGACCTGGCGCGCGGCCCCGTGGCAGGCGTGCACCTGCACCGAGCGGTCCTCGGGTCGCAGCATGCGGGACGCCGCGACGCCCACGGCGTTGGCGCGCAGGTCGTGCTGGAGCCAGCCCAGCAGCGTGTCGGGGGTGCGCGGCTCGGGGCCGACGTGCTCATCGACGCTCGTCACCTGGGTCAGCGTGCGCTGGAGCTCGCGCACGTCGCGTCCGAGCGTCGAGAGCAGCGGGTGGCCCACGACCCGGTGGCTGTGGTCCGCACGCCGGTCCACCGCGGCGCGGGTGCCGCCGGCGAGCTCGGCGCCGAGGGCGTCCCACAGCGCGGCAGAGGGGTGCGGCAGCCACAGGTGCACCTCGCGGTGGCGACCGAGCGCCTCGAGCAGCGTCGCCTCTGTCGCCGGCAGCCGGGTGTGGCCGAACAGCGAGAGCCGGTCCGGCAGGTCGAAGGCGGCAGGCTCGTCGTGCAGCCGCGCGACGGTCTCGGCCAACCGCGCCTGGGGCGTCGGCGCGCCCACCCGCGCCGCCACCCGGCGCCACAGCTCGGGCTGCCAGGTCAGGTCGGCGGGCAGCGGGTGTCCGCGCCCGTCGGTGTCGCGCCCGGCCGCCCAGTCGGTGACCAGGGCGGGGCGCTGGGTGGAGTAGGAGGCGAACAGGTGGGCCAGGCGCCGCGCGACCGCGAAGCGGCGGCCGTGACGCAGGTCGGCCTCCTCGCCCTCCAGGCCGCGCCCGAGGTGGCGCGCCAGCGGCAGCGCCCAGGCCTCCTCGATGCTGTCGTCGACGGCGGCCAGCAGCGGCCAGACCAGCGACTCCGGCGACCAGGGGTCCTCCTCACGGGTGCCGGCGACCTCCGCGAACAGCGACCAGGGCGTGCGGAACCCGACGCCGGCGCAGATGCCGTCACCGCCGCGCGGACCCGCACCCAGGTGGTGGGAGAGCCGCTGGCTCAGCCACCGCTCGACCCCCTTGGCCGGCACGACCACGACCTCCTCGGCGAACGGGTCGGCGAGCGGGGTCGCGAGCAGGCGCGCCAGGGCATCGGCCAGCACGTCGGTGCGGGCGGCGCGGTGCAGGTGCAGGGTCACAGCGGGCAGCATTCCACGGGGCTCCGACACGGGGTCTGACACGGTGGTCGGGACCGGGACACGTCCGGGTCAGGGCGCGGCGTCGCGCTCCTCGCGGGCCCGGGTGGCCTCGTGCAGGTCGCGCTCGAGGTCGGCGACCGCCTCGGGGTTGCCGTGGAAGCGGCGGTAGCTGTAGACCAGCAGGCCCAGCGCGACCAGGGCCGAGACGACCTGGGTGACGCCGGTCGCGGCGCCGCCGGGCAGCCACCAGCCGTCGGGCAGGGGCCACCACTCCGGCACGGTCGGCCCGACCAGCCACAGCACGCCGCAGGCGCCGAGCAGGGCGACACCGGTGACGGTCAGCACGATGCGCCACCAGGCCTCGACGCTCTCGGCGGCACCCTTGAGCGCGCGGTACTTCAGCGGGGCCAGTCGGCGCTCGGCCCAGTCGTACTGCTGGGAGAGGATCGCCATGCCGCCGAACAGCATCAGCAGGCCGGGGCCGGGAAGGACGAGCGCGGCGACGCCGGCCACGACGAGCACCCACCCCACGATCTCCAGGGTCAGTCGGCGAGCGGCGGTCATCACTGGCTCAGTTTTTCAGAACGGGCAAGGATCCGCGCCCTCGGTCTGGGGGAAGGGTGCGAGGAGAGACCGACGCCGCACGCCAATCGGGAACCAGACCGCGCTTTTCCCGGAGGGACGGGCCCGGGGGCCGCTACGCTGCGCGGACCCGTTCGGTTCGGCCAGGAGGACTTGTGAAGATCGTCGTCGTCGGTGTGGACGGGAGCGAGACCGCGTCGGCGGCCGCTCACCGGGCCGCCGAGATCGCTGCCCGGTTCGATGCCCGCCTGCACATCGTCTGCGCGCACCGCGTCGAGGGCGACGAGACCCGCCACCGGATCAACGACAACGAGCGCGCGCTGGCCGTCGTCGCCGAGGAGCGCGCCCGGCTGCTGTCGGTCGTGGAGGACATCTCCACCGAGGCGGTCCCCGGCAAGCCGGCCGACGTCATCCTCGGCGAGGCCGAGCGCCTCGACGCCGACCTGGTGGTCGTGGGCAACAAGCGCCTGCAGAGCCCGCTGCGCGGCCTGGGCTCGATCGCCGGCGCGGTGGCCCATCACGCCGCGTGCGACCTGTTCATCGTCCACACCCACTGAGCCGTCACTGACCCGACCGGTCGTCTCTGCCGCGCCGGCCGTACGCCGCGACGTACGCCTGCCCTGCCTCGTCGAGGCGGCCGTGCCGCTCGGCGATCGCGGCCCAGCGCAGCGTCGTCGTGAGGAAGCGCATCGGGTTGTAGACGTCCTCCTCGCGGCTGAACAGCCCGTCGCCGGCGTAGGTGACGATCGTCAGGTTGGTCGCGCTGTGCACCGAGCCGTCGCCGGGGTCGGGCATCCGGTTGCCGATCTCGCAGATCAGCCGGGAGGTCGGCACGTCGACCACCGTCCACGACAGCGGGAACTCCACCATCGCCGAGCCCGGGAACGACGACATCGTGCGCACGCACCAGTCCCGGATCTCGGCGCGACCGTGGAAGGTGCCGTAGACGTGCTCGACGTAGGTCGCGTCCTCGGTGAAGCAGTCCGCGAAGCCGCTCCAGTCGCCGGAGTCGGCGAACCCCTGGACGCGCTGGTGCAGGGCGGCGTACGCCTCGCGGATCTCGCCCTCGCTGAAGGTGCCGGTGCGCTCGTCCATGGCCCGCATCAGAGCAGAGAACGAGAACAGGTTCCACCCGACCCGCCGCGCGGCGCGGCCGGCTCAGAACTCGTCGGCGAAGACCTCCTGGGCGATCCGGAACGCCACGTTGGCGCTCGGGACCCCGCAGTAGATCGCGGTGTGGATGATTAGCTCGCGGATCTCGGCCACGCTGAGCCCGTTGGTGCGCGCGGCCCGCAGGTGCATCGCCAGCTCGGCGTGGTGGCCGCCGGAGATCAGCGCGCTGAGGGTGATCATCGACCGCGACCGGCGGTCCAGGCCGGGGCGGGTCCAGACGCCGCCCCAGGCGTACTCGGTGATGAAGTGCTGGAACTCCCGGGTCAGCTCGGTCGCGTCGGCCATCGCCCGGTCCACGTGCTCGGCGCCGAGCACCTCGCGGCGCACCTGCATGCCCACCTCGCGCAGCTCGGCCACCGTGTGCTGGTCGCGGGTCGGGCCCAGGGCGTGCTCGCGCACCAGCCGCGCGACCGACTCGGGGTCCTCCAGCGGAGCGAGGTGGGCGACGTCCTCGAGCACCACAAGCCGGCCGTCACGCACGCCCTCGGCCAGCGCACGCATCACCTCCGGCGGCGCCGCGACGTCGCGGCCCCCGGCCACCGCGAGCAGCGGGACCTCGACCTCGGGGAGCCGGTCGCGCAGGTCGTAGCCGGCGAGCGCGCCGCAGACCGCGGCGTACCCCTCGTCGACGGCGTCGCCCAGTGCGTGCAGCACCGAGGAGGCGCGGCCGGGGTGACGCTCGACGAAACCGGGCGCGAACCACCGCTCGGTGGCCCCCGGGACCAGCATCTCCGTGCCGCTCGCCAGGACCTTCTCGGCGCGCTCCTGCCAGCCGGCGGCGTTGCCGAGCCGGGCGGCGGTGCAGATCAGGGTGGCGGACTCCACGCGCTGCGGCGCATCGAGCGCCAGCTGGAGCCCGACGGCGCCGCCGACGGACTCGCCGGCGTAGTGGAAGGTCGGTGGGTGGATGCCCTCCCCCATCCCGTCGACCAGAGCCAGGACGCCGGCCGCCAGGTCCGCGATCGTGATCGGCCCCTCCGGGACCATCGAGTTCGTGCCGTGGCCGGGCAGGTCCCAGGCGACCACCTGGAAGTCGCGCGCGAGCGCGGGTGCGACGGGCGACCACAGGGTCTGCGCGGTGGTGCCGAGCGAAGGGCCGAGGATGAGCAGCGGCATCCCGGGGCGGCCGCCGAGGCGTACGGCGGTGAGGTGGACGGTGCTCATCGGGCTCCTCCAGCAGGCCGGGACGCGCGACCCCGGGCGGAGCCACCTCGTCAGTGTGGCCGATCCGGGCGCCGACGGCTACGCGCGGCACGAGCCCCTGACGGGAGAGCCTCAGTCGCGCGTCGTCAGCGCCGCCACGAGCTGGTCGGTGCGGTCCTGGCTCTCGACGAGCTGGCGCAACAGCCACAGCCGCAGCACCCGCGCCACCACCCCGGCGACGAAGAGGCCGGAGCCGAGCACGGTGACCGCGACCCCGACGATGGCCAGGATCTGCATCGAGGCGATGTCGCGCCCGTCGCTGAGGCCGTTGGAGTTCAGCCAGGCGAGGAGCGCGATCACGATGCCGGCCACGGCGAGGACGAGCCCGGCCGCGCGGGTCACCCCGTCGCGCGCGACCCCGTCGGACTTGAGGCTCTTCTCCGCGACGGCGTCGGCGAACGCCGTGCCCCGCTTGCCGCTGTGCGCGGGCTCGGCGGCGCTGCTGGTGATGCTGCTGGACATGGTCATCATCATCCCCCCAGATAGGTGGTGGACAGGTCGGCGTCGATCTCGGCGGGGCTGCCCACGGCAGTGACCCGGCCCTGCAGCATCACGGCGGCCACGTCGGCGATCGGCAGGACGGTGCGCGCGAACTGCTCGGCCACGAGCACGCTGATCCCCTCCTCGACGAGCTGGGCCACCGTGTCGTACATCTGGCTGACGATCATGGGCGCCAGGCCCATGGAGAGCTCGTCGAGGAGCAGCACCGCCGGGTCGGTGGCCAGCGCCCGCGACAGCGCCAGCATCTGCTGCTCGCCCCCGGACATGGAGCCGGCCAGCTGGTTGCGCCGGTCGCCGAGGATCGGGAACCGGGTGAACGCCGCCTCCTCGATCGCGGCCCGAGACGTTCCGGTGCCGGTGGCGAGCCAGAGGTTCTCGCGCACGCTGAGGTTGGCGAAGATCCCGCGACCCTCGGGGATCGTGCAGACCCCGAGCCGGGCGGCCTCCTGCGCGGAGATCCCGTCGACCTTGCGCCCGGCGTAGCGCAGCTCGCCCGAGGTGAGGGGCAGCAGCCCGCAGGCGACCTTCACGGTGGTCGACTTGCCGCCGCCGTTCGGGCCGAGCAGCGCGACCACCTGGCCGGCGCGCACCGTCAGGTCCACGCCGTGCAGCACCTCGATCGGGCCGTACGCCGCGCGCACGCCGACGAGCTCGAGGACCGGCGGGGCGAGCAGGTCCTCCATGAGGGGGACGGCCCCGGTGAGGGTGTCGCTCATGCCACGACCTCCTGGCCGATGTAGGCCTCGACGACCTCGGGCGAGGCCTGCACCTCGGCGGGGGTGCCGGACGCGATCACCCGGCCACGGTCGAGGACGTGGATGGTGGTGCACAGCTGCATCACCAGCGGCAGGTCGTGCTCGACCAGGCAGACCGCGAGCCCGGTGTCGGCCAGACCGCGCAGCAGCCCGGCGAACTCCTCGGTCTCGCGCTCGGTCTGGCCCGAGGCCGGCTCGTCGAGCAGCAGCAGCCGCGGCTGGGTCATCAGGGCCCGGGCGACCTCCACGACGCGGGCCCGGCCGGTGGGGATCGCGGCGACCTCCTCGTCGGCGATGCCGCTCAGCCCGGTGAGCTCGAGCATCCGGTCGGTCTCCGCGTCCACGTCGAAGGAGCGGCGGTGCCGCGAGCGCACGATGTCGCCGGCGACCCGGACGTTGTCGCGCACCGAGAGCGAGAGGAACAGCTCGAGGCGCTGGAAGGTCCGGGCGATGCCCAGGTGGGCGCGCCGCGCCGGAGAGCGTCGGGTGATGTCCTCCCCGTCGAGGAGCACGGTGCCGGCGCTGGGTCGCTGCATGCCGGTGACGGTGTTGAACAGCGTGGTCTTGCCCGCGCCGTTGGGCCCGATCAGGCCGGTGATCGTGCCGGCGGCGATGTCGAGGCTGACGTCGTCGACGGCCACGTTGCCACCGAAGCGCACGGTGACCCCGCGGGTCTGCAGCAGCGGTACGTGCTCAGCCACGGACGGCCTCCTTCAGCGGTACGCCGTCGGCCAGGGCGACCTCGACGTCGTGGGACGGCAGGGGCGCGGGCGGCAGGCCCAGCGCGACGTCGAGGTCGTAGCGCTCCTCGCGGCTGAGCGGGGCGTCGAGACCCCGCCGCTCCACCGGGAGGATCCGGCGCCGGGCCGCGAGCGCGTCGAGCTCCTCGGGCGAGAGCACCCGCTCGGCCATCCACACCTGTCCGAGCACGGGCGTCAGCCCGACCACGCAGAACATCGCGAGGGCCAGCGTCCAGTCGCCGATCACGTCGAGCAGGTTGAGCACGACCAGCAGCGCGGTGACCCCGGCCGCGACGTAGAGCACCGGGCGGGCGCGCAGCAGCGGGCGGTAGCCCTCGCAGAGCTGGTGGACGATCCCGCTGGGGTTCTGGTTGACGGTGACGCCCATCAGCGCGACCAGCACGGCGAACACGTGGCCCATCGACCCCAGGACCGGGGACCACGCGTCGTGGGTGAGCGCCAGGTCGCGGAAGGTGCCGTTGATGAGCGTGAAGCCCATCCCCACCATCATCCCGCCGAACAGGGCGCCGCTGACGTAGCCCACGCCTCCGACCACGGTGAGCATGACCAGGGCGAGGCTGGCGGTGATCATGAACGCCTCGGTGGAGACCGAGCCGGCCGACGAGGCCATCAGGATGCCGCCCAGCCCGGCGATCGCCGCGGAGAGCATGAAGACCCCGAGCTTGAGCCGCACCAGCGACTGCCCGAGCATCGCGCTGGCGGCGGGGCTGTCCTTCATCGCCACCAGGCGCCGGCCGTAGCCGGTGTTGCGCAGCGCGACGATGCCGACGCCGAGGAGGGAGAAGATCGCGGCCAGCACGATCATCGCGGTGGCGTCGCTGTCGAGGTCGAAGGGCCCGAGCTGCACCGGCGGCACCATGATCGTGCCGGTCGGGAAGATTGCGCCCTCCCAGCCGAACCAGTTCCGCGGGTGGATCTCGGTGAGCACCAGCGTGGAGACCAGGCCACCGAACGCCATCGTGGCCAGGGCCAGATAGAGCCCGCGCAGGCGCAGGGCCGGCAGGGCGACCAGGCCGCCGACCAGCGCGGCGGCGACGGTGCCGGCGAGCAGGCCCACCCAGCCCATCCGCGAGGCCAGCCCGCTGCCCTCGATGCCGACGTGGAAGGCCACGATGACGCCGACCGCGCCGAAGGACAGCGGGACCAGGTTGATCTCCCCGGCGTACCCGGTGAGCGGCACCAGCGAGAGCGCGATGATCGCGAAGGCCAGGCCGGCCACGAACGAGCCGTGCATGAGCGGGTCGGCGATCCGGGTGAGCAGCGCGACGAGCGCGACGAACACGACGCCCCACACGAGGGCCTGGCGCACCGAGGGCACCCGGTTGCGCTCGCGGGTGCGCACCTGCGCCCCGCGCAACCGGTCCTGGGGCAGCACGAGCAGCACCAGGAACAGCACCAGCATCGGCAGCGCCGTCTTGAGGTTGCCCGCCCAGTCCCAGCTGCTCGGCGCGTAGGCCAGGAGGTACGTCGAGGCGAGGCCGAGCACCAGCGCGCCGACGAACGTGCGCGGGATGCTCTGCAGCCGCCCGAACATCGCCGCGGCGAAGGTGTCGATGATCAGCAGGGTGAGCATGCTGGCCTCGAGCGAGCCGCCCGCGACAGGGGTGACCAGCACGCCGGCGAACGCCGCCAGGCCGGAGCCGAGCGCCCAGCTGGCCATCGCCACCCGGTCGGGGTTGTGGCCGTTGAGGCGCAGCAGCTCGGGGTCGTCGACGACGCCGCGCATCATCACGCCCAGGCGGCTGCGGGTGAACAGCAGGCGCAGGCCGAGCGCGAGCAGCGCGGCGGCGAGCAGGCAGATGATCTCGTGGTAGCGGATCCGCACGCCGAGAAGCTCGATCGAGCTGGCGTTGCCGAAGAGCATCTCGAGCTTGCGGGGCTCGGTCGGGTCCCAGATCCACTGCGACAGCGAGACCATGCCGAGCAGCACCGCGACCGTGACGATGACCTTGGTGACCTCCGCGACGTCGCGCAGGCCGTGCATCAAGAAGCGGTGCAGGACCACGCCGAGGAGCGGGCCGAAGACCAGCACGACCAGGACGAAGGCCACGGGGACCGGCAGCCCCCAGCCCACGCTGAGCTGCCAGTAGAGGAACGCGGCCAGCATGGCCTGGGCGCCGTGGGCGAAGTTGAAGACCCCCGAGGTCGTGTAGGTCAGCACCAGGCCCGAGGCCGCGATCGCGTAGACCGATCCCAGCACCAGCCCGACGATCGTGTACGTCAAGAACAGCTCCATCAGGTCCCTCCCGACCCTCGGTCGCCCATGGACGTCCGCCCGGCCGCCGTGGCGGCCGGGCGGAGGCGGATCAGCCCTTCGGCGTCAGCACGTCGTCGGTGAGGAACGTGGTCGCGATCCGGTCGTCGGTGAGCTCGACGCCCCAGGCCGCCTCGGGCGCCTCGCGGGCGCCGTTCTTGGAGCAGTACCACTCGCCCTTCTCGCCCGGCTGGACCTGCTCGTAGCCCTGGCCGGCGACGGTCACGAGGATCGCGCACTCCTGGGGCGTGTTGTTGCCGGGATCGGCGGTGCCGTGCAGCCCGCCACCGGTCCACTCGTTGACCTTCGCGAGGCCGTCGACCATGCACTGGCGGGTGAGCTCGCTGCCGCAGTCCTTGGCGACCGTGGCCCACAGCAGGAACGCGGAGGCGCTCTGCATGCCCAGCAGGCCCTGCTCGCCACCGGTCTGCTCGAGGACGGCGCGGTAGTCGGCCACGGCGGGCACGACGTCGGCGTTCTCGAAGGGCTGGAAGTTCAGCGCGATGATCGTGCCCTCGGTCAGGTCGCCGACGTTGGCCTTCAGCACGCCGTCGGTGTACCAGGTGGCGGCGTTGGCCAGCGGCACGTCGAAGCCCTCGACCTTGGCGGCGTCGAGGAAGTTGTAGATCGGGGGCGACGGCGGGGTCCAGGTGAAGAGCGCGTCGACGTCGCACTCCTTGAACTTCTGCACGATCGCGCGGTAGTTGTCACCGCCGGCCGACTTCAGCTCCACACCGCAGTCCTTGGGCGTGATGCCGAGGCCCTTGAAGTTGTCGGTGTAGCGGGTGCCGGCCTGGTCGACGGCCGGGGAGTCGCTGTTGAGGAACCCGACGTTCTTGAACTCCGGGTAGTTCTCGACGATGACCTCGATGTCGGCGTCGTTGAACAGGTCGACCGGGCCGGGGACGGGCTCGTACTTCATCGGGCCCATCGCCGCCTCCGGGGAGATCGCGAAGCCCGGGACGGTGGGCATCTTGCAGCCGATGCGGTCGGCCTCGATGTTGCCGTCGAGCGCGAAGCCCTGGCCGACCAGCATGAAGTCCTGGGCGCAGGACTCCTTGATCACCTTGGCGGACTCCAGCACCATGCCGTCGTAGCGGTTGCCGACGATCTCGCGGCCGTTGATGCCGCCCAGGCCGTTGCACCAGTCGATGAACGCGTCCATCGCATCACCCATCTCCTGATTGAGACCAGGAGTGGCCGGGTAGCCCTTGTCGTCGCCGTAGCCGATCGTGATCGACTCGTCGGTCACGCCCTGGTCGGTCGCCCCGCTGGCGTCGCCGTCGCCGCACGGCGACTCCACGTCACCGAAGGTGTCGGTGGGCAGCTCGGCGGCCGCGGCGGTGGTCGACTCGTCGGTCGAGGACGGGTCCTCTTCCTCGCGGTCGGTGCCGCACGCCGTGGCGACCAGCAGCAGGCTCGCTGCGACGACGCCCAGCCTGGCGATCCTCTGATGACGCATGTGGTGGTCCTCCCCTGTCGGCCGCTGTCGTGTGACGGCGAACACATCGAATCGCATGCTGACAGATTTGACCAGAACCTGTTCTAGATCTGGCGGATTCGCCCCCAATGAGGCAGGCGGCGCCTGCGGACGCACGAACGCCGAGCGCGCCCCGGCGGGGGCGTGCTCGGCGTCGTGGGGGGTGAGTCGTTGGCGACCGCTCAGGCCTGGGCGCGCATCCAGTCGCGCCAGGCCTCGCCCAGGCGGGCGGGGCTCGCGGAGTCGCGGCGTACGACGGGACCGCCGGCGGCGTCCGCGGGGCGCGGCAGGGCGCGGGCCGGGGCGGTGTGCCCGCCGCTCAGCTGGAAGTAGATCTCCTGGGCGGCGCCCCGCATGCCGCGCTTGAACGGGTGGAAGTCCGCGGCGCGGAACAGCTTGAGGGTGTCGCCGTTGATCCAGGCCTCCTTGCCCGCACACGCGTCATGGCCGCGCGAGGCGGGGTAGAGGTCGACGTAGGTCGCGCCGTTGGTGCGCGCCGCCAGGCGCAGCGAGCGGTTCAGCCGACGCTCCACGCGGTTGCCCCAGCGGTAGTCGCCCGCCGCGAAGCTGACCTGCTTGCAGGTGCCGCGCTGCGGCAGCAGCCGCGGGTAGCCCACGACGTACACCTCCGCGTTCGGCGCGCGGCGCGCGATGCCGCGCAGCACCCGGCCGACGTCCTTGCGGATCCGGTCGGCGTCGCGCAGCTTGGTGTCCACGCCCTTGCGGTTGGTGAAGTGCCGCCGGCACGGCGCGCCGTTCGGCGCCAGCGGCGCGACGGCCTGGCAGACCTCGATCATCGAGCCGAAGAGCTCGTAGTCGTTGCCGCCGATGCCGAGGGTGACCAGGTCGGTGGCGTCGGTGAGGACGTCGAGCTGCGGCGCCGGCGAGGGCCCGGGGAGGATCGTCTTCTGCTCGCGCCGGTCGAGGTCGGCGGTCTCCGCACCCGAGCAGGTCACGTCGACGTACGTCGCCACGTCGAGGTGGGCGGCGAGGTAGGCCGGGTAGTTGTGCGTCGAGCGCAGGCAGCCCAGCGGGTCGGCACGCTGTGCCGGGATCAGCGGGCCGGCGCTGTAGGAGTCACCGAGCGCGACGTAGTCGATCGGCTCGTCACCACCGACGACCTCGCTGGCCGCGCCGGCCCCGGCGACGAGGGCGGTGCCGGCGCTCAGCGCGACGGCGACGAGCGCCGCGCCGAGCCGGCGCCGGAGACGGAGACGGGGACGAGCAGACGGCATGAGGTTCCTCCCGATGGAGTGCGGCCGGCCACGGGCTCGGCGCCGGTACGTTTGAGTACCACCCTAGTGGCGGCGATCACTCCATTGCCCCGCCTAGGCTGGCGCCATGCCCTCCCTCTCCTGCGAGATCCAGCGCGACGGCGGGGTGCTGCGGATCCGCGGCGACGTCGACGACCTGGCCGTCCCGGCGCTGCGCAGCGCCCTCGAGCTCTACGGCCACCTCGACCCGCTGGTCATCGAGCTCTCCGACGCCACGTTCCTCAGCAGCCTGGCCGTCTCCCAGCTCGTCGGTGCGATGCGGGCCTCCGAGGGCGCCGGCCGCTCGTTCACGATCTGCGCCGATAAGGGCTCCCCGGCGCAGATGGTGCTGGCGATCCTGGTCATCCCGCACACCCCCGCCCGGTGCGAGCAGGGCGTGACGCCCCCCGCCCCCTGCTCACGCTGATCCCGGCCGGCGCCGAGAGGACGAGGCATGACCACCGTGCACCACGTGGGCATCACCGTGAGCGACATCGAGCGCTCCCTGGACTTCTACGCCGACCTCCTCGGGGGTGAGCGCCTCGGCCCGTGGCGGCGCAGCGGGCCGCGCATCGACGCGGTGACCGGCTATCCCGGCGTGGTGGTCCACCAGGCGTTCGTGCGTGCCCAGGAGGGCGCCACGATGGTCGAGCTGCTGCAGTACGAGAACGGCTCCACGACCGTGCTCGACCCCGACAACGGCCACGTCGGCGCCGCGCACGTCGCGATCACCGTGACCGGGCTCGACGACATCCTGGCCGGGCTGCGCTCGCGCGGGGTGGAGCAGGTCTCCGAGCCGATCGTGGCCAGCGAGCCGATGGCCGGGTACCGCTGCGTCTACGTGCTCGACCCCGACCGGGTCCGGGTGGAGCTCGTCGAGCCGCCCGCCGCGACCCCGGCCGGATGAGCGCGGACAGCGCCGAGCGCATGAGCAGCGAGCTGCGCCGGCTCCACGACCACCAGGAGATCCGCGACCTGGTCGCGGCGTACTGCCGCGGGGTGGACCGGCTCGACCTCGACGCGGTCCGCGCCGTCTACGCCCGCGACGGGATCGACCACCACACCGGTTTCGACGGCTCCGCCGACGAGTACGTCGCGTGGCTCGGGCGGCTGCTGCCGCGCCTGGGCGGGACCATGCACATCCTCGGCAACCAGCTCGTCGAGCTGCACGGCGAGGAGGCGGTGTGCGAGAGCTACGGCACCGCCGTGCACTGGGGCGAGCCGGCCGACGACGCGCGGCTCAACTTCACCAGCGGGTTCCGCTACGTCGACCACCTGGTCCGCGAGGACGGCGCGTGGCGGGTGCGCGAGCGCTGGGCGGTGCGGGAGTGGACCCGCTCCGACGCGGGGCGCCGGGTGGCGTCCGAGGCCGAGGGTCCGCGCGCCGAGCGGGGCCCGCAGGACCCGCTGCGCCGGCTGCAGGCCCGCTTCGCCGGCTGAGGTCAGGCCCCACCGGCCGCCAGCAGCGGCTCCAGGAACCCCGGCAGGTCCGCGAGCTCCTCGCAGTGGGCCAGCGGGTGCACGACCACGGTGTCGGCGCCGGCCGCCCACAGCGCCTCGACCTCGGCGAGCGGGTGCGGCACGCCGGCCTCGGCGGCCCGCACCTCCTGCGGCAGCAGGGTGACCGCTCCGGTGACCGCCAGCGACGCCGGGTCCCGCCCGGCCTCGACGCAGGCGTCCCGCAGGCGGGCCACCCCGGCGGCGAAGTCGTCGACCGGCATCGGCGCAGGCGCCCAGCCCACGCCGAGCTCGACGATGCGGGCCACGTTGCGCGGACCGAGGCCGACCCCGAAGGACAGCGGCAGCCGGTCGCCCTGCGGGGGCAGCGGCTGGGCGTGCAGGTCGTCGATCCCGCCCAGCGCCGGGTGCGCCGCGGCCGGCGCGCCGCCCCACAACGCCCGGCAGGCGCCGACCAGCTCGACCAGGGCCGAGGTGCGGCCCGCGAAGGCGGCCCCCACGGCGTCGTACTCGGCCTGCTGCCAGCCGACGCCGAGCGCGACCTCCACCCGGCCGCCGGAGATCGCGTCGAGGGTGGCGAGCTGCTTGGCCAGGAACGCCGCGGGACGCAGCGGCGCGATCAGCACATTGGTGCCGAGCCGCACCCGCTCGGTGACCCCGGCGACCGCCGCGAGCGCGGTCAGCGGCTCCAGCCAGCTCGCGGAGAGCGGGTAGGGGAACCCGTCGCGCTCGCGGTGCGCCTGCGCCGACATCACCACGTGGTCGGGCAGCACCACCCGGTGCACCCCGAGCCGGTCCGCGATCCGCGCCGCCTCGAGGACGCCCGCGAAGGAGCCGCCGGCCAGGTGCTCGATCGCCATCAGGTTGAGGGCGATGCGGCGGGGCCGCGGCTGCCCACCGGGGTCCGCGGCGGTCGGGGAGGCGGTGCTCATGAGGGCTCCGTTCGTGACGTCGGACGTCGAGCAGGCGGTCGGTCAACCTAGCGGCGTCGGGCCCCGCCCGCCCGGGGAACTCCCACTCCCGGGGAGGGTGCCGCCGCCAGCCGCATGTAACGCGGGGTTATCGACGCTGCACACGTGGAGTACGGCGGTGGAAGCGTCCACAGCACGGTGGAAGATGCGCCGCCGGCCGGCCCCGGCTCAGGGCCGACCCTCCCCCGCCCAGGCGTACAGCTCCAGGTAACGCTCGTGCGCGGCCACGAGCGCCTCGCGGTCGCCGGTGGCCAGCAAGTCGAGCAGCAGGCCGCGTACGACGGCGAGGCCCAGCCGGGCGTCGACCGGGGCGCGCTCGGCGTCCCCGGTGGCCTCGGCGAACAGCGCGGCCAGCGGCGCGAGCCACTCCTCGACGGCGGCCCGCGGCAGGGACGCGGCGGCTCCGCTGCCCTGGAGGCCGGCGGCGTACAGCTCGAAGAAGAGGCGCTCGTGCGGCGCCGCCGCCGGGTCGGACAGCTCGCGCCACAGCGCCCGCGCCGCCTCGACCGGCTCGGGGTGCGTGTCGGCGAGGGCGACCCGCCGCGCCCGCTGCCGGGCCTCCACCTCCTCGACGACCGCGACGAGCAGGCCGTCGAGGGAGCCGAAGTGGTAGATCACCATGCGGTGGCTGGTGCCAAGGGCCTCGGCGAGGCGGCGCAGCGTCCACCCTCCGCTCCCCTCGCGCGCCAGCAGCTCGACGGCGGCGGCGAGCAGCCGCTCCCGTGGACCCGCGGGCTCGGCGACCGCCGTCACCCGGCGTCCCGCGCGGCCGCCTCGCTCGCCCGGGCGAGTCCCGCGAGCTCCTGGTCGACGTAGCGCGCGGTCCGCCGCATGGTGAGAGCGCCGAGCAGCCACGCCAGCGGCCCGGTCTGCTCGACGGCCAGGGTCGCCTCGGTCCCGCCGTCGGCGGTCGGCGCCAGCGCGTGATCGCCGTACGTCGTGACCCCGGCGGTGCGGGCCCACCAGCGGAAGTGCTGCCCCGGAGTCAGCTGGTCGACGGTCCAGGTCATCGCGGGCATCCCCGGCTGCCGGATCTCCGCGGCGGTGCCGATCGCGAGGCCGTCACCGGCCAGGATCCGCACCGAGCGCATGGACGGGGTCCACTGCGGCATCCGTTCGACGTCGCTGAGCACCTCCCAGACGGTCGCGACGGGTGCGTCGATGCGGGCGGTCGTGCGGTGCTGCGTGGTCATGACTTCCTCCAGGGTCAGGGACGGGCGGCGAGGCCGGCTTGCCAGCGCCGCTCCAGGCCGCGCAGGAGCGCGGGATAGACGATCAGGTAGCGCAGCGGCTTGATCGCGGCCAGGTAGCCGCGTCCGAGGAGTCCGTTGGGGCGCACCAGCACGGCCATCTGCGCCCGGCCGCCGCCCGCCGGGTCGGGGACCCAGCCCAGGTGCAGGACCCCGTGCACCGTGCGGTTGGCGATCTCCAGCGCCCACTCGTCGCTGGTCTCGTAGACCGTGGTGAACGGGACGTCGGGAAGCTCGCGCCCGGGCTCGGCCTGACGCAGCTCGTCGGGCAGCCGCTCGCGCAGCGAGGCGACCCGCGCACCGAGCCCGGCATCCGACCGGTCCCAGCGCAGGACCCGACCGATCACCCAGCGCGCCTGCCACAGCAGCCCTACGACGCGCGGCGCGCGGCGCGCGGTCGGGGAAGTCGTCGTCCACGAAGGCATCGAGCAGCGAGGCGAAGTCGGCGCGCGGATCGTGGGTCTCGAGTGACCACACGTCCTCGACGGCGAAGTCCGGCGCGACGCCGTGGATGACCCACGGCCGCTCGTGGTGGGCGCTCACGGGAAGCCTCATGCCGGTCCGCCGATCAGGTTCGCCCCGTGCCGAGACCGGGCACCACGCGCCGGTCCTCCTCGAACGTACCACCTGGTACACCCGACGGTCCTCCCCCTGCAGAGGGGGACAGCGCTCCGTCGCTCGGACGATGTGCCGCGCATCCGGCATGCGTAGCGTCGTGATCGAAGCCCCGACACCGACGAAAAGGACGTCCCATGACCTCCCGTATCTCTCAGCGCCAGGGCAGCACCTTCAGCGTGCCGAAGCTGGCGATCTGCCTTGCGGTCGCCCTCGGTCTCATCGCGCTGGTCCACGACTACGACCCGCCGGTCGTCCCGGACGTGGTGGTGGCCCCGGCCATCGCGGTCTTCAGCCTCTGGGTGGCCTACGTCTGGAGCAGCTCCGAGCGCTCGGGGGCCAGCACCCGGCGCTGATCTCCGCCCGAAGTGACCTGCCGCACACCGGACGGACTGTCGGAGCACCGGACTGGGTAGTACTACCGGCACAGCGATCCAGATCCCCGACCTGGACCGCGTTGCCGGAAGGGACGCCCGACGTGATCCACCGAGACCCGATCCGCCTCGCGGCCGGACTCTTCGGTGTCGACGAGCACTGGCACCGACCCGTGAGCGGGCGCCGCACCCTCAGGAACGATGTGCTCGTCGCCGTCGCGTTCGCCGTCGGCGGGGTCCTCTCCCTGGAGGCCGCTCGCAGCGTCGGAGCGCTGACGACGACGGAGCTGAGCATGGCCTGGCAGCTGGTCTGGATCCTGCTGCCGGCGGCGACCCTCGCCGTACGACGGCTGCTGCCGCTGGCCACCCTGGCGGTGTGCTGCCTGCACCTGGCCTTCACCGCGTGGCTCGCCGACGACCTGTCGGCGGTGTTCGCGATCCAGTTCTACTACTACTTCGTGTTGTTCACCGCCATCGCCTGGTCCCGCCACCGCCGGGCGGCGATGGCGATGACGGCGCTGTTCGGCGCCGTCTCCCTCCTCTGGGTCGTCGTCGAGGTGGCCGTGCGCGACACCCTGGCCGCCTTCGAGCTCCGCTCCGACCTCGGCGCCTTCTCCCCGACCGCCGGCGCCGTCGTCCAGCTGCTGCTGACGAACGCCGTCGTCTATGCCAGCACGATCGCCGCCGGTACGACGACGTGGTGGTCCGCGCGTCGCGAGGCGCGCACGCGTGCGCAGGCGCTGACCGTCGTCGACCAGAGCGAGCAGCTCAGCGACCGGGCGGTCGGCACCGAACGGGTCCGGATCGCCCGCGAGCTGCACGACGTCGTCGGCCACCACGTGGCCGTGATCGGCATCCAGACGGCCGCGGCGCGGCGGACCTTCGAGGTCGCGCCCGAGCGGGCGACCACCGCCATGCTGCAGGCGGAGGAGACCGCACGGTCTGCGTCGCGCGACCTGCGTCTGCTCCTCTCCGCGCTGCGCGAGCGCGACGAGGCGCACGGCGGCTCCGGGCCGCAGGCCGGTCTGTCGAGCCTCCTGGAGACGGTCGAGTCGTTCGAGAAGCTCGGCCTGGAGATCGACCTGCGCTCCACCGGCGATCTCGAGGCGGTGCCGATGGCCGTGGGCCTGGCGCTGCACCGGATCCTCCAGGAGTCGCTGACCAACGTGAGTCGTCACTCCACCGCCGACCGCGTGGAGGTGGTCCTCGCCGTCCGGCCGACCGGCCGCACATCGGGCACCGCCTCCCTCCGCGTCACCGACAACGGCTCACCCAAGGGCAACACCTCTGGCAGCCAGGTGGGAGTGGTCGGCATGCGCGAGCGGGCGCTCCTGCACGGTGGCGCCCTGCGGACCTCGACCACCGCCGACGGCGGCTTCGAGGTCGTCGCCGACCTGGAGTGGTCCGATGACTGAGGAGCAGGAGAACCGGTCGACCGCCCCGCCCGCCATCGCGCCGGTGCGGGTGCTCCTGGCGGACGACGAGGGCCTGGTGCGCGCCGGGTTCCGGATGATCTTCAGCGTCGAGGAGGAGATCGAGGTCGTCGGCGAAGCCTCCGACGGCGCAGAGGCCGTCCGCCTCGCTCGCGAGCTGTCCCCGGACATCGTGCTGATGGACGTCCAGATGCCCGTGATGGACGGCATCGAGGCCACCCGGGAGATCGCCGCCGCCACAGACGCGCGGGTGATCGTGCTGACGACCTTCGACGACGAGGAGAAGGTCCTCGCCAGCCTCCAGGCCGGGGCGAGCGGGTTCCTGCTGAAGAACACCGAGCCCGATCAGCTCGTCCTGGCGATCCGGAACGCCGCGGCAGGCCACTCCCTGCTCGCCCCGGAGGTGACTCGTCACGTGATCGACCGCGGGGTCGCGGAGGCGAGCAGCCCGTCGGGGCCGACCGACGAGCAGCGCGACCGGCTGGACCTGCTCACCGGCCGGGAGCGGGAGGTCCTCGGCCTCGTGGCACTCGGTCTGTCCAACGACGAGATCGCCGAGGAGCTGGTGGTCGGCCAGGCCACGGTCAAGACCCATGTCTCCTCCTGCCTGGCCAAGCTCCACGCCCGGGACCGCGTGCAGCTGGTCATCTTCGCCCACGATGTCGGCGTGAGCGGGACGCGGCGCGACTGAGCGACGTCGGGAGGTGGGAGGCCACGAAGTCGTCCCTGCGACCGACGTACGGGCGGCTACGAGCGGCGAGCATCGAGGGGTGACCCCCCACCATCGACACCGTGCGAGAGGCGTCGTCCTGGCGACCTCGCCCACGGACCTGCCCGTCCCGGGGGCCTCGCTGCAGGAGCTGCTGTGGCCTCCTCCTGCCGCCCCCCAGGCCGAGCGGCGCACCTTGGAGCAGCTGTTGACCCTCGGCCAGTGGCTGCGCCGGTTGCACCGGGGAGTGGCTCCGCGCCCGAGCGGTTCCCCCGAGGTCGCCGAGGTGGCGGAGATCGCCGCCCGGGTCGACCAGCGACCCTCCCCCCTACGACCGGCCCACTGGGCGTCCCTGCGGCAGTGGTCGACGATCCTCGCCGACGACGACCACCTGGGGCACGGCCGACTGGGCCTGGACCATGTCTATCCGGCGAGCTCGCACCTGGTCGTGGAGGCGACCCAGGGCCTCAGCGCCGTCCATGCGGCGGTCGACGTCGGCTGGATCACCGCAGACCTCATCGAGCTGTCCCACCGGGCCCGGGCCCGCGGCACCGACCCCGGCGCCTTCGAACGCCTTCTCAGCGCCTTCGTCACCGGTTACCGCGGCCTCACCGACGGCGGCCACCTCGAGGACCTCGACGTCTACCGGGCTGCGGCGCTGCGGATGGCCCTGCGCGCCGGCGCCCAGGACGACGAGGAGGACCGCGACCTCGACCTGCGGCTCGCGCGGCACCTCGTCGAGGAGTGCTGGCGCCTCGGCCTCGCCTGAGCAGGGGCCGCGAGGTCCTCCTCCCTGCGGCGGAGAGCGAACGGCCTCGCGGTCCCTCGCGCGGGGCAGGCGCAACTGCCCGAAGGTCGTCCAGCGGACCGATGTGCCGACGCTCCACGCGCACGAGAGTGGTGGGACCAGCCCCACCGACCCACAGGACGTGAGATGCGCATCGATCCCCGCCTCGACCGGTTCCTCGACGACTCCGGGCTCGGAAACCTCGTCCCGGAGGACGCGAAGGAGAAGGCCGGTCGCAACAGCAACTTCGTGGTCCGTACGACGACCGGCCGCGAGCTGTTCGTCAAGCGCATCCGCATGGGCGGATCGGATTCGTTGGAGCGGTTCCGCGCCTGCAGCGCCTTCGACACCCTTCGCCGTGACGACCCGGAGGTGCGCGACAGCCTGCCGACCGCGCTGCTGGTCGCCCACGACGAGGAGCTCGGGTTCCTCGCCTACGAGGCGGTCGACGGCGCCACGAGCGTGGCCGAGCTCGCCAGCGAGGACGAGGACTCCGTCGTCGAGACGCACCTCGACGCCATCGGCAGCGCCCTGGCGGCGCTGCACCGACTCGACGTGTCCCGGGTCCCTGCCCGCGAGCACGAACCGGCATTCCCGCCGGTCGGCTGGCTCGATGTCCTTCCCTGGCCGGTGTACCACCACGCCTCGGCTCCGGCGCTGAAGATCTGGCACCGCCTGCAGTCCGACGACGGGGTCCGGGCCGCCCTGCTGGCGCTGCGCGACGACGAGCGCCGCGCGCATCCGCACGCGATCCACGGCGATGCGCGGCTCGACCAGTTCCTCATCGACGGCGACGGCCGGCTGCTGCTCGTCGACCTCGAGGAGTTCCGCCGCGGCGATGCGGCGCGCGACATCGGCGCGCTGGTCGGCGAGTGGCTGCACCGCGCGACGCTCGACCTGCTGGGTGACCGCGCCACGGACACCGCTGCCTCGCTCGCCGACTCCGATCTCACCCACGCGGACGTGATCGCGAGCGGCGTGGCCGCTCTCGAGCGTCGACGACCCGCCATCAGCAGGTTCTGGGCCAGCTACCGGGGAGCCGGGGGCGGCAACGACGACCCCGACTTCGTGGACCGCGTCACCCGCTTCGCGGGCTGGCACCTGTTCGACCGGATGGTCGCCGCCGCCGAGAGCGCCAGCCGCATCTCCGCCCTGCACTGGGGCGCCGCCGGCATCGGTCGCCAGGCCCTGCTCCATCCCCGCGCCGCGGCCCCGGCCCTGGGCCTGCCCGGCGAACCGACGAACCACCAGGAGGATGCCGCATGAGCGCCGTCGCCGTACCCGCCCCGCCCGCCGATCTCCTCGCCGCCCTGGGGGACGTGGCGGTCGGCCTCGACCCGTGGACGGGTCGGGTCGGTCCGCGCGACCTCACCGCCGAGTCCCGCCAGGAGCTGCGCCTGGTCCTGATCGGGGCGATGTATGAGGTCTTCCACGCCGGACGCGCGGAGGAGAAGGACCTCGGTCGCATCGTGCGGGAAAGGGACGTCGAGGACGTCCTGCTCGGCGCGGTCCCCCATCCCACCAGCCCCCGCCGGGCACGGGTCCTGCGGCGCGATGCCCACGCAGCGGTCGTCGACTTCGGTGACGTGCGGGTCGAGGTGCCGGACCACCTGCTGCCGGCGGAGACCCCGCTCGGCGAGCTCGCGGTCCTGGAGCTCCCGGCAGCGCGCCCGGCCCTCTCCCACGGGTTCCTGCTGATCGACGGGCCCCTCGGGATGACCAGCGGCACGACCCCCTTGCGACGCCTCTACGTCCACACCCCCGCCCCGGAGGCCGCGGCTGACGTCTGGCGGGTCGTGCTCGAGACCCTCAACGACGCACGCGTGCCGTACCGGTCCAAGACCCTCTCGCACCGCGACGGGTACCCCCGACGCGACTCGATCGTCGTCTACCTGCCGGCCGAGGTCTCCGCCGTCACCGACCACGTGGCCGAGGCGCTCCGCGACCATGCCGGAATCTCGCCGGACACCTCCGCCTACGCCCATCGCATCGCCCCGGGCATCGCGATCGCCGACGAGCCGCAGGACGTGCGCACGCAGTACCGCGAGCTGAGCTTCGGCGAGCACCGCAGCGCCGTCGCCGTGAACGCACTGCTGCGCCATGCGGAGGACCCCGACACCCCGCTCGCCGACCTGTTCGTCGAGGAGTGCCTCGACGCCCGCGTCGACCCGGCGGACCCCGCCTTCAACCTCACCTGACGCACGCCCCGAGTCCGCCGTACCGATCGAGAAGGAGACACCATGAGCACCGCCACCACCACTGCGAGCCAGGCCTTCGGCGAGAACACCTACGGCGACGGCCTCGCCAAGGTCTACGACTTCATGTACCCCTCGAGCCCCGACGCGGAGGCGGCCGGGAGACACGTCGCGTCGCTCGCCGGCCCCGGCGGGACCGCCCTGGAGCTCGGCGTCGGCACCGGCCGGGTCGCCGCCTTCACCGCCGCCGCGGGCGCGCGGGTGACCGGCGTGGACGCGTCGCAGGCCATGCTGGAGGAGCTGCACGAGCGCCACCCCGACAGCGGCATCGAGACCCAGCTGCTCGACTTCACCTCCCAGAGCACCGGGCGGACCTTCGACGTCGTCTACGTCCCGCTGTCGACCTTCTTCGTCGGTCGCACCCAGCAGACCCAGCTGGAGACGATGCGGCTGATGCGAGAGCAGGTCGCCGAGGACGGCGACGTCGTGATCGAGGCCTTCGAGCCGCGGGACTACCACGCCCAACAGGGCGCGCGGACCGACTCCCACCCCTTCCCGGACGGGTCGTTGATGATCGACACCACCTTCGTCGAGCGCACCCTCCAGCTGATCATCGTCAGCCACACCACGATCGGCCCCGGGGGGCGTTTCGAGACCGTCAAGGAGATCGTTCGCTACGCCTTCGCGCCGGAGCTGGACCTGATGGCCGGCCTGGCCGGTCTGGAGCTCGTCGAGCGGTGGTCGGACTGGGCCGGGACCCCGCACACGGCCGACAGCGTCCGCCACGTGTCGCGCTACCGGGTCCGGACCTGAGCACATCCACTCGAGGGGAGCACACCGATGACGACCGACAGCACCATCCGCATCGCCCTGGTCGACGACCAGGACCTCGTCCGCAGCGGGGTCGCCATGATCATCGACAACGAGCCCGACCTGGAGGTGGTGGCCCAGGCCAGCAGCGCCGAGACCGGGGTGGAGCTCGCCGTGGAGCACCGGCCGGACGTGGTGCTGATGGACGTCAACATGCCGGGCGGGTCGAACGGCATCGAGGCGACGCGCCAGATCGTCGAGCAGACCGATAGCAAGGTGATCATGCTGACGGCGTTCGACGACGAGGACACCGTCTTCCCCGCCCTCCAGGCCGGTGCCAGCGGCTACCTCCTCAAGGTGAGCGAGGGCGAGACGCTCCTCGCCGCCATCCGAAGCACCCACCGCGGCCAGGCCCACCTCTCGCCCGGAGTAACCACCAAGGTGCTGCACCACTTCAGTGACCGCGCCACCGGGGGCACCTTCCGACCCCGCCTCGTCGACACCCTCACCCACCGCGAGCGCGACGTCCTCGGCCTGATCGCACGAGGTCTCTCGAACGCCGAGATCGCCGCGGAGCTGACCGTCAGCGAGTGCACCGCCAAGACGCACGTGTCGCACATCTTGACCAAGACGGGGATCCGCGACCGCGTGCAGGCGGTCTCCCTCGCCTACGAGAGCGGGCTGGTCCGGCCGGGCGAGATCGTCGTGGCGGGCTAGGCGCCGAGCACGCCGTCGGGGTCGGCGGCCAGCTCGGCGACCCGGTGCACCCGGGCGTCGAGGTCGTCGGCCCACCCGACGTACGCCGCGAAGTCGTGGAGGTGGACCAGCCACCGCAGGACGGCCGCGCGGGAGACCAGGCCACGATCGACGTCGGCGCCGTAGTGGGCCAGCACGGCCTCCGCCAGCGGGTGGCCGACCAACGACCTGGGCGTCGTCACCGCGCCGGGGTCGTTGGCCAGCTCGAGGAACTCGCCCAGCACCCAGCCGAGGTCCCAGGCCGCCGGTGCTGCGGCGACCTCGTCGGTCACCAGTACCACGACGTGGTCGCCATCAGGCGCCGGGTAGACAGTGTTGGTGCCCGGCGCACCCAGAGCCAGGACCCGCTCCGTGGCAGCGAGGTCGCCCAGCAGCTGACGCGCCCGCCGCTGGAGCGGCTCGGCCCGCAGCACCGACTCGTGCAGCCGTCCCGCGCACCCTGGGCCGCGCCCGCTCTCCAGCCAGCGGGCCAGCCGGCGCCACCCCGCGGGTGCCGGGAGATCGCCGGGCGCGAGGTCGTGGACCGCGCGCAGAGCCGCCCCGAGCGGCGCGACCATGCGAGTCATCCCCGTGACCGGCATCCCCGCCAGCAGCAGGGTCGCAGCCGAGGCCTCGCCCGGTACGTCGTATGCCCATCCACCGTCGGGATCCGGTGCGTGCGGCAGGCTCCATCGCACCCCCGCGACCTCGCGGGCCGCGACCCGGCGCCCCGCCTCCGGCGACCAGGCCAGCGGGTCCTCCCGCAGCGGGCCGGGGCCCCGGCGTACGACGACCCGCCCGTCGGCCACGGAGGTGACGGTGCGCTGGTAGCCGGTCTCGGTCCGGCGCATCTCCTCCGCCTCAGCCATCGCGATCGGCCAGCAGGCCGGCGACGGCCGCGAGCGCCATCGGGAAGGGGGCGGGCGGCAGGCCCTCCCGCCGACCGGTCGCGGAGCTGATGCCGGGGACGGGCGGCAGGACAGTGAGCGCGTCGCGATCGGCCAGCGTCGCGAGGTGACGGCGGTAGGCGGCGCTCTCGAGGGTGCCCGGCGGGAGCGCCGGACACACGACCAGCGGCGCGGTCGAGCACTGGATCGCGAGCTGGGCAGGGGTGTCGGCGAGACCGGCGGCGAGACGCCCCAGGTAGGAGAAAGTGCACGGGTGCACGAGGAAGGCGTCGGTCGTCTCGGCCAGCTCCACGTGAGTCGCGTGACCCGGGGCGGCCTCGTCCCAGGAGTCGATCATCACCGGCGCTCGTAGGAGGGCCGTCACCACCTGTCGGCTGACCATCGTGGTGGCGCTGCGGGTGAGGATGACCCGGAGGTCGGGACGCTCGCGGAGGTCGCGGAGGTAGTTCAACCAGTACGGCAGGTAGGCGGCGCTGAGCGAGCCCGTCACCACCAGCGAGATCCGGCGCCCGCCGAGCTGCGCGATCGCCTCCTCGATCGCCTGGGCGACCTCGGCCGGGTCCTGCTGCTCGGCGCTCATGCCGCGTCCAGGACAGACGCGACGTCGTCCAGGTCGCGCAACGCGGCGACCGGTCCCTCGGTGTTGTAGACCCCGCCGACGTTGAGGAGCAGCTCCTCGACGCCGGCCGCGCGGTAGGCGCCCAGTTGCTCGACGATCTCTGCCGGCGAGCCGAATGCGTAGAGACCTCGCTTGACCACCTCCCGGGCGTTGTGGTCACGATCGCCGATCGTGATGTCGTAGCCCGCGCGCCGCAGGGCGTCGCCGTAGTGGGGCGCCCTGAGGTGGTTGCCCACCCCGGCCACCGCCAGCGCCACCGGGTCCCGTCCGGGTCGGTCGACGGCGAGGTTCACGACAGTCGCCAGACGGGTGCGGACCTCCCGATCGGCACCACCGCGCTCGAGCGCGGGCACCAGCTGCTCCGCGCAGTACTCCGGCGGGGTGAGCCAGGAGATGGCGACGTCGGCCACCTCGCCGGCGAGGGCGGTCATCCGGGGCCGCAGCACGCCGAGCCCGACCTCGACCTGCGCCTCGAGGCGACCCTCGAGCGTCGTGTGCACCTGGAAGTGCTCACCGTCGAGGTCGACGCGTTGCCCGTCGAGAAGCGTGCGGACGATCGTCGCGTACTCCCGCACGTAGCCCAGGGGGCTCCCCGGCCACCCGCCGGCCACGGACTCGTTGAACGCACGCGATCCGAGGCCGAGCCCGGCGACGTAGCCGGTCCCGCTGAGCAGCGCGAGCTCCCGGGCGTGCAACGCGGCCAGGACGGGGTGTCGCAGCGGCATCAGGCTGACGGCGGTGCCCAGCGGCGTCGTACTCCCACCGGCGATCAGCCGCGCGAAGGTCGTGTGCGGCTCGAAGACCATGGTCTGGCCCAGGTAGAGGCGCCGCAGACCCCCGAGCCGGACGAAGGAGGAGAACGTCTCGAGCTCGACAGGATCGACCGGGAAGCTCGGGTACATCACCGAGCAGTCCGTACGACGTACGGCGTGGGGCGATTTCATGGCGGGATCCTTCCGTGGTGGTCGGTCGGTCAACCACGCGACGTGGTCGGCGCCTCGGTCATCGGCTGGCCAGCGCGTCGCGGAGCTGGACCCGGCCGCCCGACCGCAGGACCGAGCCGGCGTAGACCCGCCCCGCGACGGCGAACGCGAGCACGGCGGTGAGGGCGCCGATGACCAGCGTGAGCGCGAGCTGCCATCCCGGCACCGGTTCGACGGCCATCCGGGCAGGCATGGTGAAGACGTTGAACATCGGCAGCAGGGAGGCCACGTCGAGCCACACCGTGTCCGAGAACTCGAAGGCGAGGTAGACCGCCGCGGAGAAGGGCAGCAGGCTCACAGCCATCGCCGGCTGCAGCGCACTGCTGAGCTCGTCCTGGCGCTCGACCCGGGCCGCCAGGCCCGCCATCAGGGTGCTGCAGGTGACCACGGCGAGCGCGAGACAGGCGGCTCCCGTCAGGAGCTGGCTGACCGCGAGGTCGCCGAGGCCCCAGGACGAGCCGCCCGTCCTCAGCCCGACCCACGTCGCGGCCAGGACCACCGCCAGCTGGGTGACCCCGATGATGGTGGTCGCGACGACCTTGCCGGCGAGGAGCTGCCAGGGCCGCACGCTGGTGAGCAGGATCTCGACCACGCGGGAGACCTTCTCCTGCATCACGTCGGTGGCCAGCGGGATGCCCCACAGCAGGATCACGACGACGGCGGCGCCGGCGAACCCGAGGCCGAGCATGATCTCCCCGACCCCTGTCGCGTCACCGTCAGTCCTCGGGACCACCTCGATCCGGGCCGCGTCCAGGGCGGCGGCGATCTCGCCGGGTCCGGCACCTCGCTCGACGGCGAGGTCCTGGACGGCCTTGTCCCTCAGGGTGCCCTGCAGGATGGCGGCGAGCCCAGGATCCAGCGACTCCTCGACGAGCACGTCGTGGCTGTCGGCGCCCGGCACCACGACGGCGTCGAGCTCCCCGTCCTCGAGCAGGCGCTCGGCCGCCGCGGCGTCGCGCACCTCCGTCACGGTGAGGGCGTCGCCCCCCGCGGCGTCGAGAGCGGCAGCCACCTGCGTCGCCCCCGGCGTGTGGCCCACCCGCAGCGCCTCGTCGTCGTCGCCGCCCATGGCGAACGGGACCAGGAGCGTCAGCAGGGCGAAGAACAGGGTGCTGACCAGGTAGGAGCGGGTGAGGAACTTCGTCGCCAGCTCGCGGCGCAGCACGATCAGCACGCCGCCGACCCCTCGGGTCCGGCGCGGGTCGACCTGCACGTGCGGCCGGGAGGTGGTGGTGTCGGCGCTCATGCCGCCTCCACCAGGTCGCGGTAGATCTCGGTCAGCGTCGTGCGGTGTGCGCGCAGCTCGACCAGCCGGCCGTGGCGTCGTACGACGTCGATGGTCGTGTCGAGTTCGGACTCGGTGATGCGCAGCGTCACCGTCTCCTCGCCGACCCGCTCGACCAGGTCGCTGCGGCCGAGGGCAGCCGCGAGCTCGGGGATCCACTGCGCGGGCGGCGCGGTGGACCTCACCTCGTAGCGGTCCGGGCCGGAGCGGGACCGGGCCAGCGAGTCGACCTCGCCGGCGGCGACGACCTGCCCGTCGCGCAGGATCGACACCCGGTCGCAGACCCGCTCGACCAGGTCGAGCTGGTGGCTGGAGAAGACCACGGGGACACCGCGCTCCGCCTGCTCGCGCAGCACCTCGGTCATCAGGTCGACGGCGATGGGGTCCAGTCCCGAGAACGGCTCGTCGAGGACCAGGGCCTCGGGCTCGTGGACGAGGGCCGCCGCGAGCTGGACCCGCTGCTGGTTGCCCAGGCTGAGGTCCTCCAGGCGGTGGTCCCGGCGCTCGGCGAGGCCCAGGCGGTCGAGCCAGTACGCCGCCGCCCGGGCCGCTGCACGGCGTTCGACCCCGCGCAGCTCAGCGAAGAACTGCAGCTGGTGGTGGATGCGCATGGCGGGATAGAGGCCCCGCTCCTCGGGCATGTAGCCGATCCGGGCACGGAAAGCGTCGTCCACCTCGGCGCCGTCGAAGCTCACCCGCCCGGCGT
This sequence comes from Nocardioides sp. dk884, assembly GCF_009557055.1. Classification (NCBI taxonomy): domain Bacteria; kingdom Bacillati; phylum Actinomycetota; class Actinomycetes; order Propionibacteriales; family Nocardioidaceae; genus Nocardioides; species Nocardioides sp. dk884. The sequence goes on along the minus strand of NZ_CP045649.1, from coordinate 140,101 downwards.
CCGCGGTGGTCACCCCCAGCATGATGCGCATCGAGGTGGTCTTGCCGGCTCCGTTGCTGCCGACGTACCCGAGCAGCTCGCCGCGTGGGACCTGCAAGGTGATGTCGTCGAGCACCTGTCGCGACCCGTAGGACTTGCTGACGTTCTCGAGAGCGAGCACTGCCCCTCCTTCGGTTCGGTCCTCCGTGGTTCGTGATCTCGACGCTAACGAGAGCGTTGGGTTTATACAACAGTTGATCGGGTTGTTCTGATCGAAAGCCTTGAAGAGCCAACGTTTCGCTCCCTATGCTCGATCTATGGTTCGACGTACCCGAAGCGGCGACGACGCACCCCGGATCTACAACCGGGTCCGGGTCGTACGCGCTGAGCTCGGCATCTCCCGTGCCGAGCTCGCGGCCTCGGTGGGCGTCAACCCGCAGACGATCGGCGCCCTCGAGCGCGGCGACCACTACCCGAGCCTCAACCTGGCGATGAGCATCTGCGAGGTCTTCGACGTCCCGATCGAGGCCGTGTTCAGTCGTCAGCCCTTCCCCTCGGTCGCGGCTGGGTACAAGCGGGAGCGACCGGCCGACCCCGACCGCGAGGAGCAGGGATGAGCGCCCTCTCGACCACCCCCCGCCGCTGGCTGGCGCTCGGGGCCGTCGCGGCCGGGACCGCCGGCTGGGTCTTGCACGCGGTCGCGGTCTCAATCGGCGCGCCCTTCGGCGTCCTCGGCGTGCTCGGCCTGCTCGCGCTCGTCGCCGGCTGGATCGCTGGCAGGGCGCTGATCGGCGACATCGCCGAACGGCGGGTCAGCGAGGTCGACGAGTACGAGCTCCAGCAGCGCCAGAGCGCCCGCAGCGCCGGTTACGTCGCGGCGCTGGGGGCGCTTCTCGTGCTCTTCGTCGTGCTGACCGCCGCGGTCCGGATGGCCGAGCGCGGACACCCCGACCTGCTCGACCGGGCGCCGTCCCTCGCCTTCGTCGCGTTCCTGCTGGTCGCGGCCGGGCCCACCCTGTTGCTCACCTGGCGCCTGCGTGATCGGCCGGGCGACGACGAGGGCGTGGGCGGGACGTGAGCCGAGAGTGAGCCGAGAGTGAGCAAGGACGCGACGGCGCCCGGCGTCGAGGTCCTCGACAACGGGCTGACGCTGGTGGTCGCCCCGGCCACCACGGCCGGGGTGTCCACCGTCGCGGTCCACGTCGGCGTGGGCTTCAGATCCGAGCCCGTCGACCGGCCGGGCATGGCCCACCTCTTCGAGCACCTGATGTTCCAGGGCAGCCGCTGCGTCGAGCCCGGAGGCCACTTCCACCGGGTGGAGGCAGTGGGCGGCCGCGTCGGGGGACACACACGGCACGACTACACCGAGCTGTTCGACGTCGTACCCTCGGGCGCCCTGCTCGACACGGTGCGGCTCGAGGCGGACCGCTTGCTGGGTCCCCGGCTCGACCAGCGGACGATCGACACCCAGGTCGAGGTCATCCGCGCGGAGATCGCCCAACAGGTGCTCGGGGTCCCGTACGGCGGCTTTCCGTGGCTGCACCTGCCAGAGGCGATGTACGACTCACCGGTCAACACCCACGACGGCTACGGCGACGTGGCGGCACTGTCGCGGGTGGACGTGGACGACTGCGTGGCCTTCTTCGACGCCTGGTACGCCCCGTCCCGGATCGTCGTGACGATCGAGGGCGACGTCGGCTCGGCCGCCGAGCAGGACGCCGTCCGCGCGGCGCTGTCGGCGATCCCGCCGCGTTCCCCGGCCGAGCCCGTCACCGTCGCCGAGCCGGCACCGACGGCCGATCGTCACCTGTCCGTGCGCGCCGCCAACGTCCCCACGCCGATCTGGGCCGCCGGCTTCCGGCTCCCCGACCCGACAGCGCGACCCGACCTCTACGCCGCCTGCACGGCGCTGTCGATGCTGGTGCCGATCCAGTTCCCCGAGCTGCGGCTCACCGTTCGCTGCGGGTGGTACGGCGTGCCCCTCGACGCCCGGTCGCCGGACGCCTGGGTCGTGTCCACCCACCCGACCCCCGAGGCGAGCGGCGCGCCGCTCCTCGCCCTGGTCCGCGACCTGCTGGGCCGGTGGGACGCCCGGGCCCCCGCCCCCGATGTCCTGACCCATGCGGCGGCACGCATCCGGCTGCGGACCTACCAGGACGACCAGCGGCTGGGCCACCGTGCCCGCCGCCTCGGGGCCGCGCAGCTGCTCTACGACGACCCCGCCATCGACGACGCGTGCGATCCGTCCGCAGCGCTCGACCGCGACCTCCTGGGCGAGGCGGCCACGTACCTGGCACAGCAGCACGCCGGCACGGTCCTGGTCTCGCGGCCGGAGGAATGAGCATGCACCTGCCACCCACGCGCTCACGCGCCCTGCCGGGCCGGGCTCGGCTGGTCCAGGTCGACTGGCCCACCGCCCCCTTCCTCGAGATCCGGATCGTGCTCCCGTTCTTCCGGCACTCCTCGAGGGAGGCGACGCACGCCGACGTCCTCGCCCGCCTGCTCGGCGTCGGCCCCTCCGACGCGGGCGCCGCCGACGCCGCGGACCGCCTGCTCGCCCGCGGCGCCGTGCTCACCACGGGCGGGGCCGTGGACCGCGTCTCGGCGTCCTTGACCGTGCCGGCCGAGCACGCGGAGGAGGTCGTGTCCGACCTGCTCGACCACCTCCAGGCTCCGCACTTCACCCCGCCGGCAGTGTCGGAGGCGGTCGCGCAGGCGCGCGCTCGCGCCGCCGCGGCCGCCGGGCACCGCGAGACCACTCTGACCGGCGCCCTGCTGCGCCAGCGGTGGGGGACCGAGCACCCCTACGTCCACGCCGTCCCCGACCCTGACCACCTCGCCGGTCTCGACGCGTCGTCCCTGGCACTCCTGGCCGACCAGCGCCTCACGCGACGCGACGCGGCGATCGTCGTCGTCGGCGACCTCGGGACCCGGGGCGGGAAGGACTGGGGCGGGCTCCCCGACCGGCTCGGCGAGCTGTTCGCCACCGCCCGCCTGCCCGGCGACGCCGTCCCCGAGCCCACCGATCCGGGTCCGCGCGGGGCCTCGCTCGTCGTCACGACCCCCGGCCGGCAACCGACCGAGTCCTACCGCCTCTGGGCTCCGGCACCGGTGCGCGAGCACCCCGACCACCCGGCGTTGCACGTGTTCTCCCTGTGTCTCGGCGGGTTCTTCGGATCCCGGCTGGTGCGCGAGCTGCGAGAGCGCCGAGGCGACGTGTACGGCGTCACCACCGGCTTCGAGGTGCTGGCCACCGCCGTCACCCACGTCGTGATGCTCGAGTGCGCGCCCGACCGCCTGGCCTCGGTGCGCTCCGGGGTCGCCGACGCGGTCGAGGACCTGCGGACGGCCGGCCCGACCGAGCAGGAGCTCGCGGCCGCCGTGCGCTACGCCACCCACGCTGCCACCGTCGGCATCTCCGGGCCCGCGGCCCTGGCGACAGCCGGGGCGTCGGTCGTCTTCGCCGGCGACACCTTCGACCTGTGGCGCCGTCAGGCAGCAGCGGTCGCCCGCCTCACCCCCGACGACGTCGCTCGGGCAGGCGCTCGCTACCTGGGACCCGACGCCCTCATCGAAGCCGTCACCGCAGGTCAGCAGGGGTGCTAGCCGCGCCGGGGCGCCCCGGCACCCGACGCACGGCACCGGCTCGCTGAGCCCTCTCCTCCGTCCCGGAGACGAACCCGAGGAATCGTCCGCGCGACCGATGTCGGGTGATGAGCACCACTCATAAGTTCGTGGTCATCAGGTTGAAGCCCGACTTCAGACCCAGCCAACACGGCCGACGATCACCGCGTATGCCGACCGATCCGCTCACGCCGAGCGTCATCGCCACACGGTCGACACCAGCGGGTGCGCGTCACCGAAGAGGGAGACCGAAGATGACCACCCAGGACCTCATCGCCGGCTACGCCGCCTACACCGACGCCGCCGAGCTCGAGAGCACCTCCGGCGACGCCCCCGCGATCACCCCGACCGTCACGGTCACCACCTCGTCGGGCGCGTGCATCGCCATCAGCACCGTGTCTGCGGTCAAGACGATCGACGGCGCCTGCTGATCCCAGCCCGACACGAGTTCCACCCGAGCACGAACCGAGTAAGCAACCAGAGAGAAGGAGAAGGACATGAACACCCAGGACCTCATCGCCGGCTACGCCGCCTACACCGACGCCGCCGAGCTCGAGAACGCCGCCGGCGACGCCCCGGCGATCACCCCGTCGGTCACCTCGTCCGGCCCCTGCGCCGCCAGCATCGGAAGCGCCATCTCGGTGTCCGTCGTGGCCACGCAGGAGAACAACTGCTGATCCAGCACCCCATCTGTCCCACCCGAACCGAAGCACGACACACGAAGGAGAAGACCATGAACACCCAGGACCTCATCGCCGGCTACGCCGCCTACACCGACGCCGCCGAGCTGCGCACCGCGCACGCCGACGCCCCCGCGATCACGCCCACCACCACGGTGACCACCTCCTCGGCCGCCTGCATCGGCACCGTCAGCGTCGTCACCAGCGTCTCGGTCGACAACACCTTCGACCACAACTGCTGATCGGTCGGTCGACCGGCACGACGAACGGAGACGGGCGGTACCTCTCGACGAGGTACCGCCCGTTTTCCGCGCGCCCCCGGCCTCCCCCTCGAGGAGGAGGAACGGGGCTCGCGGTCGTCCGCACGCACGAGCGGCGAAGATCCTCGCCTGGCGGGAGTCCCCCGGAGCGCGACGGCCCTAGCGTCGAGACATGTTGACCTTGATCCGCCCCCACCTCCGCCCGTCGCGGGGCGCACTGGTGCTGCTGGGCGTCCTCCAGGTCCTCAGCGTGGCCGGCAGCCTCTACCTGCCGACCCTCAATGCGCGCCTCATCGACGACGGCGTCGCCCAGGGTGACCAGCACACCGTCTGGCGCCTCGGCGGGTGGATGCTGGCCGTCAGCGTCGCTCAGCTGGTCGTCGCGTGCACGGCGATCTGGACCGGGTCCCAGATCGCCCACCACTTCGCCCGGGACCTGCGCGAGACGGTGTTCGTCAAGGTGATGCGCCTCGGCACCCGCGAGATGCGACACCTGGGCAGCTCGTCGCTGATCACCCGCTGCGGCAACGACGTCACCCACGTGCAGATGCTGCTGCTGCTGGTGTGCACGGTGCTGATCACCGCCCCGCTGACCATGGTCGGCGCCGTCGTCATGGGCGTGCGGGAGGATCCCCGGCTCGCGTGGCTGATGGCCGTCGCCGTCCCCGTGCTCGTCGTGGTGATCGTGCTGTTCGCCTGGCTCGCCATGCCCGGCTACCGCCGGATGCAGGGCCAGATCGACATGGTCAACCGGATCCTGCGCGAGCAGCTCGGCGGCCTGCGGGTGGTGCGGGTCTTCACCCGGGAGCGGCACGAGGAGGAGCGCTTCTCCCGCGCCAGCGACGACCTGATCGCCACCTCGACCAGCGTCGGGAGGCTCTACTTGTCGCTCGGACCGGTGGTCACCCTGCTGATGAATCTCGGCATCGTCGCCGTGATCTGGTTCGGGGGTCGCCGCCTCGACGCGGGCGAGATCGGCATCGGGTCGATCGCTGCGTTCATCACCTACCTGGTGCAAATCATGTCCGCGGTGCTGATGAGCACCGCCATCGTCATGCAGCTCCCGCGTGCCCGGGTCTCCGGCGGCCGGATCCAGGAGGTGCTGACCGCCCCGGTCTCCCTCGCGGACGGCGCCGGCGGCACCGCGCAGCCCGACCCCGCCGCCGGGCTGGAGAGCAGGGCCGTCACGCTGCGCCTCCCGGGCGCCGACCAGCCGGTGCTCCGCGACGTCTCGGTCCAGGTCCGCCCGGGCGAACGGGTCGCGATCGTCGGCCCGACCGGGTCCGGCAAGACCACCCTCCTGCAGGTCCTCGCCCGCCAGCTCGACCCGACAGCGGGCGAGGTCCGCCTCGACGGCGTCGACCTGCGAGAGCACCGTCTGCAGCACGTCCGCCGCAGCATCGGGGTCGTCCCGCAACAGGCCTATCTGTTCTCCGGCACCGTCGCGTCCAACCTGCGCTACGGCGCCCGCGACGCCGACGAGCGACTCCTGTGGGACGCCCTCGAGGTGGCACAGGCAGAGGAGTTCGTCCGGCAGATGCCCGGCGGCCTGGAGGCGCCGGTCGCTCCGGGCGGGGCCAACCTGTCCGGCGGCCAGCGCCAGCGGCTGTGCATCGCCCGGGCCCTGGTGTCCCGGCCGCGCTTCTACCTGTTCGACGACTCCTTCTCGGCCCTCGACCTCCGCACCGACGCAGACCTGCGCCGAGCACTCCGCGGCTGGACACGCGGAGCCGGTTCGGTCGTGGTCTCGCAGCGCCTGTCCAGCGTCATCGACGCCGACCTGATCCTCGTGCTCGAACGCGGCCGCGTCATCGCTCGCGGCACCCACCCCGACCTCCTCGACACCTCGCGCACCTACTGCGAGTTCGTGGAGTCCCAGGCCTCCCAGGAGGAGCTGGCATGACCACGACCGAGACCCCCACCTTCACCCGGTCCGCCCGACGGTTCTTCGGGCTGCTGCGACCCGTGCGCGCGCGAGTCGTCACCGTGGTGGTCTTCTCCCTGATCAGCGTCGGCCTCGGCGCGGTCGGCCCGCTCGTGCTGGCCAGGGCCACCGACGCGCTGTTCGCCGGGGTGCTGGGCGCGAACCTGCCCGCCGACCTGACGAAGGACGAGGCGGTCGAGAGCCTGCGCGCGAGCGACCAGGGCGCATTCGCCTCGGTCGTGGAGGGCGCCGACGTCGTACCCGGACAGGGCATCGACTTCGGCGAGGTCGCGACGATCCTGCAGTGGGCGGTGCTGATCTACCTGGTCTCCATGCTCCTCCAGCTGCTCATCGCCCAGCAGCTCAACCACGCCATCCACGCCGTGATCCGCGACCTGCGGATCCGCTGCGCGCGCAAGATCAACCGAATCTCGGTGGCCACCGCCGACGGGCGCCGTCGCGGTGACCTGCTCTCCCGCGTCACCAACGACATCGACAACGTGACCGTCTCCCTGACCCAGAGCCTGGGCCAGACGGTCTCCTCGCTGCTGACGGCGTTCAGCGTCCTCGGCTTCATGCTCTACCTCTCGCCGTTGCTGACACTGGTCACGATCTCCACCCTCCCGTTCGCCGTCCTCGCGACGCGGGTGCTGATGAAGCGCTCCCAGCCCTCGTTCGTCGCGCAGTGGCAGCACCTCGGCGCGCTGAGCACGACGATCGACGAGTCCATCACGGGGCACGAGATCGCCGCCGCCTTCGACCGCGAGGAGGAACACGTCCGCCGGTTCCGTGAGGAGAACGACGAACTCACGCGGGCCGCCGTCCGCGCCCATGGCCTCAGCGGCCTGGCCGCCCCGATCATGGGGTTCGTGGGCAACCTCTCCTACGTGGCGATCTGCGTGGTGGGCGGGCTGCGGGTCGCCAGCGGGACCATGACGATCGGCGAGGTGCAGGCGTTCATCCAGTACGGACGTCAGTTCTCCCAGCCGGTGGCCGAGATGTCGGGCATGCTCAACGAGCTGCAGTCCGGCTTCGCCTCCGCCGAACGGGTGCTGGAGTTCCTCGACCTCCCTGAGGAGGAGGCGGGCGTGGTGGACCCCGTCCCCACCGCCGGGCTCATCGAGTTCGATCGGGTCGGGTTCGCCTACACCTCCGAGCGCCCGGTGCTCACCGACGTCGACCTGGTCGCTCGCCCTGGTGAGACGGTGGCCATCGTCGGCGCCACCGGCTCGGGGAAGACCACGATGGTCAACCTGCTGCTGCGCTTCCATGACCCCGACGCCGGTCAGGTCCGACTGGACGGGCGCGACATCACCCGGATGTCGCGAGCCGACCTGCGCTCCCGGATCGCGATGGTGCTGCAGGACACCTGGCTCTTCGAGGGCACCATCCACGAGAACATCGCCTACGGCGCGCCGAACGCCACCGACGCCGAGGTCCGACGGGCCGCGACGCTTTCCTACGTCGACCAGTTCACCGACGCCCTCCCCGAGGGACTGCACACCGCCCTCGAGGCGGACGGGGCCAACCTGTCCGCCGGAGAGCGCCAGCTGGTCACCATCGCGCGCGCCTTCGTCTCCGATCCCGACATCCTCGTCCTCGACGAGGCCACCAGCTCCGTCGACTCCCGCACCGCGATGCTCGTGCAGCAGGCGCTCGGCTCGCTGCGCGAGGGACGCACCAGCCTGGTCATCGCCCACCGGCTCGCCACCGTGCGCGACGCCGACCGGATCGTGGTGCTCGACGACGGGCGCGTGGTCGAGAGCGGTACGCACGACGAGCTCGTCGCAGCCGGCGGCTCGTACCACGCTCTCCAGCACCACCAGCTCGCGCCCGCGTGATCCTCGAGATGACGAAAGCCCCAGGTCGGCGACCTGGGGCTTTCGTGTCCTGTGCGCCTGTAGGGATTCGAACCCCAAACCTTCTGATCCGTAGCCAGGATCAGAAGGTTTACAAGGTCCCTGGCGACGACCCGACGCACCTACGGCCGACACCGCTTTTGATCGAAAGTACCAGGTCAGACGGCCATCAACAGGTCAGTCGTGCCACGACCGCTGGTGTCGGATCAGGACGCAACCGAGAGCGCCCTGAGGGCATTTTGAGCCGTTTTTGAGACGGGAAATGCCATGCATCCCCCCTGGCGATCGGGGTGTGACAGATCGCGACGACGAGGGCGCCCGCATGCCGATGGCGCACCCCTGGCGGGCGGTGGCAATACGCTGATCGGATGTACGACCAACGCCTCCTGGCAGCTGCCCAGCGGATCCTCGATGGGGACGACTCCGCGAACGCAGTGAGCGCCTTGGAGGGCGTGCTGCTCGATGATTACCCGGATGACGAGCGGTTCGACGATCTCCTAGAAGCCGTGACGTTGTACGCGCCGGGCATGCGGTCGCCCTACATCGGCCGTGCTGAGATCCGGGACGCGGTCCGGCAAGCATTGAACGCCGTCGACCCCGACCAGTGACGGCTCATGCCGTGCTCCGCAGCGGGGCTTCGACCATCACCCCTCAATCACAGAGGGGCGCGCCCCGGGGGGCGCTTCGTATCGGAAACCAAGAGGTCAGTTGTACGGATGGGGCGGTCTACTCGCTGCCGTCTTGGGACGACAGCGCTGTTGAGCTGAGCGCGGGCTTCTCCTCCGGCACCACCGGGTCCCGCAACTTCGGCGCAGCTGGTGACCACGCCTTCAGGTGCTGCACAACGTCGCCGTAGAACGTGTCGACCAGATCGAGGACTGAGTCGATGAATGCTCCGCGACCGCGTCCGCGCTTCGCCCCCATGGGCACGGACAGCGCGATCCGGAAGGAACGGATGTCCTTCTTCGGATCGGCGATGAGGACGGTCGGTTCCTCGCGGACCTTGCCGAGCAGTTCGGTCGCTCCGGCTCCGCGCGCGTTAGCGACGAACGACTCGACCCGTGTCGAGTCTGGTGCGTGCTTCAACTGGCGAATGATCCAGTTCACCCGAGTTGTCGGGCGACCCTCGCGTGGGGCATCGACGTCGACATAACAGGTGACTCGACCAGCGCGAAGGTCGGCGATCAGGTGAATGGGGGCGACCGCGTTCGGGATCCGGATCCCGCCGACCAGCTCCGCCTGCTCGACCATCCGCGACAGGACGACCTGAGCGCGGAGCGCCGGGTCGGCCTGCTCCTTGCGCGTCAGGACCGGAAGGACGTCGGTCCCTAGTTGTCGGCCGAGCCGGAGGCTGAGGTAGTGAAGGAGCGCGTCGAAGCGTGCCGCGACCTCGGGGGCCGACTTGTCCGAGGCACGGAGCGTCCCCGCGACCACTGCGTCTCGAACGGCGACCCAGTTGGCGCCCATGTCCTCGAACTCCATCGCCCCGGACCGCGGGTGCTCCAGGTAGCGGATGAGCTCACCGAGGATCCAGGCCTGCTCGGGATCGGAGATTCCCCGATGCTCCTTCTGCATGACGGCCGTCGACAGCACCTGCGACCACGACCAATGGTGCAGCGCGACCTTCTTGAGCTTGCGCTTGTCGACGCTCGTCGGGTGCTGCCCGGCGATGCTGGGGATCTCGTTGCTGATGGTGACGAGCGCGTCGAATCCCTGCTCGCGCGCGATGTCGAGGTAGTTCTCCAACTGCTCGGTCTGGAGCGCGTTCTTGCCGGTCTTGACCTCGACGAGCGCGGTCCAGGACCGGGAGCCACGAGTCACACGGATCAGGCCGTCCGGGTAGCAGCGCTTATCGCCCAGCATGAACGGGACCTCGATGAAGGTCTCTACGTTTCCTGCTGGCGCGCCGAGCTGACCCAGCAAGGCCTTGCTGAACTCCTTGACCGCGCCCATCACGGCAAGGACTGCGGACGTCGCTCGTCGCTCCTGCTCCTCGGCACCGCTGATGCCAGATGTGGGGATCAGTCGTGCTTCGTGCCAGGCCTCCTCAGACATGCGCCGGACGGTACGCCTGGACAGGCTCCATTGGAGGTAATACCGAGAAGTACAGCCACCTCGAAGAGTCCCTGCGAGCACGAAGCCCCCGACGAGACTCGCCCTCCCAAGGCCCAGTCGACGACGACAGTCAGCGCGGTCCGGCACGTCTGGACCGTCCCCCGAGATTCCACGGCCCGACGAAGTGCCACACACCTCTTGCATTCTCGGCATGGTCCCGTTTCGATTGTGCGAAAGGAAGGGCGAAAGCACGCCCGTCCCCCGGCCCGACGAGGTGCCAGATGACCGACCGCGACCCGTCGCCAGATGACACCAGGACGTGTCCGAACTGCGCCAGCCCGGTCGTCTACAAGGGCGTCGGACGCCGCCCCGTCTGGTGCTCAACCCGATGCCGCAACGACGCCGCTCTCCAGCGACTCGGCGCACGCAAGGGCGCGATCGAGGTCCGGGTGGTCGAGGTGCCCCGACCTCGAGCCGCGGCCAAGCCCGAGTTGCCCGAACCCGCGGCGACATCGAGCAATCCATCGCCATCCACCGGCGCGGCCCGCACCACCGGCGCACCCTCTGTGGACCAGGCACTCCGCACCATCCGCAACGACGCGCAAGCTGTCGGCAGACTGCTCGTGCACCTCGAACGCCGCCGCGCCGACGGCACCCTCGCGACGTCGGACTGGCTGCCCGTGCGCAACGCTGTCCGGCTGATCGCGCGCGAGCTGACTCCGGACCTGGAACGGCCTGCGACCCGGGCCCCGGGCTCCCCCCCTACTCCGACTGAGCGAAGGCCACCAGGTTGCTCATAAGCGGCGGTATGACGCGCCCTGCGGAACCGCGGGGATCGCGGCATGTACGGATTGTCGGTGGACGTGATGCGACCATGGGCTGTGCTCCGAACTGCCCGGGTTGTCCTCCGCAGCGACGACCCTCGCGCGTCTCGACTCGCATGCCTCACACGGGTTAAGGGGGACGATCATCAGGTCTTCGAGACCGACAGCCGCTCGGTGCACTGGGAGGAGTTCCTCGCCTTGACCGTCCAGTTGGAGATCGACGTCCATCTAGGGGCGAAGTTCAGTGCCAAGGAGATCGCGCAGGCTGAGTGGTGCCATTTATTGGGCACTTCGACCAATGGCTACCCGCAGCCGGAGGACACGTATCGCGAGCGCACCTACGACCTCTCGTCCGCCTGAAGCGCCCCAGGTTCTCTGCCGGTCCTATACGGGGTGCGGCTCTCGGTTGAGGGCAGCGTAGTGGGCTTGCTCGTACTCGACGGGTGGGACGTTGCCCAGGGTCGAGTGCAGGCGTCGGTTGTTGTACCAGTCGACCCAGCCGGCCGTGGCGTACTCGACGTCAGCGATGGTCTTGTACGGCCCGTCGTGGAAGACCGTGGTGCGGATGCACTCGGCCTTGTAGAGGCCGTTGATGGCTCTTCCCAGATGAGGGTGTAGCGGGCGCTGGCGTGGCGGTCCTGGGATAGGCGTCGAGGTCTCCCAAGGATGGAGGTTCCTACACGCTGCATCCTGAAAGACCTCGACTTGTCTGACGCTACCGTCGGCGAGCGCTCTGGCGCGTTCGCCCGCCCTGACCTGACCACGTTCTGCCGCCTCGACGAGCTCGACCTCGTCGTGACCGGCCAACGCCTCGAGCCTGGCCGCGCGGTGCTCGCCTGCCGGGTCGTGACGCCGGATGAGTGGTGTCGACGCTGCGGCGCCGAAGGCGCTGCTCGTGACACCGTGATCCGTCGACTCGCCCACGAGCCGCTGGGGTGGCGACCCACGGTTCTCGAGGTCGCGGTGCGTCGCTACCGCTGCACCGGCTGCGGACACGTGTGGCGCCAAGACACCACCCGCGCGGCCGAGCCGCGAGCGAAGCTCTCGCGCCGTGCGCTGCGGTGGGCACTCGAAGCGCTGGTCGTGCAGCACCTCACCGTCGCCCGGATCGCCGAGGGACTCGACGTCGCCTGGGACACCGCCAACGACGCTGTGCTGGCCGAAGGCAAGCGGGTCCTGATCGACGACCCGGCCCGGTTCGACGGTGTCGGTGTCGTCGGGGTCGATGAACATGTGTGGCGTCACACCCGCCGCGGTGACCGGTACGTCACCGTGGTCATCGATCTCACCCCCATCCGTGACAAGACGGGGCCGGCGCGGCTGCTGGACATGATCGAGGGCCGGTCGAAGGAGGCGTTCAAGAGCTGGCTCGCCGCGCGGCCCGAGGCGTGGCGCGACGGTGTCGAGGTCGTGGCGATGGACGGGTTCACGGGCTTCAAGACCGCCACCGCCGAGGAGCTCCCTGCCGCGGTCGCGGTCATGGATCCCTTCCACGTCGTGCGCCTGGCTGGTGACGCGCTCGATCGGTGCCGCCGGCGGGTGCAGCAGGCCATCCACGGTCACCGCGGGATGAAGGGCGACCCGCTGTATGCCGCGCGGCGGACCCTGCACACCGGCGCCGATCTGCTCACCGACAAGCAAGCCTCCCGGCTGCGGGCGTTGTTCGCGCGCGAGGAGCATGTCGAGGTCGAGGCGACCTGGGGGATCTACCAGCGGATGATCGCTGCCTACAGGCACGAGGACCGCAGCCATGGGCGCGAGCTGATGGCCCAGCTGATCGGGTCGATCAGCAGCGGAATCCCGAAGGCGCTCATCGAACTCACGACCCTCGGGCGGACGCTGAAGAAGCGCGCCGGCGACGTGCTGGCCTACTTCGACCGCCCAGGCACATCGAACGGCCCGACAGAGGCCATCAATGGCCGGCTCGAACACCTCCGCGGCTCTGCCCTCGGGTTCCGCAACCTCACCAACTACATCGCCAGAAGTCTGCTCGAGACCGGCGGCTTCAGACCACGACTACACCCTGGAATGGGATGAGCCCCGTTGATCGTTTCCATCAGCGCGTTATCGAATGCGTCGCCGACGGAGCCGACCGAGGGTCGGATCTCCTCGAGCGCGAGGTGCTCGGTGAATCGAATGCTGGTGTATTGAGAGCCGGCATCGGCGTGGCAGATCAGCTCGCCGGCCGTGATCGGGTGGCCCTCGCGGTCGCGCTGCCACAGCGCCATCCGTAGCGGGATCATCACCAGGTCGGTCTCCTTGTTCGTCGCGGCGTGCCAGGCAACGATCCGTTGGGCGTAGACATCAACGATGAACGCGACGTAGACCCATCCGGCCCAGGTCCGGCAGTAGGTGAAGTCGGTGACCCAGGTCCGGTTCGGGGCGGCGGCGGTGAAGTCGCGGTCGAGAAGGTCACCGGCACGGGTGCCGTCCTTGGCCGGGATCGTGGTCCGGATCCCCTTGTCACGCCTGATCCCGGACAGGCCCAGGGTCCGCATCGCCCGGTCGACCGACCCAGCAGATGCCTCTGCGATGACGGTGCGTCGTAGGTAGGCGGTCATCTTCCGCCGTCCGTAGAGACCCTCCGGGGCCAGCTTGCGCACCAGCACCCCGTCGGCGTCGGGCTTGGTCGTCCAGGCGATGGCACGCACCGCGTCGACAACGTAGGCATCGGAGACGGTCCGCGCCGCAACGACCCTGCCGGCCTGCTTCCAACTGCGGTAGGTCCGCGCGGCAATCTGGCAGCCCTGCTCACGCAAGACCCGACAGATCGACTCGACCGCGTAGCCCTGGCTCCTCATGGCGTCGATGAAGCCCATGATCAGCGGTTGCGGGGGTCGAGTTCCCCGACGAAGAAAGTCGTTGCCCCGCGAAGGATCTCGACGTCCTCACGCAGCCGACGGTTCTCGGCCTTCAGCGCCTTGATCTCAGCAAGCTCCTCGGTCGTCGCGCCCTGGCGCTGCCCGCCGTCGACCTGGGACTGGAGCACCCAGCGACGCACGGACTCCTTGCCGACCCCGAGCTGCTTGGCCACGACCGCCGACGCAGCCGTGAGCGAGGAGTACTCGCCCTGGTGGTCATTGACCAGTCGTACCGCTCTGGCCTTGAGCTCTTCATCGATCTTCTTCGGCATGTGCTGATCCTCCTGGACTCAAACAGGAGCGGCATCAAACCTGGGGCGCTTCACTCCGAGGAGTTCCGTCGTCAGGCCGTCGACTTGTACGAGTCCACCCCGGGCGCCACGGTCCGCGGCATCGCCGAGGACCTCGGCATCGTGCGCGGCACGCTGCGGCACTGGCTCGAGGCATACGGGACCGGCAAGAAGACCGCCGCTGACGGGACGCTGACCTCCACCCCGTTGCAGTCCAAGCAGCCGGCGGCGAGCTCGTCGGCGCCGACCGATGAGACGCCCGAGCAGAAGATCGCTCGGCTCGAGGCTCGTGTGAACGAGCTCGAGGTCGAGACCACCAAGCTCGCCACCGAGCGGGGGATCCTGCAACGGGCGGCCAAGTATTTCGCCGGGGAGACGCGCTGGTGAGTCGCTTCCAGTTCGTCGCCGACAACTCCGCCACCTACCCGGTGAAGCGACTGTGCGAGCTCGTCGAGGTGACGCGCTCATCGTTCTACGCCTGGAAGGCCGGCGCGCCGGCCCGCGCCGAGCGAGCCACCGCGGACGCCGAGCTGCAGGCACAGATCCGCACGATCCACCAGGGCGACAACACCCTCGGCGCACCCCGGATCACCGCCGAACTCAACGACGGCGCCCCAGCCGAGCAGCGGGTCAACCACAAGCGGATCGCGCGCGTCATGCGTGCCGCCGGAATCGCCGGCTACGTCAAGAAGCGCCGCGTACGCACCACGATCCCCGAGCCATCGGGGCAGAAGCACCCGGATCTGCTCAAGCGCGACTTCACCGCCCCGGCGCCCAACCAGCGCTACGTCGGCGACATCACCTACCTCCCCCTCGCCGACGGCACCAATCTGTACCTGGCCACCGTGATCGACTGCTACTCACGTCGACTCGCCGGCTGGGCGATCGCGGACCACATGCGCACCGAGCTCGTCGAGGACGCCCTCAACGCCGCTGCTGCGACCCGCGGCAGCCTCGCGGGCGCGATCTTTCACAGCGACCACGGGTCGGTCTACTGCTCGAAGGCATACGCCAAGCTCTGCGCCGACCTCGGCGTGACCCAATCGATGGGCGCCGTGGGCTCCTCGGCCGACAACGCGCTCGCGGAATCGTTCAACGCCACGATGAAACGCGAGGTCCTCCAAGACGCCGCCTGCTGGACCGACGAGCCGACCTGCCGCAGGGAGGTCTTCCGATGGCTCGTCCGCTACAACACCCGCCGCCGCCACAGCTGGTGCGGCTACCTGTCCCCGTCCACCTACGAGGCCCGCCGGGCCGCTACGCTGCCGACCGCCGCGTAATCACCCACCGTGTCCAAGATCCGGGGGTAGGCCCATCCACGGAACCCGGCCGGCAGCCACAGAAGAAGGGGCAGCGGACACCCGGTCGGGGGCGTGAACGTTGGGCACATGGACAGTCTGCTCCATCGGCGGTGCGGTCGAATGAGTATGGAGACTCAGACCGGTCGCAGCGGCGGAGACAGGATCTGGGGCAGACCCGGGACGTGTGGATGCCGCCGCCGAGGAGGCGAGCCGTTCGCGACGGCGACGCGTGGGCGACTGGGACTGCGGCTCTCAGTCCTTCGAACTGAACCGCCCCACGGAACCTGAAACCGTGGGGCGGTTCTCGTTGTGCCGAGTCCAGCGCAGCGGTGAGATGCGTCTTGTCGCGTGCCGGGTTCAGTGGAGGCTCTGAACTGACGCGCTGAGGGTAGTCGGCGCCGGGTTGTGCCGGTAGTGCTCGTCCTCGAACTCAACGGGTGGAACGAGTCCGATCTCGCCGTGCAGGCGTCGGTGGTTGAACCAGTCGATGTACTCAGCGACCGCGATCTCGAGGTCGTCGATGTTCTTCCAGGGGCCCTTGTTGCGGACCAGCTCGGCCTTGAACAGCGAGTTGAACGCCTCGGCCAGGGCGTTGTCATAGCTGTCGCCCGTCGATCCGACGGACGCGACGGCGCCGGCCTCGGCGAGTCGCTGGGTGTAGCGCACCGCGAGGTACTGAACGCCCTTGTCGCTATGTGCGATGACGCCCGTGGTCTCCTGGCCGGCGTGCTCGCGGGTCCACAACCCCATCTCGAGGGCGTCCAGCGCGAGGTCGGTGCGCAGGCTCTTCGACAGCTGCCAGCCCACGACGCGGCGGGAGTAGACGTCGATGACGAACGCCGCGTAGACCCAGCCGGCGAAGGTGCGGCAGTAGGTGATGTCCGCGACCCAGACCCGGTTCGGGGCTGGCGCCTTGAAGTTGCGGTCCAGCAGGTCCGGGCGACTGTCGGGACCGCTCCCCGGGACGGTCGTGCGCGGACCCTTCGCACGGCTGATCCCACGTAGCCCGTCGGTGCGCATCAGGCGGTGCACCGTGCACGGGCGATCCGGTGACCGCGCCGGTTGAGTTCGGCGTGCATCTTGCGTACCCCATAGACGCCGTAGTTGGCGGCATGGACCTTGCGGATGACCTCCAGCCGCTGCTCATCGGCGACCGCCCGTGCGGACGGTGGCCGGGACTTGGCGGCGTAGTAGGTGCTCGGGGCGATCTGCATCCCGGCCTGCACAGGACCCGGCAGATCGGCTCGACCCCGAACCGATCGCGGTGCTGGTCGATGTAGTCGACCAGCACCGCGGTGCTTACTTCAGCTTGCGGTCGAGCTCCGCCGCGGCGAAAAACGCCGACGCCGTCCGCAAGATCTCGTTGGCCCGACGCAGCTCCTTGACCTCGCGCTCCAGCTCGGCGATGCGCTGCGCCTCGGCGGTGGTGACGCCGGGCCGGTGGCCCTCGTCGATCTCGGCCTGGTTGACCCAGTTGCGCAGCGTCTCGGGGTTGATCCCGAGCTGCTCACCAACGCGCTTCAGCGCACCCGACCGGGTCGCTGGGTCACGCCGCAGATCGACCGCCATCCGGATCGCTCGCTCCCGAAGCTCGTCCGGGTACTTCCTCGGTGCTGCCATGGCTCTCATCCTTCCGTGGAATGAGAGCCTCCATCAGACCCGGCACGCGACATCTTGTCCAACGACGGACGCCGAACGGCTTCGACCGAGCACGGTCGCTTGGCAGAAGCTGCAAGCCAGGTTTGACCACACAGTTGTAGAGATCCCACAACCGACCAGAACTGAGTCGGCCCGCTCCGGCACCCATACCCCTTCGGGGTCCCGCAGCGGCGGTGCCGCCGAGTGGGGGAGTGGTGTTCCCCGCTTCGGCTGGGGAGGGCCCCCGCCCTCCCCAGACCCCACCCGGGTGCTGCGTCGAGGGCCCCTGCGTATCCCTGCCTGCTGAGTCGTTGGTTGCGGTGGCGCGGTCTAGCTCATCTACGGACCTTGGAGAGTCGCTTGACCAAGTAGTCGAAGCCCTTGCGCGGAGAAACGCTGGGTGGCAGCCAGCCCCACTCCTGCTCTTCGTCGGCGAGGCCGCTCTCGAAGGCGCCGGTTTCGTCCTCGAAGATCAGACCCTGCACGTCTGGGCGGAGCAGGGTCGCATCTGTCTGGCCATCGGCTGGTGGAAGAACCGTGCCGCCGTTCTCGGCGCTCAGCGCCGCGTCTGTGAGGGCCCGGCTGCCGATGACGATGACCCGCGTGCCGGGAGGCACGGCCTCGTTCAGTTCCTCGATGCTCGAGAGGACCGGCTCCGTGCCCTCGGGGGGTTCACCGTCGATCAGGATTTCCCCGCCTCGGGGAACCTCAACGAAGATTCGCCCCCCGCTCTCCTGGCCGCCGACCGACTTGACAGAGTCGGCGACCACGACCTCCAGCACGGCGTTGTGAGAGATGTTGGCGTAGCCCTGCCCATCGGACTCCTCGACCGCCCGGCCGTCGGACCAACCCGCCACTTCACCCACGGTGACCGATGGCTCCTCGTTTGCGAGGGCGTCCACGGCTGGTGCCGGGTCGTAGTCATAGTGCGCCCAACCGCGGACCACGGAAGCGTCAACGACGGAGGGGCTGGCTGCGGGCACTGCTGACCCGGGTGCCGCATTCTGGGCTCCAGCCCTCTCTGAGGAGCTCGACGCGGTTGAACCGTCGTCGCTGCATCCCACAACGCCGGTCAAAGTGAGTGCCGCCATCGCGGCGAGAGCGGAACGCTTGCGAGTCATGTGAGGTCCCCCGGATCGGATCAACTGAAGTTTGGGTTGATGTGCTGGGTGCGGTGGTGTTGCCCGTAGATGGTCAGGTTGGTCCAGCTGGCAGTGACCTCGCCGGAGCGCAGGCAGCTGTGGGCCGTGTCGCCGCCCGGGAAGTCGTTGCCCGAATAGTGCTGAACACCGACGGTGTGCCCGAGTTCGTGGCACGAGGTCTTGGTGCGTTGCTCGATCGGCCGCGCCGCGGCATCGATCGTCGCCATGGCGAGTGTGATGTTGTAGACGTCGCAGGTGCCGTTAGTCCTGCGCAGTTGACACTCGGCTCGACCGTAGGAGCCGTTGAGATCGCCCTGTCGCCAGCGAACGTCGGTGTGGTCTCCGCAAGCTCCGGGGAAAGACGTGGTTACGACCGTCTGGTTGCGCAGTCGCGTCATGGCCGCATCGGCTGCGACCTCCTGATGGAAGCTGGGTAGGTAGCACCACACGTGGTCCCCACCGTCTGGTGGCCCATCGGGCTGTGCAGGATCTGCCACTGCAGTCGGTGCATTCACCACCCCCAAGAGTCCTGCTATGACAAGCGTCATTGCCAGGACCCACGCCTTCATTGTTCGAAGTACCCCACGGTGTGCCATCTGCTCCCCCGGTTCTACTTCGTTCTTGAGTGAGGCACGTCACCTTAGTAGACGTGCCTAGCGAGACCACGGTTCCGCGTGATCGCGACTCGCAAGAAATCGAAGGTCGGGTCTGCCCCCGGTCTGGTTGACACTCGGGGTTTGCGGTCGTCAGGCCACTTCTGCGGCCGTGTAGATCATCTCAAACTCGACGGGGGTGAGCTTGCCGAGGGCTCGTTGGCGACGTCGGCGGTTGTACTTGGTTTCGATCCAGGTGACCATCGCCAGGCGAAGGTCTTCGCGGGTGTCCCAGCGTCGGGTGTTGAGCACGTTCTTCTGCAACAGGGAGAAGAAGCTCTCCATGCTGGCGTTGTCCCCGGCGCCGTAGGAGCGGCCCATCGACCCGACCAGGCCGTTGTTCGCGAGCAGCCGCTGGGTCTTCTTGGCACGAAATTGGCCGCCCCGGTCGGAGTGGCAGATCGTGCCGGAAGGTGAGCGCAGCGCGATCGCGTTCCGCATCGCCGAGACTGCCAGCGATGCCTTCATCCGCGAGTCGATGGAGTAGCCCACGATCTTGTTGGAGTACACGTCCTTGATCGCGCAGATGTACAGCTTGCCGTCCCGCGTGGCGTGCTCTGAGATGTCCCAGAGCCAGACCTTGTTCGGTCCGTCGGCGGTGAACTCATGGCGGATCACGCCGTGTTCGTCCACGACGGCCAGGAGGTCGTCGTGCGGCGCTGGACCGGTGGCGCCGGCCTTGGACCGCTTCTTGTGGTGGCTGGCGGAGATCCCCGCGAGGCGACACAGCCGGTGCACACGGTTCTCACCCACGACCAGGCCGTGCTCGTCGGCCAGCTCGTCGGTGAGGAACCTGTAGCCCAGCGTGGCGTCGTCCTCGTGCAGGTCGTAGAGGACATCGATGAGGTGGGCGTCGTCCCAGTCCCGCTGGGAGACCGGATCTTTGAGCCACTTGTAGTACCCCGCAGTCGTCAGACCCAGGACCCGGCACGCCACCGCGACCGGCACCCTGATGCGGGCACCGGTCGCGGCCATCTCACGGACGAGCGGGAAGACTATTTTCCCGGCAGGTTCGCCTGGGACAGGTAGGCCGCAGCACGGCGCAGGACCTCGTTCTCCTGTTCCAGTAGCCGGATCCGCTTCTTCGCTTCACGCAGTTCGGCCCGGTCGGCCTCAGTCAGGCCGGGGCGCTTGCCGTCTTCGACGTCGGCGGCCTTCATCCAGTTCGTCAGCGAACCTTCGGAGATGCCGAAGTCCTTCGCGATCTGCGCCAGCGGCGCCTGGCCCTTGCGGGCCACGGCCACGACATCGTCGCGGAACTCCTTGGGATACGGCTTCGGCATGGTGAACATCCTTCCGTGCGAGGACGGATCCTCACAGGTCAGGTGTCAACCAAACTCGGGGCAGACCCCCTCTGCGCGATCAAGGACGTCTACTCCAACCGCATCGTCGGCTACTCCATCGACTCCCGAATGAAGTCCCGACTCGCTGTCGCGGCGCTCAACAACGCAGTGGCTCGCCGGGTCGATGTCGCCGGTTGCGTCGTCCACAGCGACCGCGGCTCTCAATTCCGCAGCAGGAAATTCGTGCACGCACTCAACCGTCACAACATGGTCGGATCCATGGGCCGCGTCGGCGCCGCCGGCGACAACGCCGCCATGGAGTCCTTCTTCGCTCTACTGCAGAAGAACGTGCTGGACCGCCGCACCTGGGCCACCCGCGAAGAACTCCGAATCGCGATCGTGCGATGGATCGAGAGGACCTACCACCGCCGCCGTAGACAGGCCGCTCTCGGGCGGTTGACCCCCATCGAATTCGAGACCATCATGACCGCGCCAGCCACTCAGGCTGCGTGACCCAACCTGTCACCCGATCGTGCAGCAGTCCCGTGGACCAGGCACTTCGCACCATCCGCAACGACCCGCAAGCTGTCGGCAGACTGCTCGCGCACCTCGAACGCCGCCGCGCCGACGGAACCCTCGCGACCTCGGACTGGTTGCCCGTGCGCAACGCTGTTCGGCTGATTGCCCGCGAGCTGACTCCGGACCTGGAACGACCGGCGAGCTCGACTCCGCGCTCCCCCGACTCCCGCTGAGCGAAAGCCACCAGGTTGCTCAGCTCACTCGCGGCGGAGTGACGCATCCGTGTGCGTGTCGGGAGGTGGTGCTTCCGGCTCGTGGCAGAGTCGGCCCATGGACCCACAATGGATCGGAACGCTCAGCACATTGGCGGGCGTGCTGGCCGCAGGGGGACTAGGTCTCGTGCGGGACCTCCATGCCGCGAAAAGACAACTTGCACGCGACGAGTCTCAACGACGCCATGAGATAGATGAGGCTCGGTTCGAGAGCCGAAGGGACGCCTACGTCGGTTTTGCTGCGGCGTGCCAGACGGCGATCAATGAGACGGACGAGTATGACTTCGACCATCAGGGCGAGCTGCCCGGAGATCACGGCCACGAGGGACCGCTGAAGCGGGTTATCGGTGCGCTCGACTTGGTTCTCATCATCGGGCCGAAGGAGGCCGCAGACGCTGCTCTCGAGGCCTCGAAGCATCTGCATGCCTGGGCCTTCACCTCTGGGTCGTCGCGGCAGCAAGCGGTCGACTCGGTTGACGAGTTCCAAGCCCTCGCGAGGCGTCTACTGAAGTTGGATCCTACCTGAAGGGTTGACGGCCACCGTTTCGAGCGCCGGTCGCGCGGCGGAATGGGTTCTGTCAGGGCGTTATGACGACCTGCGGCAGGCCGCACTCGCCCAAGAACGTCGGAGTCGCGGCGGCCGGTCAACTTGGAGCGGCATAGCGACGCCCGGGTTCAGTGGCCCGGCCGTTAGTCGAAGGGCCTCAGGCCGTGTTCAACATCAACTGCCCCATGCCTCCGGACTTCAGCGATCGACCACAACCCTCCTACGCCATCGCTAGCGGCCATGTCTGAGTTGGCACTGAACCAGGCGCCGAGCCGGTGGATCGCAGCAGGCCGAAGTTCGGCCAGGGACATCCCAGCGAATCGGTAGCCCGCGTCTCTAGCTGGGACCGCGTCGTCCGCGTCGTCAGCGAGGAAATCCGCGTAGGAGTCTAGGCCGAGCAGCACCATCGCGCCGGTCTCGGATTCGGCGGGGTTCGCGAGCACTGGAACCAGCGGATCGATAGGTACTGGACGCACTGAGGACATTCCGCGGCCGTCACCAAAATCCCGAGCCGGGACGTCGACACGGAAGGCTGCGAGCTCTCCCAACTCGAACCCAACGACCAGCAGTCCCGCGCTGTGTTGGCTCGGCGTCGCCAGGTCTTCGGCGGTCAGTCGCTCCGCGCACGCTCGGGCGACGGCCTCTAGGTCGAGGGCCGCCGGCACATCATCGACTGCTCCATTCGAGCGTGACGTCACAAACAACTCAAGGACCTCCGTCAGGATCACGGCTACAGGCACCGCGTCATAGGTCGCGCGGCCCGAGGAGAGCACCAGGGCGGGGCTGTTTGGAACGGTGTGCAGCTTAATGTCGTCATCACGAACAAGCTGCGGTCTGTCCGGATCATCGGTCGGCTTGACCCTCAGCCCATCAGCAAGTGCCAAGAACCCGTCGGATGCTGCGAGAACGAGCGTGAGCGTCATGCTTGGGAGCGTAGGCGGAGGCGAGCCTTTCAGCGCGGTGATCTGGGCGGCCGAACGCGGCGGTATGACTCAGTCGGTCGGCGAACTCGTGCCAGCAGCTATCGCTGCGACGAGTTGGACGGTTGCCGCCTCCCGCGCGGACGCATCATCGATCGAGCTCAAGAGACGCTCTGCCGCGAGGAACCGTGAGAACTCAAGAGGTTGCGAAAAGTAGGCACGGAGCTGCTGAGCAGCGATGTCTTGAGACCTCATGAAGGTCGCGCCGATGTAACCGGCAAGTCCAGCCCCCGCCGCCCCCAGGAGCGCAGACGAGACGCTGGCGGCTGTCGAGTCTGCAGCGGCCGCCAGAACTGCGCATAGCAAGACGATGGCGAGCCCGAGCCCAGCTGCAACCTGCCCGTAGATGAAACTCTGGCGCGACTGGCTTGTAGCGATCTGGTGGTAGTAGTCCAGTCGGCGCTGAGTCACAGACCAGAGACTCTGAAAGCCGGTTTCGGTCGTGTCGTCGACGAATTGCGCCTCTGCCTCGTCCAGGGCTCCACGCGATTCGAGCAGCATCTTGCTGTCCTCGAATCGACGACGGTAAGACAGGCGCACGAAATTCACGGCGTAAATCACGGCACATGACGCGATCGCAAGACCGGCGAGACTGGCCTTGACGGCGTCAGTCGCGTCGTAGTCGGGATAGAGCCCGCCACTCTCAAGCAGCCACCAGATCAAGACGCCGGAAAGCGCTCCGACTACCGCGATTACCCCGCCCACCAATGCCGCGACTCGCGGCCACCGCTTACCCTCATGAGAAGTGAGCCACTCCACCCGCATCCGAACAGGATCAAGATCATTAATCGGCAAATCCGGAGCCGTGATGCCGAGTTCCGATTCGCGACGAGCGCCGTTGTTCTTTGTACTCAATGATCCAGCCCTCACCTCTCGACAACTGGGGGAGTATAGCCATGATGCAAGGTCGCTGCACGGGTTTCGGCCGGGCCGATGTCCTCGGCTCTCGGCGGAAAGGGGCGCGTTCGAGCTACCGTTTCAGCCCCGAGGCCCGAGTCTTTTGATGAGCTACTGTCCGCCGACGGCGACCTTTGGCTCGACACCACGACCGCCGGCTTCGTTTCGGCCTAAACGCGCACATAGATCGACGAAGGTCCGCGCTGGCGGCGCACCACCCTTCAGGCGCCCCCCGACCTGCTCCGCGGGCGGAACAGTTCTCGCGGTTCCGGGGCTGTCGGCGGTGTGGAGACCACGTCCCAGGTGCGTGGTGGCTCGGTCTGTGGGTCACACGGCCAGCAGGTTTTGTCGGCGTCGGCAGTTAGCGTCAACCTCGTGGAAGACGAGGCAGAGTTCGACGCAAGGAAGTTTCTAGACGACCTGGCGAGGAGCGGGGCGGACCACGCCCAGGTGGTCGCTGCACGCCCAAGTGCGCCCGAGCTAGCGGATTCGATGAAGACCCTCATCGGGCTGTTCTACGAGTTTCTCGACGCCTACCGAGTTGAGGCTGCCGAAGCGCGAAGCGAGGAACCCGAGCAGACCTACGAGTGGTATCCGTTGGCAGGCAGCACCTGCGAAGCAGACTACGACTGGCTTCAGCCCTACGTGCTGGAGTTTTGCGCCGCTCAGAAGCCGGTCAGTCTGCAATGGCTCGGTACCAACCCGACCCGCAACCCGAGTTCGTGGCGGGTCGACCACCTCAAGCGTTGTCTGAATACGGTGATCGACAACCTCTCAGCAATCGGGACGCTTGTCAGCAGTGCCGACCATCTCCGAGCACCGATCACGCTGGCACGGTCCGCACTGGAAGCCGCAGCTATGGGCTGCTACCTCGTAGACGAGACGGTCACGAGGGAAGAGCGACTTCGGCGGACGCTCAACCTGCACTTTCAGGACTTGACCGAATCGCTCATGGGCGGGCCTGTTGATGGTCATGAGGGTGAGGATGAGCTAGAGATTCAAGAACTCATGGCGTTCGCGACGCTGTTGGGCATGAAGGTGACCCAGCCAGCACGGAAGTATCTCGCCCCGGTGATCCTGGCGGAAGGGCGCTCTCAGCGTGACTCCACCGCACGGCTGCTCGATGAGCTACTGCCGGATCTAGGGCGGTCCATGTGGCGCTCCCTTTCCGCGGTCGCTCACTCTCGAGCCGCCACGGGCTCCCTGTTGCCTGACGAGCACGTCCTCCCACACAAGCTCAAGCCTTGGCAACGCACTGAAGCTGTCGCCTGGCACACCCTGCCGAGCCTGTTTGTCCTAGCGGAGCTCAGCACCCGCATGAACTCCGGGATGGGGTGGGACCTGTCGGAGTTCTATGAAGCGATCCAGGCCATCACCTATCAATGGGCGACGGCAGGAGGCCTGTACGACAAGCAGATCCGAGAAGATCTTGGTCTCCCAGCGAGAGGTTGACACGGCCTGACTTCCGGTGGTCCTCAGAGCGACAAGGACGCGTTCAGGGGATCACGCGTCGCGACGACATCGGGGCCGATGTCGAGGCACCGCTTGGCGCACGCGGCGGCATCAACACCCCTGATCGCGGTCGTCGGTGATGTCCGCGCCGGCAACGTAGTCATCCACTACGACAGCAGCGCAGGAGCCACTGTTGGCCGTGAACCACGCCACGGAGAACGGTCCAGCGACGCCGTAGCGCGACCATGTGCGTCTATCTGGGCTACTAGAGGATTCCCGTAGGACCGGCGTCCGGCCAGACTCGGTCCAGGTGCCCGGCGGGCTTGCTCTCTTTTGGGCTGCCCACCCGTCCGCGGGTGTGGCTCGATTCCGGTTTGCAGCCCACCGGGCACCGCTGACGAGGCGTGGCTCAAGAGGGGACTGCCCAGCTCGTAGTAGCAATGCCCACCTCGCCGTCCACATCGGTACGAGCACAGGCGGGAGCAACGCATGGACCATGTCGTTATCGGGGTCGATCCCCACAAGCTGTCCGCGACGATCGAGGTCGTCGACCAGCACGAGCATCTCCTCGGATCCGGTCGCTTCAGCACCGACCAGGCTGGCTACGCCGCCATGCGTGCCTACGCCAAGACGTGGCCGAAGCGCCTGTGGGCGGTCGAAGGCGCCAACGGCGCGGGTCGTCCACTTGCCCAGCGTCTCCTCGAAGCCGGCGAACATGTCGTCGACGTGCCCGCGAAGCTTGCTGTCCGTGTCCGGCTCTTCGACACCGGCCACAACCGCAAGACCGACGCCCACGACGCACACGCGGTCGCGGTCGTAGCCGTGCGCACGACGAACCTGCGGGTGCTCAAGGTCGACGGCGAGCTCGAGGCGATGCGGATGCTGGCCGATCGCCGCGAAGCCCTCACCCGGCGTCGTGTTCAGACCGTGTGCCGACTCCAGGCGCTACTCGCAGAACTCCTGCCTGGCCAGGCCAAACGCGACATCACCACTGGTCAGGCCAAGGCGATGCTGGCCACCGTTCGCCCGCGCGACATCGCCGGGAAGACCCGTCGCCGCATCGCTGCCGAAGAGCTGGCCGAGTTGATCGCGGTCGAGGCGAAGATCAAGAAGGCCACTGCCGAGTTGAAGGCGATGGTCCTGGCGCGGGAATCACGGCTGATGGACATCCACGGTGTCGGTGCTGTGGTGGCCGCCAGGATCCTCGCCGATGTCGGAGACGTCGCCAGGTTCGCTGACCGCAATCGGTTCGCGTCCTGGACCGGTACCGCGCCGCTGGACGCCTCGTCTGGTGAGCAGAACCGGCACCGTCTCTCCCGCGCCGGGAACCGCCGGGTCAACCACATGATCCACATCGCCGCGGTCACCCAACTCCGGCTCGACACCGAAGGCCGCGCCTACTACCGGCGCAAACGCGCCGACGGCAAGAAGCCCCAAGAAGCACTCCGCTGCCTCAAGCGACGCATCTCAGATGCCATCTACAAGCAGCTCGTCACCGACGCTGTCCGAGCCGAAGGCGCGGACCCGGGAGGGCACTGCGGGGCGTCTCAAGAATCCAGCGCGGTCGACCTACCCCCGCACATCGACACTTCGGATCAGCCACTCCCGGACCCGCAGACCCGACGCTACGCCGCACCACCCGGCACGCGGAAGAGCCAACCGGTCGGAACCCTCGCCAGCACCGGTTGACAACAGAGGGGAGCCGGATTGCCCCTTGCCTCGATCGATCGCTCCGCCGGAGATTGCGGCCAGGTTCACGTTCCGACCTGTTCGTCCCAGAGGAGCGCGCCCATCTGTCGCGCGGCGCGGCGTCGTAGCTCGTCGACGGCGTGGGTGTAGCGCTGGGCGGTGGCCATCTCGGTCCAGCCCATGATGGACATGACGGTGCGGATGTCGACGTTCTGCAAGAGCAGGAGGGTCGCGGCGGTGTGCCGGGCGTCGTGGAGGCGGACCTCCCGGACGCCGGCTCGTTGGAGGAGGGCCTTCCACTCGGTGTGGTCGCGGGCTGGGTCGATGAGCCCACCGCTTCGGGCCGGGAACACGAGGTCGTGGGTGCCGTCCCACTCGGATCCGGCGGCGAGGCGTTGGCGGTGCACGGCCGCGCGATGAGTCCGCAGCTCGTCGACGAGCGGATCGGGAAGCACGATGGTCCGCTTCGACGCCTTCGTCTTGGGTTCGACCAGCTGCAGGCCGCCACCGGTGCGGTGGTCGCACTCCGCGCCTCGCTTTCGCCCGCAGGAGGGCGTGCCGTCCGCAGCCGAGCAGCCGTGCGCCCAGGTGTGGCGCTGGACCGACCGGCGGACCCGGAGGACGCCGTCGTCGAGGTCGACGTCGGACCAGAGGAGTCCGAGTGCCTCGCCCTGGCGCAGGCCGAGGGAGAGGGCGATCGACCAGCGAGCTGGGTGCAGCGTGAACCGGGCCGCGACCAGGACCCGGCGGCTCTCCTCGACCGAGAGTGGCTCGACCTCGACGTCCTCGGCGCGTGGCGGCCGCGCGACCAGGGCCGGGTTGAGGGCGAGCCGGCGGCGGCGTACCGCCTCGTTCAGCGCGGAACGCAGGACGCGGTGGACCGCGCGGATGACGTGCGTCGAGTGGCCCTCGGTCTGCATCCGCCGGTAGTGCTCCTCGAGGTGCTCGGGGCGCAGCTCGCTGAGTCGCCACTGGCCGAGGGCGGGGATGACGTGGACGCGCATCTGGCTGCGGTAGGTCGACAGCGTCTTCCACCGCGCCGTCATCGGCAGCACGGACTCCAGCCAGTGCTCGAGCCACTGACCCAGCGTGACGTCGTCCCGGGTCCACACGTAGGTGCCGGCGTCGCGGCGACGCTCGAGGTCGCGGACCGCCTCGCGCAGCTCGGCCTTCGTCGCGCGCTGCACGTGCTTGCGCGCGGTGCCGCCGTCGGGGCGCCGGCCCATCGTCACGCGGGCGTGCCAGTGCCCGTCGGCGCCGCGGTAGAGCGTGGAGGTGGTCTGCTCGGCGGGCTTGCGTGGCCTACTCATCGCGGACCTCTGCGTCCTGGTCTCGCATCTGGACGATGAACCGCTCGAGCTCGCGGCGCTCCACGCGCACGGAGCGCCCGAGGTGGACGACACGCAGCCGGTGGTTGGCGACGTGGCGCTCGACACTACGCCGGGCGCAGCACAGCTGGCGGGCGGCCTCGTCGAGGGTGAGCAGCAGCGTGTCGGCCGCGGTCGTGGTCAGGGGGCGGGGGTGGGTGTTGGTCTCCATGGGCCACCCAGGTGCGGCGACCGGTCCCCGGCGATCACCAGGCCGGGGGGACGCGGGGGGACGCGGCGGGGGGACGCGACCCGAGCCGTCGGGGCGCGCCGCGCGGCCGGCGGAGAGTTTTTGAGCCAGTTTCTGAGACGCAGAAGGCCCGCGTCCCTGTCCGGGAGACGGGCCTCTCAACCTGTTTGCGCAGGTCATGCGGTGGATCCGATCTGTGCGCCTGTAGGGATTCGAACCCCAAACCTTCTGATCCGTAGTCAGATGCTCTATCCGTTGAGCTACAGGCGCCCGTCCTCGTTGCCGAGCGACAAGAAGACAATAGCCGACGGTCTCGGCGAGGACGAAATCGGGCATCCGCGTCGCTGTGCGACGATGACCACGGGGGGTATGGAGCCGCAAGGAACCTGCCGGGAGGGAACCGATTGACCAGCTTCGGTCCGCAGCAGCGCGCACTGCTCGAGGACGCCGCCGCCCAGCTGTACGACGCGGCGCTCGCGCGCGGGGGGATCCCGGTCGATGACCCCCGCATCACACCCGCGGGCGCACACCGCGCCGAGTTCGACCTGCTGGTCGACCTGGGCCTGCTGCGCCTGGACAGTCTCGACGAGGGCGACGCGCGGTGGGTCCCGCAGGACCCGGCCGCCGGCCACGCCCGCGTGGTCTCCCCGCTCAGCCAGGAGGGCGCACGGCTCCTCCAGGAGTCCGCCGAGTGGTCGCGCACCTTCGCGGCGCTGAGCCAGACCTGGCGACGCGCCCCCTCGAGTCCGGAGCGCGGCCCGTTCACCTATCTGCACGAGGGCGCGATCGGGGTGTTCCTGACCGAGCTGGTGAGCGAGTGCGAGCAGGAGATGCTCACCGCCCAGCCGCAGGCCGGCCGCGACCCGCAGGCGCTGGCCGCCGCCGCGCTGCGCGACACCGCGATGCTCGAGCGCGGCGCCCGGATGCGCACGCTGTACCAGCACAGCGCGCGGCGCAGCGCCGTCACTCGTCAGTACGTCGACGCGGTGACCCAGCGCGGGGCCGAGGTGCGCACCCTCGATGAGTTCTTCAACCGAATGATCGTGTGCGACCGCCGGGTCGCGGTCATCCCGGCCGGCGAGGACCTCTCCACCGCGGTCGTGGTGCGCGAGCCCTCGGTGGTGGCCTACCTCGTCGACATCTTCGAGCGCACCTGGGAGCGGGGTCGCACCTTCGGCAACTCCGAGTCCACGACGCTGGCCGACATCGCCACCGAGCAGCGCGCGATGACCATCCGGATGCTGATCGCCGGTCATCCCGACGCCGTCAGCGCCAAGCGGCTCGGCGTCAGCCCGCGCACGTACGCCGGCTACGTCGCCGACCTCAAGGACGAGCACGACGCCCAGACCCGCTTCCAGCTCGGCTACCGGATGGGACGTCAGGCAGCCGGCGCCTGCCCCGAGTGCGACAACCCGGGACTGTGAGGGTCGGCGCGGGGTGCGCGGAACTCAGCAATTGCTAGGAAAGACACCGTCCGCGGCCGGCGGAGTCCATCGGTCGAAGCAACGCCGAGTGATGGTGGTGTTGCGATGGGCAGGCGGTACGTGCCGTACGAGGTTCGTGAGGAGTTCTTCGCGTTGGTCTGTGGTGGGTTCGCGCTGCAGGCTGCCGCGGATCGGGTCGGTGTGTCGCATCGAACCGCGACGTACTGGTGGCGATCCTCGGGGCTTGTGAGCCCAGTCATCCAATTCGGTGCGATCGGTGGCCTGCCCGGAAGCGCTCCCGTAGGAGTGCCAGGGATACGCAATCCCGAAGAAGGCCCACGCCGACGGCGGGCGTTGAGCAGCGAGGACCGTGCGGTGATCGCGGCAGGGTTGCGTGCAGGGTGGGCGTTGACCCGGATCGCGACACTGATCGGGCGCGACAAGTCGGTGGTCTCTCGCGAGGTCGCGCGCAACCGCGGCCCCGACGGCTCCTACTGGGCCCCGATCGCGCATCGTGTCGCGCACGAACGGCGACGCCGACCCAAGGCGTTCAAGCTGATCGAGAACCCCGGGCTGTGTCGTCGGATCGAGACCTGGATGGACGACGGGTGGTCGCCAGGACTGATCGCGTCGATGCTGCGCCACGCCCACCCCGGTCACGATCCAGCAGCGAGGATGGCCCGTGTGTCGCACGAGACGATCTACCGGGCGTTGTATGTCCAGACCCGCGGGAGCCTGCGCAAGGACCTGGCCGCGCAGCTGCTGACCAAACGCCGCGCACGCAAGCCGCACGCCGACCCCGACGGGCGCAGGAAAGGGCTGTACCGCGAGGCCTTCACCATCAGCCAACGCCCCGCCGAGGTCGCTGACCGGGCCGTGCCCGGGCACTGGGAGGGTGACCTGATCCTCGGTGCCGGCAACCGCTCCGCGGTCGGGACCCTGGTCGAACGCTCGACGCGGTTCGTGCTCTTGCTGCACCTGCCCGGTCGCCACGACGCAGAGTCAGTGGCCCAGGCGATGATCCGCGAGATGGGTCAGCTGCCGGTGCATCTGCGTCGTTCGCTGACCTGGGACCGCGGCAGCGAGCTGGCTAACTACCGCGATGTCGAGGCCGCCTTGGAGATGCCGGTCTTCTTCTGTGACCCCCACTCGCCCTGGCAGCGCGGGTCGAACGAGAACACCAACCGACTCCTCCGGTTCTGGCTAGAGAAGGGCAGCGACCTCTCAACCCACAGTGCCGACGACCTCGCCCGCATCGCCGCGACCCTGAACAAGCGACCCCGCCCTACCCTGGACCTACGGACCCCAGCCCAAGCGCTGGCCGAGCTGCTCGCCAACCCGGCAGCAGCATGACCGTTGCTTCCACCGATTGACCTCGCCGCCCGATCCAGGTGCTTTTCCCAGCAATTGCGCGGGAACGAGCAACCACCGGCCCGCCGCCCCCGGACATGCCACGAGGGCGACGACCCGGGAGGGGGTCGCCGCCCTCGCACTGGGCGCACGGGCCGCGGGAGGGGCGGCTGCGGCGGGACCGATGCCCGTGGGGGGCGAGCAGGTCCCGTCACGCCCTGGCGGTGCCGCCTCAGCGGCCTCCGCCCGGGGCAACGCGGCACAGGCCACCGCAGCCCCAGCTGGTGTCTGCCTGCGCGGCAGGTGCGGTCACGGTCAGCAGTCCGGCACTGAGACCGGCGGCGGCGAGGGTGATGACGATCTTGCGGGCAACGTTCATGGGGGGGACCTCGTCTGCGTTCGGGGACTTCTCGGGGGGAGAGGCGCGGGCGGGGCCCGCGCGATCAGTGTGGAGCGCAGACGCGAGAACGCAGGTCCGCAGCGATGCCTCAAGAACCTGCATTGCACGATGATGCAGACCGGCGCCCCGGTGCTCCCCGGGGACGAAATGGCGGTCGGCCCCTCCCGAACCGGAAGGGGCCGACCAGCTGCGGAGGCGGAGGGATTTGAACCCTCGATGGGGTTTTAGCCCCAAACCCGCTTAGCAGGCGGGCGCCATAGACCGGACTAGGCGACGCCTCCCCGACAGCGGCCACAGGCTACCCGCCCCGGGCCCGCCACGACCAATCAGGCCACCCTCGAGGTGTCCCATGGTGCGGCTCAGGCGAGCGGACGGTGCCCCTGGCCGCGCTGCAGGTGCCCGCGCAGCTCCTGCACGAAGGTCTCCCGGTCGACCGCGAGCGCGCCGACGGGGATGGTCGTCGTACGACCGTCGCGCAGGCGCAGCACGACGCACGGGATGCCCCGCGGGCTGGCGGCGACGGCGTCCTGCACGTCACGCCAGCCGGCCTCGGGAGCGCCCGCGCCGCGGATCAGCCGCACTCGGTAGCCGCGGGCGTCGCAGCGCAGCACGTAGGCGCGCGAACCCAGCCACCACCACGTGCCGGCCAGGGCGGCGGCACCGAGGAGCAGAACCACGACCAGCACCGCCGTCGGCAGGCCGGCGAGGGCCACGACCACCGTCACCAGGAAGACGACGACCGCGAGCGCCACCACCCCGAGGCCCACGAGACGGGCGACCAGCGCCCGGTTCATCCGGTAGTACGTCGGGGACTGCTCGGCGGGCGCGGTCATGACCCCGATTGTCCCTCCCCCGCGCCCCGGCCCGCCAATCCGTGCCACCGCTCGCGCAGCACCTAGACTCACCTCGCGCGGTCCCCCGGGACCCGCGTGGAGGGGTGCCGGAGTGGCCTATCGGAACCGCCTTGAAAGCGGTCGTGGGGAGACCCACCGCGGGTTCGAATCCCGCCCCCTCTGCCAACAGGCCGGCGCACCTGCGCCACCGACGGCACAGCGGCGCTCAGCGCAGCTGCACCAGCACGTCGCCCTCCTGGACGACGTCGCCCGGCGCGACCTTCACCGCGACGACCGTGCCCGGCGCCTCGACCAGGACCGGGATCTCCATCTTCATCGACTCCAGCAGCACCACGGTGCCGCCGGCGTCGATCCGGTCGCCTGCCGAGACGTTCACGGTGAGCACGTTGGCCACCATCTCGGCGACGATCTCGGTGAGCTGTTCGCGTGCCATGACCGCGAACCTAGCCGTTACTTCCGGGTACTCCCGCACTCACAGCAGGGGGCTGGTGCGGACGGGCTCGGGCCGGCCGGCCAGCGCCTCCTCGGCGCGTCGGGCGCGGCGGCCGCGAGGGCCGGTGAGGGCCAGGTCGGCGCGGATCACCAGATAGCCGAGCACCAGCCCGACGACCAGGCCGTAGACCACCGACAGCCCAGCCTCGAGCAGGCTCGTGGCGGGGTTCATCAGCGCGTCCGCCACCGGCACCGTGGCGGCGACACCGAAGGCGCACACCCACCAGCCCTGCCGCCGGCGGGCGCGCATGTGGCAGCCCCAGGCCAGGGCGGGGATGCCGAGGATCGTCATCAGCGGTCGCGGGAACGCGCCGAGGTTGTCGCGGCTCCAGCGCACGCCGTCCAGCAGCGACTCGACCAGGCCGGAGGCGCCGTAGCGCCGCAGCAGCTCGGCGTACACCAGCGTGACGGCGAGCAGCACGGCGCCGATCGCGACGGTCGCGGCGCCCCGTCGTCCCAGGCCGTGCAGCCCGGCGCCGAGGCGGTAGACGACGGCGAACGCGCCGCCCAGGGCCAGGGCCAGGGTGACGTAGTCGAAGCGCAGCAGGGTGATCGAGGGCTCGAAGGCGACGGTGGCGAACGCACCTACCGCTGCCACCAGCACCGCGTAGGTGCACTCGCGCGCCGCTTCCACGAAGCGCCGGGTGGGCGTCGTGATCATCACCCCGAGCACCGCGGACACCGCGGAGGTCAGCACCGCCGCACCCGTGCGCAGATAGTTCTCATCGATGACCAGCACCACCACGCCGACGGCCAGGGCGAGGGTGCCGAAGACGATCGGGCGACCGCCGGTGCGCGCCGCGAGCGCCCAGGTGTACGCCGTCGCCACGACCACCGCCCCGATCTCGCCGAGGACCCCGGGGCCGACCGGGACCGTGCCGGCGATCAGCAGGGCGAGGCCGCTCAGGACCGCGACCGCCCACACCCCCACCGGGAGCCGGGTGTCGCCGACGGTGGTCTCGATCGCGGCGTCCAGCGCGGTGCCGACCCCGCCGTCCTGGGGCCGGGGCCGCCGCCCGCGGCCGGTGCGCTCGGTGGCGCCGGGTCCGGAGCGGCGCGACCGGGCCGGGGGCTCGGCACGGCGGCGGGGAGCGGCGCGGGACATGAGAGGAAAGATTACAGTCGCCGGTTGGCCAGGGAGGGGTTGGTACGCCGCGCCTCCTCGAGCACCCCGCGCTCCAGGGCGGCGGTCAGGATCGCGGCCTCCTCCCCCGCCTCGGCGAGCACGTCGCCCAGCGGGTCGACGAGCATCGAGTGGCCGCTGTAGCGCGGCCCGGGCTGGCCGGCGGCGGCCACGAAGACGGTGTTCTCGATCGCGCGGGCCCGCAGCAGGGTGCGCCAGTGGTCGACCTTGCGCGGCCCGGCGACCCAGGCGGCCGGGACGACGAGCACCTCGGCCCCGGCGTCCACCAGCGCCCGCGCGAGCTCGGGGAAGCGCAGGTCGTAGCAGGTCAGCAGCCCGACCCGCCAGCCGGCGACGTCCACCACGCAGGGCGTGAGCGGGCCCGCGGTGAGCCGGTCGGACTCGCGGTAGCCGAAGGAGTCGTAGAGGTGGATCTTGCGGTAGTCGGCGCGAGCGGCGCCGCGCAGCACCAGGGTGTTGAACGGCCGGTCCGGGTCCTCGCCGGTCTCGAACATGCCGGCGACCACGCTGGTCCCGTGCTCCCCGGCCGCCTTGTCCACCGCCGTCGCGAACGGGCCGTCGAGCGGCTCCGCGGCCCCGCTCACGTCCGACCCGGGCTTGCCGAAGTCGCGCGCGAAGGCCTCCGGCAGCACCACCAGGTCCACCGGCCCGCCGTCCCCGGCGGTGGCCGCGCGGCGCACGAGCTCGCCGAGCCGGTCCCGGTTGACGTCAGGGTCGAGGGCGGAGGCTTCTTGGACGAGGGCGAGGCGCAGAGTGCTGGTCACGGATCCAGCGTGCCACCCGCACGGGAGGTGCCGCCGTGGACGCCGGTGGGAGACTGACGCCGTGGCCCGCCCGGCATCCCGCTCCGTGTCCCGCTCCGGGCCCGACCTGTGCGCCGTCCTGCTCGCCGGCGGCCGCGGCACCCGCCTGGGCGGCGTCGAGAAGGCCACCCTCGAGGTCGGCGGCCGCACCCTGCTCGACCGCGGGCTCGACGCGCTGCGCGACGCGGCGCCGGTCGTGGTGGTGGGCGACCCGGTCGCCACCGCGCGGCCGGTGCGGTTCTGCCGCGAGGAGCCGGCGTACGGCGGGCCGGTGGCGGCACTGCTCGCCGGCGTCGACGCGCTGGCCGGGGAGCGTCTGCCGGCGTACGTCGCGGTCCTCGCCGTGGACATGCCGGCGGTCACCGACGCCACCGTCACCCGGCTGCGCGCGGCGGCGGAAGGGCACGACGGGGCCCGGTTGGTCGACGACACCGGTCGCGGGCACCTGGCGCTGGTGCTCGCCACGGCCGCGCTGGACGGCATCCGGCCACCCGACGGGGACCAGCACGGGATGGCGCTGCACCGGCTGCTGGCCCCCCTCGACCTCGTCGACGTGCGCGCTGTCGAGGGGGAGCACCACGACGTCGACACCTGGGCGGACCTGCCGCCGCACTGAGCGGCGCCGGGCTTGCGGCGCCCGCGGTCGACGGCGAAGGTGGGGGCGTGAATCTGCACGACTGGATCGATGAGCTGGCCGATGCCCTGGACCTCGACGACGCGGAGATCGACGAGGGCCTGGTGCTCGACCTGGCCCGCGTCGTGGCGCACAGCGTCGAGCGCCCGGCCGCCCCCGTGACCGCGTACCTGCTCGGGCTGGCCGCAGGCAGCCAGGGCGCCGACGCCGAGGGCGTGGAGGCGCTCGCCGCCCGCGCGCAGCTGCTCGCCGAGAACTGGGAACGCCCGGCGGGCGCCCAGGACCCCGACGACGTCGACGACCCGATCCCCGACGACAGCACCGTCGACCACGTCGGCGAGACCTTCGAGGTCTGAGTCAGACCGCGGTCCCTAGGGTGGGGCCCATGCGTGCTGTGGTGGCTGATCGAGATGGTGGTCCCGAGGTCCTGTCGGTCGGGGAGGTGCCCGACCCCGTCGCGGGCCCCGGCGAGGTGCTGGTCGAGGTCGTCGCGACGGCCGTCAACCGCGCCGACACCCTCCAGCGGCAGGGCTTCTACCCGCCGCCGCCCGGCGCCTCCGACATCATCGGCCTGGAGTGCAGCGGCCGCGTGGCCGCGCTCGGCGAGGGCGTCGAGGGCTGGCAGGTGGGCGACGAGGTCTGCGCGCTGCTCGCCGGCGGCGGGTACGCCGAGCTGGTCGCCGTACCGGCCGGGCAGCTGATGCCGGTGCCGGCCGGCATCGACCTGGTGACCGCCGCGGCGCTCCCCGAGGTGGCGTGCACGGTGTGGTCCAACCTGTTCATGGTCGCGGGGCTGACCGCGGGCGAGGCGGTGCTGGTGCACGGCGGCGCGGGCGGCATCGGCACCTTCGCGATCCAGCTCGCCCACCAGCTCGGGGCGCGGGTCCTGACCACGGGTGGCACCCCCGACAAGCTCGGCCTGTGCGGCTCGCTCGGCGCCGACGTCACGATCAACTACCGCGAGCAGGACTTCGTGGAGGTGGTGCGCGAGCAGACCGACGGCCACGGCGTGGACGTCATCTTGGACAACATGGGCGCCAAGTACCTCAACCGCAACCTGTCCGCGCTCGCGACCGAGGGTCGGCTCGTGATCATCGGCATGCAGGGCGGCACCAAGGGCGAGCTCGACATCGCCCGGCTGCTCAACAAGCGCGCCGCGGTGATCGCCACCTCGCTGCGCTCGCGTCCCGCCGCCGACAAGGCGGCCATCTGCGCCGCCGTGGTCGAGCACGTGTGGCCGCTGGTTGCAGACGGTCTCGTCCGCCCGATCGTGCACGAGGTGATGCCGCTCACGGACGTCGCCGCCGCCCACACCGTGATGGCCGAGGGCACCCACACCGGCAAGATCCTGCTCACCGTCTGAGCCCCTCCCCCCTGACTGCCCGGTTGAGTTGGGCGTTCCTCACGGTTGAGTCGAGACTTTCTCCCAGGTGAGTCGAGAGTTTCGTCCACGGCCGCGCCATGGGCGCCGACTCGCCGCACCATTGGCGCCGACTCGGCGCGCCATTGGGGCCGACTCGCCGCACCATGGGCGCCGACTCGGCGCGCCATTGGCGCCGACTCGGCGGAGGTCTGTGCCCTGCCTCACCCCCGGGTCGCTAGCGTGGATGCATGAGCGAGCAGCGCAACCCCGGCGAGCAGGACCAGCAGATCGTCGTCATCGGGCCCGACGGCCGGCCGATGGCCCTTCCGGTGTCCGCGGTGGCCCAGGAGGGCGACGGTGGGGGCCAGGACGCCGCGAAGCACGAGGAGGGTGGCGGCGAGCGTGCCCTGACCGAGCTCGTCGAGCAGCCCGCGAAGGTGATGCGGATCGGCAGCATGATCCGCCAGCTCCTCGAGGAGGTGAAGGCCGCGCCCGTCGACGAGGCCAGCCGCAACCGCCTCAAGGAGATCCACCGCTCCTCCATCGCCGAGCTCGAGCAGGGGCTCGCCCCCGAGCTCGTCGAGGAGCTCGAGCGGCTCACCCTGCCGTTCTCCGAGGACGCGACGCCCAGCGAGAGCGAGCTGCGGATCGCCCAGGCCCAGCTGGTCGGCTGGCTCGAGGGGCTCTTCCACGGCATCCAGACCGCGATCTATGCCCAGCAGATGGCCGCGCGGGCGCAGTTCGAGCAGATCCGGCGCGCCCTGCCCGCGGGGATGGTCGCCCAGCCCGGCGGCGTACCCGGGCAGCCCGGCCAGCCGGGTCAGTCCGGCGCAGCCGCGGCCGCGGCGGACGCCGAGCAGCGCTCGGGCGGCATGGGCGGCATGTACCTCTGAGTCGCGGGAGGAGTACGCCGGGCTCAGGCCCGGCGGCCCGCCCAGCGCGCGAGCACGAGGCCGAGCAGGCCGACCAGGACCATCGCCAGGCCCGGCGCGGCGGTGCGGGTGAAGTCGGCGGGTGCGTCGGCGCCGACCGGCTCGATCACCGCCTCGACGTCGCCGGGGTCGATGCTCGGCGGGGCGCCCTCGCCGTACATCTCCTCCACGGCACGGACCAGGCCCGCGCGGACGGGAGCGGTGCCGCCACAGCCGGGGGCCGCGACCCGCTCGTCGTCGACGCGGGCGAAGAAGACGTACTCGCTGCCCGGGGTCAGCCGGCCGAGGCCGCAGGGGTCCTCGACGCGCGACTCGGTGACGACCTCGAGCGCGGACTCGCTCACCGTGCCCTTGTAGACGCGGTCGACCGAGACCTCCTGCACCCACGAGCGGCCCCGGGGGCTGGCCTTCTCGACGGTGCCGGTGAAGACGTAGCGCGCGGCCCGGGCGTCGGCCTCGGTGTCGGCGGGACCGCACGAGCAGGCGGCCGAGGCGGGCGCGGCGGCCCCCACGAGACCCACGACGCCGGCCAGGGTGACGGCGGCGAGGACCAGCAGCGCCGCGAGCAGGGCTGCCGGCCGGCGCAGGGCCGGGGCGGAAGTCAGGCTGCGGGACACGGCGTCATTCGACCAGATCACAGACCGAACACACCAGCCAGCACCCGTGCGACGCCGTCGTCGTCGTTGCGTGGGGCGATGCGGCGCGCCGCGGCGGTGACGGTGGGGTGCGCGTCGGCCATGGCGTACGACGTACCGGCCCAGGTGAGCATCGGCAGGTCGTTGGGCATGTCACCGAACGCCACCACCTCCTCGGCGCCGATCCCCAGGCGGGCGGCGAGCAGCTCGAGGGTGGAGGCCTTGGTGACGCCGGGCGCGCTGATCTCGAGCAGCGAGCTCGAGGAGGACCAGGTGATCACCAGCCGACCGCCCAGCGCCTGCTCGGCGGCGTCCCAGAACTCCTGCGGCGCCAGCTCCTCGTGGCGGGCGAGCAGCTTGAGGGCGGGACGGTCGAAGAGCTCCTCGACCGGTGCCCGGCGCGAGCCCTCGGGCATCGGATAGCGCTCCATGAAGTGCGGCTCCAGGCCGATCCCCTCGACGTCCTCCACGGCGTACGTCGTGCCGGGCACCGCCTCGCGCAGCAGCTGCGCGGAGGCCAGGCCGAGGCCGGGCTCGATGGCGCGCTCCAGGTCGACGGCGCTGCGCGCGACGTCCCAGACCAGCGCCCCGTTGGAGATGATCGCCAGGCCGTGGCGACCGACGTGCTCGAAGACGTCCTCGGCCCAGCGCAGCGGGCGCCCGGTCACGAACACGACCGGTACGTCGCGGCGGTCGAGCTCCAGGAGCACGTCGCGGGTGTAGTCGGAGATGGTGCCGTCCGAGCGCACCAGGGTGCCGTCCAGGTCGGTGGCGACCAGGCGCGGGAGGCGGGTCCCAGACTGGTCCACTGACGGGTCCACGGGCGTGGGCTGGTTCGTGGGGGTGGTCATCGCAGCGGCCGCACCATGACCAGCTCGCCGTCCTCGTTGGCCCCGCGCAGCTCGGTGAACCCGCAGGTGGCGAGCACCTTGATGCTGGCCCGGTTGTCCGGCGCGACGCTGGCGCGCACGCGTACGCCGAGCCGGTCGCACTCGCCCACCAGCGCGCCGAGCGCCTCGGTCATGAAGCCCCAGCCGCGGGCCTCGGCGACCAGCCCGTAGCCGACCTCGACCTCGGCGACGCCGTCGGCCGCCGGCTCCGGGGGCCCGTAGAAGCCGATCGAGCCGAGCACCGTCACGCCGCGGACCACGCTGCGCGAGCTCCAGGTGTCGCCGTCGCGCCACAAGGTGGCGGCGTCGACGTCGTCGCGGCGCGGGAAGTCGGCGTGCCAGCCGGGTCGCCGGCCGCCGCCACGGATCGCGGCGACGTCCTCGGCCGTCCAGAGGGGCAGCCCGAGGCGGGCGGTCGTGACCAGCACCGGCAGCGCGCTCACGCGGGGAACCAGCGGCCGATCTCGATCGCCGCTCCGTCGTCGTACACGCTCTCGGCGACGTCGTCGGCGACGTCGATGACCGGTTGGATCGCCTGACCCATCGCCACCCCGCGACCGGCCCACTGGAGCATCTCGATGTCGTTGCGCCCGTCGCCGATGGCGAGCACGTCGGCGGCGTCGACACCGAGCACCCGGGCGACGTGCTCGAGGCCGGAGGCCTTCGAGACGCCCACCGGGGCGAGGTCGAGCCACGCGGTCCAGCCGACGACGTAGTTGGTGCCGTGCAGGCCCAGGCCCTCGGCGAGCTCGACGAACTCCTCGGCGGTGGCGTCGGGGTCGCGGATGATCACGCGGCTGACCGGGCCGGCGACGAGGTCGTCGAGCTCGGTGACGATCATCTCGCCGGCCAGCTCGCCCTCGGGGAAGTGCTGGGTCACCCGGTAGCCGAAGCCGCGCTCCTCGACCGCCACCCGCGCGTTGGGGTGGCGCTCCAGGATGGCCGCGACCGCGGGCCTGGCGTCGAAGGTCTCCTCGTGGACCACCTCGAGCGGCGGGTAGCGGAAGACGACGGCGCCGTTGGAGGCCACCACCCAGAGCCGGTCCCGC
Source organism: Nocardioides sp. dk884 (assembly GCF_009557055.1). Taxonomy (NCBI): domain Bacteria; kingdom Bacillati; phylum Actinomycetota; class Actinomycetes; order Propionibacteriales; family Nocardioidaceae; genus Nocardioides; species Nocardioides sp. dk884. The sequence goes on along the minus strand of NZ_CP045649.1, from coordinate 99,845 downwards.
TCCTCGCCGTGCAGGTCGAGCAGGTCGGCGATGCCGGTCATGCCGTGCGGGGAGCGCCCGCTGGCCAGCACGATGTGCGCCCCGCCCGCGAGGGCCCGGTGCACCGCGGCGTGGACGGCCGGGGAGATCTCCTCGTGGGTCGCACCGAGGCCCTCGATCCACTTCAGCAGCGTGCCGTCGATGTCGAGCGCGACCATCCGGGGGACCCAGCCCTCGGGCACGGCGGGCTTGTCCTCGCGTCGGACCGAGGTCACTGGGCCACCGGCTTCAGCACCTCGAGCCCGCCGAGGTAGGGCCGCAGCGCCTCCGGCACGCGCACCGACCCGTCGGCCTGCTGGTGGTTCTCCAGCAGCGCGACGATCGTGCGGGTGACGGCGCACAGGGTGCCGTTGAGCGTGGCCAGCGGGCGGGTCTCCGTGCCCGAGCCCGAGTCAGCCGCGAAGCGGGCCCGGATGTCGAGGCGGCGGGACTGGAACTCGGTGCAGTTCGAGGTCGAGGTCAGCTCGCGGTACTTGGCCTGGGTCGGGATCCACGCCTCGCAGTCGAACTTGCGGATCGCGGACAGCCCCAGGTCGCCGGCGGCCACGTCGATGACCTGGAAGGGCAGCTCGAGCTTGCTGAGGAACTCCTTCTCCCAGGCCAGGAGCCGCAGGTGCTCGGCCTCCGCGTCGGCGGGGTCGGCGTAGACGAACATCTCGACCTTGTCGAACCAGTGCACCCGGAAGATGCCGCGGGTGTCCTTGCCGTGCGAGCCGGCCTCCTTGCGGTAGCACGGGCTGAACGCGGCGTACCGGCGCGGCAGCGAGGCGCCGTCGAGGATCTCATCGGAGTGGTACGCCGCCATCGGCACCTCCGAGGTGCCGACGAGGTAGAGCTCCTCGCCCTCGATGCGGTAGACGTCGTCGGCGGCCTGGCCCAGGAAGCCGGTGCCGTCCATGGCACGCGGGCGCACCAGCGCCGGCGGGATCACCTCGGTGAACCCGGCCTCGGCGGCCTGGTCGAGGGCCATCGCCACCAGTGCGCGCTCGAGGCGGGCGCCGATACCGGTGAGGAAGTAGAACCGCGAGCCCGAGACCTTGGCGCCGCGCTCCACGTCGATCGCGCCGAGCAGGCGGCCGAGCTCGAGGTGGTCGCGGGGCTCGAAGCCCTCGGCGGCGAAGTCGCGGGGGATGCCGAGCGTCTCGAGCACGACGAAGTCGTCCTCGCCGCCGGCGGGCGCGGCCTCGGCCGCGAGGTTGGGCAGCGAGTGGATCGCGTCGTTCCAGGTCTCCTCGGCGACCTTCTGCGCCGCCTCGGCCTCCTTCACCTCCGCCGCGAGGGCCTTGGTGCGGGCCAGCAGCTCGGCCTTCTCCTCGCCGGTCGCCTTGGCGACGAGCTTGCCGAGGCTCTTCTGCTCGGCGCGCTTGGCCTCGAAGGTGGTGATCGCGGAACGACGGGCGGTGTCGGCACGCAGCGCGACGTCCACGATCTCGTCGGACAGACCCCGCTTCGCCTGGGCAGCGCGCACACGGTCTGGGTCGTCTCGCAGGATGCGTGGGTCGATCATGCGGCAAGGTTATCGGGACCCCGTCGCCCACCTCACCCGCATTCTCCCCTGGCGCGTCCCTGGCGCGTCCGCGCCGCCGGGGCCCGGTCATACTGACCCGGTGCTGGATCGTCCTCGTGTGGTGCACCTGACCTGGGCCCTGCTCTGCGTCGCCCTCTTCTCCGGCATCGCACTCGCCGCTGTCCAGGGCTGGGGGCCGGTGGCCGCCCTCGACGACCGCGGCGACCCCGCGCAGCAGTGGGCGGTGGACATGCCGTGGCTGCGCGCCCCGCTGCGGGCGGTCGAGCTGGCCTTCGGCACGATCGGCATGACGGTGCTGACGGTGCTGCTCGCCGCCACGATGTTCCTCAAGGGCCACCGGCGCGCGGCGTACTTCACCGTGTTTGTGATGGTCCTGGCCTCGGTGGCCACGACGCTGCTCAAGCTGACCGTGGGGCGCGACCGCCCGGAGTGGCAGCTCACCGAGGACCTGCTGACCACCCACTCCTTCCCCTCCGGTCACGCCTCCTCCGTCGCCGCGCTCGCCGGGGTGTCCTTCGTGCTGGTCACGATGCTGGTACGCCGTCGCAGCGTGCGACGCCTCGTCGGTACGGCGCTGCTCGCGCTCATCGTCGTGGTCTGCCTCGACCGGGTGCTGCTGGGCCGGCACTTCCCCACCGACGTCGTCGGCGGCACGGTGCTGGGGCTCGCCTGCGTCCTGATCGGGCTCGCCGTGGTCAACCCGCTGCCGCGCAGCAGCGCGGCCAGCGTGGAGCCGCTGGCGGAGGTCTTCGCCTCGACGCGCTCGCTGCACGTGATCCTCAACCCGATCAAGGTGGAGGACGTCGGGCAGTTCAAGCACGTCGTCAGCGCGATGGCGGCCGAGGCCGGCTGGTCGACGCCGGTGTGGCACCACACGACCGTCGAGGACCCGGGCACCGGCATGGCCGAGGCGGCCGCGGTCGCCGGCGCCGACCTGGTGCTGGTCTGCGGCGGCGACGGCACGGTGCGCGAGGTGTGCGCCGAGCTCGCCGGCACCGGCATCCCGGTCGGGATCATCCCGGCCGGCACCGGCAACCTGCTGGCCCGCAACCTGGGCATCCCGCTCTACATCCGCTCCGCGATCGACGTCGGGCTCAACGGCCAGGACCGCGCCATCGACATGGTCGAGGTCGGCGGCGACGGCATCGAGGACACCCACTTCATGGTGATGGCCGGGATGGGCTTCGACGCCGCGATCATGGCGGGCGTCAACGAGGACCTGAAGAAGCGCGTCGGCTGGATCGCCTACGTCGTGTCGGGCGCCAAGTCGCTGATGTTCCCCGCCGTACGCGTCGAGATCTCCGTCGACGGAGGGGAGTTCACCCGGCACCGAGCCCGGACGGTGGTCGTCGGCAACGTCGGCTTCCTCCAGGCCGGGATGCCGCTGCTGCCCGATGCCGTGATCGACGACGGTCTGCTCGACGTGGTGATCCTGCACCCCAAGAACTTCGCGGGCTGGCTGCCGCTGGCCTGGCGGGTGCTGGCCAAGCGGCCGCACACCGACGAGCTCGTGGACCGCAAGACCGGGTCCTCGGTCGTCATCCGGGCCGCGGCGGACACCCCGCGCCAACTCGACGGCGACTCGATCGGGGCGGGCCGCGAGCTGCGGATGCAGTGCGTGCACGGTCGCCTGCTGGTGCGCGTGCCGCGCTGAGCCGGAGTTCCTCCACAGGATCGGCCAGGTTCCGGACACGCTCGGCCCGGCTGCGGCAGGGTGGGCGCGCACCGCCACGCCGACCGGAGGTTCTTCGATGACGTCCTACCTGATCGCCGCTGCCGTCGCCGCCGTCGTCGCGGTCGGGCTGGGCTATCTCGCCCACGAGGCCCGCGGCGCCCGCCAGCGGCTGCGCGGCACGGAGACCTCCACGACCGCGACCCTGACCGCCCTGGCCGGCGCCGCGAGCGACGCCGTCGGCAGCCGCAGCTACGCCGAGCGGGTCGAGCTGAGCGGCGTGGCTGCCCCCGGGCCGCAGGGGCTGCTCACCTCGGAGATCTCCGGGACCCCGTGCGTCTGGCACCACCACAAGGTCAGCCGACGCTACGAGGAGCGGCGCACCGACTCCCAGGGGACGCGCCGCACCCAGACCCGCACCGAGGTGGTGACCGAGAGCCGCAGCCGCGAGCCCTTCGTGCTCCGCGACGAGCACGGTGAGGTCGTCGTGGTGCCGGAGACGGCGGTGGACCACCCGCGCAAGGTGCGCAGCGAGTTCCGCCCCGAGACCGGGCGCAGCGGCGCCGCGGTCAGCATCGGCGCGCTCCGCCTGGTCCTCCCGGCCGGCCGGGAGACCCTCGGCTACGAGTACGAGGAGTGGGTGCTCACCCCCGGCACCCCGCTGTTCGTGCAGGGCGAGGCCACCGACCGCTCCGGGCGCCTCGAGGTCCGCGACTCCCCGTCCGCCGCGCTGGTCATCTCCACGCGCAGCGAGGCAGAGCTGCACGCCGAGCACACCCGTCGCGCACTGCTCTGCACCGGCGGCTCCGCCCTGGCCGGGGTGGTCGCCGTCGGCGCCCTCGTCCTCGGCTTCCTCGCCTGACCCCTCGCCGAGTCGGCGCGTGTGGTTGCGCGACTCGGCGCGTGTGGTTGCCCCAGTCGGCGCGTGTGGCGAAGTTCTGCACAGGTCCTGGGGAGAACTCCGCCATTGGCGCCGACTCGCCGCACCATTGGCGCCGACTCGGCGTACTGGGTCAGGGGAAGGTCAGCGGTGGAGCTGGGGGCGGGCGTGCTCGATGGCTTCGGACTCCTCGGGGGAGAGCTGCTGCTCGCAGCGCCAGGCGGTGATCGACTTGGCGTAGGTGCGGGCCTCGGCGCGGCCGTGGATCGAGGTGAGTACGACGCCGTGGCCGGAGTCGTCGAGCAGCGCCAGCGACCAGGAGAGATGTCCGCCCATGTCACCGAACGCGTCGTAGCGCACCACCGCGAGGTGGCGCAGCGCGTCGCGGGTCTCGGCGCGCAGCGCGGCGACCTCCTGGCGCAGCCCGTGGACGTCCTCGGGCAGCGCCTCCTCCGAGGGCCGCTGACCGGCGGCCTGCCCGCGGCGCAGCGAGACGAGGGCGAGGACCAGGGCGGCGAGGGCGACGAGCAGCGAGATGACGGCGAGGAGGACCACGGACCAAACCCTAGGCTGTGGGGGTGACCGATCCTCGACGCATCGCCTACCAGGGCGAGCCCGGCTCCAACTCGCACGCCGTCTGCGCGCAGCACTACCCCGACTGGGACACCGTCCCGTGCGCGTCGTTCGAGGACGTGTTCGCCGCGGTCGCGTCCGGGGACGCCGAGCTGGCGATGATCCCGATCGACAACTCCCTCGCCGGGCGAGTGGCCGACATCCACCACTTCCTGCCCGAGTCGGGGCTCTACATCATCGCCGAGCACTTCCTGCGGATCCGCTTCCACCTGATGGCCCTGCCCGGCACCTCCCTCGACCAGATCCGCACCGTCCACAGCCATGTCCACGCGCTCGGCCAGTGCCGCAAGATCATCCGCGAGCACGGCCTGACCCCGGTGATCTCCGGCGACACCGCCGGGGCCGCGCGCGAGATCGTCGAGGCCGGCGACCCGAGCCAGGCCGCGATCTCGCCCCCGATGGCGGCGCCGATCTACGGCCTCGACGTGCTCGCCGAGGACGTCGAGGACGAGGACCACAACACCACCCGCTTCGTGGTCCTCTCCCCCGAGTTCGTGCAGGCCCCCGCCGGCAACGGGCCGGTCGTCACCAGCTTCGTCTTCAACGTCCGCAACATCCCGGCCGCGCTCTACAAGGCCCTCGGCGGGTTCGCGACCAACGGCGTGAACATGACCAAGCTGGAGAGCTACATGGTCGGCGGGCAGTTCACCGCCACCCAGTTCCTCTGCGAGGTCGACGGCCACCCCGACGAGCCCGGGCTCAAGCACGCGCTCGAGGAGCTGGAGTTCTTCACCACCGACGTGCGCGTCCTCGGCGTCTACCCCGCCGATCCCTGGCGCTCCTGACTCAGGGCCCCTTCCGGGGCTAGGTTCGTCGGCGTGGACGAGCCAGACCCGCGCACCGCAGACCTCGGCTTCGCACGCGTCGACCTGGACCGGGCCCGGCGCACCGGCGACCCCGAGGTCGTGTACGGCGCGGGCAAGACCCCCGCCGAGGTGGTCGCGATCCTCGCCGCCCTGCACGCGCAGCACCCCGACCGCGCGGTGCTCGCGACCCGTCTCGGCGACGACGCGCTCGCCCGGACCGCCGACGAGCTCGGCGCCACCGTGGACCCGCTCGGGCGCACCGCCACCCTCGGCCCGCTGCCCGAGCCCCGCGGCACCGTCGCCGTCGTCGCGGCCGGCACCTCCGACGCCCCCGTCGCCGCGGAGGCCGTCACCACCGTGCGCACGCACGGCGCCGCCGTGGACCTCATCACCGACGTGGGGGTCGCCGGCCTGCACCGGCTGCTCGCGGTGCGTGACCGTCTCGACGCCGCCGACTGCCTGGTCGTGATCGCCGGCATGGAGGGCGCGCTGCCCTCCGTGGTGGCCGGGCTGAGCGGCGTACCCCTGGTCGCGGTGCCGACCAGCGTCGGCTACGGCGCCTCCCTCGGCGGGATCACGGCGCTCCTGGCGATGCTCAGCTCCTGCGCGCCCGGCGTCACGGTCGTCAACATCGACAACGGGTACGGCGCGGGCGTGCACGCCGCCCGGGTGGCCCGCGGGGCCGCGCGCCGATGAGCTCGCGCACCGTCTGGGTCGACGCCACCGCCGGGGCCAGCGGCGACATGCTGCTCGGCGCGCTGCTCGGCGCCGGGGTGCCGCTGGAGGTGGTGCGGGATGCCGTCGACGCGGTCTCCCCCGAGCTGGTCGCCCTCAGCGTCGAGCAGGTCACCCGCGGCTCGCTGGCGGCCACCCGCTGCCGGGTGGCGGCCCCCGACTCGACCCACCACCGCACCTGGGACGACGTACGCCGCCTGCTCGAGGCCGCCCGCCTCGACCCGGCGGTGCGGACGCTCGCGACGGCGGCGTTCACCCGCTTGGCCGAGGCGGAGGCGGCGGTGCACGCGACCACCCCGGAGCGGGTGCGCTTCCACGAGGTCGGGGCGCTCGACGCGATCGCCGACGTCGTGGGCGTCGCGGCCGGCTTCGTGCACCTGGGCGCGGACCGGATCGTCGTCTCACCGGTCGCGGTCGGGCACGGCTGGGCCCGCAGCGCCCACGGGTCGCTCCCGGTGCCGCCGCCCGCGGTGGTCGCGCTGCTCGCCGGCACCCCGTCGTACGCCGGCCCGCCGGGCGCCGCAGAGGGAGAGCTCTGCACCCCGACCGGCGCGGCCCTGCTGCGCACCCTCGCCACCGAGCACGGCCCGCAGCCGGCGATGAGCACCGAGCGGGTGGGCGTCGGGGCCGGCACCCGCGACCCCGCCGGGCACGCCAACGTGGTGCGGCTGCTGGTCGGCGTCTCCCCCTCTGCCACCGCCACGCCCCACGACCCGAGCGACCCCGGCGGCCCCGAGCACGTCGAGGAGCTGGTGGTGGCCGCCAACGTCGACGACCTCGACCCCCGGGTCTGGCCCTCGGTGCTCGCGGCGCTGCTCGACGCCGGGGCGCTCGATGCCTGGCTGACGCCGGTGCTGATGAAGAAGGGCCGCCCGGCGCACACGGTGCAGGCGCTGGTCGCCCCCGGGCTGCTGGGGGCGATCGAGGAGGTGCTCTTCACCCACACCTCGACGATCGGGGTGCGCCACCACCCGGTCCGCAAGCGCCCGCTGGCGCGTGCGACGTCCCACGTCGACCTCGACGGCCAGCGGATCGCGGTCAAGGTGGCCCGCCTCGGCGGCCGGGTGGTCAACGCCCAGCCCGAGCTCGACGACGTGGACCGCGCCGCCGCAGCGCTCGGCCGGCCGCTCGGGGAGGTGCTGGCCGCGGCGCAGGCCCTCGCGCACACGCTGCGCGACGCGCCCCGACCACGCTGACCGCGCCGAGCGCCCCGGCCGCGACCACCCCGCTGGCTAGGGTCGGCGCATGGCAGCGACCGCGCACCCCGAGGACCCCGCACCCCGCGCGCCCCACGGCGCCGACAGCGAGGTCGGGCGGCTGCGCACGGTCGTGCTGCACCGCCCCGGCCCCGAGCTCCAGCGCCTCACGCCGCGCAACAACGACCGGCTGCTCTTCGACGGCATCCCGTGGGTGGCCCGCGCGCAGGAGGAGCACGACGCCTTCGCCGAGGCGCTACGCACGCGCGGCGTCGAGGTCCTGCACCTCACCACGCTGCTGACCGAGGCGCTCGCCACCGAGGAGGCCCGCCACCGCGCGATCACCACGGCCCTCGACGGGCGGCACCTGGGCGACACCCTGCGCGCCCACCTCGCGGCGTACCTGCGCGACGCCTCACCCGAGGAGCTCACCGCCCATCTCACCGCCGGCATCCGCAACGACGAGGTCCGTGGCGGGTTCGGTCTGGTCACCAGCCTGCTCGCCCACGACGACTTCCTCATCGACCCGCTGCCCAACCTGCTGTTCACCCGCGACTCCAGCGTGTGGGTGCGCGACCGGGTGGCGGTGACCTCCCTGGCGATGCCGGCCCGGGCGCGGGAGACCCAGCTCACCGAGCTCGTCTACACCCACCACCCGCGCTTCGCGGGCACCCCGACGGTGCACGGCTGGCAGCACGAGCACGTCGAGGGCGGTGACGTGCTGCTGCTCGCGCCCGGCGTGATCGCCGTCGGCGTCGGGGAGCGTACGACGCCGGCCGGCGCCGAGCGGTTCGCCCGTCAGGTCTTCCACGCCGGGCTGGCCACCACCGTGCTCGCGGTGCCGATCGCCCAAGAACGGGCCACGATGCACCTCGACACCGTCTGCACGATGGTCGACGTCGACAAGATCGTGATGTACCCCGCCATCGCCGACTCGCTGCGCGCCCACGCGGTGACGCTGGCGGAGCCCGCCGAGCACGAGGCGGACCTGGTGCTGCACGTCGCGCCGGCGGAGCCGTTCATGGTCGCCGCGGCGAAGGCGATGGGGATCGACACCCTCTACCGCATCGACACCGGCCTGGACCCGGTCACTGCCGAGCGCGAGCAGTGGGACGACGGCAACAACACCCTCGCGATCGCACCCCGCGTCGCGGTCGCCTACGAGCGCAACGTCGAGACCAACGACCGCCTCGAGGCGGCCGGCATCGAGGTGGTCCGGATCGCCGGCTCCGAGCTGGGCTCCGGTCGCGGCGGGCCGCGCTGCATGAGCTGTCCGGTCGCCCGCGACCCGCTCCCGGCCGGCTGAGCCGCGACTGACCGGGGCGCTACGCCCCTGGACGTGGAAGGACCCGACCGGTGCTGACGGGGGGCAGACCGGCCGGGTCGTCTTCTACGTTACTTACCCGTACACACGGGAGCAAGATGAGCAGTCAACTACCTGGGGTGACGTCGACTACCCCGTCGTCGACTACCGGATGGTGACCTGGCGGTTGGCCAGGCCCGAGCGGGCGGCCCGCTGCTCGGTGGTCAGCTCGGAGGTGTCGGCGAGCGCCTCGTCGAGGGCGGCGCGGAACTCGGCGGCCGGGTCCTCCAGCGCCTCGGCGCCGGTGCCGACCTCGAGGTCCCACACCGGGGCGAGCAGGCCGTGGGCGCGGAACATGCCGACCAGGCGCGAGCCGGGCACGAGCACGTCGCGGCCGGCGGCGTGCAGGCGGGCGAGGGCGTCGAGCAGCTGGTCCTCGGGCTCGGGCATCACCCAGCGCAGGTGCTCCTTGGGCCCGACGTTGGTCCAGTACGCCGCCTCGACCGACGCCAGGCGCAGCGTCGGGTTCACCGACTCGTTGGCCTGCTGCAGCGCGGCCTCCATGCCGGAGGTGTCCTCGACGTCGGAGACCCAGTAGTCGAAGCCCTCGTGGACGGTGACCTCGAGGGTGTCGTTGGAGATCAGGTCCTGCAGGCGCGGGCCGGGGCCGGGGTCGGAGGTGAGGCCGACGATGCCGGGCTCGGCGTCGAGCGCGGCGAGCAGCACGGCGCCCAGGTCGCGCGAGGGGTCGCCGAAGGAGTGCTGGACCTGCAGGCCCAGCCAGATCTCGCCGCTGTCGCGGACCATCGCGGGCGCCGCCATCGGCAGCAGCGTGCACAGCCGGACCGGGCGGTCGGAGTCCTTGAGGGTCAGCGGGGCGGTCGCGGCGGGGACCAGCTCGCGCAGCGCGACCAGGTCGCACTCGCCGGGCAGGCCCTCGAAGGGGCGGGCCACGAACGGGGCAGCGGCGCCGCCGGCCGCGCCGTGGCACGCCTTGTAGCGCTTGCCCGAGCCACAGGGGCAGGGCTGCCGGGGGCCGACCTCGCCCTCGGCGAGCGGAGCAGCGTCACGGGCCTTGGTGCGGGACTTCTTCGCCATGGGGACTGAACCTACCGGTCCAGCAGCTCGCGCAGGTACGCCGGGCGGTCGGTGATGACCGCCTCGACGCCGAGCTCGCGGCACAGCTCGAGCTCCGCGAGGGTGTTGACGGTCCACACGTTGAGCGAGTGCCCGGCGCGCACGATGCGCGGGCCGAGGCGCGGGTGCGCGGCGAGCTCCTCGACACCGGGGCCCAGGATCCAGTCGCGTCCGATCACCCGGCGCAGCACCGGCCACTGCTCGGCGTACTCGAACAGCATCACCAGCGGCACCTCCGGCACCAGCCGCTCCAGGCGCTGCAGGGCGGTCCAGGAGAAGCTCATCACCCGCACCGGGCTGCCCGCGCGCTCCCAGCCGAAGTCACGCAGCAGTTCCGCGACCCGACGCTCGACCAGCCCGCCGTACCGCGTGGGGTGCTTGGTCTCCACCGCGAGCTCGACGCGGCGGTCGTAGTCGGCGGCCACCTCGAAGAGCTTGCGCAGGGTCAGCACCCGGCCCATCTCCTCGTCGACCTCGGGCGCCTCGTCGTCGAGGTCGCCCCAGGGGTTCTTCCACGAGGAGAAGTCCAGCTCGGAGAGCTCGGCCAGCTCCATCGTGGAGACCAGCCCGCGGTGCCGCGCCGTACGACGGGTGTTGCGGTCGTGCACGCACACCAGGTGCCCGTCGGCGGTCAGCCGGACGTCGCACTCCAGGCCGTCGGCGCCGGCGTCGAGGGCGGCGACGTACGCCGCGAGGGTGTGCTCGGCCTGCTCGTGGCTCGCGCCCCGGTGGGCGACGACCTGGGGACGCATGAGGTCCATCGTGCCGTGCCGGGCTCAGGCCTGCTCACGGAGGTAGCGACCGAAGTGCGGGACGGTGAACGCGATCCGGCCCCGCTCCCCGGAGTAGATCAGCCCCTTCTTGAGCAGCGCGTCGCGTGCCGGGGAGAGCGACTGCGGCCGCTTGCCGAGGACCGAGGCGACGTCGGCGGTGGCCACCGAGCCCACCACGTCGGCGTCCTCGCCGGCCGCGTCGGCCATCGCGCGCAGGTAGTCGCGCTCGCCGGGCGTGGCGCGCTCGTAGCGGGAGCCGAAGAAGCCGACCGCCAGCTCGCGCTCGGCCTCGGGCGCGGCGACCGCGACGTCCTCGGCGGTGATCGGGCTGCGCGGGGCGTGGTCCCAGACCGCCTTGCCGTAGGCCTGGATGAAGTAGGGGTAGCCGCCGGTGGCGGCGTACATCGCCTCGAGCGCGCCCTCGGTGTAGACCGCGTCCTCCTCCATCGCCGGTGAGCTGAGCGCGCGGTCGGCCTCCTCGCGGGCCAGGCGGTCGATGCGCTGGTAGGAGAAGAGCCGCTCGGAGTAGGACTTGCTGGCCGAGAGCACCGCCGGCAGGTGCGGCAGCCCGGCGCCGACGACGATCACCGGCAGCCCGGACTGGCTGAGCTCGTGGCACGCCGCGCACAACGCGGAGACGTCGTCGGGTCCGAGGTCCTGCATCTCGTCGATGAAGACCGCGATCCCGCGGCCGGTGTCGCCGGCCAGCCCGCCGAGATCGGTGAAGAGCTCGACGAGGTCGATCTCGATGTCGCCGGAGTCGGCGCGCCCGCGCGCCGGGGGTACGTCGATGCCGGGGCTCCACTGCTCGCGCAGCTTGGCGCCCGGCCCGGCCTCGCGCTGGGCGAAGGCGCGCAGCACGCCGAGCACGTGGTCGGACTCCTCGCTCACCGGGTGGCCGAGCTCGCGCACCGCCTGGTGCAGCGCCGAGGACAGCGGGCGGCGCAGGCCCTGGTCGGGGCGAGCCTCGAGCTTGCCGGTCCCCCAGCCCTTGCGGACCGCCTGGGAGCGCAGCGCGTTAAGCAGCACGGTCTTGCCGACCCCGCGCAGCCCGGTCAGCACCAGCGAGCGCTCCGGGCGCCCCCGCGCGACCCGCTCCAGCACGACGTCGAAGGCGCGCACCTGGTCGTCGCGACCGGCCAGCTCGGGCGGGCGCTGGCCGGCGCCGGGGGCGTACGGGTTCCTGATCGGGTCCACGATCCGACGGTATCGGGGTGTCTAGGCGCAGTCCTAGATTGGCGTAGCGAGTCGGAGCGGCGTGTTCCTGCGGGGGTCTTGGCGGCGGGGTGCCGCGGGGCCCGCGGCCAGCTGTAACGCGGGGTGTCGCGCCCCGCAGGCACAACCCCGCTCCCCCGCCCGCCACCTACACTCGCGGTGTGCCCGAGCTGCCGGAGGTGGAGGCGCTGGCCCTGGACCTGCGGGGCCGGCTGGCCGGGCGCGCCATCGCGAAGGTCCACGTCGCCGCGTTCAGCGCGCTGAAGACCTTCGACCCGCCGCTCTCCGCACTCGAGGGCACGCTCGTCGACGACGTCACCCGGCACGGCAAGTTCCTCGACATCGACGCCTCCGGACTGCACGTCGTGCTCCACCTGGCCCGCGCCGGGTGGGTGCGCTGGCGTGAGGAGGTGCCGGCGCTGCCGCCCAAGGCCAGCAACAAGTCGCCGCTGGCGGTCCGCATCGTGCTCGACGACGACACCGGCCTCGACGTCACCGAGGCCGGCACCCGCAAGAGCCTGGCGCTGTACGTCGTGCGCGACCCCGCCGACGTACCCGGCATCGCCTCGCTGGGCCCGGACCCGCTCACCGACGAGTTCACCCTCGAGGCGCTCGGGGAGATCCTGCAGCGCGAGGGGCGCAAGCAGGTCAAGGGCGTGCTGCGCCACCAGGGCACGATCGCCGGCATCGGCAACGCCTACTCCGATGAGATCCTGCACGCCGCACGGATGTCGCCGTACAAGCCGGCCAACAGCCTCGACGACGACGAGCTCGCCACGCTGTACGCCGCGGTGCGCGACACCATCGGCGCCGCGGTCGAGCGCTCCCGAGGACTGGCCGCGAGCGAGCTGAAGGGCGAGAAGAAGAGCAACCTCGCTGTCCACGGCCGCACCGGCAAGCCCTGCCCGGTGTGCGGCGACACGGTGCGCGAGGTCTCCTTCGCCGACTCCTCGCTGCAGTACTGCCCCACCTGCCAGACCGGCGGCAAGCCGCTCGCCGACCGGCGGATGTCGAAGCTGCTCAAGTAGTCACGGACGCGGCCCCCGCATGCCCGCCGCCGCCCGACCCGCCGCCTGACCCGCCATCGGGCTCGTCACCCAGCTCCGCGGCGGCGGAGACCAGCAGCCCGCCCAGCATGAACGCCACGATCACGGCGGCGAGCGCGCCGGACGGCAGCACGGGGATCAACCGGCGCGCGCCACTCGGCGCCTCGGCGCCGTGGAAGCCGTGGGTGAGGGCGTGCCCCTTCCCGCGCTCGAGCAGGAACACGTTGACCGGGTAGGCGGCCAGGAAGGCGACGCCGAGGGCGAGCATCATCGCCAGCCAGAAGACGCTGTTGACCAGGCCCGCGTCCATCGCGCCGGGCACCAGCGCCATCACCGCGTTGTCGACGACCTCCATGGTCGCGATCGAGAGCGTGTCCGCGGCGAGAACGACGGCGAGCGCCGCGCCGACGCCCAGGCCGGCGCGCAGCAGCGGCAGCGTGGAGAGCATGTAGCCGAACAGGAACGCCAGCGCGACCGCGAGCACCAGCGTCCAGCCGTTGCCCAGGCCGAGCGCGGTGCCGATCACCAGACCGGTGATCTCACCGATCGCGCAGCCGGTCAGACAGTGCAGGGTGGCGCTCAGCGCCATCGCCCGCGACCCGCCACCGGGGTGCTCGTGAGCCGGGGACTGTGTGTGATGCGCCGGGTGTGTCATGAGCGTTCGCCTCCGCCGTCGGGACCCTCCTGCTCCCGGTGGAACAATACCCCCAGGGGGTATGTTCCCCGTCTGCCGAGTTGCGCCTCCCCCGACACCCCGGATCATGGACACAGCGAACTCCCCCGCCCCACGAGAGAAGGCCCCCGTGATCCCCACCGTCTCCATCGACGGCGTACCGAACCCGCTCCCCGAGGGCCTCGCGGTCCTCGACGTCCGCGAGGACGTGGAGTGGCAGCACGGCCACATCGAGGGCGCCGTGCACATCCCGCTCATGGACCTGCCGTCCCGCCTCGACGAGGTGCCGGACGGCCAGGTGCTCGTCGTCTGCCGGGTCGGCGGCCGCTCCAGCCAGGCGGTCGGGTGGCTGGTCCAGCAGGGCCGCGACGTGGTCAACCTCGACGGCGGCATGTACGCCTGGGCCGACGCCGGGCGCCCGATGGTCAGCGAGACCGGCCAGGCTCCGCAGGTGGTCTGAGCGCGCTCTTGGCCCCCGCGCCCTACTGCACCCTGTCGTCGAACGCCGTGGGCAGCGGCACCTCCAGCGCCGGTCCGAGGTCGGGCTGACCACGGCCCAGCCGAGCACGCCCCCGTCTCGATCGAGGCCCACCAGCCCGGCGCGAGTAGTTCGGCGCGGTCGCTGCTCCCACGGCGGGGCGAGATCACCTTCTCAACGACGCCACCTGAGCTTGAGCCAGCTCACGACGTTGAGCAGAAGGAATACCAAAACGAACACGCACAGCGGATAGACCACGAAAGCGACAATCACCTCGTCTGCGTGCACGTCAAGACTGGGCAGCGCCTTTCCGTCCGCCTCATCATCGGACAGAAGACTTATGAGAAAGCCCGACACAACCACGACGACCGCGATGGCAGCGGACACCCAGGCATTACGCCTCCACGAGATTTCATCCACGACTCGACTCCGATCTTCCTCTACACCCAGAATCAGTTGATCCACAGGACGCTCAACTACGCCACCCCGCCCGCACCCACCCGCACGCTACTCAGAAACTGCGGCGTCATACCGATCGAGCATTTCGGCGAGAGCGCCGGCGAGTTCGGCGTGCGCGGGGTATTGGCGGGCAAGCTGGTAGACATCTCGGATTCGGGAAGCGTCGTTCTTGCCTTGCAGCTGGAAGTTCCTCGCAGCCGCAAGGTCGACCCGCTCGGGGAATGTGCTGAAGTTCTGCAGCTCGCCGAGCACCTGCAGAGTCGCCATCGTGCGTATGCACTTCGAGCATCGACCACAGTTGAGCTCGTCGAACTGCTTGTAACAGACGCGCAGGTACTTCTGCACCAAGGGATCGCGAGCGATCATCTGGGTCTTCTTCACCCGGCTGCACTCGCCCCCGTCGTACACGACCTGCAGCCGACGGGTGGACCAGCGGTGATCCAGCATCGGGTGCGATCCCCAAGGAGTTGCCGCGTCATAGCTGTGGGTAGACGGAACTAGGACAGTCCGGATGATCGGGGAGAAGAGGGTCCCCAAGGACGCCAGAGCGGCCCCATGCCCCTCGTAGCCCCAGCTGACGTCGGCACGCCCCAGAACTCTCCGGAGGTTGGTCTCAGCAGTGAGTAGCTGCACGTTCTCCTGTGCAGCCACCTGCTCGAGGAGTGCCGCCACTTCGGCTTCGAACTCTGTGTGCCCTTGCGGCACGTCCAACCCGAAGCCGTAGATCAGCGCACCGACTCGCCCACGGTTCTTGACCAGCGTGTGAAAGGAGTCGACCCCCCCCCCGTGAAGCACGCACCAACAGCACGGGGATCCCGAAGACCGAGTCCCCTGATCGGAGTGCCTCGCGGGGCCTTGATCTCGACTTTGCTCATTCGCTCGGGGAACCAGGTAGACATGATGTCTTGAGCCACGTCCAGGTCCTCGCGGCGAGCGTTCGAGATGGGGTCACGCAGTCGCAGCGTGAGGTTGTGACGCATCGCCATCACAAGTGCAGGGCTCACCCAGAGATCGCCGACGTTCTCTGTGACGAAAGGCACGCTGGGGTCAGTCTCGAAGTACGCCTCTACCTTGGTGTCGCCCCATGAAAGACGCGCACTAGTCCGGTGTCGCCCGGCGTCCGTGACCACGTGCTTGGTGCGGCCCACCCGAAACTCGCCCATAGCGGCGGACGGTACCTGAGCGTGTCCGCAACCCTTAACTTGGGTAGTTCGGGGCCGTGGCACTGAAAAGGACCGTCCGATGACGCCATTGCTGGGAATCGCTTGATCCGGGGCTCGCCCGCCGCACTTACGCAAACGTGGATGGACCGCGCCAACGCCGATTGTGGAGGCGGTGGTGCCGGCCAGGCAGGTGGTCCGAGCGCGGTCTTAGGACCGCTCGCCGTCGTCGAACGCTGCGGGCAGCGGCACCTCCAGCGTCGCGGCGAGCCGCGAGAGGTACGCCGCGCGCGGGACCTCTACCACGCCGAGGGAGGCGAGGTGCGGGGTCTGCCACTGCACGTCGAGCACCCGCTCGTCGGCGTGCTCGTCGCGCAGCAGGTCGACCAGGCCGACCAGCGCCACCTTGGAGGCGTCGCGCTCGCGGTGGAACATCGACTCCCCGGCGAACAGCCCGCCGATCGCCACGCCGTACAGCCCACCGACCAGGCGGCCCTCGCGCCAGGTCTCGACCGAGTGCGCCCAGCCCAGCTCGTGCAGCCGGGTGTACGCCGCCCGGATCCGCCGGTCGATCCAGGCGCCCGGGCGGCTCGGGTCGGCGCACGCCGCCAGCACCTCGGCGAACGCCGTGTCGACGCGGATCTCCAGGTCGCGCACCGAGCGGCGCAGGGACCGCGACACCTTCAGCCCGTCGAGCGGGAGCACGCCGCGCTGCACCGGGCTGAACCAGTACATCGGGTCGCGCCGCGAGCCCGGCATCGGGAACAGCCCGCGCCGGTACGCCGCCAGCAGCGTGCCCGCGTCGAGGTCGGCACCGACCCCGACCAGGTCGTCGTCGGGGTCGAACCGCTCGGGGTCCGGGAAGGTCCACGCGGTGGGGGGCGGTTCGACGGGCACGCAGCGACGGTACTGCTCACCGCCGTCTTCGTAGGATCGCGGGCATGGGTGCGACATGGGGATGAAGAAGTCGATGGCGATGACGCTGGGCCGCCAGCTCGGCCCCCGCGCGCTCAGCGCCGCACCGGGGCTGACCGCGTCGTTCGTGCGCGAGGCGCTGCAGCGGGCGATCCAGGGCGCCGGCCCGCTGCCGGGCGCCGCGCGCGCGGCGCAGACCGCCCTCGAGGGGAAGGACGGCGACGTCGAGAAGGCGGTCCGCTCGGTGATCGACGACCACGTCCGCTACGCCGGCGCGCAGGGCTTCCTGACCAACGTGGGCGGCCTGGTGACCGCCGCGGTCGCGATCCCCGCCAACGTCGCCGGCCTGGCGCTCGTGCAGTGCCGGATGATCGCGGTCATCGCCCACCTGCGCGGCCACGACCTCGAGGACCCGCGGGTACGCAACGCGGTGATCACCTGCCTGATCGGCGGCGAGGAGGTCGACAAGCTGGTCGGCCAGCGCAAGCTGCCCGCACCGCCGATGGCACTGGCGACCGCGCCCGTGCACGACCCGGACCTCGACCGGGTGATCGCCGCCGAGGTCGCCGCCGCCATCATCACCGGCATCGCCGGCAAGCGACTGGCCACCACCGTCGGGCGCCGGGTCCCGGTCGTCGGCGGCCTGGTCGGTCTCAGCGCCGACGGCTACGCCACCTGGCGCGTGGGGCGGTACGCCGCGAGCGAGCTGCTGGCCCGCCGGGGCGGCTCCCGCAGCTGACCGCGTCGCGCTCTGTCGCGGCTGGCTGGTGCGCATAACTGCGCAATTGCGCCGAAAAGCACCCGATTCCGCCCCAAACCGGTACTTTTCCGCGCAATTGCGCGGAAAAACACCGGAGCGACCCAGGCCCGCGGCCCAGACCCCGCGCCCAGACCGCCTCAGTCGCGCAGCTTCTCCGCCTGCAGCTTGATCCGGCCCGGCAGCCGCCGGGACGGATCGGTACGGCGTACCGCCTCCTCGGTGAGCACCAGCACCGCCTCCAGGGCGGCGTCGAGCTCCTCGCGGTAGCGCGGCTTGTCGGGGTTGCGCCAGCGCGCGCCCTCCGCGGGCCGCACCGGGCGCAGGTCCTCGACGTCGCCGATCACGTCGACGCCGCTGGCCTCGATCCACTCGATCCAGCGCTCGCTGGCCTGCTCGACCCAGTCGAAGTGCTGCGGGCCCAGACGCACCGGCTGGGACTCGCGGTGCACGAAGTTGTCCTGCGCGACCAGCTCGCGCACCAGCCGGTCGTGGTCGTACTCGCGACGGGTCGCGATACCCATGCGCTTGTTGATGCGGCGCAGCACCTGGGTCTCGGCGATGCCGAGGGACTCGTTGCGCTGCTCGGGGTCGCGCGGCGCCCAGGACGGGTTGATCCCGAAGGCCCGGCAGTAGCGGCCCCAGAGGTCGTCGCCGGGCGCGAGGACGGCGTCGCGCTGCGGCACGGTCACGACGTGCACCTGCTCGGGTGGCAGCCCCGCCGACCAGCTGTTGAGCACCGCAGGCAGGTCAAAGGCCTGCGCGAAGAACGGACGACCCTCGCGATAGTTCTTCAGGAACCGCCCGAAGCGCCACGCGTGTCCCTGCTTGATGCTCTCCTGCCAGGCCGCCGGCAGCTGCCGGGCCAGGTCGCGTGCGGAGTAGA
The DNA here is from genome assembly GCF_009557055.1 of Nocardioides sp. dk884. Taxonomy (NCBI): domain Bacteria; kingdom Bacillati; phylum Actinomycetota; class Actinomycetes; order Propionibacteriales; family Nocardioidaceae; genus Nocardioides; species Nocardioides sp. dk884. The sequence continues at coordinate 81,554 of NZ_CP045649.1, read as the reverse complement.
CGATGTGGATCTCCGCGCCGCCGGCGCCCAGCTCGCGCTTGGCCTTGGCGATCTTGTCGGCGCTGGCCGGCGCGAGGATCTCGTGACTGATCACCACGGAGCCGCTGTGGCGGCGCACCCGCTGCACCAGCGCGTCCCAGTTGCCAGAGGCGTGTCCGGGCGGTCCGCCCCAGTCCTGCTCCAGCAGGTCGAGGGCGGCGCGGAAGTGGAAGATGTCCGGGCGCACGAACGGGCCTCGGCCGGGGACGTAGACGCCATGACCCGCCAGCGAGCGCGCATTGGCCCCGAGCCGCCGCTGGAGGTAGGTCGTCCCCGTCTTCGGTGCGCCGATGTGCAGGTAGACGCGGCGTTTCGGGGAGCTCACGCAGATGATTGTGCCAGTGCCCGTACGACGGCCGACGGGCTCGGTCGGCCCAGGTGCGCAGCCATCCAGGTGCTGGTCGCGACGAGGGCCTCGAGGTCCACCCCGTGCTCGATCCCGAGCCCGTCCAGCAGCCACACCAGGTCCTCGGTGGCGAGGTTGCCGGTGGCGCTGTGCGCGTAGGGGCAGCCGCCCAGTCCGCCGGCGCTGGCGTCCAGCGTGGTGACCCCCGCGCGCAGCGCCGCGTGGGCGTTGGCGAGGGCCTGTCCGTAGGTGTCGTGGAAGTGCATCGCGAGCCGCTCGACCGGTAGGCCGGCCGCGCCGAACGCCTCCACCAGCGCGGTGACGTGGGCGGCGGTGCCGACGCCGATGGTGTCGCCGATGCTGAGCCGGTCGGCGCCGAGCTCGAGCAGCCGGCGTCCCACGGTGACGACCTGCTCGATCGGCACCGGCCCCTCCCAGGGGTCGCCGAAGCACATCGAGACGTAGCCGCGGACCTCCAGGCCGGCGTCCTTCGCGCGGCGTACGGTCGGCGCGAACATCGCCAGCTGACCCTCCAGCGAGCGGTTGAGGTTGCGCTGGGCGAAGGTCTCGGTGGCCGAGCCGAAGATCGCGACGTGGCGACAGCCCAGCTCCAGCGCCCGGTCCAGGCCGCGCTCGTTGGGCACCAGCACCGGCAGGTCGCGGGCGGGCTCGCCGAGCTCGGCGGCGAGCGCGGTCAACAGGTCGGCGGCGTCGGCCAGCTGCGGCACCCAGCGCGGGTGCACGAAGCTGGTCGCCTCGACGACGGGCAGACCCGCGGCGAGCAGGCGGCGGCAGAACTCCGCCTTGACCTCGGTCGGCACGAGCGCGGACTCGTTCTGCAGCCCGTCGCGCGGGCCGACCTCCCAGATCGTCACCCGCTCGGGCAGCGCGGGATCGCGCACGGTCATCGGCAGGCTCGTCATGGGTGTGTCACTCCTGTCCCGCTGGTTCCACGTGGAACAACGCTGTCCCGAGCGGGACCTGCGCGCCGGCGACCGCGTCGACCGCGGCAAGGGTGCCGGCGAACGGCGCGCGCAGGGTCAGCTCCATCTTCATCGCCTCCATCATGCCCAGTGCCTGGCCCTCGGCGACCTCGTCGCCGATCGCGACGCTCACCTCGAGCACGGTGCCGGGCATCGGGGCGAGGACGGTGCCGTCGCCGACGACCGGCCCGTGGTCGGCGAGGACGTCGGGACGGCGGAACACGAAGCGCTGGCCGAGGTGGACGACCTCGGCGAGGTGCGGCTGCACGTCGACCACCGCACGGTGCCGGCGCCCGTCGATGCTGAGCACCAGGACGTGGTCGGCGGCCGAGTGCTGCTGGACGGGTACGCGGTCGACGGTGCCGCGGGCCCGGTCCACGAGCACCGGGCGGTCCAGCTCGATCCGCACCGGGGCGGGCTCGCCGGCCGAACGCCAGCCGTCGGCCCGGAACGGGTCGGCCAGCCCATCCGCGTCCGCCTCGCCGGCGATCAGCATCGCGGCCACCCAGGCCGCCATCACCCGGGGCAGGTCGGGCGAGGGCGCGGGGACCTCGGCGGTGTCCAGCCAGGCGGTGTCGATGGTCGCGTCGCGGAACTCCTCGCTCGCGACCAGGGCATGCAGGAAGCCGGTGTTGGTGGTGAGCCCCAGGACCGCCGTGCCGGCCAGGGCGTCGAGGAGCGCGAGGCGGGCCGACTCGCGGTCCGGCCCGTGCACGATCACCTTGCCGAGCATCGGGTCGTACGCCGTGGAGACCACCTGCCCGCTCTCCAGCGCGTGGTGCACCCGGACGGTCGTGGCCTCCGCGGAGGTCTCCGCCTCCGGCGGGCCGGGCCAGCGCACGATCGAGGCGGTGCCGGCCTGCGGCAGGAAGCCGCCGAACGCGTCCTCGGCGTACACCCGGGCCTCGATGGCGTGGCCGTGGATGCCCATCACGAACTGGTCCTGGGTGTAGTCCAGCTCCTCCCCGGACGCGACCCGCAGCTGCATTGCGACCAGGTCGATCCCGGTGACCGCCTCGGTGACCGGGTGCTCGACCTGGAGCCGGGTGTTCATCTCCAGGAAGTAGAACTCGCCGGTGTCGGCGTCGAGGAGGAACTCCACGGTGCCGGCGCCGACGTAGCCGACCTGGCGGGCCAGCTCGACGGCCGCCGTGGTCAGCCGGTGCCGCAGGAACGGGTCGACGGTCGGCCCGGGGGCCTCCTCCAGCACCTTCTGGTGCCGGCGCTGGGTGGAGCAGTCGCGCTCGAAGAGGTGGAGCACGTTCCCGTGCGCGTCGGCGAGGACCTGCACCTCCAGGTGCCGGCCGTGCTCGACGTACCGCTCCACCAGCAGGGTGTCGTCGCCGAACGCCGCCAGCGCCTCGCGCTTCGCGGCGGCCACCGCGGCGTCGTACTCCTCGGGGGTGCGGACGATCCGCATGCCCTTGCCGCCGCCGCCCGAGGCGGCCTTGACCAGGACCGGGTAACCGCCGGGGCTGCCCGGCTCGCCCTGGGGGACGACCGGGACGCCCGCGGCGAGCGCGACCTCGCGGGCGGCGTCCTTGCGGCCCATCAGGTCGATGACCTCTGCGCTCGGGCCGACCAGGCGGATCCCGGCGGCGTCGAGGGCGCGGGCCAGCTCGGCGCGCTCGGAGAGGAAGCCGTAGCCGGGGTGCACGGCGTCGGCGCCGCTGACCCGAGCCGCGCTCACGACCGCGTCGACGTCGAGGTAGCTGCTCACCCGGACCGCGTCGGTGGCCGCGCGCACGTGCGGCGCCTCGACGTCGAGGTCGGTGAAGATCGCGACGGTGCGGATCCCGAGGGCGCGCGCGGTGCGCATGACGCGCAGCGCGATCTCGCCGCGGTTGGCGATAAGCAGGGTGCGGATCGGCGCGGCTCGGCGGGTCAAGGTCCTCATCTGCTCACATCCGGAAGATGCCGTAGGAGGGCGCCGGGACCGGGGCGTGCGCGGTCGTCGCCAGGGCGAGGCCGAGCACCCGGCGGGTGTCGGCGGGGTCGATGATGCCGTCGTCCCAGAGCCGGGCGGTGGAGTAGTACGCCGAGCCCTGCTCGTCGTACTGCTCGCGGATCGGGGCCTTGAACGCCTCCTCGGCCTCGACCGGCCACTCCTCCCCGCGGGCCTCCAGGCCGTCGCGGCGCACGGTGGCCAGCACCGAGGCGGCCTGCTCGCCGCCCATCACCGAGATCCGGGCGTTGGGCCACATCCACAAGAAGCGCGGGTCGTAGGCGCGCCCGGCCATGCCGTAGTTGCCGGCGCCGAAGGAGCCCCCGATGACGACGGTGAGCTTGGGGACCACGCTGCACGCGACGGCGGTGACCAGCTTGGCGCCGTCGCGGGCGATCCCGCGGTTCTCGTACTCGCGCCCGACCATGAAGCCGGAGATGTTCTGCAGGAAGACCAGCGGGATGCCGCGCTGGTTGCACAGCTCGACGAAGTGCGCGCCCTTGAGCGCGGACTCGCTGAACAGCACGCCGTTGTTGGCGATGATCCCGACCGGGTGGCCCCACACGTGCGCGAACGCGCAGACCAGGGTCTCGCCGTAGAGCTGCTTGAACTCCGAGAACCGGCTGCCGTCCACCACCCGGCGGATCACCTCGCGCACGTCGTACGGCGTGCGCGGGTCGGTCGGCACCACGTCGTACAGCGTCGTGGGGTCCTCGGCGGGCTCCTCGACCGGGCGCACCTCCCACGGCGTGGTGGCCGGGGCCGGGAAGGTCTCCGCGATCCCGCGCAGGATCGCGAGCGCGTGGGCGTCGTCCTCGGCGAGGTGGTCGACCACCCCGGAGGTGCGGGCGTGCACCTCTCCCCCGCCGAGCTCCTCGGCGGTGACGACCTCGCCGGTCGCTGCCTTCACCAGCGGCGGTCCGCCGAGGAAGATCGTGCCCTGGTTGCGCACGATGACGGTCTCGTCGCTCATGGCCGGCACGTAGGCGCCGCCCGCGGTGCACGAGCCCATCACCGCGGCGACCTGCGGGATGCCGCGCGCCGAGAGCTGGGCCTGGTGGAAGAAGATCCGCCCGAAGTGCTCGCGGTCGGGGAAGACCTCGTCCTGCATCGGCAGGAACGCGCCGCCGGAGTCGACGAGGTAGAGGCACGGCAGGTTGTTCTCGAGCGCGATCGTCTGCGCGCGCAGGTGCTTCTTGACCGTGAGCGGGTAGTAGGTGCCGCCCTTCACCGTCGCGTCGTTGGCGACCACCAGGCAGGTGCGTCCCGACACCCGGCCGATCCCCGCGACCACGCCGGCCGAGGGCACCGCGTGCTCCTCACCCTCCGCGCCGTACATGCCGTACGCCGCGAGCGGGGCGATCTCCAGGAACGGGCTGCCCGGGTCGAGCAGCCGGTCCACCCGCTCGCGCACCAGCAGCTTGCCGCGCGCGGTGTGCTTGTCGCGGGCCGCCTGGGACCCGCCGCGCCGGGCGGTCGCGAGCCGCTCGCGCAGCTGGTCGGTGAGCGCCCGCAGGTCGGGCCGTGCGTCGTCGGTCACCCCGCGAGGTTAGCGAACGTTAACCTCGCGGTCGACCCCCACTCCTCCGCGAGTCGGCGTACGGTCCTCGACCATGCGACTGAAGCCCGGACGCCCCGACCTGCAGCGGTACGCCGCGCGCTTCGACGTCCCGCCCGCGGGCGGCGCGTCAGGCGAGCCGGGCGGGTGGCCGGTGGTGACCTTCGCGGGGGTGTCCACGCTGCTGATCGACGACGGGGAGACCGCGCTGCTGACCGACGGCTACTTCAGCCGGCCCGGGCTGCTGCGTGTCGGGGTGGGGCGGGTGGCGCCGGACCCCCGGCGCATCGACGCCGCCCTGGCCCGGCTCGGGGTGGACCGGCTCGCGGTGGTCGCGCCCGTCCACACCCACATCGACCACGCCCTCGACTCCGCGGTCGTCGCGCAGCGCACCGGAGCGGTCCTGGCCGGCGGCGCGAGCGCGGCGTACGTCGGGCTCGGCGGCGGCCTGCCGCAGGACCGGCTGCACCGGGTGACGCCGGGCCGGCCGCACGGCTGGGGCGCCTTCACGCTGACCTGGGTGGAGTCCGCGCACTGCCCGCCGGACCGCTTCCCCGGGGCGATCACCGCGCCGGTCGTGCCGCCGGTGCGGGCGACGGCGTACCGCTGCGGCGAGGCGTGGTCGCTCCTGGTGGCCCACGCGAGTGGTCGCACCGCACTGGTGCAGGGCAGCGCCGGGTTCGTCCCGGGCGCGCTGGCCGGTCACCGCGCCGAGGTCGCCTACCTCGGCGTGGGCCAGCTGGGCGTGCAGCCGGAGCGCTACCTCGAGGACTACTGGACCGAGACGGTCCGCGCGGTCGGCGCGCGCCGCGTGGTGCTGACCCACTGGGACGACTTCTTCCGCTCCCTGGGGCACCCGCTGCGCGCCCTGCCGTACGCCGGGGACGACCTCGACGTGACGATGGCCGCGCTCGGCCGGCTGGCCGCCGAGGACGGGGTCGCCCTGCACCTCCCGACGGCCTTCCGGCGCGAGGACCCCTGGGCCGGACTCCCCGGCGGCAGCTGACCGGGCCTCAGCTCACATGCGCTCGACCGGGCGGTAGCGGACCACGCTCACCCAGATCGCCCAGAGCACCACCCCGACGACGCAGGCGCCGACGGCCACCATGAACGGCCAGCCCAGGCTCGGGTCGTCGCTGCGGGCGGTCGCCACCGTCACGCCCAGCACCCCCACCAGGAACGCCATCGTCACGGCGCCCAGGCCGTACATGTCCGTGCGCAGCCGGCGCCGCGCCTCCGCCTCGCGCTCGGGGGTGGCGAGCCACCACTCCTTGTGCGGGAGGTTCACGATCCCGGAGCGCAGCGGCAGCCGACCCATCAGCGCGGCCGAGCCGCCCAGGAGCAGCGCCAACCCCGCGCCGATCAGCCCGAAGGTGAGCACCGCCTCGGTCCGCGAGCCCCATCGGTCGGGCTCCCCCGAGCCGGTGAAGTGCAGCGGCACCCGCTCGGGCAGCACGGCGGCGGCGACCCCTATCGACGCGGCATAGAGGACGGTGGTCAGCAGGAAGGCTCGTCGCACCGCCCCAGCCTTTCCCCTCCACGCCCTCCCTCGCCGCGCAATCTCAGGCGCCGGGACGAGCGCACCGGTGCAGACCGCTCACCCAGCGGAACCCCTAAAGTCCACCATTTTGCTCTACTTTAGGCTGGTGCCGGACCGAGGTGCGCACGGGTGCCCCACCGGCACCGGAGCCCCCTCCCACAGTCGACCAGGAGCTGCCATGACCTACCGCCCCGAGACTCTCGCCGTCCATGCAGGCCAGGAGGTCGCCGACCCGACGACCAACGCCCGGGCCGTGCCGATCTACCAGACCACGTCGTACGTCTTCAACGACACCGAGCACGCCGCGAACCTGTTCTCGCTGGCCGAGCCGGGCAACATCTACACCCGCATCATGAACCCGACCCAGTCGGTGTTCGAGGAGCGGATGGCGCAGCTCGAGGGCGGCGTGGGGGCGCTCGCGACGGCGTCCGGCTCCGCGGCGATCACCTACGCCGTGCTGAACCTGACCTACACCGGCGACAACATCGTTGCGCTCTCCACGCTCTACGGCGGCACCTACGCGCTGTTCGCGCACACGCTCCCGCAGTTCGGCATCGAGGTCCGCTTCGTCGACCCCGAGAAGCCCGAGGAGCTCGCCGCCGCCGTCGATGAGAAGACCAAGCTGGTCTTCGCCGAGACCGTCGGCAACCCCAAGATCAACGTCGTCGACGTCCGCGCCTGGGCCGACGCCGCCCACGCCCAGGGCCTGCCGCTGATCGTGGACAACACCGCCCCCACGCCGTACCTCTCCCGGGTCTTCGACCTCGGCGCGGACGTCGCGGTGCACTCCGCCACCAAGTACATCGGCGGCCACGGCACCTCGATCGGCGGCGTCATCGTCGACGCCGGCAGCTTCGACTGGGCCGCGCACGCCGAGCGCTTCCCCGGCCTGACCCAGCCCGACGGGGCCTACCACGGCGTCGTGTGGACCGAGGCGGTCGGCAACCTGGCCTACATCATCCGGGCGCGCACGGTGCTGCTGCGCAACACCGGCGCCGCCTCGACGCCGATGAACAACTGGCTCTTCCTCCAGGGCCTGGAGACCCTCCACCTGCGCATGGAGCGCCACAGCTCCAACGCGCTCACCGTCGCGCAGTACCTCAGCGACCACGACGCGGTCTCCTGGGTCTCCTACCCCGGCCTGGCGGACTCGCCGTACAAGGAGGTCGCGGACCGCACCTTCACCGGCAAGGGGTACGGCGGCCTGCTCAGCTTCGGGCTGAAGTCCGGGCGCGAGGGCGGCACCCGCTTCATCGAGGCGCTGGGGCTCTTCAGCCACCTGGCCAACATCGGTGACGCCAAGTCGCTGGCGATCCACAACGCGACGACCACCCACAGCCAGCTCACCCCCGAGGAGCTCCAGGCCGCCGGCGTGCCCGAGGACATGGTCCGCCTGTCCATCGGCATCGAGAACGTCGAGGACCTGATCGCCGACCTCGAGCAGGCGCTGGCCGCCAGCAAGTGACCGGATCGCTCGGCTACGTCGAGCAGCAGCGGGTCGTCCTCGCCACCGAGGACGACCCGCTGCACCTGCGCGGCGGTGGCCGCCTCGACGAGGTCGAGGTCGCCTTCGAGACCTACGGCCGGTTGTCCCCCGCCCGGGACAACGCGGTGATGGTCTGCCATGCCCTCACCGGCGACGCGCACGCCGCCGGGCTGCACCTCGGTGCCAAGAAGCGCGGCTGGTGGGACAACCTGATCGGCCCGGGCAAGGCCGTCGACACCGACCGCTTCTTCGTGGTCTCGGCCAACCTGCTCGGCGGCTGCTCGGGCACGACCGGCCCGCTCTCGCGCAACCCGGCCACCGGCACGCCGTACTTCTTGGACTTCCCGCTGCTGCACATGAGCGACCTGGTCGCGGTGCACCGCCGGTTGCTCGCGCACCTCGAGATCGAGCAGCTGTACGCCGCGGTCGGCGGCTCGCTGGGCGGCATGCAGGTGCTCCAGTGGGCCATCGACGCCCCGGAGCAGATCGACCGCGCGGTGGTGGTGGCGGCGTCCTCGCGGCTGACGCCGGAGAACATCGCGTTCTCCTCGGTGGCGCGCGAGGCGATCATGAACGACCCGGAGTTCCACGACGGCCGCTACATCGAGCACGGCACCGTCCCGCGGCTGGGCCAGAAGGTCGCGCGGATGATGGCCCACATCACCTACGTCTCCAACGCCTCGCTGGAGACGAAGTTCGGGCACCGCCGCGAGAGCACCGGCGACGACTGGCGCCTGGGCCCCGACTTCGCCGTCGAGCGCTACCTGCAGCACCAGGGCGAGACGTTCCTGGACCGCTTCGACGCGCTGTCCTACCTCTATCTCACCCGGCTGCTGGACTACTTCGACCCGTTCGCCGACCCGTGGACCGAGGAGCGGCTGCGCGCCACCCGGACCCGCTTCCAGGTGACCAGCTTCGACTCCGACTGGCGCTTCGACACCGCCCAGTCCCGCGCGCTCGCGGCCGGGCTGGAGCGCTGCGGCGTCAAGGTCGACCTGGCCGAGCTCTCCTCGCCGTTCGGGCACGACTCGTTCCTGCTGGAGCCGCCCGGCTACCACGAGCGGATCGCGGCGTTCCTGGAGTGAGGCTCCTCCGCCTCGCCCGCCTCGCCCGCCTCGACTGAGCCGGCCGCGGCGGGCGGCGGCGCGGGCGTTACCGTGCGGGGATGAGCAGCACCCCGACGCGCCGCGAGCAGATCCTCGCCACCGCCGCGGAGCTGTTCGCCGCCCGCGGCTTCCACGGCGTACCGGTCACCGACCTGGGCAAGGCCTGCGGCATCTCGGGTCCGGCGCTCTACAAGCACTTCGCCTCCAAGGACGCGATGCTCGCCGAGATGCTGGTCTCGATCAGCGAGGAGCTGCTCACGGTCGGGCGCGACCTGGTGGCCGCGGCGAGCGACGCCGACGACGCGCTGGTGCGCCTGGTGGACTGGCACGCCGACTTCGCGCTGCGCCACCGCGCGCTGATCGTCGTGCAGGACCGCGACTGGTCCTCGCTGCCCCCCGACGCCCGGGAGCAGGTCCGCTCGCTGCAGCGCGCGTACGTCGACCTGTGGGCCGCGCAGCTGCGCAACCTTCACCCCGGGCTCGACCTGGACCGGGCCCGGGCGACCGCGCACGCCACGTTCGGCCTGCTGAACTCCACCCCGCACAGCGGGCTGCTGCCCGACGAGGCGATGCACGAGCTGCTGACCTCGATGGCGCTGGCGGCGCTCAGGAACCCATCCGGTTGAGCCGGACGCAGTCCTTCTCCCCCTGCCCGAGCCGAGCCCAGATCGGGCACTGCACCCAGGTCAGGCCGACCTGGGAGGAAGCGGTGTCGCCGTCCACGGCGTACTCGAGATCCAGGCCGGTCACCTCGATCGGCTCGTCCGCATCGGGGAATCCGAGAACCATCCAGGCATAGCTCTCCTGGTCGCCGCACTCCCCGATCGGACCGCTGGCGCCGGCCGCCGCCTCGAAGCCGGTGGGCAGGCGGCCCCGGTGACCGCTGAGGGTCTGCGCGGGCGCCAGCGGTGCCCACGCGATGCGCGCGTCGAAGTCCTCCACGAGGTCCTCGCTCACTCCGCGCGGTCTCACCGCCTCGACGGTGACCTCCGCCTCGCCGTCCTCGAGGCACAGGTGGGTGCCGAACCAGCTCGTACGCCCGTCCGACACCATCGTCCCCCCGAACCCGCCGGCGCTCAGCACCGGCGGGTCGAGCAGCCCACAGCCCGCGAGCAACGGGATCGCCAGCAGCGGCGCCGTCAACGCCAGGGCACGGGGCCGGGTCCGAGACATGACGCGCACGCTAGCGCCGAGTCGGCGCGTGTGGTTGCCCGAGTCGGCGCGCGTGGTTGCCCGAGTCGGCGCGCGTGGTTGCCCGAGTCGGCGCGCGTGGTTGCCCGAGTCGGCGCGCGTGGTTGCCCGAGTCGGCGCTAATGGCGGCGCGAGTCAGCCATCTCGGCGCACCATTGGCGCCGAGTCGGCGCACCATGGGGGCCGACTGGGCACGCCATTGGCGCCGACTCGGCGAAAAGGGGGGTGGGTCAGAGGAGGTGCTCGATGCCGTGGGTGGGGTCCTGCTCGAGGATCTCCAGGACCCGGCGGGCGCGCTCGACAGCGTCGATGCCCGCGTCGAGGTCGTGCTCGGCGGGGTCGTGCTCAGCGGCGGACGGCTCGGGCTCGGTGCCGGTGCTGAGCGCGTGCAGCCGGGCGAGCAGGCCGTCGCGGGGCAGGCCGCGCAGGTGCAGCAACACGAACGGGTCCTCGTCGAGCAGCTGACCCAACTGGAGCAGCACCCCCAGGGCGTGCGGGCACGGGTCGGTCCACGCCGCGCAGGTGCAGGTGGCGCCCAGCTCCCCGCCGTACGGCAACAGCTCGACGCCGGCCTCCTCGGCGTGCTCGACCAGCGCGTGCGGGAGGTCGCCGGCCAGCAGCGCGGCGACCCGGCCGGACTCCGCGGCGACGGTCTCCACGAACGCCTCGGCGCCCGCGCGGTCGAGCACCGGCACCGCGCCCACCACTGTCCAGGCCTCGCCCTCGTCCTCGACCGCGGCCAGGAACCCGCCGGACTCCACGGTGATCCGCCCGACCCGCCCCGAGCGCGCCACGGCCCGGCCGGCGACCAGGTCCTCGGGGGTGTACGCCGCTTCCTCGACCGCGCGCAGCCACGCCCGCGCCCACCAGCTGCGCGACCGCAGGCCGCCGCGGCGGGCGGGCAGCCGGCGGTGGGTGACGGCGCCGTCGCTCACGGGTCGCGCCGCAGCGTCACGAAGTCGCGCAGCTCGGCGTCGGTGAGCTCGGTGAGCGCGGCCTCGCCGTTGCCGAGCACCGAATCGGCCAGCGACTTCTTGCGCGCCAGCAGCTCGCCGATCCGCTCCTCGATGGTGCCGACGGTGACCATCCGGTGCACCTGCACCGGCTTGGTCTGCCCGATCCGATAGGCGCGGTCGGTCGCCTGGTCCTCCACCGCGGGGTTCCACCAGCGGTCCAGGTGCACCACGTGGTCGGCGCGGGTGAGGTTGAGCCCGGTGCCGCCGGCCTTCAGCGACAGCAGGAACACCGGCACCTCCCCGGCCTGGAACCGCTTCACCATCGCCTCGCGCTCGCGCACCGGGGTACCGCCGTGCAACAGCTGGTGGACCACGCCGGTGCGGGTCAGGTGGGCCTCGAGGAGGCGGGCCATCGCGACGTACTGGGTGAAGACCAGCACCGCGCCGTCCTCCGCCACCACCGTCTCGACCAGCTCGTCGAGCAGGTCGAGCTTTTCCGAGCGCCCGGCGAGGCGCACCGCCCCGGACTGCTTGAGGAAGTGCGCCGGGTGGTTGCAGATCTGCTTGAGCCCGGTGAGCAGCATCAGCACCAGGCCGCGGCGGGTGGCCTCGTCCTCCGCACGCTCCACGCGCTCGAGGGTGTCGCGCACGAAGGCCTCGTAGAGCACCACCTGCTCACGCGTCAGCGACAGCGGGTGGTCGGTCTCGGTCTTGGCGGGCAGCTCGGGGGCGATGCCGGGGTCGGACTTGCGCCGGCGCAGCAGGAACGGCTCGATCAGCTCGGCGAACCGGCGCGCCTTCGCCGGGTCGGTGCCCGACTCGATGCCCGCGGCCCAGGCCCGGCGGAACGCCAGCCGGCTGCCGAGCAGCCCGGGCGTCGTCCAGTCGAGGATCGACCAGAGCTCGGTGAGGTCGTTCTCGACAGGGGTGCCGGTGAGCGCCACCCGCGCGGTCGAGCCGATCGTGCGCAGCGCCCGCGCGGTGGAGGTGCGGGCGTTCTTGATGTGCTGGGCCTCGTCGGCGACCACCAGGTCCCACGGCACCGCCGCCAGCTCGGCTGCGGAGGTCCGCATCGTGCCGTACGTCGTGAGCACGAACCCGCCGTCGAGCCCGTCGAGGGTGCGGGCGCCCCCGTGGAAGCGCCGCACCGGCACCCCCGGCGCGAACCGGTGAATCTCGGCCTCCCAGTTGCCGAGCAGGCTCGCCGGGCAGACGACCAGCGTCGGGCCGCCGGACAGAGCACCGGACGGGCCGCCGGGGCCGCCGCGCTCCTCGGCGCGGTGCAGGTGCAGCGCGATCAGCGTGATCGTCTTGCCTAGTCCCATGTCGTCGGCCAGGCACGCACCCACGCCGAGCGAGCTGAGCTCGGCCAGCCAGGTGAGTCCCTGCAGCTGGTAGTCGCGCAGGGTGGCGTGCAGGCCCGCCGGCGGTGCGACCGGCTCGCGCCGCGGAGCCGTGCGCAGCCGCTCGCTGATGCCGACCAGGCTGGCGCCGACGATGACCGAGGCCTCCTCGACCTCGTCGTCGCCCGCGGGCAGGTGGACCACCCCGGTGAGGGCGGCGGCGATCGCCTCGCCCGCGCTCGCGCGCCGCAGCAGCCGGCGCCGGGCGCGGCGCGCGACCCCGGGGTCGACCACCGTCCAGTTCCCACGCAGCTTGAGGATCGGGGTGGCCGCGCGCGCCAGCTCGTCCATCTCCTCCTCGGTCAGCGGGTCGCCGTGCAGCGCGACCTGCCAGCTGAAGGTGAACGCGTCGTCCTTGCCGAACAGCCCGTCGTTGAGCAGGTCCTCCGGCCGCTCGTCCGCCCGAGGGCCGCCGCCCGCAGGTCGGGCGCGGTCGAGCACGGCGCGCGTGGTCAGGTCGCGCCCCAGGCTGCGCGGCCAGAGCACGTCGACACCGCGCTCGCGCAGTGCCGCGACGCCGTCCTCGAGCAGGCTGGTGATCTCGTCGGCGTCGAGGGTGATCTCGTCGGGGACCCGCAGCGTCAGGAACCGGTCGAGCACCGGCCACACCTCGGCGGCGGCGCGCAGCGCGATCATGGCGTGGGTGCGCGCCCGGTCGCCGAAGCCGTGCTCGGCCCCTGACTCCAGCCACAACAGCGCGGCGTCGCAGACGTGCAGCGGGTCGCGCTCGTCCTGCACCTGCAGCACCAACCGCACCGAGCCGCCGACCAGCTCCTCCTCGTCGGCCTCGACCCTCAGCGACAGCGTCACCAGCTGGGCCAGCTCACGCCGGTCGGGGGTCTGGGTGCGGTGGCGCGCGATTCGCGCCTGGAGCCGGGCCCGGAAGTCCTCGACCGGGAGGTCCTCACCGGCCGGCAGCGGTACGTCGTCGTCCGGCGCGGCAGCACCGGGAGCACCGGCCGCCGGAGCGGGCACCGGCACCGCCGGGCGCCGCGGCGTACGACGGGCCGCCGGCCGGGGCGGGGCGAGGCGGGTGCGCGCGGGAGCCTCGGGCGCGCTGCGCGGCATCGCGTCCACGACCGCCGCGAGCACCTCGCGCACCACCTCGGCGGCCGCCTCCTCGTCGAGGCCGTCGTGCGCGCGGGCCTGGGCCAGCAGCTCCACCCGGGCGAGGTCGGCCTCGTCGAGCGGCGCCGGGCGCCAGCTCGGCGGCACCGTGTCGGCGGGCTCGAAGCGCCCCGCGGCCACCAGCCGCATGCCCAGCAGCACCGCACCGGCGAGCAGTCCCACGCTGGGGTGGGCGTCGTCGCGCTGGTGGGCCCGGGTCAGCACCGGCAGCGCGGCGCGCATCGGCAGCTCGACGCTGCGACCGCGGCCGTCGTCCCCGGTGAAGACGACGACTCCCTCCCGGGGCGGCTCGGCGGCGCGGAAGGTCGCCGGGCCGGTGACGGGGACGAAGCTCACCGGAACGACGGTAGTCGGCGCGACCGACATCCGGGCGATCAGCGCCCCCAGCCTGGGGCGACCTCACTACTGTGAGCCCATGAGCATCCTCGACGCCCCGATCGCCCGCCTGGACGGCACGCCGACCACCCTCGGCGAGCTCACCGGCGGCCAGCCCGCGCTCCTGGTCAACGTCGCGAGCAAGTGCGGCCTCACCCCGCAGTACGCCGGCCTGGAGAAGCTCCACGAGGAGTACGCCGACCGCGGGTTCCAGGTCATCGGCCTGCCGTGCAACCAGTTCATGGGTCAGGAGCCCGGCTCGCCCGAGGAGATCGCGGAGTTCTGCTCGGCGACCTACGGCGTCACGTTCCCGATGACCGAGAAGATCGAGGTCAACGGCGAGGGCCGGCACCCGATCTACGCCGAGCTCACCACCACGCCCAACGAGCAGGGCGAGGCCGGCGACATCGCCTGGAACTTCGAGAAGTTCCTCATCGCCGCCGACGGCACCGTCGTGGCGCGCTTCTCCCCGCGGGTGGAGCCCGACGACGCCTCGCTGGTCGACGCTGTCCGCGCGCTGGTTTCCTGAAACCGGTTCTATTCCCGTTCCGGGCGTGAGAGTTCCCATGCCCGGAGCGGGGCCTCAGCCCTCGCCCTCCCCGGACGGCCCCCGTAGCCTCCCACGGTGAGCACCGACACCACCCTCGAACCCCCGTCCGGCGCGCCCGGCAAGCCCGATCGCCTCGACCGTGGCGTCCTGCTGGTCGCCGGCGTCGTCGTCCTCGGCGCCATCATGTCGATCCTCGACGTCACCGTCGTCTCGGTGGCCCTGAAGACCTTCCAGGAGGACTTCAACGCCACCACCGCGCAGGTCGCCTGGACGATGACCGCCTACACGCTGGCGCTGGCCAGCGTGATCCCCCTGACCGGCTGGGCCTCCGACCGGTTCGGCACCAAGCGGCTCTACCTCGCCGCGATCGTGCTGTTCACGGCCGGCTCCGCGCTCTGCGCCGCGGCCACCTCGCTGGAGATGCTCGTCGCGTTCCGCGTGGTCCAGGGTCTCGGCGGCGGCATGCTCGTGCCGCTGGGCATGACGATCCTGACCCGCGCCGCCGGTCCCGAGCGGATCGGCCGCGTGATGGCCGTGATGGGCATCCCGATGCTGCTCGGCCCGATCTGCGGCCCGATCGTGGGCGGTGCGCTCATCGACTCGCTCAGCTGGCACTGGATCTTCCTCATCAACGTGCCGATCGGCCTCGCCGCGGTGATCTACTCCGCCAAGGTGCTGCCGGCCGACAACCCGACCCCGTCGGAGTCCTTCGACTGGGTCGGCATGGTGCTGCTCTCCCCCGGCCTGGCGCTGTTCCTCTACGGCATCTCGATGATCCCCGAGACCGGCACCATCCAGGACGCCGAGGTCCTGGTGCCCGCGTTCATCGGCACCGTGCTGATCGTCGCGTTCGTGCCCTGGGCGCTCGCCCGCCGCAACCTGCACCCCCTGGTCGACCTGCGACTCTTCGCCAACCGCAACCTCACCGTCGCGGTGATCGCGATGTCGCTGTTCGCGATCGCCTTCTTCGGCGCCAGCCTGCTGTTCCCGCAGTACTTCCAGAGCGTGCGCGGCGAGACCGCCCTCGCCTCCGGCCTGCTGCTCGCCCCGCAGGGCGTCGGCGCGATGCTGACGATGCCGATCGCCGGCGCGCTCAGCGACCGGATCGGCCCCGGCAAGATCGTGCTGGCCGGCGTCACGACCATCGTCATCGGCATGGGCCTGTTCGCCACCCTCGACGCCACCACGTCGTACTGGTTCCTCGGCACGGCGCTGTTCATCCAGGGCCTCGGCATGGGCGCCACGATGATGCCGATCATGTCGGCGGCGCTGCAGACGCTGCGCGGCGCCACGATCGCGCGCGGCTCGACGCTGCTCAACATCATCCAGCAGGTCGCCGCCTCGATCGGTACCGCGATCTTCTCGGTGCTGCTCACCAACGGCGTGAAGAACGACGTCGACCTGATGGGCCCGAATCCCCTCGCCGACCTGGCCGGGGTCTTCAGCAGCACCTTCTGGGTGGCCACGATCATGATCCTCGTGGTCCTGGTGCCGGCGTTCCTGCTGCCGCGTCGCAAGGCGGAGATGCCGGCCGACCCGACCCTGATGGTCGGCCACTGAGCCGACCCTCGGTCCGCTCGGACCAGCGACGCCACGAGGCGGTCACCCTGCGGGGTGGCCGCCTCGCGGCGTTCCCGGGGTCGTGAGGCTCAGCCGCGCAGACCGGGCAGCACGTCGCGCGCGACCGTCTCGAGGACGTCGACGCTGCCGACGTACGTCGTGTCCGGGCGCGGCCAGTGGGTGACCAGGTCGGTGAAGCCGAGCTCGCCCAGCCGTCCGGCCAGGTCGGTGAAGAAGCCGACGCTCGACAGCGCGTAGCGGCCCGCGTCGGACAGGTGCGGGGAGGCGTCGGTGATCACGTAGCGGCGCACCATCGCAGGGTCGCGCCCCGCGTCGTGCAACGCCGCGGTGAAGGTCTCCGCGCACCGCGCCAGGCCGGCGAACCACTCCTCGAGGTCCACCCCGCCGCCGGGCCCGGTGGTCACCCAAGCGTCGCCCGAGCGCGCGGCCAGGCGCAGCGAGCGCGGGCCGTTGGCCGCGAGGAGGTACGGCGTGCGGTCCAGGCCCCCGACGGTGCGCGCCTCCTCGGTGGAGAACCACCGACCGCGCGTGGTGACCCGGTCGCCCTCGCGCAGCCGGGTCAGCACCTCCACGAACTCGTGGAAGCGGTCCACCCGCTCGCGCACGCGCATCGGGGCGCCGCCGAGCACCCGGGAGTCGACGTCGCCGCCGGCGCCCAGGCCGAGCACGAACCGGCCGTCGGAGACGTCCTCGAGCATCTGGGCGTCGCGGAAGAGCTGGTAGGGGTGGCGGAAGTTGGGCGAGGACACCAGGCTGCCGAGCGTGATCGTGGAGGTCACGCCCGCGGCCGCGGCGAGCAGCGGGGTCGCGCCACCCCAGCGGGCGTCCGGCAGCCCACCCCAGACCAGGTGGTCGTAGGTCCAGGCGTGGTCGAAGCCCATCTCCTCGGTGGCGCGCCAGCGGTGCCGCGCCTCCGCCCAGGGGACGTCGGGCAGGAGGGCGAGGCCGATGCGCATGGACCGAGCCTAGGACTCCCCCTAGGACTCCGTGCCGAGCGCCAGCGGGTGCACGGCCCCGGCGCCCGCCTGGCGCAGCGCCCGACCCGCCACCGTCATCGTCCAGCCGGTCACCACCAGGTCGTCGACCAGCAGCACCGAGCCGCCGGCCAGCGCCCCCTGGAACACCGTGGGGTCCTCCAGCACGAGCTCGTAGCGACGCGCGACCGCGGCGACCCGCTGCGCGGAGTTCATCGCCCCCTGGCGCGGGCCGATCGCCGGCTCGGCGATCGCGAAGCGGCCCACGATCGGGACCCGCAGGTAGCGCGAGAGCCCGGAGGCGAGGTCGCGCACCAGCCCGGGGCGGGTGGCGGAGTCGAGGTGGACGATCGCGTCCACCCGCGGGCGCCAGTCGCCGAGGACCTCGACGACCGCGCGCACCAGCGGCACCGGCACCGGCCCGTCGTGGGCGCCCTGCTCGGGGTCGACGCGGAACAGGTCGCGCAGCGACTGCCCGTGACCGAGGTCGGTGAGCCGGGCCACCACCCGGCCGGGCTCGGGGCCGTCGGCGATCTTGCCCTTCCAGTCCAGGCCGAGGTTGGCCAGCGCGGTCGGCCACATCTTGCGCGGCTCGAGCACCACGCCGGGGCGCGAGAGCCGCGCCTCCGCCTCGGCGACAGCGGTCTCGGAGACCTCCGCGGAGACCGTGAAGCCGCCGCAGTTGTCGCAGCGCCCGCACGGCGCCGCGTCGGGATCGTCGAGCTGGGCCCGCAGGAACTCCATGCGGCACCGGTCGGTGGAGATGTAGTCGAGCATCGCGCGCTGCTCGCGCTCGCGGGCCTCCGCGACCCGGCGGTAGCGCTCGGCGTCGTAGGTCCACGGCTGCCCGGTGGCCTCCCAGCCGCCCTTGACCCGGCGTACGGCGCCGTCGACGTCGAGGACCTTGAGCATCGTCTCCAGCCGGTTGCGGCTGAGCTCGACGTAGGTCTCCAGGGCGATGGTGCTCATCGGGCGACCGGCGTCGCTGAGCACCTCGAGGGTCTGGCGCACCTGGTGCTCGGGCGGAAAGGCCAGGGAGCCGAAGTAGGCCCAGATGTCGCGGTCCTCGGGCGCCGGCAGCAGCACCACCGTGGCCTCGGCGGTGCCGCGGCCCGCGCGGCCGACCTGCTGGTAGTAGGCGACCGGCGAGTTCGGGGCGCCCATGTTGACCACGAACCCCAGCGTCGCGTCGAAGCCCATGCCGAGCGCACTGGTGGCGATCAGCGCCTTGACCCGCCCGTGGATGAGGTCCTGCTCGAGGGCGTTGCGCTCGGTGGGGTCGGTCTGCCCGGAGTACGCCGCGACCGCGTGTCCGCGGCTGCGCAGGTAGTCGGCGATCTCCTGGGTGGCCGCGACGGTGAGGCAGTAGACGATGCCGCTGCCCGGCTGCTCGGCCAGGTGGTCGGCGAGCCAGGCCAGGCGTTGCTCGGGGGTGCGCAGGCGCACCACCGCCATCCGCAGCGACTCGCGGTCGAGGGTGCCACGCAGCACCAGGACGTCGCTGCCCAGCTGCTCCGCGACGTCGCCGGTGACCCGCTCGTTGGCCGTGGCGGTGGTCGCGAGCACCGGGATGCCCTCGGGCAGGTCGCCCAGGAGCGTGCGGATGCGGCGGTAGTCGGGGCGGAAGTCGTGGCCCCAGTCGGAGATGCAGTGCGCCTCGTCGATCACCAGCAGGCCGCAGGTCGCGGCCAGCCGGGGCAGCACCTCGTCGCGGAAGCCGGGGTTGTTGAGCCGCTCGGGGCTCACCAGCAGCACGTCGACCTCGC
Organism: Nocardioides sp. dk884; assembly: GCF_009557055.1. NCBI lineage: Bacteria > Bacillati > Actinomycetota > Actinomycetes > Propionibacteriales > Nocardioidaceae > Nocardioides > Nocardioides sp. dk884. Next base: position 62,627 of record NZ_CP045649.1, on the reverse strand, counting down.
CAGCGCGCACCGCCTCGTGGATGGGGTCCCAGTCTTCGATGTTGGTGGAGTTGATCGTCACCGCGCGGATGCCGGCGCGCTCGGCGGCGGCGATCTGGTTGCGCATCAGCGCCAACAGCGGCGAGACGATCACCGTGGGCCCGGCGCCCTGCGAGCGCAGCAGCAGCGTGGAGACGAAGTAGACCGCGGACTTGCCCCACCCGGTGCGCTGCACGACCAGCGCGCGGCGCCGGTGCACCGCGAGCTCCTCGATCGCCGACCACTGGTCCTCGCGCAGCACCGCGTCCTCACGCCCGACGAGGGCGCGAAGGTGGGCCTCCGCCTGCTGGCGGACGTCGGTGGCGGCTGCCGGGGAGTCCTGGGAAACGCTCATGCGACCTGTCTACCAGCGGGTCCGGACAGTCCTGACTTCCCCTCCACCGCTTCTCCCCGGCTCCCGGCAGCCGACGGGTCTCAGGCGGCCGCGAGCGCCCGGGACTTCAGGACGTCGTACTCCTCCTCGGTGATCGCGCCGGTGTCGAGCAGCTGCTTGGCGGTGGCGATCTGCTCGGCCGGGGAGGTCCCCGCGACCGAGCGGATGTAGTTGTCGGTCGCCTGCGCGGCCTGCTCCGCCGCCTGCCGGTCGCGGCCGGCCATGCCTCGGCCCCGCACGACCAGGTAGACCAGCGCGGTGAGCGCCGGCAGCACCAGCAGCGCCAGGACCCACATCGCCTTGGCGATGCCGGAGAGGTCCCGGTCGCGGAAGAGGTCGACGACGATGTGGAACAAGATGATCAGGTAGGAGATGAAGAAGAACGACCAGACGATGAGCCAGAAGACGTCCCAGAAGTCCATGCGCGCTGTCCTTTGCGAGCCGTAGGGGTCGAGACCCTCGGCGGGCGCCGGCATCTCGAGGCCGGCGCGGGCGCGCCACCCCTCGCACGTCGTCCGGCGGACAGCGCATCCGTCGCACGACCCGCGCGGCGGCGGGTACGTCCGGATCGGTCCCGATGAGTGTAGGACGATCGCGCCCCGGCGAGCCCTGCGCGAGTCGGCGCGTGGCGGCGGCAGGCGCTCAGTGCTCCGGGCGGCGCTCCACCCCGAGGCGCGCGCACGCGGCGTCGTACAACGCGACGACCTCGCGGCGGATCTCGGCGCGCTCGGTGATCGGCGCCCCCGGCCACGGCACCCGCACGTCCTGCTCGCCGGCCGGGGTGGTCGCCCGGAAGTGACCGCTGTCGCCGTCGGCGCCGGTCATCACGGCGGCACTCGCCTCGGGCAGCGCGAAGGCGCGCACGATCAGCAGGCTGTCATCGGTGTGGTCGTCGTTCATGTGGCGGCAGACGGCCTCGACGACCTCGGCGGGGAAGGTGCTCACGGCCCGGATTCTAGGCGGGTCCTACGCGGGCGCGACGGCCAGGGAGCCGACCGCTCGGCGTACGAGCTCCCGGCGCGCGGCCCGGCCCTCGGGCACGGGCAGGAGCGGGTGGACGTGGATGGCGCCCGGCTCCTCGTGCAGTCGTACGGCGACCTCCGCGGCGCGCAGCCGCTCGGCCAGCAGGCGGGTGTCGGGCAGCGTGATGTCGCGCGTGCCGACCCACAGCTCGACCGGCGGCAGCGCGGCCAGGGCCTCGTCGGTGGCCAGCACCGGGCTCACCCGCGGGTCCGTGAGCGGCAGCCCGCCGGCCCAGGACCGGGCCACGGCGTGCAACGCCGGCCGCGCCAGCCAGGGGTCGTGCGGCTCGACGGCGTCGATGCCGGGGTTGGCCATCCGCAGGTCGAGCCAGGGCGCCATCAGGGTGAGGCCGCGCAGCAGTCCGGGCGCGGCCGGGCGGTGGTGCAGGGCCAGCGCGAGTGCCAGACCGGCGCCGGCGGAGTCGCCGGCGAGGTGCACCGGGCGGTCCTCGCCGAGCAGACCTCCCAGCGCCGCACCGGTCAGGCGCAGCGCGTCGGCGGCGTGGTGCTGCGGCGCCAGCCCGTAGATCGGCACCACCACCTCGACGCCGGGTCCCGGCGCGGTCGCCAGGTCCGCGACGAGCGACCAGTGCTGGCGCACGATCTCGCTCACGTAGGCACCGCCGTGCAGGTAGACCAGTGCCGGCGCTCCCGGCGCGGTCCCGGGCGCCCGCACCCGGTGCACGTCGTAGCCCTCCACGACGTCGGTCTCCACGACGCAGCGACGACGCAGCCACGCGGGCGGGTCAGCGGGCCCCTTGGGCCGCGCGAGCAGCGCCGGGCCGCCGTCGGGGTCGGCGAAGCGCCGCTTGCGCGTGGCGCGCATCAGCGCGCCCACGGTCCTCATCTGCCACGACACGCAGGCAGCGTACGGGGCGGCACCGGGGCTCAGGGGGCGAAGGACTCGCCGCGCAGCCGGGGGACCACGCGGCTGCCGGTGCCGGCGGCGATCTCGACGTCGCGGGCGAAGCCCCGGTCGCAGAGCTCGCGCCCGCTCGCGCAGTCGAGCAGGTCACGGCGCAGCGTGCCCGCCACCGCGTCGTACGCCGAGGCCGCGACGCGCGCCTCGACGCTGAGGTCGTCCACCCCGCGCGCGGTCAGCTTCCGCAGCACGGCCCCCGCACCCCAGAGGTCCTCGACCGCGGGGCGCAGCGAGCGGTCCGGCCAGCGCTCGCCGGCCGCGACGAGGGTCACCGTGCGCCCGGCCGCCACCTCCTCGCGCACCGCGTCGGCGACCGCGTCAGCGTTGCGCAGCGAGGCGGCGAGGACGGTGCTGCCCGGCCGGGCGGCGGCCAGGGCGAAGCAGATCGAGGAGCCGTTCGGGGAGGGCAGCACCAGCCGGTGCATGCCGAGATCGGCGCTGGACAGCGAGCTCGGCGACAGGCTGACCTCACCGGGCAGCGCCCGCCCCCGCCCGACCGCCAGCATGGCGCCGCGGGTCAGCGCATAGTTGGTCGCGCGCAGGTCGTTCGAGCCGAACGGAAAGACCTCGATCCCGTGCTCGAGCGCGAGGGTGAGCGTGGTGGTGAACGAGAGCACGTCCACCACCACCGTCACGTCGGTGTCCTGGGCGAGCGCCCCGGGCAGACCCCAGTCGAAGCGGACGGCCTGGCGCTGGGTGTGCGCCGGCTGCGTCCCGCCTCGCAGGCCCGGGGAGCCGCGGCTCACCAGATGCGCACCCGCGCCTCGGGCTCGAGCCACAGGCCGTCCCCAGGACGGGTCTCGAACACCTCGTGGAACTCGTCGAGGTTGCGCACGATGTTGGCGCGGAACTCCGGCGGGCTGTGCGGGTCGACGGTGAGGTACTGCTGCTCCTGCTCGCGGCGGCGCTTGGTGCGCCACACGAAGGCCCAGTTGGAGAACAGCGTGCGCCGGTCCTCCACCGAGGCGCTGCCGCCCTGGGAGATCAGGTAGGCGCGGTGCGCGATGGTCAGGCCACCGAGGTCGCCGATGTTCTCCCCGACGGTCAGCGCGCCGTTGACCTTCTCGCCGGGCAGGCTGCGCGGGGAGAACCCGTCGTACTGCTCGATGAGCGCCTTGGTCTTGACCTCGAACGCGGCCTTGTCGGCGGGGGTCCACCAGTCCTCGAGGTTGCCCAGCGGGTCGTACTGCGCGCCCTGGTCGTCGAAGCCGTGGCCGATCTCGTGGCCGATGACCGCGCCGATGCCGCCGTAGTTCTCCGCGGGGTGGGCGTCGGGGCTGAAGAACGGCTTCTGCAGGATGCCGGCGGGGAAGCAGATCTCGTTGGTGCCGGGGTTGTAGTAGGCGTTGACGGTCTGCGGGAGCATGAACCACTCGTCGCGGTCGACGGGGCTGCCGATCTTGGCCAGCTGGCGGTCGGTCTCGAACGCGGAGACCGCCGCGACGTTGCCGAGCAGGTCGTCGCGGGTCACCGTGAGCGCGCTGTAGTCGCGGAACTTCTCGGGGTAGCCGATCTTGGGCCGGAAGGTGTCGAGCTTGGCGAAGGCCCGCTGCTTGGTCTCCTCGGTCATCCAGTCGAGCTCGGTGATCGAGCGGCGGTAGGCCTCGATCAGGTTGGCGACCAGCTCGTCCATCATCGCCTTGGCGCGCGGCGGGAAGTGGCGCGCGACGTACTCGCGGCCCACGGCCTCGCCCACCGCGCCCTCGACGAGCGAGACGCCGCGCTTCCAGCGCGCGCGCAGCTCGGGGGTGCCGTTGAGGGTGCGGCCGTAGAAGTCGAAGTTGGTCTCGACGAAGTCGTCGGTGAGGTACGGCGCGACCGAGCGCAGCACCCGGGTGGTCAGCCAGGCCTGCCAGTCGGCGAGCGGGACCTCGCTGAGCAGACCGGAGAGGTGGGCGAAGAACGACGGCTGGCGCACGATCACCTCGGCGACCGTCTGGTCGTCACCGCCGAGGTTGGTGATGTAGGAGTCCCAGTCGAACGCCGGGCAGAGCTCCTTGAGCTCGGCCTCGCCGAGCAGGTTGTAGGTCTTCTGCACGTCGCGGGTCTCGGCGCGCTCCCAGTGGCCGGCGGCCAGCCGGGTGTCGAGCTCGAGGGTGGTGCGCGCGGCGCCCTCGGGGTCGGCGTGGCCGGCAAGGCTCAGCAGCCGGGTGAGGTAGTCGACGTACGTCGCGCGGATCTCGGCGAACTTGTCCTCGCGGTAGTAGGACTCATCGGGGAGGCCCAGGCCGCCCTGGCTGAGGTGGAACAGGTAGCGCTCGGAGTTGCGAGCGTCGGTGCTGACGTAGGAGCCGAACAGGCCGTGCCCGCCGAGGCGCTCCAGCTCGCCGAGCAGCGGGGCGACGTCGCGGACCTCGCGCAGCGAGGCGACGGCATCGAGCAGCGGCTGGGCCGGGGCGAGACCGAGGGCGTCGATGCGCTCGGTGTCCATGAAGGAGGCGAACAGGTCGCCGATCTTGCGGGCGTCCTCGGCCGCGCTGGCGTCAGCGGCGCTCGGGGCGCCGCCGGCGGCGAGGTGCTCGATGATCTCGCGCACGTGGGTCTCGGCCGCGTCGGCCAGCTGCACGAACGGCCCCCAGCTCGAGCGGTCCGCAGGGATCTCGGTCTCCTCCAGCCAGCGTCCGTTGACGTGGCCGAAGAGGTCGTCCTGGGGCCGGATGTCGGGGTTCATGCCCGGGCGGGCGTCGTCGAGGATGCTCACCCCGACGACGATAGCCGCGGCCCCCGACACATCGCCGGGGGCCGGTCGCTCGGGTCGCTCAGTGCTGGTGGTCGCTCAGTGCTGGTGGCCCTCGTGGCCGTGGTCGTGGTCGTGCGGCTCGGCGCGCTCGATCGCGTCGAGGCGACCGCGCATCAGCGCGAGGACGTCCTCGACGCTGGAGCCGTCGCGGCGGGCGACCTCGTCGACGAGCTCGCGCACGACGGCGAGCACGCCGCCCATGAGCGGGGAGATGTCGAGCTCGAGCTCGCCCTCCTCCTCGTCCATCGTGACCTCGATGGCCTCGATCTCGAGCAGCTTGCCGAACGCGGCCTCCATGGCCTCGCCCGTCTCCACGTCGGCGGCGGTGATGCCGTCGAGGATGATGTGGCCGGCCTGGCGGGTGATGTCGTCGATGCTCATGGCGCAATCCTGCCCCGCCCGACCTGAACCGGCCGCCACGGGGGCGGGCCGCGGACCTGACTCAGTCGACCGGGGGCTCGGCGCGCCCGGGGCTCAGCGGACGCGCACGACCGACTTGCCCAGCGTGCGCCGCTCGTCCATGTCGATGAGCGCGCGCCCGAAGTCCTCGAGCGGGTACGTCGTGCCCACCGGCGGGCGCACCGCGCCGCTGGCGATCATCGGCACCAGCGCCGCCCACTGCTGCTGCAGGTAGCCCGCGCGCGCCATCGCGTAGGCGCCCCAGCCGACGCCGCGGACGTCGACGTTGTTGAGCAGCAGCCGGTTGACCTTCACCTGCGGGATCCCCTGGCCGGAGGCGAACCCGACGACCAGGAGCCGCCCGAGCGGCGCGAGCACCCGCAGCGAGTCGGTGAAGGCGTCGCCGCCCACCGGGTCGAGCACGACGTCGACGCCGCGTCCCCCGGTCAGCTCGCCTACCGCCTCCCGGAACCCCTCGAGCAGCACCACGTCGTCGGCGCCCGCCGCCCGGGCGAAGTCGCCCTTCTCGGGGGTGCTGACCACCGCGATCGTGCGGGCGCCCATCCCGCGGGCCACCTGGAGGGTCGCCGTACCGACCCCGCCGGCGGCGCCGTGCACCAGCACCGTCTCCCCGGCGCGCAGCCCGGCCCGCTCGTCGAGGGCGAACTGGGCGGTGAGGTAGTTCATCGGCAGCGCCGCGCCCTCGTCGTACGACAGCGCCTCGGGGAGCGCGAAGGTGAAGTCCACCGGGTTGACGACCTGCTCGGCCGCGCCGCCGTACCCGCCCACCCCGGCGACCCGGTCACCGACCGCGAAACGCTCCTCCGCGCCCGGGCCGAGCGCGGCCACGGTGCCCGCGAAGTCGACGCCGAGGGTGAACGGCGGCTCGGGGCGCAGCTGGTACTCCCCGCGGCTCAGCAGCAGGTCGGGGAAGGAGACCCCGACGCTGTGCACGTCGACGAGCACCTCCCCGGGCCCGGCCTTCGGCTCGGGTACGTCGCGCAGCTCGATGTCGGTGGGACCGGTGGTGGTGATGACCTGGACGGCTCGCATGTGACGCACGCTACCCAGCCGGAGCGCCCGCGACGCTCAATCCGGGTCGACCAGCCGGGCGAGCTCGAAGTGCATCGGGTCGGTCCAGCGCCAGTCGCCGCCCCAGGCGAAGCCCCACTTCTGGAAGATCGCGACGACGCCGCGGTGCAGCTCGCCGGCGGTGCCGCGCTGGTTGCCGGGGACGTTGATGTCGAAGGCGAGGCCGAAGGAGTGGTTGGACAGCGTCGTCGTGCCGGCGATGAAGCGGGGGTAGTAGCACCCGGCGTACTCCTCGGGGTGGATCTCGCCCGCCAACCCGCTGGCCACGACCTCCTCGAGCGCCGCGCGCAGCTGGGGGAAGATCGCCCGGTTGCAGGTCATCGTCCCGAGGATCGGCACCGCCTCGGTGCTGATGTGGCTGGCCACCCAGGCCGGGTCGGGCGCGATCCGGCCGCCGCCGAGAGTGCGGTAGCTGAAGGACCCGACCGCGTCGGCGACGGTGCCGACCACGACCGCTGTCTGTACGGCGTCGGGGTCCAGGCCGAGGCGGGTCGCGATGTCGAGGAGCTGCACGGAGGCGTTGGCGCCGAGGATCCGCTTGACCGGCCCGCGGATCGCCTGCGGGGCGGTGATCGTCGTGGAGACCACGAGGGCGTTGCCCGGCTCCATGCCGAGCTCCTCGGCCCAGCGCTCGTTGACCACCGCATCGATCGTCGGCACCTGCGGCGCCCACGCCCCGACGTGGGCGCTGGGCGAGCCCTCCTCGCTGCCGAGGCGCACGAAGTCCTGCTCGTCGAGGGGCAGCCGCGCCTGCAGTGCCGGGCGCACCGCGATCTCGCCGCCGGCCACCCGGTCCCAGACCGCCTGCTCCTCCGCGGTCGCGAGCCCGGTGAAGCGGCGATAGCCCGCCGCGTCGACCGCGGCCACCGACAGCACCCGGTCCTCGACGCTCACCAGCGCCACCGACAACGGCTCCACCGCCGTCACGCCCGGCAGCCGGCGGATCCGCTGCACCGTCTCGCGCGGGATCGTCTCCTCGGTGGAGATCAGGATGTCGGCGGAGAGCAGCCGCTCGCGCAGCGGACCGGGCCGCTCCACGGCGTACTCGGCGAACGGGTTGTCCGCGGTGGAGGCCGCGGAGGTGTCGGGGCTCTTCGGATCCTGGTCGTCGACGGTGGGTGCGGACCCCGATCCGCGCTCGGCCGCGGGCGGCCCGGAGCCCTCGGGGCTCTCGGACGGCGACTCCGCGCACGCTGCGGCCAAGGCCAGCACGCCGGCCATGCCGCCGGCGGCGAGTGTCTGCCGCAGTCCCATCGTCGTACCCCCGTCCGACCCATGCTGTGTTGGCATCCGACGGTAGCCGCCGAGACCTCACGTCCGCCGCGCGAACCGTACGTCGCCGCTGGCCAGCCGTTCGGTGGTGTACGTCGGGTCGTGGGCGCGCTGGTGGTGCCACAGGCACAGGAACTCGAGGTCGTCGAGGTCGGTCGTGCCGCCGCGGGACCAGGGGTCGCGGCGGTGATGGGCCTCGCACCAGGTGGCCGGGATCGTGCAGCCCTCACCGGCACAGGTGTGGCGGCGCAGGAGCGCGGCCCGGCGTTGGGCGGGGCTGAAGAGCCGGCTGCTGCGACCGAGGTCAAGCACCTCGCTGCGGCTGCCGAGCACGGCCGGGACGATCCCGGCGTGACAGGCGAGGCGGCGTACCTCCCCGACGCTGACCGGGGTCTCGCGGTCGCCGCTGGTCGCAAGGGTGCCGTGCCCGAGGCCGCTGCGCAGGGCCTCCAGGTCGATGGTGATGACGATCTGGGTGGACGCGCCACCGTGGACGGGAAGCCGCGCCGGGTCGACGGACTCCAGCAGGGAGCAGAAGGCCAGGCCCATGAGGCGTTCCTGGGTCAGCCGCGCGCCGGTGGCCGGGTCGCGTCCACTGATGTCGCCGCTGGACCCGGCGTGCCGCGGCGAGGCCCAGGCCTCCAGCAGGGTGCGCAGGCGTGAGGCGACCGCGTCGGGGACCCGGGCCTTGACGTCGCTCGCACCGTCGCCGCGGGGGTGGATGGTGAGACGGGTGGCGTTGTTGGCGCGCCGCTGGGCGCGCTCCAGGGCCTGGCGCTCGAGCTCGTCGTAGTGCTCGGGGGCCACCACCTCGAGGATGCGGCTGGCGAGCAGCTCGAGCTTGCGCGGCTCGTAGGTCTCCGCGAGCGCCACCAGGTGGGCCTCCGCACGGTCGAGCACGTCGGCGTCCACCTCGTCGGTCGGCAGGTCGTCGAGCGCCTTCACGATGACGTGGGCCTGCTCGACGCGCATGCGACCGTCGGCCAGCGCCTCTCCCACCCGCCCCCAGCGCTGCGAGACCGCCGAGGCCAGCAGCTCGGCCCGCCGCGCGGCGCCGTACCCGGTCAACGTGCGCGAGGCCAGCCAGGCCGCCGCCGTGCGCGCCCCGTCGTCCTGCGCCAGCCCACCGGGACCGCCGGCGGCGTCGATGACCCTCATCCGCAGCTCCTCGAGCTGGCCGCTGAGCCGGGTGAGCTCGACCAGCGCGTCACGGTGCGCCGCGGCGGGCAGGTACGCCGCGTCGACGTCGCGCACGGCCGCCAGCGACGCGGCCATCTCGGCCACGCACCGGCTCACCGGGTGCTCCGCCACCGCCTGCATGCTCACGGTCGTCTCCCTGCGTCGACTGAGGTCTAGTCAAGCAGTGACCACCGACACTTCTGCGCGAGTCGAAAGCGCCCGGCCGGTGCTCGGGAAGACGCCAATCCACCCACTCTGGGCTGGCAGCAACACAAGCTGGCCGAGTCCGACCTCGTCACGGCCAGCACTTCAGCGACCATCCTCGCGAACAAGCTCAAACTTCCCGGCGATGCTCCAGGGTCCGCCCCCGATTTGGTGGGCGCCATGGGCGAAGGCCGAGCGGCACGCGTCGGCAGGTGGCACCATCCGAACATGGGTGGACTTCTCGCACAGATCGTGGCCTCTCGAGGCCTGCAGCCCGAGCCGGTGGCCACGGACGCCTTAGTGCACTTGTGCTCCACGTCGAAAGCGGCGGCTTCCGCCATCGCAGACCTAATAGCGGAGGTTTGTCCCGGGGTCATCACAGACGCCTTGGTCTTCACCGGTCAAGACATCGATCCGAGCACCAAGGGGCGGCCGGACATGGTGGCAGCAGACGCCCTGGGCGTGCGAATGGTCCTCGAAGCCAAGTTTGACGCTGACCTGACGCTTGCTCAGATCAGTGGCGCCTATTCAGCAAAACTCGCAACGGGCGCTCAGGCAGCGTTGGTGTTCCTGGTCCCGATGGACCGGATGCAAAACGTGTGGAACACAGTATCGGTCAATCTCGGAGGCGCGTCGTCCGCGCCGCTTCTGACACCAGATGCGGTCGACGGCGGGCAGGCTTCGATGCCACTTCCTCACTCCGGGCACGTCCTTGTCGTGGCGTCCTGGGAGTCGCTGCTCAACCGTTTGCAGGCTGCTGTCACAAAGTTCGGCGACATCGATGCCGATTCAGAGCTAGCCCAGGTTCGGGGTCTCGTGGAGTGGCGGACTCGTACAGGGTGGGTGCCCCCAGTGCCCGGAGACCTACCTCAGCGTGTTGGCCGACAACTATCGGCGCTGACGGACTTGGTTCGTACGGTCGCCAACCGAACCTCGACCGGTAAGACCAAGAACGGAAGTAGCGACGCCGGCCCAGGCAGATACGTCACGACCCCGAAAGGAAACAAGCTTTGGGTGGGTATCTGGCTGACCCAATGGGGGCACTACGGGCCTGGCCCCTTGTTCGCGCAAGCACAATCAAAGACCGCGCAGGACGTCTCACTGTTGTCCGAAGCAATGACGGCCGCCGGAATCGAGAACTATCCGCGGCCCACCGACGGTCGAGATGTACTCGTTCCGCTTGGTCTCCCCCTTGGAGCCGAGCGCGGCGCGACCGAGGATGCGGTCGCCGAACAACTTCTTGCACTGATCAAAGTCGTCGACGGAGTCGGGGTGGAAGTCGTCGAAGACCACGACACTGGTGAGGGCATGGAGACGGACGCGCCGAACTGAAACGCGACCAGGCCCCGCGCAGGTGCCAGATCGCTTGGCCATGAGTCGCCACGAACGTCGAGTGAGGATGTGCGCGTAGGCCGCCACCACGGTCGCTTGGAAGGATCGAGCCCATTCCGCCGAGATCCGGGCGACGCGATACTGCACTTCCTGGAGTCATCTCACCGCGAACGCAGTACCACCTCACCCCAACAACGGCCCGGCCCACCGCCAGTCACCATCCGGCCCGCGGTACTCGACCCGTTGCACGTCCTCGTCGAGCTCGTCCTCCTCGGCGGCCCAGCCAAGAGCCGCGGCGTGGTCGACGAACTCGCGCTCGAGCAGCGTCTCTCCCAAGCCGTCGAGGAAGCGGTAGGTCACCATCCCCGTGACGCTAGCGCCGGCACCGGCGCGACCGCCATGGCCCGCGGCCGGGAAAAGAGGTGCGCAGGCCGCCCGCACCTACTCTTGGCCGGTGTCCGAGACCCTCGACCTCCCGCTCTTCACCCTCGCCCTCCCGCTCTTCACCGCCGTCTTCGCCCTCGCCTGCGTCTGGGCGGTGTTCTGGATCATCCGGCTCGCCGTGCGGTACGGCGTGAACGACGCGATCCGCATGAACCCGGCCCTCCTTGCCGCCCGCCCGCCGGCGCCGAGCGAGCCCCAGGACCCCACCCACCGCTGAGCCACCCCCTGCCAAGGAGCGCGCGTTGCCCCCCGCCCGCAAGTCCACCCGGCCGCCCCAGATCGACGACCTCCGGCTCGGCACCCTCGCCGAGGGTGACCCCGCGGACCTGCGGCGGAACGCCGACCTGGAGTCGGTGCGGTACGCCGACCTCACCCTGCGCCACCTCGACCTGACCGGCGCCGTGCTGGCGTCCACCCAGCTGAGCAGCGTCTCCGCCGACGAGACCGACCTCAAGGGCGCCCGGCTCTCGGAGGTGCACCTGGACCGCGTCGTCATGCCGGTCGTGCGTGCCGCGCGCGGGCAGTGGCGCGACGTACGCGTGAGCGGGCGACTGGGGTCTCTGGAGGCCTACGAGTCGCAGTGGCGCTCGGTGCACTTCGTCGGGTGCAAGCTGAGCTTCGTCAACCTGCGCGGCGCCGAGTTGCTCGACGTGGCGTTCACCGACTGCCTGATCGAGGAGCTCGACCTCAGCAGCGCCAAGGCGCGGCGGGTGCGGCTCACCGACACCCGGGTGGCGCAGCTCGACGTCCGCGGCAGCACGCTGAGCGACCTCGACCTGCGCGGCGCCGACCTCGCGGTCGTCGACGGGCTGCTCGACCTGCGCGGCGCGACCGTCAGCCCGGACCAGCTCTCCCGGCTCGCGCCGGCGCTCGCCGACGCCCTAGGAATCCGCGTCGAGCGCTGAGCCGGCGGCCCAGATCTAACGGCCCGGCACCTCGGCGCCCAGCACCCGCGCGGCGACCCACGCGATCGAGTCGGCGGTGGCGGCGGGCGTACCGGAGGGCTGCATGACGTGGCTGAGCACGACCCGGACGATCATGTCGATACCGGCGTCGAGCTCGACCGGCACCAGCGCCACGTCGTACGCCGCGACCCGGAGCGCGACCACCGCCTTGGCGCCGGCGAGCAGCGACGCCGAGTGGGTGGTCAGCAGCGGCAGCAGCTCGGTGTCCGCGCCGTGGGTGGCGGAGACGACCGCGTGCAGCAGCCGGTTGTCCTGAGCGTGCTCGAGCACGCCGAGGGAGGCCGCGCGCACCGCGGCGACCAGGTCGTCGGGGTGCGCGTCGAAGGCCGCGCTGACCTCGCTGAGGAACCGCTGGAGCTCGCGCTGGACCATCGCCTCGGCCAGGCCGGCCTTGGTGCCCATCTCGTTGTGCACCGTCTGCCGGCTGACCCCGACCCGGTCGGCGAGCCGGGCCATGGTGACCTTCGCCCAGCCTTCCTCGGTCGTCATCACCACCGCAGCATCGAGGACTCGCTCGCGAGTGGTCAGGGACATGGCACCAGTCTAGGAAGAGCTCCCCCGCGCCGGCCCGGCCGCCGTACGGCTCAGCCGGTCATCGCCCGCTCGCGGGGCACGAAGTCGACCTTCTCGCGCACCCCGCAGTCCGGGCAGCACCAGTCGGCGGGGATGTCGGCCCACGCGGTGCCGGCCGCGAAGCCCTCGTGCTCGTCGCCCGCGGCGACCTCGTAGACGTACTCGCAGCTCGGGCAGGCCGCGGCGAGCACCTCGTCGGCATCGACCGCCGTCACGTCGGCGCGCGGCGCGTCGACCGTCTCCACGACCGGCGGCGGGTACGCCGCGAGCACCTGCTCGCGGCGGCGCGGGGAGATGTTGGCGCGGGTGACGTCGCCGTCGACGTGCGCGAGCACCCGGGGGTCCATCACCCGGCGCCACAGCGGCGGGACGAGCGCCAGCACGATCATCCCGGCGTACCCGGTCGGAAGCACCGGGCTCTCCTCGAAGTCGCGCAGGGTCTGATAGCGCCGGGTGGGGTTCGCGTGGTGGTCGCTGTGGCGCTGGAGGTGGTAGAGCAGCACGTTGGTGGCGATGTTGTTGGAGTTCCACGAGTGCGAGGGGTCGACGCGCTCGTAGCGCTCGCGCTTCCCGACGCCGACCTTCTGGCGCAGCATCCCGTAGTGCTCCAGGTAGTTCACGACCTCGAGCAGCGAGAAGCCGACGACGGCCTGGATCACCAGGTAGGGCAGCAGGCCCGGACCGAGCCAGACCATGACCGCGGCCCACAGCACCACCGACATCGCCCAGGCGTTGAGGACGTCGTTGCCCAGGCGGAACGGGTGCTGCTGGCGCCGTGCGTAGCGGCGCTTCTCCAGGCGCCAGGCGCTCTTGAGCGAGCCGAGCACGGTGCGCGGCCAGAACGCGTAGAAGCTCTCGCCGAGCCGGCTGCTCGCCGGGTCCTCGGGGGTCGCGACCCGCACGTGGTGGCCGCGGTTGTGCTCGATGTAGAAGTGGCCGTAGAAGCTCTGCGCCAGCGCGATCTTGGACAGCCAGCGCTCGTGGCTCTCCTTCTTGTGACCGAGCTCGTGGGCGGTGTTGATGCCGATCCCGCCGATGCAGCCGATCGAGACCGCCAGGCCGATCTTCTCCCAGGTCGCGAGGTCGCCCTGACCGAGGAAAGGGTCGCCGCGCGCCACGAGATACATCGCGCCGAGGAAGCCGACGTACTGCACGGGGAGGAAGAGATAGGTGATCCAGCGGTAGTAGCGGTCCTGCTCCAGCTGCTCGATCACGTCGTCGGGCGGGTTGGAGCGATCCAGGCCGGTGAGCAGGTCGATCACCGGGACCACCCCGAGGATCACGATCGGCCCGATCCAGAAGAACCCGCCGAAGCCGGTGAGCCCCCAGCCGGCGTACGCCACGAACGCCAGGGAGGGCACCACCAGCCCGATGAGCCACAGGCGGCGCTTGGGGTCGCGCCACTTCTCGGTCGAGCCGGGCGGGATGGTGCTCTGGACCGTCATGGAGCCTCCTGCGAGATCGGGCCGCGAGTGTGGCGGCGGTCATGCCACGTGCTTGACAAGACCCTAGGGAATGTCAACCTGCTTGACAAGAGGGTTGTTTCTGTCAAGTGGAGGCAGGCTCTACCGTGAGTTCATGGGCACCCCACTCACTCCAGGCTCCCCGGACTCCCCGGGCTCCCCCGGCCAGGGAGCGCCGGTCGGCATCGACTTCGGCGGCAGCGGCATCAAGTGCGCCCCGGTCGACCTCGCAACCGGTGAGCCCGGCGAGCGCGCCCGCGTCGAGACCCCCAAGCCCTCCACCCCGGAGGCGGTCGCCGCGACCGTCGCCGCCCTGCTCGAGCGGTTCCCCGAGGCGACGGGCCGGGTGGGGGTGACGGTCCCCGGCGTCGTACGACACGGGGTGGTGCACTCGGCCGCCAACATCGACCGCTCCTGGCTCGGCACCGACGCCGACGCGCTCTTCAGCGAGGCGACCGGGCGAGAGGTGCACGTGGTCAACGACGCCGACGCCGCCGGCCTCGCCGAGGTGGAGTACGGCGCCGCGCGCGGGCGCCGCGGACTGGTGATCGTCACGACGCTCGGCACCGGGATCGGCTCGGCGCTGGTGCACGACGGGGTGCTGGTCCCCAACTCCGAGCTCGGACACCTCGAGATCGACGGGCACGACGCGGAGAGCCGGGCGGCCAACAGCGCCCGCAAGGCCGAGGACCTGTCGATGAAGGCCTGGGCGCAGCGGCTCCAGCGCTACTACTCCACCCTGGAGATGCTCTTCTCCCCCGACCTCTTCGTCATCGGCGGCGGGATCAGCAAGCGCGCCGACGAGTTCCTCCCGCTGCTCGAGCTGGAGACCGAGATCGTTCCCGCGACCCTGCGCAACGAGGCCGGCATCGTCGGTGCCGCCCTCCTCGCCGCCCGCGGCTGACCCTGCTCCCTCGCCGAGTCGGCGCTCGTGGTTGCGCGAGTCGGCGCTCGTGGTTGCGCGAGTCGGCGCCCATGGCGGCGCTCTCCACAACCTGTGGATAACTCTGGGGAAGCCGGGGCTCACCCCGCGCATGCCCGCAGCCCGGGGCCGCCACCTGGCGCGCGGATCCACGGCCGCGCGTTGTACACAGCTTTTCCACAGCCTTCTGTGGACAACTTCGCCATTCGCGCCGACTCGGCGCACCATTCGTGCCGACTCGGCGCACCATTCGTGCCGAGTCGGCGCACCATTCGTGCCGACTCGGCGCACCATTCGTGCCGACTCGGCGCGCCATTCGTGCCGACTCGCGGGGGAGGTCAGCGCAGGACGCGGAGGTCCTGGCGGGTGCCGATGGTGCTGCCGGGTACGGCGGGGAGGCCGAGCAGGTCGGCGGCGAGGTTGGCGAGGTCGCCGTTGCGGACCGGCTGGCGCGGCCGGGCGTAGCCCGGCTGGGCCCGGCCTGGGTGCTGGCGCCGGGGGCTGAGCCGGTAGAGGTTGCCGCGGGCCACGTCGCGCCCCCAGACCAGGAACGGCACCCGGAAGTTCGCCGCGCGCGTCGCCACGTAGTGCCCGTCGTCGCCGCGGCCGCCATGGTCGGCGGTCAGCACCACCACCACGTCGCGCCGCAGCCGCGGGTGGGCGCGCACCGTGCGCAGCACCCCGCGCAGCTGCCGGTCCACCTCCCGCACCGCCGCGACGTACGCCGGGGAGCCGAAGCCCTCCTCGTGCCCGGCACTGTCGGGACCGCGCAGGTGCAGGAAGGTGAAGGCGCGCCCCCCGCGCACCAGGTCGCGGCGCACCGCCCGCACCAGCCGGGCCTGGTCGTCATCGACGAGCACCCGGTCGATCGCGCGTGGCCAGGTGTTGGGGAACGTGTGGAACTTCTGCTTGCCCGCGAAGAGCGCCGTGCGCAGCCCGGCCCGGTGCGCCTGGGTGAAGATCGACTGCACCCGCCGCCCCCGTGCGTCACGCGGGATCACCCGGTCCGATTCGTCGTCGTTCCAGGTCACGCCGTGCCCGCCGCGACCGGCGTCGATGCGCCGCCCGGTGAGCATGCTCGTGTGGTTGGGCAGGGTCACGGTCATCTCGACAGCGGTGCGCGCCTCGAGGGTCGAGGCGCCCCGGCGCAGCAGCCGGTGGAACGTCGGCGCGCCCTGCGGCCCCAGCCGGCGTACGACGCCGGGCGCGAGACCGTCGACCGAGATCGCCAGCACCCGGTGCCGGACCCCCGCCGGCGCCACGCCCACCGACTCCGACACCCGCGGCGCCACCTCCGCCGCACCCGGCCCCGACTCCGCACCCGTCCCCGGGCTGCACGCGAGACCCACCGTGACGACGAGCGTGAGTGCCGGCACCGCTCGGGCGACGGCGGAGCGCAGGCGAGGAGAGGTCATCGGGCCACGATCCGCCTCCGACCACCGCCGAGGCAAGGGCCGTGACCACCGTCACATTTCTGCACTCTTTGGGCCATAGTGCAAGAATCGCGCCATGACCAGCCCCGCCCTCTCGACCCGGGAGGCCCGCCGCCTGGCGACCGAGATCCGGATCGCGCGCTGCGCCCAGATCCTCACGGCCGAGCGTGGTCTCGACGGCTTCACCATGGACGACCTCGCCGAGGCGTCCGCGCTGTCGCGCCGCACGCTGTTCAACTACTTCCCCGGCAAGCTGGACGCCGTCCTCGGCCCGGTACCCGTGATCGCCGAGGACACCCGCGCGCGGTTCGTCGAGGGAGGCCCGCACGGCCGGCTCGTCGACGACCTCGCCGTGCTCGCCCACGAGCTGCTCGACGGCCAGAGCGACGCGCTGGACCGCGAGGACATCGCCCGCATCACCCACCTGATCACCACGACGCCGCGCCTGCTCACGGCGGTGATCGACCGGTTCGAGGAGTTCGTCGGCGGCTTCGTCGACCTGATCGTCGAGCGCGAGCAGGGGCGGGTCGACGCCGTGCGCGCGCGGCTGCTCGTCCGGCTGCTCGTCACCGTCTTCGAGTCGGCGATCGGGACCTACGTCGCCGGCGACGAGCGATCGATCCCCGACCTGTTCGACCGCACGCTGGCTGCGGCCCGCGACCTCTTCACCTGACCACCTGACCACCGGGCCTCGGCCCGTCCCGCCCTCCCGGGCACACCCCGCACCACACCCATTCCTCCAGGAGACCCCCGTGGCCACCCTCTTGTACCGACTCGGCAGGACCGCCTTCCGGCGGTGGCCGTTCTTCATCGTCGGCTGGCTCGTCGTGCTCGTCGCCGTCGGCGGCTTCGCGGCCACCCAGTCCAAGCCGATGAGCGACTCCTTCTCCATCCCGGGCATCCCCTCGGAGAAGGCCGCCGACATGCAGGCGGAGCTCTTCCCGGGCGCCAAGGACCCCTTCGACCAGGCCACCGTCAACGTCGTGGTCGCAGCCCCGGAGGGCAGCACCCTCTCCGACAAGGCGTACGCCGCGGAGGTCGACGACCTCGTCGAGGACCTGGCCGCGCTGCCGCAGATGCCGGAGAAGGCCCCGCTGGCCAACCCGGTGCAGGCGGCCGAGCAGCAGCGCCAGATGATCGTCGACCAGGCCACCCAGGCCGGCACCCCGCGCGACGTCGCGGAGGACAACGCCGAGGCGCTCTCGCCGCTGTCCCCGGACGGCCGGGTCGGCCAGATCAGCTTCGAGTTCGACGTCGAGGCCGTCGCCGACGTCGAGCCGGAGACCATCGAGGCACTGCGGGACGTCATGGACGAGCACCGCGTCGACGGTCTCGAGATCGAGGCCAACGGCTCCGGCTCGACCGGCATGCTCGAGATCGGCATGACCTCCGAGCTCGTCGGCATCGCCGTGGCACTGCTGGTGCTGGTCCTCACCTTCGGCTCGCTGGTCGCGGCCGGCCTGCCGATCCTCACCGCGGTGTTCGGCATCGGCATCGGCATCGCCGGGGTCACCGCCATGACCGCGTTCACCGAGATCGGCTCCACCACCCCGATGCTCGCCACGATGATCGGCCTCGCGGTCGGCATCGACTACGCGCTGTTCATCCTGGCCCGCTACCGCGCCGAGCACGACCACACCGACGACAGCGAGGAGGCGGTCGGCGTCGCCGTCGGCACCGCCGGCTCCGCGGTGGTCTTCGCCGGACTGACGGTCCTCATCGCGCTCGCCGCGCTCGCCGTCGTCCGCATCCCGTTCCTCACCACCATGGGTCTCGCGGCCGCGAGCACCGTGTTCATCGCGGTGCTGGTCGCGCTCACACTGCTGCCGGCGCTCCTCGGCCTGCTGAAGTCCAAGGCCTTCGGCGGCCAGGTCCGCAAGTACGCCCCCGCCCGCGAGGACGACGGCAAGATCGTCAACAACGGCGTGCGCTGGGCCCGCTTCGTCGGCAAGCGTTCCTGGGCGGTCGCCCTGGTCTCGGTGATCGTGCTGGGCGCGCTGGCGATCCCGATGAAGGAGCTCTACCTCGCCTTCCCGACCGACAGCACCGCCTCGAGCGACACCACCGCCCGCAAGGCCTCCGACCTGACCGCCGAGGCGTTCGGCCCGGGCCGTGACGCCCCGCTGCTGGTGGTCGTGGACGCCGGCGACGTGCCCGCCGAGGAGCGCGGCGAGGTGTTCGGCGAGGTCGCCGCCTGGGCCGCCGGCCAGGACGACGTGGCCAACGCCCAGATCATCGCCACCAACGAGGTCACCGACGACAAGGGCGCCGTGACCGAGCCGGCCACGGGCGCGCAGGTGATGATCACGCCGGAGTCCGGCGCCGAGGACAAGGCCACCAAGGACCTGCTGGGCTCGCTGCGCGACGGCCAGGACGCCCTCGAGTCCGACACCGGCGCCGAGATCGGCATCACCGGCCTGACCGCGATCACCACCGACGTCTCCGACCGCCTCGACGACGCGCTGCCGGTCTACCTGGCCGTCGTCATCGGCCTCGCGTTCATCCTGCTGATGCTGGTCTTCCGCTCGATCCTGGTGCCGCTCACCGCGACGTTCGGCTTCCTGCTGTCCGTGCTCGCCACCCTCGGCGTCACCGTCGCGGTCTTCCAGGAGGGCGCGTTCGGCATCATGGAGGGCCAGCCGATCGTCAGCTTCATGCCGATCTTCCTGATCGGGCTGGTGTTCGGCCTGGCGATGGACTACCAGGTCTTCCTGGTCACCCGCATGCGCGAGGCGCACGTGCACGGCATGAGCACCCGCGAGGCGGTGGTCGACGGCTTCCGCAACAGCGCCCGTGTGGTGACCGCGGCGGCCCTGATCATGATCTCGGTCTTCGCGGCCTTCATCCTGATCGACGAGCCGATCATCAAGTCGATGGGCTTCGCGCTCGCCGTCGCCGTGTTCCTCGACGCGTTCGTGGTCCGCATGGCGCTGGTCCCGGCGCTGATGTACATGCTCGGCGAGAAGGCCTGGTGGCTGCCGAGCTGGCTGGACAAGATCCTGCCCAACGTGGACGTCGAGGGCGAGAGCCTGGAGCGCCCGCACATGAACCTCGACGAGCGGGAGCCGGTCAACGCCTGACCCCCGCCCTACCCGCCGTACGGCCCAGGACGCACTCCGGTGCTCCTGGGCCGTACGCCGTCTCAGCCCAGCGCGCGCTCGATGTCCGCGGCGATCTTCTCCGGCTTGGTCGTGGGCGAGTAGCGGGCCACGACCGTGCCGTCCCGGTCGAGCAGGAACTTGGTGAAGTTCCACTTGATCCGGTCGCTGAGCACGCCCTTCTGCTCGGCGCGCAGCCAGCGGTAGAGCGGGTGCGCGTCGTCGCCGTTGACGTCGATCTTGGAGAACATCGGGAAGCTGACGCCGTAGTTGCGCTGGCAGAACCCCGCGATCTCCGCGTCGTCGTCGAGCTCCTGGTCGCGGAACTGGTCGCAGGGGAAGCCGAGCACGGTGAACCCCTGCTCGCCGAACCGGTCGTAGAGCGACTGCAGACCCTCGAACTGCGGGGTCAGCCCGCACTTCGAGGCCGTGTTGACGACCAGGACCACCTGGCCGAGGTAGTCCGCGAGATCGATGTCCTGGCCCTCGATGGAGCGGGCGGAGAAGTCGGCGAGCGTGTGCATGGCGCCAGTCTGGTGGTGCCCCGCAAGCCGGTCTGGTCAGCGGCGCGCGGGCTCAGCCGACCATGAGCCCCTGCACCCGGGCGTCGGCGCCCACCTCGACCGGGTTCGCGTGCCCGTCGAGCAGCACCCGGACCCGCCGGTCGGCGACCTCCAGCAGCACCTCCCCGTCCTCGCCGCCCGACACCGAGGCGACCCGGCCCTGCACGACGTACTCCAGCCCGGCCACGCGCTCCAGCAGCGGCTCGGCCTCGCCGGGCTCGAGGTCGCCGCCGGCGCGCAGCACCAGCTCCGGGCGCATCCGCCCGCGCACCCGCCACAGCAGCAGTGCGATCAGCAGCACCAGACCGTTGAGGACGAGCGGCAGCACCAGCGCGGAGCGGTCGCTCACCTCGCCGTCCACGACGTACGTCGCGGGGTTCTCGGGGCGCACCCGCACGCTCAGCGTGCCCGTCTCGCCGGCGCGCTCGCCGGTCTCGCGGTCCACCTCGACGGCGTACGCGGTGTCCGCCTCGATCCCCGAGTCCTTGGGATAGGTGAAGCTCACCAGCACCCCGGAGTCCGTGGGCCGGGTCTGCAGGACCTTCGCCGCGACGTCCTCCCCGGAGCGCTCCACCTGCTGGCGGTTCCACACGCCGATCAGCGTCGGGACGTTCACCAGCACCAGCACGAGCAGCAGGAGCAGCGCCCCGCGGCCCCGTCGGGTGCGGCCTGGGTCGCTCGAGGAGGGCATGGACCCAGTATCCCGGGGCCGTCGACGACCCGGGATACAGGTGCACCAGTGCCGAAGGACCCATGGCGTCGGGCCCTGACGGGCGGCGGGCGGCGTGAGAGCCTGAGGAGAACCCAGGGCACCACAGCTGCGCCACTCGCAGACCCGGGACCGGCTGCGGTCCTGGACCCAGGAGGTACGACGTGACGACGTACAACAGGCGAACCAGACTGGCCGCAGCCGTGGCCGGGGCCGTGTTGCTGACCGGGGTGGCGGCGTGCGGTGACGACTCCGACGACGGTTCGTCCGCGGACTCCCCGTCGGCCTCGGAGGCGTCCGACGCCTCTGCGTCCCCGTCGGCCTCGGGCTCGGAGGACTCCGAGAGCGAGGCCTTCGCCGACAAGTCGGTGGAGGAGATCCAGGCCGCGGCGGTCAAGGACATGCGCGCCCTGCAGTTCGTGCGGGTGGCCGGCACGCTGCGCGACGACGCCTCGGAGCTGGCGGTGGACCTGCGGCTCAGCGCCCAGGGCGACTGCGACGGAAAGGTCTCCGTCGACGGCGCGGACGCCGAGATCATCGGGGTCGGCAACACCTCCTATCTCAAGGGCACCGAGGAGTTCTGGCGCAAGAGCGCCGGCGACGACGCCGGGCAGCAGGCCGACGCCCTGATCTCGGCGCTCGCAGGCAAGTGGGCCAAGATCCCCGGCGGCGACTTCAACGAGTTCTGCGACCTCAACTCGTTCCTCGACGACCTCGACGACCCCGACGACGCGAGCGAGTCCGCGGACCCGCAGACCGAGGTCGTCGGCGAGACGAGCGTCGCCGACACCCCCGCGGTGGAGGTGAAGATCTACGACGACGCCGAGGTCTCGACGGTCTGGGTCGGCACCGAGGAGGGGCGCCACTACATCCTCAAGATGCGCGTCGAGGACGGCGAGAACCCCGGGGAGTTCACGTTCTCGGAGTTCAACGACGCCTTCAAGGTGAAGGCGCCGCCCAAGAACCAGGTCGTCGACCTCGGCAGCGCCGACGACGAGCCCGACGACTGACCTCTCCCCGCCGCGGGCGGCGGGCGGGACGGGTCAGCCCGGTCGGACGAAGGACCGACGCAGGCGCACCGAGGTGCCCACGGAGTCCCGCGCGGTCACCGTGAACCGCACCCGGGCCACGCGCTGGGCGCGCACCGTGATCCGCCCCGTCGCGCACCCGCGGACCCGGACCCGCTGGGGCCGTCGTGGCGTGCAGTCGAGCGAGACCAGCGGCAGCGACGACACCACGCGGTACGTCGCGGGGCCCCGCACCAGGGCACCGTCGCGCGGGCCGACCAGGCGGACCCGCAGCGGTCGCGGCGTCACCGGCGCGGAGAGGGCCTCCGGGCTCTCGCCACCGAGCCCGACCGCGCGCACCCGGAAACGGCCCGCCACCCCGTTGGGCGCGGCGACCCGTGCGTGCTCGGAGATGACCTTCTGCTCGACGCCGGTGGCGACGTCGGTGACCACGTAGTGCCGCCAGGTCCCCGCGACCGCGGGCGGGTCCCACTGCAGGAGCACCCCGCCATCGCCCGGGGTGGCCCGCAGGTTGCGGACCGGACCCGGCGGCTCGGGGAGCACCAGGTCCGCGAGCCGCACCAGGAGGCTGCCGTCGGGCTGCGGCTGCGCGCCGGTCAACTTCGCCACGTGCGTAGGCAGGTGCCTCTCGGATGTGAACGAGGCCGAGCCGGACAGGATCCGGCCGTCCGCGGACCGGGCGAAGCTGTGGCTGACCTCGCCGGACGCATCGGTGGTCAGGGACGCCCCCATGGTCGCCCGCTCCACCGGGAGACCATGCGACAGGACGTGCCCGGTGTGCTCCCACGTCGCCGCACCCGGCACCGGGGACTGCGGCAGGCTCCACAGGTGGGTGACCGCGGCGCCGGGGACCGCGCGGCCACCGGCGTCGACCACCCGCACGGTGACCGGCTCGAGCACCGGCACGTCGAGCACGCCCAGGTCGGCCCCGGCCGAGAGGTTCGTCGGTGCCGTCTCGATCCGCAGGCGCGACGTCTCCGCGCCGTACTCCTGCAGCACGACCAGCCGCGCCGGCGCGGAGGGCGCCGCGACGGCGAACCGTCCGTCGTCCCGCACCACCGTCCAGCCGCCGTCGAGGCGGACCCATCGGCCGGTGACACCAGTCGCCGGGGCACCGAGGTTCCCGACGACCATCGGCCCGGAAGGCCCCGACGGCTCGGGGACCGGTTCGTCGGCGCGGGCGCCCGGGGCGGCGAGCGGCAGGGTGAGGAGCAGGAGCGCGGACACCAGGGCAGCGCACAGCCGCCCCGACGTCGACGTGGAGGTGGACATCGGGGTTTTCCTTCGCCGCTGGAGAGTCGACCCACCCTAGGAGCGCAGGGGGCGCACCGGGAGCGGTTTCGCGGATCCGGCGCACGAGGCCGAGATCACCCCCCGCATGACCTCAGGGGCCACAGGAGACACTGAGGTCGACAAGCCACAGAACTGAGAGGAACAACGTGACGTACAAGAGGCGTACCCGCCTGGCCGCAGCCGTGGCCGGGGCCGTGATGCTCACTGCCACGGCCGCCTGCGGCGACGACGAGGAGTCGAAGGACTCGTCCGGGGAATCCTCGTCGAAGTCCTCGGAGAACGGCTTCGCCGACAAGCCGATGAAGGAGATCCAGGAAGCTGCGATCGCCGACATGAAGGCGCTCGACTCGGTCCGGATGGCCGGCACCATCACCAGCGACGGCGCCGAGATGTCGCTGGACCTGCGGCTCACCACCTCCGGTGACTGCGCCGGCAGCATCACCAGCGACGGCGCCGAGGCCGAGATCATCGGGCTCGGTCAGGAGTCCTACCTCAAGGGCTCCAAGGAGTTCTGGACCCAGAGCGCGGGTCCCGGTGGCGAGAAGCAGGCCGAGGCCCTGATCGGGCTGATCGGTGACAAGTGGGCGAAGGTCCCCGGCGGCGACTTCACCGAGATCTGCGACCTCGACGACTTCCTCGACAACCTCGACGACGACGAGTCCGACTCGGCAGAGGACCAGGGCGAGGTCGTCGGCGAGACCGACCTCGACGGCACCCCGGCGATCGAGATCGTCTCCGAGGAGGACGGCGAGGAGACCACCGTCTGGGTCGGCAGCGAGGAGGACAAGCACTACATCCTCAAGCTGGAGGTCGTGGGCGGCGACGAGCCCGGCCACTTCACCTTCTCGGAGTTCAACGAGCCCCTCGACGTGCAGGCCCCTGCGAAGGACGAGGTCGTCGACCTCGGCGCCGCCGGCTGACCTGCGACACACGTCTCTGGGCCGGGCTCGGGGCAGATCACCTGCCCTGGGTCCGGCCCTCGGTCTCTGCGCCGGAGTCCGCGGGCCCAGTCGAGGACCAGCCGAGAACAGCCAGAGAAAAGGCGAAAGGCCCCGGGTCATCGACCTGGGGCCTTTCGCTTCTGTGCGCGAGGGGGGAGTTGAACCCCCACGTCCTTTCGGACACACGGACCTGAACCGTGCGCGTCTGCCTATTCCGCCACTCGCGCTCCGAAGCGTCGTCAGGCTAGCCCAGCCGCGCTGAGATTCCCAAACCGGCGTACGGGTAACGAGATCGACCGAGAGGGCATGGCTACGATCGGGGCCGTACCCCGGCAGGTCCGGGGTCCTCGGTCTGCGGCCAACCGGCACGGATCGCGACCGGCACGAGGCACGATCCGGGGTTCCGGCGAGAGGAGGCGACGTGCGTGGGTTGCAGCGCTTCGAGCAGCGCCTGGAAGAGATGATCTCGGGCGCGTTCGCCCGTGCCTTCCGTTCCGCGGTGCAGCCGGTGGAGATCGCGGCCGCGCTGCAGCGCGAGTGCGACAACAACGCGCAGATCCTCTCGCGCGAGCGTCGTCTGGTCCCCAACGACTTCCACGTCGAGCTCTCCGCCACCGACCTGGAGCGGCTCGCGCCGTACGACACCGCGATGGCCGACGAGCTGGTCTCGCAGGTGCAGCAGCACGCCCGCGAGCAGGGCTACTCCTTCCCGGGGCCGATCACGCTGTCCTTCGAGGGAGCCGAGGACCTCACCACCGGCCGGTTCCGGGTCCGCAGCCAGGTGCAGGCCAAGGTCACCTCCCACTCCTCCCCGACCCAGGTACGCCGGGCCCGCGCGCTGCTCGAGGTCAACGGCACCCGCCAGCCGCTCCAGGCGCCCGGCGTGGTCGTGGGGCGCGGCACCGACGCGGACGTGCGGATCAACGACCCCGGCGTGAGCCGGCGCCATGTCGAGTTCCGTGTCGGTGAGGAGGCCGGCCGCGCCGCGGACCTGCACATCGAGGTCCGCGACCTCGGCTCCACCAACGGCATGCTGGTCGACGGGCAGAAGGTGCCCCGCGCCCGGCTCCACGACGGCTCGGTCGTGAAGATCGGCACCACCACCCTCACCGTGCGGGTGGTCGAGGAGGACCACGTTGTCTGAGCTGACCCTCCTGCTCGTCAAGATCGCCTACCTGGCGATCCTGTGGATCTTCGTCCTCTCGGCCGTCTCGGTGATCCGCTCCGACATGTTCGGCGCCCGGGTGCCCGAGGCCGACCGGGGCCGCGGTCCTCGGGCGAAGAAGGAGCGGGCGCCCAAGGCGCCCAGCCGCCGGCGCGGCTCGCCCACCCACGTGCTCGTGGTCGAGGGCGCCAACGCCGGGGAGCAGGCCAGCCTCGACAACGCCCCGGTGCTGATCGGGCGCGGCTCGGACGCCGCGATCCGCCTCGACGACGACTACGTCTCCACCCGCCACGCCCGCATCGCCGCCTCCGGCGACCAGTGGTTCGTCGAGGACCTCGGCTCCACCAACGGCACCTACATCGGCACCAGCCGGATCACCCAGCCCACCACGCTCACGCTCGGCACCCAGGTCCGCATCGGCAAGACGATCCTCGAGCTGCGCAAGTGACGGCCACCACGATGCTCCGCCTCTCCTACGCCGCCGTCTCCGACGTGGGCCGGGTCCGCAAGGACAACCAGGACTCCGGGTACGCCGGGCCCTGGCTGCTCACCGTCTGCGACGGCGTCGGCGGGGCCGCGCGCGGCGACATCGCCTCCTCCACCGCGATCAGCCAGCTGCGCCGCCTGGACACCGAGCCGACGGTCGAGTCGCCCGAGGACCTGCTCGGCCTGGTCTCCGGCGCGCTGCACCGCGCCCACGACCGGATCAACGAGCTGGTCGACGAGGACGCCTCCCTCAACGGCACCAGCACCACGGCCACGGTCGCGCTCTTCGACGGCCACCGCGCCGCGTTCGGCCACGTCGGCGACAGCCGCGCCTACCTGCTGCGCGACGGCGAGCTGAGCCAGCTCACCAAGGACCACACCTTCGTCCAGAGCCTGATCGACGAGGGCCGGATCACCGAGGACGAGGCCCGCGTCCACCCCCACCGCAACCTGATCCTGCGTGCGCTGGGCGGCCCCGGGGACACCGAGCCCGACCTGTTCCTGCTCGACCTGCTCCCCGGCGACCGGCTGCTGCTGTGCAGCGACGGCGCCAGCGGCGTGCTCCCCGACCCGCGCCTGGCCGCCGTGCTCGGCGACGGCACCGCGGCGTACGCCGCCCTCGAGCTGGTGCGGGTCGCTCTCGAGGCCGGCAGCTCCGACAACGTCACCTGCGTGGTCGCCGACGTGGTGGCCGACGACGGCTCCCCCGTCGTCGACGCCGAGGGCGAGGAGCTGGCCCCGATGCTGGTCGGCGCAGCCGCCGAGCTGCGCCGCCGTCCGGGCCGGGCCCCCATGACCGGGATCTTCCGCGCCCACCGCTCCGGCGACACCGGCGAGCTGGAGCCGGTCCCGGACCTGCCCGGTGACGTGCACGCGATCCCGGCCGACCCGATCGACCCCGAGCAGGCCCGCTACGCCCCGCGACCCCCGGACCGGCTGCTGTGGCTGCGCCGCGTGATGGTGACCCTCGTCCTGCTCGGCCTCGGCTGGATCGCGGCGGCGGCCGCCTGGTCGTGGAGCCAGCACCAGTACTTCGTCGGCGAGCAGGACGGCCTGGTCGTGATCTTCCGCGGCCTCAACGCCGACCTGCCCGGCGTCTCCCTGTCCGAGCCCTACGAGACCACCGACGTCGTCGTCGACCGGCTCCCCGACCACCTGCGCGATCAGGTCGCCGAGGGCATGGCCGCCGACGACCGCGACCGGGCCCGCACGATCGTGCAGAACCTCGCCGACGAGATGTCACCGGTCGAGCCGAGCGCGGCCAGGACGGACGGCTGAGGCATGGCTCAGCAAGGCGCGATCATGGGTTTCGTGCACCGGCGGCGCCGGGGCGCGGAGCTGTTCCTGCTCTTCCTGGCCCTCGTGGTCGGCATCGGCGCCTACGCCGCGGTCGGCATCGGGGTGCAGGGTGAGGTCCCCGCCGACATCGTCGGGTACGGCGGCTGGCTGGCCGCGCTGGTGATCCTCGCCCACATCGTGGTGCGCGTCGTCGCGCCGTACGCCGACCCGGTGCTGCTGCCGCTGGTCGCCGCGCTCAACGGGCTCGGCCTGGCGGTGATCCACCGCCTCGACCTGGCCGCCGGCGAGACCAGCTTCGCGCGCCAGCAGCTGACCTGGATGACGGTCGGCGTGGTGCTGTTCATCATCACCTTGCTGGTGCTGCGCGACCACCGGGTGCTGCAGCGCTTCACCTACACCAGCGGCCTGGCCGCGATCGTGCTGCTGATCCTGCCGATGGTCCCGGGCATCGGCCGCGAGATCAACGGCGCCCGGATCTGGATCAGCGTCGGCCCGTTCAGCCTGCAGCCCGGCGAGATCGCGAAGGTCCTGCTGGTGGTCACCTTCGCCGGCTACCTCGTGCTACACCGCGACGCCCTCGCCCTGGCCGGGCGCCGCGTGCTCTTCATCGACCTGCCCCGTGGCCGCGACCTCGGCCCGATCCTGGTGATGTGGGCGGTCAGCCTCGGGGTGCTGGTCCTGCAGAAGGACCTCGGCTCCAGCCTGCTGTTCTTCGGGCTCTTCCTGGTGATGCTCTACGTCGCCACCGAGCGGCCCGGCTGGCTGGTGGTCGGCGGGCTGCTGTTCATGGCGGGCGCCTTCGTGGCGGCGACGATCTTCAGCCACGTGCAGACCCGCGTCAACCTGTGGGTGGACCCGTTCGCCTACTACGGCGAGGGCACCAGCGACAAGGGCCGCCAGATCGTGGAGTCGATGTTCGGCATGGCCTGGGGCGGGCTGATCGGCCGCGGCTTCGGCGAGGGCAGCCCGTGGCGGATCTCCTACGCCGAGTCCGACTTCATCATGGCCGCCATCGGCGAGGAGCTCGGGCTGACCGGCGTGCTCGCCGTGCTCTTGATGTTCGGCCTGATCGTCGAGCGGGCGCTGCGCGCGGCGCTGATCTCGCGCGACGGCTTCGGCAAGCTGCTCGCCACCGGCCTGGCCGCCGTCTTCGCCCTGCAGATCTTCGTCGTCATCGGCGGCGTGACCCGCCTCATCCCCCTGACCGGACTGACCACACCGTTCCTCTCCTACGGAGGCTCCTCCCTCGTGGCCAACTGGGTGATCATCGCCCTGCTCCTGCGCATCTCCGACCAGGCCCGACGGCCGGTGCCGGACCTGTCCGCCGAGCCCGAGGACGGTGCCGCCGACGCTGAGGCCACCCAGGTGGTGAAGCTGTCGTGAACAAGCCCATCCGCACCATCTCGATCTTCTGCCTCGTGCTGTTCTTGGCCCTGATGGCCAACGTGACCTATCTGCAGTACTTCCGCGCCGACGACCTCAACGACCACGCCGGCAACGCGCGGGTGTTCAACGCGGCGTACTCCCGCGAGCGCGGGTCGATCATCGTCGGACGCGACCCGGTGGCCACCAGCCGCCCGATCGACGACCAGTACAAGTACCTGCGCACCTACCCCCAGCCGTTCAAGTACGCCCCGCTCACCGGCTACTTCACCTACGCCTACGGCGCCAGCGGCATCGAGCGCAGCCAGAACGACGTGCTCTCCGGCGAGGACGACCGGCTCTTCGTGACCCGCCTGGTCGACCTGCTCAGCAACGACGGCACCCAGGGCGGCAACGTCGCCCTCACCATCGACCGCGCGGCGCAGGACGCGGCGTACGAGGCGCTCTCGGCGCTGCCCGGCGACGTCGAGGGCTCGGTGGTGGCCCTGGAGCCGCGCACCGGCAAGGTGCTGGCGATGGTCTCGCTGCCGACCTACGACCCCAACAAGCTGGCCTCGCACGACTTCGCCGAGGTCAACAAGTACTGGGCCGAGCTCCGGGACAACCCCGCCGAGCCCCTGCTCAACCGTGGCATCCAGAAGACCCTGCCGCCCGGGTCGATCTTCAAGCTGGTCACCGCCGCCGCCGCGATCGAGAGCGGCGACTACACCGCCGCCGACGACCTGGTGCCCGGCGGGTCGACCTACCAGCTGCCGCTGACCAGCGGCGACACCGGCCTGATCGACAACGAGGGCCGCTCCTGCGGCACCGACCGGATCCCGTTCACCCAGGCGATGGCGCAGTCGTGCAACACCACCTTCGCCCGGCTCGCGGTCGAGGTCGGGGCGGACAAGATGCTGGAGCAGGCGGAGAAGTTCGGCTTCAACCGCGAGTACCTCGAGGGCACCGGCCCGCAGGCGATCTCGCGCTACCCCGAGAACGCCGACGCCGCGGAGACCGGCCAGAGCGGCATCGGCCAGTTCGAGGTGCGCGCCACCCCGCTGCAGATGGCGATGGTCGCGGCCGGCATCGCCAACGACGGCACCGTCATGCGCCCCTACGTCGTCGACGAGGTCCAGTCGGCCGACCTCGACGTGGTCGCGACCACCCCGATCGAGGAGTTCAGCAGCGAGGCCGTCTCGCCGGCCACGGCGGCGGAGCTGACCAAGATGATGGTCTACACCGTCGATTCCGGCACCGCGAGCCCCGCGGCCATCCCCGGGCGCAGCGTCGCCGGCAAGACCGGTACCGCCCAGAGCGGCACCGACGACCCTCCGTACGCCTGGTTCATGTCCTTCGCCCCCGCCGACGACCCCCAGGTCGCGGTCGCGGTGATGATCGAGTCCGCCGCGATCGACCGCGGCGAGATCGCGGGCGGTCGCATCGGCGGCCCCATCGCCAAGGCCGTGATGGAGGCGGTGCTGCGATGACGACGCCACCCACCGGCACCGGTCCCGGCAGCTTCGTCGACGACGCCGGCCGCTACCGCCTCGAGTCGCGCATCGCGACCGGCGGCATGGGCGTGGTCTGGCGCGCCACCGACACCACGCTGCACCGCGACGTGGCGATCAAGGTGCTCAAGGCCGAGTACGCCGACAACGCCGACTTCCGCGCCCGCTTCGCCACCGAGGCCCAGCACGCCGCGGCCCTGCACCACCCCGGGATCGCCTCCGTGTACGACTTCGGCGAGGCCCACAACGACGACGGCTCCGGCGCCCCGCGGCCCTACCTGGTGATGGAGCTCGTCGACGGCCGGCCGCTGTCGGACCTGCTGCGGGCCGGGCAGCCGCTCGACCCCGACGCCGCGCGCGACCTGCTGGCCCAGGCGGCTGCGGCGCTCGGCGCGGCGCACGCCGCGGGGATCGTGCACCGCGACGTGAAGCCGGCCAACCTGCTCGTCACCCCGGACCGCCGGATCAAGATCACCGACTTCGGCATCGCGCGCGCCAGCGACACGGTGGGCCTGACCCAGACCGGCCAGGTGATGGGCACCCCGCAGTACCTCTCCCCCGAGCAGGCCCGCGGCGAGGTCGCGACCCCTGCCTCGGACGTCTACTCCCTCGGCGTGGTCGCCTTCGAGTGCCTGACCGGGCACCGCCCCTTCCAGGCCGACACCCCTGTCGCGACGGCGCTCGCGCACCTGCGCGAGCCGGTGCCGGAGCTCCCCGACAGCGTGCCGCCCGCGCTGGCCCACGTCGTACGACGGGCGCTGGAGAAGGACCCCGCGGCCCGCTACCCCGACGGCACCGCCTTCGCCGCGGCGCTGCGCGACCCGGCAGCGGCCGACGAGCAGGCGACCCGCGTCGCGCCGCTGACCTCGACCGCAGAGCAGACCCAGGTGCTGAGCACCGGTGCGGCACCGCTCGCGCCGCCCACCCGCGGCACCTCGCTCGCGGACGCCGACGAGCAGGGCGAGGAGAAGAAGCGCCGGTTCCCCTGGGTCCCGGTGCTCGCCGTGCTCCTGCTCGTCGCGCTCGGCATACTCCTCTTCGTCCTGCTCGGCGGAGGCGACGACGAGGACCCGACCGACGAGCGGCCGACGCGGCCCGGCACCTCCGTGACCCGCGAGCCCAACCGGACCTCCTCGCCGACCGAGCGGCCCTCTCCCACGCAGACCGAGACCACGACGAGCGCGCCGCCGACCACCAGCGCGCCGCCGCCGACCACCTCCGCGCCCCCGGCGCCCGACACCGTCGAGGTCGTCGCGGGCACCTACATCGGGCGCAACGTCCGCGAGGTCGAGTCGGCCCTGCGGGGCCTCGGCCTCGAGGTGACGCTGGTCGAGATCGACAACCCCGGCGACCGCTCCGAGGGGACCGTCGAGAGCGTCAGCCCCTCCGGCGACGTCGAGCGCGGCTCCCTCATCACCGTCCGCTACTGGGGGGCACCCCCGGCCACGCCGACCCAGACCCCCCGCACCCCCAGCTCGTCGGCGCCGACCGACGACGACACCCCCGAGCCCTCCGAGGGAGGCACCACCGGATGAGCAACCCCACCGTCGTGGGCGGTCGGTACGAGCTCGGCGAGCTCCTCGGCCGCGGCGGCATGGCCGAGGTCCGCAAGGGCGTCGACACCCGTCTGGGTCGGGTGGTGGCCGTCAAGCGGCTGCGCACCGACCTCGCCAGCGACGCGACGTTCCAGGCACGCTTCCGGCGCGAGGCGCAGTCCTCGGCCTCGCTCAACCACCCCTCGATCGTCGCGGTCTACGACACCGGCGAGGAGCCGGCGGCCGACGGCTCAGGGGTCTACCAGCCCTACATCGTGATGGAGTACGTCGCCGGCCGGACGCTGCGCGAGATCCTCCGCGAGGGGCGCAAGATCCTGCCCGAGCGCGCCCTGGAGTTCACCAGCGGCGTGCTCTCGGCGCTGGACTACAGCCACCGCGCGGGGATCATCCACCGCGACATCAAGCCCGGCAACGTCATGCTGACCCCCTCCGGCGACGTCAAGGTCATGGACTTCGGCATCGCCCGCGCGATCAGCGACGCCTCCTCGACGATGACCCAGACCGCCGCCGTCGTCGGCACCGCGCAGTACCTCTCCCCCGAGCAGGCGCGTGGGGAGACCGTGGACTCGCGCTCGGACGTCTACTCCGCGGGCTGCCTGCTCTACGAGCTGCTCACCGGTCGCCCGCCGTTCGTCGGCGACAGCCCGGTCGCGGTGGCCTACCAGCACGTGCGGGAACAGCCCCGGCCCCCGTCGGACCACGACACCGACCTGCCGCCCGAGGTCGACGCGATCGTCATGAAGGCGCTCGCCAAGCGCCTGGAGGACCGCTACCAGTCGGCCGCGGCGATGCGCAGCGACATCGAGCGCTACCTCGCCGGCAACCCCGTGCAGGCCACGGTGCCGCCGCCGCTCCCCGACACCGCGCCGACCGCGGTCGCCGGCACGCCGATCGCCGACCCGACCGCCGAGCGCCCGGCGCTGCCCGAGGCCGAGGAGCGTCGCGGCCGCGGCGGCCTGATCGCCGCGGTGCTGCTGGTGCTCGCGCTGGTGGTGGCCGGCTTCGTGCTGTGGCCCAAGCTCTTCCCGGGCGCTCCCCCAAAGGAGCAGGTGCCGGACCTGCGCGGCATGACCGAGAACCAGGCCCGCGCCGCGATCGGTGAGGCGGGGTTGGCGGTCGGTCCGATCGACACCGCCCCGCACGACACCGTGCGGCCCAACCGGGTCATCCCCGGCACCCAGGACCCCGCCGCCGGGCGCTACGTCGATCCCGGCTCGACCGTCACCTTCACCGTCTCGACCGGCAAGCCCGAGGTGGCCATCCCCGGCGACATCGTCGGCAGCACCCGCGACGAGGCGCGCGCCAAGCTGGTCGCGCTCGACCTGGTCCCGGACCTGCAGGAGACCGAGTCCGACGAGCCGGCCGACCAGGTGGTCAGCACCGACCCGGTCCCCGGCACCCAGGTGCAGACCGGCACCACTGTCGTCGTCTACTACTCCGACGGGCGCGAGCAGGTCCCCGACGTCGTCAACGACCGGCAGCGGATCGCGGAGCAGAAGATCCGCGAGCGCGGCTTCGTGCCCAAGGTCGTGCGCTCCGACGACACCCGGGAGCCGGCGGGCACCGTCATCGAGCAGGACCCGCCCGCGGGTCAGGAGGCCGACGACGGCGCGAGCGTCTACATCACCGTCTCGAGCTTCGTGGAGCCCAGCGAGACCGCCGAGCCCTCGCCGACGGAGCCCACCGAGGAGCCCGAGGACGGGGACGACGAGACCCCCACCGACCAGCCCAGCCAGCTGGAGCGTCGCGAGCCGGCCGTGCTCAGCGGATCGGCTCGGCGTACGACAGGTCGAGCAGGCCGTCGTACGCCGGTGCTGTGACCTCGTCCTTGAGGGCGAGGTCCCAGCCGATGGCGATCTCGGGACGCTCGGACTGGGCGCGGTACTCCTGGAGGTAGCTGTCCTCCTGCAGGGCGTTGATGATCTCGCCCTGGTCGCCGACGCCGGTGATGACGTACGGCGGGGAGTAGGGGCGTCCCTGCAAGGTGACGGAGTTCCCGACGCACTTGATGCCGGTGGTGGAGATGATCCGCTTGCCCTGCACCGTGACCGCCTTCGCGCCGCCCTTCCACATGGCGTTGACGACCGCCTGGATGTCCTGCTGGTGGACCAGGAACCAGTTGACGTCCAGACCGCTGTCGGCGTTCTGGGCCGCGTCGTCGGCGAGCTCGGGGTCGCTGTCGGTCAGCGTGACCGTGACCCCGGGCCCGGTCTGCGGGACCATCCCGGCGGGGTCCTCGAGCTCGTCGATGCGCGCGCGGTAGCGGTTCACGTCGCGGTCGTCGACCTGGCCGGTGAGCGTCTCGATGTCGGCGTTCAGCTCATCGACCCGCTCCTGGAGCCGCTCGTAGGCGCGCGACTCGGAGGCGACCAGGGACGCCAGGT
This sequence comes from Nocardioides sp. dk884, assembly GCF_009557055.1. Taxonomy (NCBI): domain Bacteria; kingdom Bacillati; phylum Actinomycetota; class Actinomycetes; order Propionibacteriales; family Nocardioidaceae; genus Nocardioides; species Nocardioides sp. dk884. Next base: position 28,858 of record NZ_CP045649.1, on the reverse strand, counting down.
CGGTGTAGCGACCCGGTCGCAGGTCGGTCCCGTCGCTGTTCTCCGCGCTCACCATGAACAGTGCGCCGCACAGCAGCACGACGACGGGGGTACCCAGCGACCACGCGCTGAACGGCCGGCGTAGCCACCGACGGCCCGAAGGCGCGGGAGCCTCAGGCTGACGCTCGGCAGGCGGTTGCGGCCTCGCGTGGGTTCCAGATACCACGACCACTAGGGTAGCCGGGGACCCGTGGACCGACGCCACGGCAAGTGGATGAACGAGGAGCGACGCGTGTCGAAGTCGAAGCCGAACAGCAACCTGGTCGATCCCACCGCGGGGCCCCGGTTCTCGGTGCGGTTCCTGGTGTCGCTCGCGGCCATGGTGGCGGGCATCGCCTGGATGGCCTACTACTACCTCGCCGTGCGCGCGGAGACCGGCGACCCCGGCTCCCCGGCGTTCATGGCCGACCTCGGCAACTGGAACTACCTGATCGGTTTCGGTGCTGTCTTCATCGGTCTGATCCTGGCCGCGCACCCCTCGACGCCGCTGGGACGCGGCAACGGCGTGGTGGTCGGCATGCTCGGCTGCTTCCTCATCGGACTGGTCTGGATCTGCCTGTTCTACATCTTCAGCAACGACCTCTCCAGCATCCCCGTCTTCAACGACCTGGGCCAGAAGAACCTCTTCGTCGGCATCGGCTTCATGGCCGTGGGCTTCGCCTACGCCACCAAGTGGGAGTAGTCCTCCCCCCTTCTCGTCTCGAACGGCCCGTCGCTCTGAGCGGCGGGCCGTTCGGCGTTTCGGGGCCCCTGCCTGTGCACAACCAGAGTTATGCACCGCGGTGGAGAACCCTGTGGAGAACTACACGCGTGTAGTTATCCACATGTGATTGCACAGGTGTGGACAGATTTCCCCAGCCCTCATTTGGCCCACCCCCGCCCGGCCTGCCTCTTCACTGCGTTGTCCACAGCTGGGGAGAGACCTGGGTACGAAAGACCCACAGGCCCCACCCGCCCCACCTCCCCCTGTGGACAACTCTCCCGCCCCCCACCGCCGAGTCGGCGCGTGTGGTTGCGCGAGTCGGCGCGTGTGGTTGCGCGGGTCGGCGCGTGCGGCGTGCCGAGTCGGCGCGTGTGGCGTGCCGAGTCGGCGCGTGTGGTTGCGCAGCTCGGATCCGGCAACTGCCGGCCGCGGGAGCTGAGCGGCCTAGGGTCGGCGCATGCCTCAAGGGGACACCGAGAACGCCTTCCAGCATGCGGCGGCGGCCGACGGGATCGTGCTGGTGCGAGCGCGCGTCCCCTGGCTCAACCAGCGCGGACACCTGGGCCTGCCCGCCGAGGCGCACGCCGCTGCACCGGCGCTGCACCGCATCTTCACCGCTCTCGGCGGCGTGGAGGCGGACCAGGCGGCCAAGCGGCTCACCGCGCTCCCGGGCGACTTCCTGCATCCGGAGTCGATGACGTTCATCGAGGTGGACGAGCACCAGCACTTCACCAGCCGACGGGTCGCCACCTTGGACCTCTATCCGGAGGCCGCAGCCCTCGGCTTCGACCGCGGGGAGTACCGCGCCCTGTGCCGCGACTGGGCGTCCCGGGCTGACCGCTACCGCGCCTCCAAGAGCGCCGTGGCGTTCGGGCCGAGAGGCCGTCAGGCGCAGCGCGCCTACCACGATGCACTCCGGGACCTCGCCGTCCCCGCGATGGGCCATCCGCCGGTCGTGCGGGTCGCCGCGCCCGAACGCGAGGGGGCGCTGGCCTACCTCCGGGTGCGCGAGCGACTGGCGACCCTGCGCAGCTGAGACCCGTCGTACGACGTCGCGCCGCCACGAGAGCCGACTGGGCGCGCCATTGGCGCCGACTCGGCGCAGGGGTCAGGCGAGCTGGGCGATACGGGCGGCGGTGAGCGCGAGGATGAGGACGGTGACGGCGACGAGGCCGCTCACCTGGACCCGGGTGCGGGAGGGGCCGCGGGGGGCGTAGACGAGCACCGCGGCGACGGCGGCGCCGACGACGAAGCCGCCGAGGTGGCCCTGCCAGGAGACCTTCGCGGCGACGAGAGTGATCACGACGTTGATGCCGATCCACAGCATCAGCTGCGAGGCGTCACCGCCCATCTTGCGGATGACGACGAGCAGCGCGCCCATCAGGCCGTAGATGGCGCCCGACGCGCCGAGGACCGCGCCGTACTCCGCGCCCAGCCACATGACAGCCACGGAGCCGCCGAGGGCGCTGAGCAGGTAGAGCGCGAGGAAGCGCCAGCGGCCCAGCAGCGACTCCAGTTGCGGGCCGAGCACGTAGAGCGCGAGCATGTTGAAGCCGATGTGCCACAGCTCGATGTGGGTGAACGCACCGGTCAGCAGCTGCCACGGGGCGCCGGACACGACGCCGGGCAGCCACTCGCCGTTCGGGACGTCGGCGCACTGGGAGCTGCTGATATCGAAGCCGCCACGGCGGTCGATGAAGCACAGGCCCTTCGGGCGCAGCATCAGCCAGTCGAGCAGCCGGCTGTTGCCCCACCCGGTGACGATGATCGCGGCGTAGACCGCGAGGTTGATGCCGATCAGGGTGAGCGAGACGACCCCGGGCCGCCCCGGGCGTACGCCGCCGTACGTCGTGCGGGCCTGGCGCGTGGTGCGCGCGCCCTCGGCGACGCACTCGGGGCACTGGAAGCCCACCGCGGCGTCGCGCATGCAGTCCGGGCAGATCGGACGCCCGCACCGCTGGCAGCGGATGTGCGACTCCCGGCCGGGGTGCCGATAGCAGACTGGCACCCCGGCCTGGGGAGTCGTCGGGTCGCTCATGTGCGGATCTGCGAGGCCTCAGGCCTCGACGATCTCGACCTTCTCGAAGACGACCGGCTCGACCGGGCGGTCGCCGGGGCCCGTCTTCGTGGTCGCGATCGCGTCGACGACGTCGCGCGAGGCCTGGTCGGCCACCTCGCCGAAGATCGTGTGCTTGAAGTTCAGCCACGGGGTCGCGCCCACGGTGATGAAGAACTGCGAGCCGTTGGTGCCCGGGCCGGCGTTGGCCATGGCGAGCAGGTAGGGCTTGTCGAAGGTGAGCTCGGGGTGCGGCTCGTCCTTGAACGTGTAGCCCGGGCCGCCGGTGCCGGTGCCGAGCGGGCACCCGCCCTGGATCATGAACCCGTCGATGACGCGGTGGAAGCCGAGGCCGTCGTAGAACGGGCCGCTGCGGCCGTTGCCCGCGTCGTACTTCTTCTCGCCGGTCGCGAGACCGACGAAGTTGGCGACCGTCTCAGGTGCGTGGTCGGGGAAGAGGTTGAGGACGATGTCGCCCCGGTTGGTCTTCAGGATGGCCTGCTGCTGCGCCATGGCTGCCCTTCTGATGGTGCCGATGTCTTGGATGGGCCGGCGCGTTGTTTCGGTACGCCGGCTGGGTACTGCTGGACAACGAACGACTCACGTCGCTCGTCGCGCCGTCGATCCTTGCACGCCCACCCAGAGCCCGACCCGGAAGGTCGATCCTGGACAGGCCGTTTGCGCGACGTGGTCGAATGGCAGCACCGAACGAGAGGAAGTGACGCGATGCGTCTCCGCAAGAAGAAGTCCCTTCTCGAGCAGGCGAGCGAGACCGTGGAGTCCTACGTCGGGGTGGTGCGTCCCCAGGTCGAGCACGCCGTCGCCCATGCACGCGACGCCGTGCAGGAGTTCGTCGACGACACCGCCCGCCCCACCCTGATCGAGGTCCGTGCGAAGGCAGGCCCCGCGCTCGCCGACGCCCGCGAGAAGGCGCTCACGCAAGCCGTCGAGGCGCGCGAGAAGGCGCTGGCGCAGGCTGTCGAGGCACGCGAGAAGGCCGCGCCAGTACTCGCCGACGCGCGCGCCAAGGCCGCACCGGTCATCGCCACGAGCGTCGCGTTGGCCGGCGAGAAGGCGGCCGCGGCCAAGAGCGCCGCCGACGCCAAGATCGCGGAGTTCAACGCCCCCGCGCCGCCCCCGAAGAAGAAGGGCGGCAAGCTGCGCAAGGTCGCGCTGCTCGCGCTCGTCGCGGGTGCCGCGGGTGTGGTGGCCAAGAAGCTCCAGGGCGGCAGCAACGACAGCTGGCAGTCCTCCTACGTCCCGGCGCCGCCGCCGGCCGGCCCGACCTCGCCGAAGGCGCCCGGCGCGCCGAAGGTGACCTCGGAGGACGACCCGGCCGGGGCCTCGCCCGACGAGGCGCTGGCCGACCAGGCCGAGACTCCGCACGCGCCGACCACGCCGGACGCCCCCGCCGAGGTCGTCGACCTCGACGAGCAGCGCCGCTCCTGAGCACCCCGGACCGGTCGGAGGACTCACCCGTTCAGCGCGGGCGCAGCTCCTCCGGCCGGTTCTGCTCGATCCAGGCATCGATGCGCTCCCACCACCCGTAGAGCCAGTCGATGCGCTCCTCACGGCCGTCGGGGATCTCCTCGCGCGGCACCTGCCACCAGCGCATCACGATCTGCTTGTCCATCGGCAGCTCGCGCCACAGGTCGCCCACCGTCAGCAGGTGGTCCAGCCCGGTGTGCGCCACGAGTACGACGTCCGCCTCCGGCGCCGCGTCCAGCGCGGCGAGGAACCCGCCGGGCCGGGGCGCCAGCACGTGCTCCATCGCCTCCGCGCGCTGGGCCATCCGGTGCATCCCCAGCCGGTGGAGCCGCACGATCGCCCGGTCGCGCCGCTGCGGGGTGAAGTTGCCGCCCTCGGGGAAGATCACGAACGCGTCGTTCTCGTCGAGCCCCCGCGCCAGCGAGGCGATCTGCGCCTCCAGGTCCTCCCCCGCCCGCGGGTTCGGCGAGATGAACCGCGCAGGCACCCGCCGCAGCACCACGTCGATCATCGGGTCCCAGGCCAGGGTGTCCTTGAGGACGACCCGCGGCTCGCGCGAGTACCAGTGCATCAGCGCGTGGATCAGCGTGAAGGAGTCGCCCGGGCCCGCGTGGCGACAGCACACCAGGATCGGTACGCCGGGGTGCGCGGCCGGCGTCGGCCCGTCGGTCACGATCCGCAGCCGCAGCACCCGCCGGGCCTCGGTGAAGAAGACCCACATCACGCCCTGGATCAGGTCGTAGTGCACGCCCTCCCAGTACGCCGTGCGCAGCCGAGCACCGAACCCGGAGGACACCCAGAAGCCCAGCATCACCAGCAGGAGCAGGCTCTCGATGCTCAGGTAGAGCAGCGCGATCCAGGCCAGCCGCAGCGCGCGCCAGTGGCCGGGCAGCAGCGGCGAGAGCGCGAACGTGACGACCAGCCACAGCGGCGCGGTCACCCACAGCAGCGCGGTCAGCCCGATCACGGCAGGGGCGAGGACCCAGCGCCGCAGCAGCCAGGTGCCCACCGAGCGGGCCGTCACGCGAGGCCGTCGAGGTAGGCCGCGGAGACCCGATGGTTGTCGTCGATGCGCTCCTGCACCGTGGAGAAGTCGAAGGCCGAACGCAGCTTGTCGTCGCGCTCGGACGTGCCCGCGACCGGCAGCACGTGCGCGACCACGCCCTCGGGCAGCTCGGCCAGCTCGCGGTGGAAGCGGTGGCGCCGCGCGATCTCGAAGGAGACCCGGGCGACGTCCCAGGGCTTGCGCGGCACCGTCAGCGGCCGGTCGACCCGTCCGACCTGGAGCACGAAGATCCGGGTCGCGCCGAGGCGCACGGCACGCTCGAGAGGGATCGAGTTCACGATGCCGCCGTCGAGATAGTGCTCCCCGCCGACCCGGGCCGGGGGCAGCAGCCCGGGTACGGCGGCGCTCGCCATCACCGCGTCCACGACCGGGCCGGTGTCGAACCAGTGCTCCGCCGCACGCTCGATGCTGGAGGCGCACACCTGCAAGGGCACCGCCAGCTCGGCGAAGGTCGTGTCGCCGAGCTCCTCGACGAGCCGCTGCTTGAGCGGCTCGGCGGAGTAGACGTGGGTGCCGCTGCTGACCGCGCGCTTCAGGGCGTCCAGCGGGCGCCCGCCGTACACCTCGCGGCCGGGGGCGTTGGCGGTGCGCCACAGCTCGGTGAGCCGGTCCACCACCGCGAGGCTGGGGTCCTGGGCGACCAGCGCGCCGTTGAGGGCGCCGATGCTGGTGCCGAGCACCAGGTCAGGGCGCAGGTCGCGCTCGAGCAGCGCGCGCAGCATCCCGACCTCGACCGCGCCCAGCACGCCGCCGCCGCCGAGCACGTATGCAGTCCTCATCGGCGCCGGTCCTGACCCGTGGGCCGTCAGCCGCGCGGGCCGGAGGAGGAAGAAGAGGACGCGGCGGCCGCGGCGGCCTGTGCCTCGGCGAGGTCGGCGGCCTCGTCGGCGCGCACCCGCTTCACCGCGCGGTGCTCGGCCCAGAAGCTCAGCACCGGCACCGTGCCGGAGAGCAGGGTGACGATCGTGAAGCCGGCCTCCCAGCCCTCCTTGCGCGAGAGGTTGAACGCCGCGATCAGGAAGCCCATGTAGAGCCAGCCGTGCAGCACACCGAGGGTGCCGGTGATCCACTCCCCGGCCTCCTGGGCCGAGCCGCCGGGGGCGACCCAGCTCGGGGTGCTGTCGAAGATCCCCCACATGCCGGTGCCGTCGAAGTTGGCCAGCGGTACGCCGACCAGGCACAGCACGATCAGCAGGACACCGACGATGAGGGCCATCACGCGGTAGGCCACGAGAGAGCGGTTCACGAGTCCGACCGTACTCCCGTGGCGGCGGTCTCAACGGTCCCGGCCTCGCCCTGCGCGGCGACCGCGCGGCGGGCACGCACCCGGGCGACCGCCCGGTGCTCGGCCCAGAAGCTGAGGACCGGCACGGTGCCCGAGAGCAGCGTGACGACGGTGAAGCCGAGCGGCCACCGCTCGCGACGCGCCAGCGAGATCGCGGTGAGCAGGAAGCCCATGTAGAGCCAGCCGTGCAGCACCCCGAGGTTGGTGGTGATCTCATCGCCGAACTGCTGCACCGACGACCCTGGCGTGACCAGGCCGGGGGTGCTGTCGAAGAGCCCCCACATGCCGGTGCCGTCGAAGTTGGCCAGCGGTACGCCGACCAGGCACAGCACCACCAGCAGCACGCCGACGACGCTCGCCATCACCCGGTAGAGCAGGAAGCCCAGGTCGGTGCGGGAGTGCCCGGGCGTCACCGGCGTGACCGGCTCGGTGGCCACGCCGGTGGCGGTGCCGGTCCCGGCGGCCGCCGGGACGAGGTCGTCCCCCGCGTCGGGGTCAGGCCCGGCGCCGACGGCGCCCAGGCTCTCGGCCCGCTCCTCGGCGAGCTCGTCGCGGGTCCAGCGCAGCCAGATGAAGACCACGAACGCGGCGAAGAGCCACCACTCCACGGCGTACAGGAAGTTGCGCAGGCCGGTGAAGGCCTCCGACTTCGGCAGCTGGTCGAGCTCGGCGGGCACCAGGCCCGCGGAGCCGTCGTTGGTGGCCCGGTCGCCGGTCGGCCAGTTCCCCGCCGCGACGTGCTCGGGCGCGGCGACGATCGCGTAGCCGCCGTAGAGGTCCTGGTCGACGTGCTGCACCAGGTCGGCGAGGCGCACCTGCGGCAGGATGTCGTCGCTGCGGTCGGTGTCGACCTCGGTGGTGCCCTCGCCCGGCTGCAGCCAGCCCACCAGCTCGGCCTCACCGGACGGCGGCGCGGGCGCGCTGTCGACGTCGGCGGTCCAGCCACGCACGATCGGCAGCGCCGGGGCGTCGGCGCCGCCGCCGATCGCCAGCGGCGTGACCACCCAGTAGCCGGCCTCGCCGTCCGACTCGCGCCCGGAGATGTAGACGGTGCCGTCGGGCACCCAGGTGCCGTCGAGCAGCACCGGCTGGCCGATCTTGTCGCCGGGGAACGGGTCGTCGGGGCCGAACACGTCCTCGAGCGGGACCGGGTCGAGCCGGGTCAGGTCGGCCGCCTCGGCCTCCCGCGTGGCCTGCCACGACTGGAACTGCCACACCCCGAGCCACACGGTCACGACCAAGGCGAGCAGAGCGAAGAGATGCGCGCCCCAGGCACGCGGCGCGAGCAGTCTGGACACGACCTTCATGGTACGGAGCCGGCCCCGGCTTCCCCACGTCCACGGGCGCGATCGAGACCGACGCCACTCGGGCGGGCGGCGGGGGGTGCGTCCTTATCGGCGCAATTGCTGGGATTGATACCTGTCTGCGGCCCGGGGAGGTGTTTTCCCCAGCAATTGCGCCAAAAGACACCGGGCCCCGGGCCCGCTGTCGCGTCAGGTCGACCGGATCACCGCGCGGACGGTGGCTGTGACGGCGAGGTCGATGGCCCTTGGCCAGAAGACTCCGAAAATGAAGAAGGACCCGGGGTGGAGCCCCCGGGTCCTTCAGTGGAGCCTAGGGGACTCGAACCCCTAACCCCCTGCTTGCAAATCGGCCTGGAGCAGGCGCAAGATGGCTCTGACCTGCAGAAACGTCGGACACGGGTGGACAAGATTCCCCCATTGGGGACATTCTTTCCCCCACCAGTCCCCCACAGGGACTCCCGTTGCCAACCAAGCAGGGGGGTTAGGGATCGGGCTCGAAGGGCGGCACTCGGATGGCCAGACGACGAGGCTTCGGTGAGGTCGAGCGGCGGGTCAGCGCCACCGGCACGGTGACCCACCGCGCTCGCTATGCCATGCCCGACGGCACCCGCTACTCCCGCACCCTCGCCACCAAGATGGACGCCGAGGCGTGGCTTGCCGCCGAGCGGGCGTTGGTCGACCGGGAGGAGTGGACTCCGCCCCGGGCCCGCCAGGCGGCGGAGTCCAAGCGGCAGGCCGCCGCGGCCTGGAACACGTTCGGCTCGTTTGCCGAGCGCTTCGTGGTGGAGCGCGGCCTGCGGCCGACCACCCAGCGGAACTACCGGCAGCTGCTGCGGTCGCGGATCCTGCCGTACTTCGATGAGATGCCGCTGATCGAGGTCACCCTGTCGGAGATCAAGCAGTGGCGCGCCTCGCTCGATCCCGCCACCGAGTCGAGCAACGCCGCGGCCTACCGGCTCGTGCGCTCGATCCTCCAGTCGGCCGAGGAGGAGGAGCTCATCTTCCGTGCGCCACCGAAGATCCGCGGCGCCGGCTCCGCTCGCGTGAAGCGGGTCGCCGTGCCGGCGACCCTCGACGAGCTGGCGGTCATCACCGAGGCGATGCCCGAGCGGCTGCGCCTGTTCATCGTGCTCGCCGCGTTCGTCGGACTCCGCCAGGGTGAGCTGTTGGAGCTGCGACGCTCCGATGTCGAGGGCATCAGCGGTCGGGTCAGCGTGACCCGCAAGGTCGACAAGGACGTGATCCCTGGGACCAAGGACGCCTGCCCCCACTGCGGTCGGGTCATCAGCGCACCGAAGACCGCCAGCGGAGTGCGCACCGTGCACGTCCCGCCGCCGTTCCTCCCGATGCTGCAGAAGCACCTGCTCGAGCACACCGCTCCCGGTCCGGCTGGACTGCTGTTCGGCGGCGATCGGACCGACCACATGAGCGTGCGGTACCTGATGGACCGCTACCGGCCGGCGCGGGAGAAGGCCGGGCGCCCGGACCTGACCATCCACCACCTGCGCCACACCGCGCTGACGTTGGCCGGCCAACACGGCGCGACCGCCGCCGAACTGCAGGCGCGTGCCGGCCACGCATCCCAGGCCGCCATGGCGATCTACCAGCACGCCACCCTCGATCGGGACAAGGCGCTGTCGGAGCGGATCGGCGAGACGTACGACGCTTGGAGTCACGCCCGCCAATGAACGGTCTATGCATATTTATGGAGGTCACCAGCCTGTCGCCTTGCCAGCGCCATAACTATGTATAACTATGGTCGGCATGACCCCGGACGAACTCGCTGACCTGGTCGCCGCAGGTGAATCCTTCACCGTGGAGTTCAAGCGCGGCCAGCGGTCGGCGATGAGCGACAACGACATCGTGGACGCCGTCATCTGCTTGGCGAACGGCGACGGCGGCCTGCTGCTGATCGGGGTCGAGGACGACGGCAGGATCACCGGGCTGGAGCCCAGGCACGGCACGAGCACGCAGCCAAACCTGCTCCAAGCGATGATCCTCAACAGGACCGAGTCGCCGCTGGCAACGGCGATCGAGCTGGTGGAACTGGACGGCCTGCCGGTAGCAGTCATCGACGTACCCAAGGCACCGATTCCCGTCGGCTCCAAGTCCGGCAAGTACGTGAGGCGCTCGCTCCGCGCGGACGGCAAGCCCGAGTGCGTCGCCTATCCCCTGCACGAGATGTTGTCGGTAGGACTGACGGCACAGGGTCGTGACTACGCAGCGACTCCCGCTCGCGGCGCGCGGATCGAGGACCTCGACCCCGTCGAGTTCGACAGGTTCCGCCGTATGTGTGCGGCCGGCAAGGGCGACCGCACGCTCGCAGAACTCAGTGACCAGGAACTTCTGCGGAGCCTTCGTCTCGTACTGCCGGAACACGGCAACGAACTCACTCTTGGCGCGATCCTGCTCTTCGGTACATCCACGTCCCTAGAACGTTTCGTGCCGACTGCCGAAGCCGTGTTCCAAGAGTTGCGCGGCACCACGGTCACCGCCAACGAGACGATCAGACTTCCCCTGCTCCGAGCTGCCGAGCGCCTCTTCGAACTTATCGATGTCCGCAACTCCGAGCAGGAGCTGATAGTGGGGCTCCACCGGATCGGCGTTCCGAGAGTTCCTGATGGAACCATCCGCGAATCGATCGCTAATGCCCTTGTCCACCGCGACTACTCCGAGGTCGGTCCTGTCGCGGTGCAACTCAGCGAGGACCGCTTCCGCGTGCGCAGTCCCGGTGGATTCCCGGCGGGCATCACACTCCAGAACTTCCTCGACGATTCGAAGCCACGCAGCCCGATCCTGGCGGAGGCGTTCAAGCGCGCGGGGATCGTCGATCGCGCGGGCCGCGGCATCCGCGAGATGTACGTTCAACTGCTGCGTACTGGCCGGGGTGTTCCGGACTACTCAGCGACGAACGCCAACGCCGTGATCGTGCAGATCAGCACGAGCGATGCCGACCTGGAAATGGTGCGGTTCGTACTCGAGTACGAGGACGCGGACGGCCGAGTCCTCCTACTTCCACAGTTGCAGATACTCCACGAACTCAAGGCGATGGGGCCAGAGACGACGCGCGAACTGGTCGAGGCGCTCAACGAGGGCGAGTCGTCAGTTCGGACCCACCTCGCCCGCCTCATCGAGATGGGATTCGTCGAGTCACGGGGACCTGGACGCAATAGGCGACACCACCTGACGGCAGCGTTCTACCGGCTCGCGCAGTCGAGCGAGTACGTGCGGCTCCAGGACACTGATCCGATCCAGCAGGAGCACATGATCCTTGCCTACGTAGACCAGTTCGGAAGCATCACGCGAAGCAAGGCGGCAGAACTGTGTCACCTCAGTCCGGGCCAGGCTCGTACCGTCCTGAAGCGGCTGACGGAAGCTGGCGAGCTTGAACTGCGGGGGGAACGACGAGGCTCCTACTACGTCCGGGCGACACGCACCTAACCTCCCGACCCCACAGGCTCGCCGAAGAGCCCGGGGTGAACCGGAGCGACGCATCGAGGCATCGATTTGTGGCTTACCGGAGGAAGAATCGTCAAGCTTCTCCAGGCGGCCCTCCGTGGCCAACGATCGCCGCGCGGGCGGTGGCCGCGACGGCAAGGTCGACGCCGGTGGTCTCGCGCCAGCGGACCGGCAGATCGATGTCGCCGGGCAGTTCGAGCCAACGCCAGGCCGGGGGCTTCGCGCCGTGCAGGTCCAGACGTACTCGGAACCCGCGAACCTCGCCCGGGACAGGGCGCAGGGTCGGCTCTAGGTTGCGCCCGTCACCACCGCGCTGAGGGGATCTGCCGAGGCGCGGCCTCCAGGTCTTCGAGCTTGATCCGGATGGCCCGCTTGCCGCAGCGGTAGGCCGGAAGCGTGCCGGCGGCGATCCAGCGCCGGATGGTCTTGACCGAGACCGACATGGCTTCGGCCGCTTCCTCGAGGCTGAGGTAGACCGGGACAGGGCGCCGCTCAGCCATCGGAACGCACCTCCGGCCGGGAGGTAGTGGCAGAGGCAGGGGCGAGGAAGCGTCGGGCCTCGGCGACGGTGATGTAGAGCCGGCCCACTCCCTGGAAGCGGGTCCACCGCGGGCCGACACCGCGCCGGCGCCAGTCGCGGACGGTGCGCTGCGGTGTACGGATGAGCTCGCAGAACTCCTCGAACAGGATCAGGTTGTTGTCGTCCCAGTCGTCCGGGATGCCGATGGGGGTCACCATGACTTCGCCTCTCGCTGTGGTCGCCGACGGATTCGACGACTCGGTGCCTTGAGAAGCGACATCGCGGTCAACGGATCGGCCACCTGTGACCGCTGCCGTCGGGACCCCAGCCTCTCTGGTCACCTATGTCCACCGGCCTGATCCCTACGATCAGTCGACGTGGGAAGTAGGTCAGCGACCTACTCCGCGGGAGCTCGGTCGAGGAGCCGGAATCGGCGGGGGTGGACGACGCGGGCCGTCGCGCAAGACCGCAGCCTGAAGTCCCAGGGCGGGCGGCCCCACGTTCGGTCCGTACCGGTCGATGTCGTCCGCTGCTCTCTCTGCGGCGTGCGTGGGCCCGAGGTCGGCGCGGTCGCGGTTGAAGATGTCGACCCATTGGCTGCGGGCGTCGTCGACCGTCTCGGCGACGAGGTGGGCGACGTTGCGGTGGCGGCCACGGGTCATCCCGACGTACGCCGACGCGGCGCCGGTGGTCTCGCCGAGTGCGAGGTGTGCGGAGTCGACGGTCTCTCCCTGGGCTCCGTAGGCGGTGGTGGTGAACGCGAGCTCGACGTGATCGCTGACGTACGCAGCCGGCAGGGTGCGTTGGCCGGCGCGGCCAGTGACGAACAGGCTGGCGTCGTCGCCGACTCCGGCCACGGTCCAGGTGTCGCGGTTGGCCACTTCGAGGTTGCGGTCGTTGCGTCGGGTGGCGACCCGGTCGCCGAGCGCGATCTGCTCACCACGGCGTGTGGTGAGCTCACCAGTGCGCTCACCAGGCTCGCCGTGGCGGCGGTCGCGGATGGCTGAGTTGAGGGTCCCGACCTGCTCGCGGGTGTCGGTGATGACGAGCTGGTCGCCCTCGGCGCCGATCATGGCCAGGGCCGCCGTGCGTTCGACCTCGGTGGCATGGACGACGACCTCGCCGCGTTCGAGTAGGGCGTCGAAGACCTCACCGGACCGCTCCCCGGTTCGCATGAGCAGGCTGAGGTCGGCGTACGCGGGATCGCGGAACCGGTGGACCGACTCGAGCTCGTGGTGCCCTTCGGGTCGCACCCAGCGTGCGGCGAGGTCGAGGACCCCTCCCCGGCCGACGGCCGGGAGCTGGTGGCGATCGCCGAGGAGCGCGACGACGGCGTGCGCTCGGTCGGCGATGGCGAACAGCGCACGGGCGGTGTCCTGGTCGAGCATGCCGGCCTCGTCGACGAGGAGGACATCGCCGGGTGGCAGTCGGGCGCGGGCCTCGGGCGCGGCCTCGGTCTGCGACCAGTGCCCGTCCTCGTCCCAGCGATAGCCGTGCTGATGGATGAGCCAGGCGGCGGAGAAGGCGGCGGTGCCGACCTGCTGTTGCGCTGCTTGGGCTGCCTTGAGGGTGGGGGTGACCACCACGAGCCGGCGATCGGCGTCGTCGAGAACGTCGCGCGCGGCGGCCAGTGTGGTGGTCTTGCCGGTGCCGGCGGCGCCTTCGATCACGATCAGACCGGCGTCGCAGGCGTCGCCGGCGAGGGCGGCGACGACTCGCTGTTGCGCGGGGTCCAGGTGCGCGACGCCGCGGAGCCGGACCGCGTCAGTGACCGGCCGTGTGGAGCGTGAAGCGATGCTGTCGACCAGGTCGGCTTCGACGGCGAGGACACGTTCGGACGTCAGACTGCGGACGTGCTCCGGGACGTCATCGCGGTCCAGCAGCGGCACGCATCGTGCAACGGCACGGTCGGCGACGTCCTCGACCAGCTCGCGACGGACGGGTCGCTCGGCGACCACGCCGGCGGAGGCGATCAGTCGTTCGGCCTCGCCGCGGATGTCAGCCGCGTTCCATGCCGACCGCTTGGCGTCGAGTCGAAGGAGGATCAGCTCGACTGCCACGTCGCGGTTGATCGCGCCGATGGCCGGCGCACGCCGTTTCAATGTCTCTAAATCCTTTAAACATGGCTCGGCAGCCGGCGGCGCCGGCGCACAGAAGCCGAGGTCGTGCAGCTCCTCGTTCCATCGCGTCACCAGATCGCCGCCGTCCTTGGGAACGACCTTGTCGGGCCGCGCGTCCGCCCACGCGCGCCGATCCCAGGTACGCCGCAGCCGCGGGCCCGGTTCCTGGCCTGGGTGCTCGGCTCGCCAGGCGGCCTCGTACCGGTCGACGTTGCGGTTGATCTGGGCCGCGCGCTGACTGAACCGGCCGGAGTACGGCGCGAGCTGCTGGATCTCGCCGTCCTCGTCGAGGCTGTAGCCGCGCGCAGCGAGCGCGGCCCGGAACTCGGGGTCGCACATCACGGCAGCATGACCGATGCCGTTGAGCGCCTCGATGCTGTCGACGACGCCAACCGAGTGCAGGCCCCGCCACGCTCCGCGCGCGAAGACGCGTGCGTTGATCTGCACGTGGAGGTGGCGGTGCGGGTCGCCGGCCCGCGAGGTGTAGTGACGCACCACGGCCGCCTCGATCATCTCGACCGGCACCTGCACCTGTCGGCCGCGTGGTCCGACCCGGGTGGTGGCATGGTCGGCCACCCACCCGATCACCTCGCTCGCGGCCCGACCCATGGCCGCGTCGTACGCCGCGGCGATGTCGGGGTGGAGTGCGGCGGCGAGCGACCAGGACTTCGGCCCGTTGACGACGACCTCGACGAACCGCAGCGCACGTGCGTCGTCGCGCAGGCGCCCCTTGGCTGTGTCTGTCAGGACGTCGTACCCGCCGACCCAGCGCTCGTATGCCGGGCCGTCGAGGTCCCCGACGCGCCGCACAGCTCCGGGGCCGGCGAGGTAGTGCTCGGCCAGGCCGCTGCCTTCGGCCAGGTAGTAGTCGTCAGCGCGGGAATGGTCGGCCTCGACGTAGGAGCGCGCAGCGGCTGCAGAGCCGCGGTAGAACTTCACTCCCCCGTGCATCGGCCTCGTCACCGCCCGTCAGTACTCGTCATCTAGCCTTGAAATGACGCTCGGCCCGCCCCGGGGGGACGGACCGATCTACGGACCTTCGTAGCATGCGTGCCGCTGTTTGGTGAGCGCTGGAAGCGATCAAACGGGAGCTCATCTGAGGTCCGTCGGAACTCGTCATGTGTCGTCAGAGCAACGACCCCGGGACGAGGAAGCAGCACGTCCTGGGCAAGCTCCTCAACGACTTCGAGCTCTACGCCACTTCTCCCGACACACGCCTGCTGCAGGCCGCCAGCCCCCTATGGCGTCCCGTCGGGTCGCGCAACGCCCACGGGCCCCAGAGCCGCGACGAGGCTTTGAAGCCGCTGATCAAGGTCCATGGCGCTTGAGACGATGCCCACAGCGCTATCCCCCACCAGTCCCCCACAGCCCGATACGACTTAGCAGGGGGTTAGGGCCTCCAAGGGCCCAAAATGAAGAAAGACCCGAGGTGGAGCCCTCGGGTCTTTCAGTGGAGCCTAGGGGACTCGAACCCCTAACCCCCTGCTTGCAAAGCAGGTGCGCTACCAATTGCGCCAAGGCCCCCGGCTGGGAAAGAGCGGTGGAGCGAGCTCAGACCCGGTCGGCGGTACGGGCGCCGGTGACCGAGTCGGTCGCCTCGGCCCAGAGAGCCTGCTCGGCGCGGCCCGCGTCGATCTTGCGCTTCGCGGCCACGGCCCCGAGGGCGGCGAGCGCCACCAGGATGATCTTCTTCATCATGCCTCCCGGCGCTTCGCGGACGTGGGTGGAGCTGGCGGTGCGGGTGGAACTGGTGGGCCTAACAGGACTTGAACCTGTGACCTCTTCCTTATCAGGGAAGCGCTCTAACCGTCTGAGCTATAGGCCCGCAACCGGACAAGCCGGTCGCGGTCGCACGGGGCAACCGAGGGGAGACGTTACCCCACCCGCGCGGAGGCGGACAAAACGAGGTCCGCTCCCGCGCGCGGGATGTGGCGCAGACCTCAGTTGTCCTCGGCCAAGGTGACCTCGATGCCACCGAGCAGCGCCGCGGCCATGTTGTAGAGGAACGCGCCGAGGGTCGCGATCGCGGTGAGCAGTACGACGTCGACCACGGCCACCAAGGTCGTGAAACCGAGCACGCGCGCGGTGCCGAGGTAGTTCTCGATGTTGAACTCGTCGGCCTGCTCGCCGCCGACGATGTCGCGGACCGAGGAGTTGATCGAGTCCCAGACGCCGGCGGCGCCGAGCACCGACCACACCATCAGCACCGACACGATCGTCACCACGCCGAAGGCGATCGCGAGCAGGAACGCCGTCTTCATCACCGACCACGGGTCGATGCGGGTCAGGCGCAACCGGGCCCGGCGCGGCGGGCGGCCCGACGCGGTCGGGGCCGCAGCGGGTGCCTCGGCGCCGGCACCGGCGCTCGCGCTGGCGCGGTGCTCGTCAGCGGCACCGGTCAGCTTCGCCTGGATCCGCTCACCCAGTCCGGGGCGTACCGCCGTCTTCTCGGTGTCCGTCTCGGCGGCCGTCCCAGCCTCGGGGGTCTCGCCCGTCGGCGCGTCCGTCGGGGACACCTGGGGTCGGCCCTTCGGCTTGGCACCCTGCTTCTGGGCGGCGTCAGTCCCCTGCGCCGGGAGGCGGGTCGAGGTGCTCTCGACGGAACGGTCGGGCATCAGGCCTCATCCCCAGGGTCCACATCACCCTCGTCGGTGTCGGTCCCCACGATTGTTGCACTGCCGTCCTCATCGGGCGACGCGCTGGTCGGGACCTCGTCGGGTCCTGCGCCGGGCTCTGCGCCGGGCTCGGCCTCGTCGGCCTCCTCGGTCTTGGCCTCGATCGAGCGGGCCACGACCTTGACCGAGTCCCCGGACTTGGGCGACACGAACTTCACGCCCTGCGTCGAGCGACCCGTCGGGCGGAAGTCCTCGTTGATCGGGCTGCGTACGACCTGGCCGCTCTCGGTGATCGAGAGGACCTCGTCGCCGTCCTCGACGATGAACGCACCGACCAGGTGGCCGCGCGCCTCATTGGCCAGGGCCATCGCCTTGATGCCCAGACCGCCGCGGGACTGCAGGCGGTAGTCGCTGATCCGGGTGCGCTTGGCGAAGCCGCCGTCGGTGATCGTGAAGACGTACTGCGCCTTCACCTCCTCGACCTGCTCGCTGGTCGCCTCTACGCCGGCGGAGTCCTCGTCGTGATCGGAGAGCCCGGCGGCCTCCTCGGCCGCGACCTGCACGGCCCGGATCACCGAGAGCGAGAGCAGCGAGTCGCCGTCGCGGAACTTCATGCCGCTCACACCGGAGGTGGCCCGACCCATCGGGCGCAGCTGGGTGTCGTCGGCGCGGAACCGGATCGCCTGGCCCTTGCGGGAGACCAGCAGGATGTCGTCCTCGGAGCTCACCAGCTCGGCACCGATCAGCTCGTCGTCCTCGTCGCGGAAGTTGATCGCGATGACGCCGGCCTGGCGGGGGCTGTTGTAGTCGCCGAGCCGGGTCTTCTTGACCAGGCCGTTGCGCGTGGCGAGCACGAGGTACGGCGCCTGCTCGTAGTCACGGATCGCCAGCACCTGGGCGATGTGCTCGTCGGGCTGGAAGGAGAGCAGCCCGGCGACGTGTCCGCCCTTGGCGTCACGCAGCGCCTCGGGGAGGTTGTAGGCCTTGGTGCGGTAGACCCGGCCCGCGGTGGTGAAGAACAGCAGCCAGTGGTGGTTGCTGGTCGCGATGAAGTGCTCGACCACGTCGTCGCCGCGCAGGGTCGCGCCACGCACGCCCTTGCCGCCGCGCTTCTGGGTGCGGTACTGGTCGGCGCGGGTGCGCTTGGCGTAGCCGCCGCGGGTGATCGTCACGACGAGGTCCTCGTCGGGGATCAGGTCCTCCATCGACATGTCGCCGGAGGCCGCGATGATCTGGGTACGCCGCTCGTCGCCGTACTTCTCCACGATCTCGGCGAGCTCGTCGGCGACGATCTGGCGCTGTCGGGCGACGTTGGCGAGGATGTCGCGGTAGTCGGCGATCTCGATCTCGATCGCGGCGAGCTGGTCGATGATCTTCTGGCGCTCCAGCGCGGCCAGGCGGCGCAGCTGCATGTCGAGGATCGCGTTGGCCTGGAGCTCGTCGATCTCCAGCAGCGCGATCAGGCCCTGGCGGGCGTCGTCGACCTCGGGGGAGCGGCGGATCAGCGCGATGACCTCGTCGAGCATGTCGAGGGCCTTGACCAGGCCGCGCAGGATGTGGGCGCGCGCCTCGGCCTCGCGGAGCAGGAACTCCGTGCGCCGGCGGATGACCTCGACCTGGTGGGTGACCCAGTGGCTGATGAACTGGTCGATCGAGAGCGTGCGCGGCACGCCGTCGACCAGCGCCAGCATGTTGGCGCTGAAGTTGGTCTGCAGCTCGGTGTGCTTGAGCAGGTTGTTGAGCACCACCCGGGCGACCGCGTCGCGCTTGAGCACGACGACGAGGCGCTGGCCGGTGCGGTCCGAGGTGTCGTCGCGCACGTCGGCGATGCCCTGCACCCGCCCGGAGTCGGCGAGCTCGGCGATCTTCACCGCGAGGTTGTCGGGGTTGACCATGTAGGGCAGCTCGGTGATCACCAGGCAGGTGCGGCCCTTGGCGTCCTCGTCGACCTCGATCACCGCGCGCTGGGTGACCGAGCCGCGACCGGTGCGGTAGGCCTGCTCGATGCCCTGGGTGCCGACGATCAGCGCACCGTTGGGGAAGTCCGGGCCCTTGATGCGGGCGATGAGCGCGTCCTGGAGCTCCTCGCGGGTGGCGTCGGGGTGCTCCAGCGCCCACTTCGCACCCTCGGCGACCTCGCGCAGGTTGTGCGGCGGGATGTTGGTCGCCATGCCGACCGCGATGCCGGCCGAGCCGTTGACCAGCAGGTTCGGGATCCGCGAGGGCAGGACCGTCGGCTCCTGGGAGCGACCGTCGTAGTTCGGCTGGAAGTCGACGGTGTCCTTCTCGATGTCGCGGACCATCTCCAGCGCCAGCGGCGCCATCCGGCACTCGGTGTACCGCATGGCCGCGGCGGAGTCGTTGCCCGGCGAGCCGAAGTTGCCCTGGCCCTGGATCATCGGCGCGCGCATCACCCACGGCTGCGCGAGGCGGACCAGGGTGTCGTAGATCGCGGTGTCGCCGTGCGGGTGGTACTGACCCATGACGTCACCGACGACGCGGCTGCACTTGGAGAAGCCGCGGTCGGGGCGGTAGCCCCCGTCGTACATCGCGTAGAGCACGCGGCGGTGCACCGGCTTCAGACCGTCGCGTACGTCGGGCAGCGCGCGCCCGACGATCACCGCCATCGCGTAGTCGATGTAGGCGCGCTGCATGGAGGTCTTGAGCTCGACGGGCTCGATCCGGCCGCCGGGCGGCGGGATCGGGGGAGTGCCGCCGGAGGTGGGTGTCTCAGTCACGATGGAGCTTTCTGGTCGTGTCTACGGGAATCTAGTTCTGGCGCTAGAGAGCTAGATATCGAGGAATCGGACGTCCTTGGCGTTGCGCTGGATGAACGAGCGGCGCTGCTCGACGTCCTCGCCCATCAGGATCGAGAAGATCTCGTCGGCCTGCGCGGCGTCCTCGAGGGTGACCTGCAGCATCAGCCGCTGGTCGGGGTCCATCGTGGTCTCCCACAGCTCCTTGGCGTTCATCTCTCCCAGACCCTTGTAGCGCTGGACCGGGTTCTCCTTGGGCAGCTTCTTGCCCGCGGCGATGCCGGCGGCCATCAGCGCGTCGCGCTCGGCGTCGGAGTAGACGAACTCGTGCTCGTGGGGCTTGTTCCAGCGCAGCCGGTACAGCGGCGGCTGGGCCATGTAGACGTGGCCGTGGTCGATCAGCGGCTTCATGAAGCGGAACAGCAGCGTCAGCAGCAGGGTGTTGATGTGGTGGCCGTCGACGTCGGCGTCGGCCATCAGCACCACCTTGTGGTAGCGCAGCTTGTCGATGTCGAAGTCCTCCTGGATGCCGGTGCCCATCGCGGAGACGATGGACTGCACCTCCTGGTTGCCCAGGATCCGGTCCAGGCGGGCCTTCTCGACGTTGAGGATCTTTCCGCGGATCGGCAGGATCGCCTGGATCCGCGGGTCGCGGCCCTGGCGCGCCGAGCCGCCTGCGGAGTCACCCTCCACGATGAAGACCTCGCACTCGGCGGGGTTCGTCGACTGGCAGTCCGAGAGCTTGCCGGGCAGGCCGCCGCCACCGAGGATGCCCTTGCGGTTGCGCGCCAGGTCGCGGGCCTTGCGGGCCGCGATCCTCGCCGACGCCGCCGCCTGGGCCTTGCGCACGATGTCCTTGCCCTCGGCCGGGTTCTGCTCCAGCCAGGCGCCGAACTGGTCGTTCATCAGGCGCTGGACGAAGCCCTTGGCCTCGGTGTTGCCGAGCTTGGTCTTGGTCTGGCCCTCGAACTGCGGCTCGCCGAGCTTGACCGAGACGATCGCGGTCAGGCCCTCGCGGATGTCGTCGCCCTTGACCCGGTCCTCGGGCTTCTTGATCAGGCCCCACTCCTCACCCCAGTGGTTGACCAGGGAGGTGAGCGCCGCGCGGAAGCCCTCCTCGTGGGTGCCGCCCTCGTGGGTGTTGATGGTGTTGGCGAAGGTGTGGACCGACTCGGTGAAGCTGGTGTTCCACTGCATCGCCACTTCGAGGCTCATGTGGTTCTCGACCGACGGCGGCGTCTCAGCCTCGAAGGAGATGACCGTCGGGTTGGCCTTGTCCTTGCGCTTGTTGAGGTGCTCGACGTAGTCGACCAGGCCGCGGTCATAGCGGAAGACCTGCTCGAGCCCGCCGGTGTGGGCGCGGTGGATCGCCGCGCCGTCACCGGTCTCGGCGCCCTCGGCGGCATCCGCCACCGCGTCGCCCTCGACCGCGTCGACGACCTCCTCGGCCGCGGGGCGCTCGTCGCGCACCACGATCTCGAGGCCCTTGTTGAGGAAGGCCATCTCGCGCACGCGGTTGGTGATGGTCTCCAACGAGTACGTCGTGGTCTCGAAGATCTCCTCCGAGGCCCAGTAGGTCACCGTGGTGCCGGTCTCCTCGCCCTCCTCGAGCGGGCGGACCTGCTCGAGCGGGCCGTCGGGCTCACCGATGGTGAAGGACTGGCGCCACAGGTGGCCGCGGTTCTTGACGTCGACGATCAGGTGGGTGGACAGCGCGTTGACGACCGAGACGCCCACGCCGTGCAGACCGCCGGACACCTTGTAGCCGCCGCCGCCGAACTTGCCGCCGGCGTGCAGCATGGTGAGGGCCATCGTGACGGCCGGCATGTCCTGGCCGGGCGCGGTGTCGGTGGGGATGCCGCGACCGTTGTCCTCGACGCTGATCGCGCCGTCCTCGCGCAGGGTCAGCACGATCCGGTCGCAGTGGCCGGCGAGCGCCTCGTCGACCGCGTTGTCGATGATCTCCCAGATCAGGTGGTGCAGGCCGCGCTCACCGGTGGAGCCGATGTACATGCCCGGGCGCTTGCGCACCGCCTCGAGGCCCTCGAGCACCTGGATCGCCGAGGCGTCGTACTCGGTGTCGACGGCGGTGCTGCGCAGGCCGGTGACCTCCGGGATCGCGTCCTCGGTGGTCTCGACTGCGGGGGAGGTGCTGGTCTCGGGGGTCGTTCCGGACCCCTGCTCGACGTCGTTCTCCCCTGGCATGGCCACCTCTTCCTGGAAACGCGGGCGCGACCCAGCGAACGCCGGGCCGACATGGGACGGGTCGCGCACGGCGACCCAACGAGCATCCTACCCGCCAGAACGCCCGGAAACACGGACCGGGCCGCGCCCGTGGGGTCGTCTGGACCCCCCGGATGCCCCTGGGCGGTCCGCAAACGGCCCGAGAAGCGCCGCACAGGGGGTCGGACAGGGAGAGGTATGTCCACCAGGGCGCCCGTGCGGCGCGACCCCCGCGATACGGATCAGCCGTAGGTGTCGCGCGGGCCACGCCCGTCCCGGGACGAGAGCCGGCCCTTCTTCCAGGTCGGCAGATGCGGTCCGAGCACGTCGATCACGCTCACGGTGCCGTGCCCGAGCTCCTGGTTGAGCCGCTTCACCAGGCTCGGGGCGAGCAGCCTCAGCTGCGTCGCCCAGGCGGTGGAATCGGTGCGGACCACCAGCTTGGCATCGGCGAACGACTCCGGCTGGCAGTGCTGTGCGATCTCCGCGCCGACCAGCTGCTCCCAGCGGCCGAAGACGCCCTGCATGCGCAGGTCGAGCTCCCAGCCGCGGTCCCCGACCAGCCGGCTCAGCGTGGTGTCGAGCAGCTGGGGGTCGCGATCGTCGGGGTGCGAGCCGCTCACCCGCCCCGGCGCGCGGAACTTCGAGCGCGGCCGGCGCCGCGCGGCCGGCGAGCTGGACGCGGTCGACCGGGTCAGCGAGCGGGCCAGGTCGAGGCCGTCGTCGCGACGCTCCACCTCCTCCGCGGCCTCCGGCAGCAGCCCGCCGGTCCCCGGCGCGGGGACCTCGGGGCCGTCCGGGCCGTCGGGGTCAGGAGTCACGGCGCACCTCACCGCCGGCCACGGCGTACCGCACGCCGGCGAGCGCGGGCGGCACGTCCTCCGGGACGGCCGCGGTGACCAGCACCTGCTCGGCCCCCGCGACCAGCCCGGCGAGCTGCTCGCGGCGCTCGGTGTCGAGCTCGGCGAAGACGTCGTCGAGGATCAGGATCGGGTCGTCGCCCTCGGAGCGCAGCAGGTCGTAGGAGGCCAGGCGCAGCGCCAGCGCGAAGGACCACGACTCGCCGTGCGAGGCGTAGCCCTTCACCGGCAGCCGGCTCTCGTCGGGTCCGTGGCCGATGCTGAGCAGCAGCTCGTCGCGGTGCGGCCCCACCAGGGAGACGCCGCGGTCGAGCTCGTCGCCGCGCCGGCGCTCCACCTCGGCGAGCAGTGCCGCCTCCAGCTCGGCCGGCTCGCGTGCCCCGTCCAGGTCGAGGCTGGGCCGGTAGGCAATCGCTGCGTCGTCGCGGCGCGCGCCCCGCGCGACGGTCTCGTAGGCCTTGCCGACATACGGCGCGAGGTCCTCGACCACCCGCAGCCGGTGCGCCAGCAGCTCGGCGCCGATGCGGGTCAGGTGGGCGTCCCACACCGAGAGCGTCGAGAGCGCCGCCTCCTGCGAGGAGCTGCCGCGCCGGGCCGCCCCGGCGGTCTTGAGCAGCGAGTTGCGCTGCCGCAGCACCCGGTCGTAGTCGGCGCGGACCCCCGCCAGGCGCGGCGCGCGCAGCACCAGCAGGTCGTCGAGGAAGCGCCGCCGGTCCGACGGGTCGCCCTTGACCAGCACCAGGTCCTCGGGGGAGAAGACCACCGTGCGCACCAGGCCGATCAGGTCGCGCGAGCGCGGCAGGGCCGAGCGGTTGACCTTCGCCCGGTTCGCCTTGCCCGGGATCAGCTCGACCTCGAGCACCGCCGTACGACCGTCACGCACCACCGCTGCTCGCACCACCGCGCGCTCGGCGCCGGCGCGCACCAGCGGCGCGTCCGAGGCGACGCGGTGCGAGCTCAGCCGCGAGAGGTAGTCGATCGCCTCCACGAGGTTGGTCTTGCCCTGCCCGTTGCGCCCGACGAACGCCGTGACGCCCGGCTCGAGCGGGACCTCGACGGACGCGTAGGACCGGAAGTCGTGCAGGGTGAGGTGCGAGACGTACAACGCCGCCTAGCTCTCCACCGGACTGGGGTCGCCGGCCGCGGCCGCCGGCGCGTCGCCGCCGACCGGCGGCGCGGTGTGCATCGCGTGGCCGCCGAACTGGTTGCGCATCGCCGCGACCGCCTTCATGGCAGGGGAGTCGTCCTGGCGGGAGACGAACCGGGCGTAGAGCGCGGCGGTGATCGCGGGGGTCGCGACCGCGTGCTCGATGCCGGCCTCGACGGTCCAGCGACCCTCGCCGGAATCCTCGGCGTAGCCGCGGATGCCCTCCAGGTTGGGCTGCTCGTCGAGCGCGGCGACCAGCAGGTCCAGCAGCCAGGAGCGGATCACGGTGCCCTCGCGCCAGGAGCGGAACACCTCGGTGACGTTCTCGACCATGTCGACCTTCTCGAGCAGCTCCCAGCCCTCGGCGTAGGACTGCATGATCGCGTACTCGATGCCGTTGTGGACCATCTTGGAGAAGTGCCCGGCACCCACCTTGCCGGCGTGCACCGACCCGAACTCGCCCTCCGGGCGCAGGGTGTCGAACGCCGGCTGGACCAGCGCGACGTGCTCGAGGTCGCCGCCGTACATCAGCGCGTAGCCGTTCTCCAGGCCCCAGACTCCGCCGGACACGCCGCAGTCCACGAAGCCGATGCCCTTGGCGGCGAGCTGCTCGGCGTGCGCGATGTCGTCGGTCCAGCGCGAGTTGCCGCCGTCGACGACCACGTCGCCGGCCTCCAGCAGGTCCCCGAGGTCGGCGATCGTCTGCCGGGTCGGCTCCCCGGCGGGCACCATCACCCACACCACGCGGGGTGCGGGCAGTGCGGCGACGAGCTTGTCGAGGGAGTCGACGTCGCGACGCTCGGGGTCGTGGTCGAACCCGACCACGGTGTGCCCGCCGCGGCGCAACCGCTCGCGCATGTTGCCGCCCATCTTGCCCAGGCCGATGAGTCCGATCTCCATCACACATCTCCTCCAGATCAGGGAGTGGTTGCGGGGTCCTTCGCCCGACCCACGCTAGACCGTGGCGTGTGAGACGACGGCAGGCGTGGGCTCAGGAGAGCAGCCGGCGCGGCATCAGCAGGTAGCGGAAGGCCGGCGTGGTGCCGTCCTCCCGAGCGCCGCTGATGACGACCGGCTTGGAGGACTGGGTGAAGGCGAGCTCCACGTGCTCCTCGTCGATGGCGGTGAGGCCGTCGAGCAGGAACTGCGGGTTGAAGCCGGTCACGATGTCCTCGCCGTCGATCTGCGCCTCGATCGACTCCGAGGCCTGCGCCTCGTCGCCCGAGCCCGCGTCGAGGGTGACCACGCCGTCGCTGAACTTCAGCTGGACGGCGGTGTTGCGCTCGGCGACCAGCGCGACGCGCTTGACCGACTCGACCAGCTCGGACTTCTTGACCCGGGCGACCGTGAGGTGCTCGCTGGGGAACAGGCTGCGGACCTTGGGGAACTCCCCGTCCAGCAGCCGCGTGGTCGTGCGTCGTACGCCGCCGGCCGAGGCGCCCTCGAAGCCGATGATGCCCTCGCCGGCGCCGCTGGCGGCGAGCGCGATGGTCACCTCGCTGCCCGCGGTGAGGGACTTCGCGGTCTCGCCGAGCACCTTCGCCGGCACCAGCGCGGCGAGCGACTCGTCGGGGGTGCGGGGGTCCCAGCCGAGCTCGCGGTGCGAGAGGCGGAAGCGGTCGGTGGCCAGCAGCGAGATCGTCGAGCCCTCGATCTCGATCCGCACGCCGGTCAGCACCGGGAGCATGTCGTCGCGCCCGGCCGCGGTCACGGCCTGGGCGACGGCGTGGGCGAAGACGTCGCTCTGCACGGTGCCGGTCGCCGTCGGCATGTCCGGCAGGGTCGGGTACTCATCGACCGGCAGCGTCTGCAGGCTGAAGCGGGCCGAGCCGCAGGTCAGCGAGACGCGGGTGCCGTCGATCACCATGTCGATCGGCTTGGCCGGGAGGCTGCGGCAGATGTCGGCGAGCAGCCGGCCGCTGACGAGCGCGCGACCGTTCTCGGTCACGTCGGCGCGCAGCGTGGCGCGGGCGGAGGTCTCGTAGTCGAACGTCGACAGCACCAGGCCCTCGTCGTTGGTCTCGATGAGGAGGCCAGCGAGGACGGGCGCGCTGGGACGCACCGGCAGGCTGCGGGCAGCCCAGGCGACGGCATCGGCGAGCACGTCGCGTTCGACGCGGAACTTCACGGTGGTGGTCCTTCGAGGAGGAGGGCTGCTGGGGATCCGCATCCTGCCACGCCGTGGTCGGCACCGGCAGCGGAGGTGGGGCAGAACTTGTTCTTCGACCGGGTCGTGCGGCGGTGGTCTCGACCTGTCGTCGGAGAGGTTGTCCCCAGGTTGGAGCCCGAGTGGAAGTTCACTGGCAATCGATCCATGTAGAGGTAGGTCGGAGTCATAGGGTCGGTGGAAACTGTGGATGAACTGAATAAACGCAGGTCAGCACGCTCAATCCAATCCCACAGGGGGTGTGGAGGAACTCCGGACAGCTCACGGCCGCCTGTGCAGTCGAATGACAAGTTCCGCGCCGGACCACTGTTCCTCCACAACCCCTCCCGGAAATGACGACGGCGAACCACAGGAAGTCCACACCCTGCGAGGGGTGCCGGATTCGTGTGGTTCGCCGTCGGTGGCGGGGTCGGATCAGGCGATCGCGAGCTCCACGTCGATGTTTCCGCGGGTGGCGTTGGAGTACGGGCAGACCTGGTGGGCCTGCTCCACGAGCTCGCGGGCGCGCTCCTCATCGACCGCCGGCAGTGCGACCTCGAGGCGGACGGCGAGCTGGAAGCCGCCGTCGTCACGGGTGCCGATGCTGACGTCGGCGGCGACCTCGGAGTCGGTGACGTCAGCGCCGGCCTTGCCGGCGACGGCGCGCAGCGCGGAGTGGAAGCACGCGGCGTACCCCGCGGCGAAGAGCTGCTCGGGGTTGGTGCCGCCGCCGGCGCCGCCCATCTCGGGGGGCATCCGGACGTCGAGGTCGAGCATCTGGTCGACGGACTGGACGTGGCCGTTGCGGCCGTCGCCGGTGGCGACGGCGGAGGCGGTGTAGAGAGGCTTCATGCGCGCAAACCTATTGCGCACAATTGGATCGGGCAAGGGGTCTAGGATTTCGGTGTGCCCGACCCCGACCTCCCTCAGCTCGACCTCGACGCCCAGCTCTGCTTCCCCCTGTACGCCGCCACGCGCGCGCTGACGCGTCGCTACGGCGCGCTGCTGGCCGAGGCAGGGCTGACCTACCCCCAGTACCTCTGCCTGCTGGCGCTGTGGGAGAACGGCCGCGACGCCGACCCGCTCACGGTCTCCGGGCTGGGCCGGCGGCTGCGCCTGGACTCGGGGACGCTGACGCCGGTGCTCAAGCGGATGGAGGCCGCCGGGCTGCTGACGCGCCGGCGCGACGCGGCCGACGAGCGCCGGGTGCTGGTCGAGCTGAGCGAGCCGGGGTGGTCGCTGCGCGAGCGCGTGGCCGACGTACCGGCCCGCCTGGTGGAGGGGCTCACCTTCGCCCCCGCCGAGGCGGCGCAGCTGCGCGACCTGCTCGGTCGGCTGCTGGAGGACCTCGACGCCGCCCCGGCACCGGGACGCGGGTCAGCTCAGGACTGACGCGCCTGCATCTTGACGCGGTTGGTGAGCTCGCTGACCTGGTTGAAGACCGCGCGGCGCTCGGCGAGCAGCTGGTTGATCTTGCGGTCGGCGTACATCACGGTCGTGTGGTCACGGTTGCCGAACTGGGCGCCGATCTTGGGCAGCGACAGGTCGGTGAGCTCGCGGCACAGGTACATCGCGATCTGACGCGCCATCACCAGGTGGCGCCCTCGGCTGGGGCCGGTGATCTCCTCGATGGAGAGCCCGAAGTACGCCGCGGTCTGGGCGATGATCAGCGCGGCGGTGATCTCCGGCTCGCCGCCCTCGGGGATCAGGTCCTTGAGCACGATCTCGGCCAGGGTCATGTCGACCTCCTGGCGGTTGAGGTTCGCGAACGCCGTGACCCGGATCAGCGCGCCCTCGAGCTCGCGGATGTTGGTCTGGATCTTGGAGGCGATGAACTCCAGCACGTCCGGGGGTGCGGTGAGCCGGTCCATCGCGGCCTTCTTGCGCAGGATCGCGATGCGGGTCTCGAGGTCCGGGGGCTGGACGTCGGTGATCAGGCCCCACTCGAAGCGGTTGCGCAGCCGGTCCTCGAGTGTCTCGAGGCGCTTGGGCGGTCGGTCGCTGGTCAGCACGATCTGCTTGTTGGCGTTGTGGAGCGTGTTGAAGGTGTGGAAGAACTCCTCCTGGGTCTGGGTCTTGCCCTCCAGGAACTGGATGTCGTCGATGAGGAGCACGTCGACATCGCGGTAGCGCCGCTTGAACCGGTCCTGCCGGTCGTCGCGGATCGCGTTGATGAACTCGTTGGTGAACTCCTCGCTGGACACGTAGCGCACCTTGGCGCCGGTGTAGAGCGAGCGCACGTAGTGCCCGATCGAGTGCAGCAGGTGCGTCTTGCCCAGCCCGGAGTCGCCGTAGACGACCAGCGGGTTGTAGGCCTTGCCCGGTGCCTCGGCCACCGCGACGGCGGCGGCGTGCGGGAACCGGTTCGAGGAGCCGATGACGAAGGTCTCGAAGGTGTACTTCGGGTTCAGCCGGGTCTCGAGCGCCGAGGGCTTCGGGCCCGTGGACGGCGGCGGGAGCAGCTGGGTGTCTGCGACCGGCGTGGGCGAGAGGTCGCTGATATTTGTCGACATATCGACATGGAGATTCGACGTCTCGTTGCGCTCGGGAGCCGAGGTCGACGCCGGCTCGGCGGCGAGCGGCGGCGCGACCGCCGCCGCGTCGCGGCGCTCCTCCTCGAGGGCGGGGTTCACCGTGACCGCGATCCGGATCTCCCGGTCGAAGGCGACGGTGAGCGCGTCCTCGAGCTGTCCGCGCAGCCGGCCCTCGAGCTGGCCGCGGGTGAAGTCGTTGGCGACCGCGATGATCGCGGTGTTGCCGTGCAGCGTGACCGGCTCGCTGGCACGCAGCCAGGCACGCTGGTTGGGCTGGAGGTCCTCGACCACGCCGTGCCACGCAACATGGAGCTCGGTGGCGTCCTGGTCCACGGGTTCCTGCCCTTCCTTGGTGTCCTACGTCTCGCTCACCCGCACGCTCGGTGTCTCCACAACTTTGTCCACAGGCTGTGGACCTCGGTCCGCCTCGGCGGGCCAACCGCACCCTCCGGTCGTCCCGCAGGGCCATGGTGTCGACATCGGTGCTGGTCAGCGGCACTTTTCCGGACTTGGTGAATCCCGCCTGGACCGAGTCCG